>CAJUCT010000003.1:0-12163 GCA_910585015.1 uncultured Acetatifactor sp.
AACGTGCAGATTTGGAAAGGAAACCATGCTGTCAAGAATGTTCCAGGTCATGGAACGATTTCAGTTAAATAACTGTATGGTGGCAGAGGATGCGGGTTCGGGTTATACTGTGGCTACCCGGAGGATGAAAGCATACTCATTTACAACAAGGAGTGGGAAAAATGTGCCGCAGATTATCCTGCAGGGGAATTGGGTGGAGCAGTGGGGCTTTGAGATTGGCTGCAGCGTGTCTGTGGAGTGTTACCAGAATAAGCTGGTTATTTTAAAAGATTAAGAGCAAAAATTCCAAGAGACAGGTTCTCGGCTTATTGTAATTTGCCAGAAGTCTGTGTATAATAGAAATAGATAATAGGGATTTTGAAAAATACACATTTTCCGGCAGTGGTTTATGGAAAGAAAGCAGGTGGATAAAATGGGAGACATGGAAACAAAGCAGACAAAATGGGAAGAATTAAGCATATCCAATGATTTCCTGTTTGGAAAGGTCATGCAGAATCCGGAATTGTGCAAAGAGTTATTGCAGAGGATTCTCCCGGATTTGAACATTGAACGCATTGAATATCCGGAATTACAGAAAAGTATCAACCTGGATATGGATGCCCGCAGTGTGAGGCTGGATGTGTATGTAAAAGATGAGAAAGAAGTTGTTTACGACATAGAAATGCAGGTAAGCCATACAAAGGAACTTCCTAAAAGAAGCCGGTATTATCAGAGTATGATAGACCTGCAGCTTATTGATAAAGGGCAGCTTTATGATGAGTTAAAGCGAAGCTATGTTATATTTATCTGTCCATTCGATTTATATGGGAAAGGACGGCATATTTATACCTTTGAAAATATCTGTAAAGAAGACGGCAGCATTTCCATGGGTGATGAGGCGGTAAAGATATTTCTCAATGCAAAAGGAACTCTGGATGATGTGAGTGATGAATTAAAGGCGTTCCTTGATTATGTGGCAGGGAAGAAGCCGAAGGATGCCTATGTGGAGAGATTGGAAGAAGCGGTAAAAGAGGCCAAGAAGAATAGAGAATGGAGGCATGAGTATATGACATTGTTGATGAGAGACCAGGAGAATGTGAAAAAAGGTGAGGAAATGTTGGCAAAATTAATAATACTTTTAAGTGAAGATGGCCGTTTATCAGACGTTATCAAAGTATCACAGGATAAAGAATATCGTCAGGAACTTTATGTGGAATATCATATCATTTAAAAGTAGAGCATCACAGGGCAGAAAATTTTAAAGATTTTCTGTCCTTAATAATATTACGAGATTTTTCGCATTTAGGTATGTTATGGACAGCCGTACCATAAGTAAAGGCGAAGTTTTCAGGAAGGCCAGAAAGTGCAGGAAAGCTAAGATTTAGGCGGGAAATAGAGAGCTGGCAAAAGTTGTTTTAAGATAATACTATGAAAATTTTCGCACTTAGGTGTGTTATGGAGAACCATATCATAAGTAAAGGCGAAAGGGAACGAGTATTCTGGGACTGAGGAGAGCATGGATCCAGCGGCTCAGCGGAGAGCAGGCGTGGAAAATCATAGAAAAGTATGTATATGAGCATCCGACGTTTATTACGTTTGTAGAGGAATAATTTTCCGAAAAATCTCTTGCTTGATGATTTATGTACTTGAATTTGTATCTGTTTGATAGTATATTTTTTATAGAGCATTTTGATTTCAAATAAAAAATTGTAGGAGGGATGGATCAATTATGGTTGCTTGGAAAAATCTGGATACTGTTTCTGCGTATCAGGAGTTGCAAAAGGCGGCGCCTGTAAATCTGGCGGAGGTGATGGCCGGGGAGAAGGGTGCGGACCGCGTGAAGAATTACAGCGTTCCCATGGCGGCAGGACTTACGTATAATTATGCCGCCAAGCAGGTGGATGACAAGGTGCTGGAGGCCCTTGTGAAACTGGCGGAAGAGACGCAGCTTGCGGAGAAATTTGAAGCCGTGTACAACGGCGAGGTGATCAATACCGGAGAGAAGCGCATGGTGCTTCATCACATGACCCGCGGACAGTTAGGCGATGCGGTTGTGGCCGACGGTGTGGATAAGCGCGGCTTTTATGTGGAGCAGCAGAAAAAGATTGCGGAATTGGCCAATAAGGTTCACAGCGGCGAGATTACCAATGCGGCAGGCGAGAAGTTTACTACCGTTGTACAGATCGGAATCGGCGGCAGTGACTTGGGCCCCCGCGCAATGTATCTGGCGCTGGAGAACTGGGCCAAGGTGAACAACACCTTCAAGATGGAAGCCAAATTCATCAGCAATGTAGATCCTGACGACGCGGCGGCAGTTCTGAATAACATTGATGTGAAGCACTCCCTTTTTATACTGGTATCCAAATCAGGTACTACTCTGGAGACCTTGACCAATGAGTCTTTTGTGAAAGATGCCCTGAAAAACGCGGGACTGGATCCTTCCAGACATATGATTGCCGTTACCAGTGAGACTTCGCCTCTGGCAAAGAGTGATGACTATCTGGCGGCCTTCTTTATGGACGATTATATCGGCGGTCGTTTCTCGTCTACTTCCGGTGTGGGCGGCGCGGTATTATCCCTGGCCTTCGGTCCGGAGGTATTCGCGCAGTTTCTTGACGGCGCGGCCGAGGAGGACAGGCTTGCGCAGAACAGAGATGTATTGGCGAACCCTGCTATGCTGGACGCCCTGATCGGGGTATATGAGCGCAACGTCCTGGGTTACCAGAATACGGCTGTATTGCCTTATTCACAGGCTTTGAGCCGTTTCCCTGCGCATCTGCAGCAGATGGATATGGAATCCAATGGAAAGTCGGTAAACCGTTTCGGCGAACCTGTTAATTATTCTACAGGCCCTGTTATCTTCGGTGAACCGGGTACCAATGGGCAGCATTCTTTCTATCAGCTGCTGCATCAGGGCACGGACATTATCCCGCTGCAGTTTGTGGGCTTTAAGAACAGTCAGATGGGCAGAGATGTCGTGATTCAGGACAGCACAAGTCAGCAGAAGCTATGCGCAAATGTGGCAGCGCAGATTGTGGCATTTGCATGTGGCAAGGCCGACGAGAACCGCAATAAGAATTTTGAAGGCGGAAGACCCTCCAGCATCATCACCGGCGAGCAGCTGACTCCACAGGCGTTGGGCGCTCTTTTGTCCCACTTTGAGAATAAGGTTATGTATCAGGGCTTTGTGTGGAACGTGAACAGCTTCGATCAGGAGGGTGTACAACTGGGTAAGGTTCTGGCAAAAAAGGTACTTGCCCACGACACTGACGGCGCGCTGAAAGCATACAGTGATCTGTTAGGTATTTAATGTGCGCTTTTGTTTTGAGTGGATCCGGCGAGAACCTGGTCCTGTATAAAAGCTGGGATTTTGCGGATGCCTTGGGAATATAAGAGAATTACATTTTACCCCATGGGAGTGACTGACCCATGGGGTATTTTAAGGTATAACCTGAAACGGGAATTGATACGGACGCAGCGGCGGAACCACAGACTAAGCAAACCGCTTTGCGCTTAGCTCTTCTGAACAGAATATGCGCTGAAGTGCATGAGACTAAGGTATAGTGAGCAAACCGCTTTGTGTTTAGCTCTTCTGAACAGAATATGCGCTGAAGCGCATGAGATCAAGGTATAGTGAGCAAACCGCTTTGCGCTTAGCTCTTCTGAACAGAATATGCGCTGAAGCGCATGAGATCAAGGTATAATGGGATACAAGTCTTTCACTTGTTGTAATTTGCCCGGGGCTGTGTATAATAGAGGTAAGAGATATTGCGAAGAAGCCAGAGAAACTGTGTAGGAAACCCGGAAGACAGAGAATGGGGCAGGGGTAGGGGGCCTGCTATTTTCAGCTATGGCACTTTGGGGGGATTGAGCGTATGGTACATAAAATTGAGTATAAAGACCGAAATTGTGAAATAGACTGCTATCTGCCGGAGGGTTCTGGGCCGGATAAAAATGCGTCGGAAGAACTGCGTCAGATGACAGCGCTGGAGGAAACTTTGGAGAGACTGAGGGCTGTACCGGATTTCTTCCAGGGAGGGAAGCCGCGCATTGAGAAAATTGTATTGACGCCGGACTTTCACAAGGGGGCGGGCATTCCGATTGGAACCGTGATGATGACCAAAGGTTTTGCGGTCCCTCAGGCCATGGGAAACGACATTAACTGCGGTATGCGGTTTTATACCACCGATCTGTCGGAGGAAAAGATTCGTGAGAAACTTCCCGAATTGACCAGAAAGATCCGTCACATTTTTTTTGAAGGCGGCAGACAGATTCCCATGACGGGTAGACAGCGGCAGGCATTGTTCCGGTATGGTCTTGAGGGGTTATTGGAGACCAGTCGCGACGGTGGCAAGAGCGGGTTGTGGCGGTATTTTCAGCCGGATATTCAGGAGAAATGGTTAAGCCGCACCGTCTTTGGCGGGAGCCTGAAGGCGGAGTATACGGAGGGGCTGGAGGATTTTATCGGCAGTTATGACCAGCCCTCTTATGATGATCAGATTGGGACCATCGGCGGGGGCAATCATTTTCTGGAGGTGCAGCGGGTGGCCGAGATTTATGACGGTCAGACCGCCAACGCCTGGAATATAAAAAAGGGAGCCGTGGCAGTGATGCTCCATACGGGCTCACTGACAATCGGACATCACAGCGGTCTGCTGAATCGTAAGATTTGCCAGGGGATCTATCCGGCGGGAATGACTCATCCCGAGAACAAGATCTACCCGATACCGGAGAATGGCGCGGCGGGGGACGCATGGAACCGTTTCTGGTCGGCTTCCGGAAATGCCGCCAATTTCGGATTTGCCAATCGTTTGTTTTTGGGGTTCATGATTCAGGATGTTTTTACCGATGTGCTGGGGGAGTGCGAGATGGATCTGCTTTACGACGCTCCCCACAATTATATCTGGAAAAAGCAGATTGCCGGGGAAGCGTATTATATCCACCGGAAGGGAGCCTGCTGTGCCGGGGGCTGTGCGGAAATGACGGGCACGGAGTTCGCTTATTATGGCGAGCCGGTGATGATACCCGGCTCCATGGGCAGTTCCAGCTATCTGCTTCGGGGGCTGGGCAGTCCGGACTGTCTTTGGAGCGCCAGCCACGGCGCCGGACGGAAAAAGTCCCGTGGGGATGCCATCAAGGGGAACTATGAAGCCTTTCGGCAGTTTATGGAGAAGTTCCATATCATTACGCCCATTGACCCGGAACGCGCGGATTTAAAAGGCAGAGCCGATATCTTGAAAAAATGGGAGGAGGCAATCCGTGCGGAGGCGCCCTATGCCTATAAGGATATTGATGAAGTGATTGCGGTACATACAACGCACGATATGGCGGCCCCGGTGGCCCGGATGGAACCGATTTTTACAGTTAAGAGCTAAAGTGTAAGAATGACGGAAGGCAGGGGATTATGGGAAAAGACAATTATCTTATCAATATATATCTTAAAATACACAATAAGAGAACACTGACTATGGATGATCTGGCCTATCTGGCAGAATATGATCCGGAGTGTTTTGAGAAAACTTGTAAAAATGTTATATATAACATTCCCGAAATAAAATCCATTATGGAGCCGGAAATCGTGGATACATCCGGTGATGTACCGGAGCCGGAAGCTTACGAATGGCAGAGTATAGAAAAGGTTCTGGAGAATCTAAAACGTCTGGAAATCAATGAGATTCCGGTGGCGAATATTGATACCGATGAAGTAAAGAATCTGCTGGGAAATCTATATATGGAACTGCTGTTTCCGCATAATGATAAGTATGCATTTGTGAACATGACAGATAACGGCAATACGTCTATGTTTGACCAAAAAATATAAAGTGACAAAGGAGAGCCATATGTTTGGGAAAAAGAAGAAAAAGGCAGAGCCGCAGATTTTAGCGGAAAGTTGGTCCCCCTGCTGCCAGATACAGGCATTTGTGGAGGAGAGCGACACCTGCTGTTATTTTTATCTCTGGTTCCATGCGGGAACGGAGAACGCGTATATGAGAAGCTGTTGGATATGCAACGTGGGAAAGGCGCCGGATAGGATTGATGTGGACGCGATGGAATACGGCAGGGCGCCGGCCATGCCCGAAGAGTATGTGAAGCATGACGCGGGCGGTATCCGTCTGGATCGGGATAAGCTGTCCATCGTCTGGTTTGAAGAGGGGGATGCGGCGGCACTTTTGGAGGGAGATACGCTGATCTGTGTAATCCCCGGATGGAGCGGTTATCAGGGATTTAACGGATATTCCAGATACGCCCGGGGCACGGCTCCCTATGCCTGGGAACTTGCCCCGGCACAAGAGGTGCTGGGGGCCAGAGTGTCCAAAAGCCGGGAGTTTTGGAATCATTTCGAGGGTGAATATTGGGAGGAAGTGCGGCAGCCGCATGAGAAAGCCTTGGAGGACTTTTTCGGAAAGCCGGAGAAATACTTGGGAATTGACGGTAAAAAATTTCCCCCCAAGGTATTGGTCCAGGGTATCAGGGATGGAGTGCGTTACGGCATCACCGTAGGGGTGAGCCTGCTTCCCATGCCCCAGGTAGAGCAATATTACCAGGGGGAGGCGGCGGATTATAGGAGGATAGAGCTGGGCTTTGCGGCATCGGAGGGACAGAGTGAGATATGCGCGAAAATGTACTCTTATATTGCGGCCCAATCCCGTCTTCCCTGGCTGCAGATCAGCTTCTTGGGACACGGGCATACCATACCCTGCAATACGATAGAAGGCTTCAGCGCCGTGTGGCTTTTAAACTCCCGGCTTTTGCCGCAGATAGCCGCACCGTTTTATCCTGACTATATGGGAGAAAAAATCAATCTGCTCTGGATTGTCCCTTTGAAAGAAGAGGAACTGCAGAAGCTAAAGGAGATCGGAACGGAAGAAGCACTAAAGCAGTTGGAGGGCCGTCTGGAAGAACTTCCTGTGTTTGACGGAACCGGGAAGCTGTTATGATATATCATCTGCTTTCCTGCTTATTGTAAATTGCCGGGGGCCTGTGTATAATGAAAACAAAGAAAAAGCGGCGCAAGCACCTGACACTGTACAGTATAATAGCTCTGGCGGCAGTCTATTTGTGTCGTGTCTCCATGGGCCTTGGGGAGCGCGGCGTTTCCCTTCCCGGGGAGGAGTGTATGCTGTATTACATTGTGAACGCGGACGGCATGAAGGGGCTGGGCCACAGCATTCTGCTGGTGGTGGACGGGGAAGGATGCGGAAGGGTATTCAGTTTCAACGGAATGCAGCGGACCCTGGGTGAGAGCCTTTTGGGAAAGAGCGGCGTGGGAAGAATGAGTATAGGCATGATGACTGCGGAGGAGACAGAGGCATTTCTTCGGACAGGAGATCTTAAGCTGGACGGAGACCAACTCACAGACAATTATGATATGGCATTGTACAGGCCGATCTCGCCGGAGGAATACGGTGTGATTTTGGAACAGGCTGCGCCCTTCCTTGGGGCGGAGGAATGGTATGTGAAGCTATATGAAAATTGGGCCAGCGAGGAAGACGACGGCAGGAGAGCAGAATACGGACAGGCTCTTAAGCAGCTGAGCCAGGAGGAAGGTCTGCCCCTCTATCAGATATATACATTCAATTGCGACCATGCAGCCAGGATGCTGGCTTCTTCGATTGATCCGGTTATGCGGGAGTATTCACAGCGATCCTGGCGTGTGACACCCAACGGAAATCTGAAGGCTTTTGGGCGGAAGGCAAAGGAGTGGGGGGTCATGATGCTGGGGAGACAGTCTCTTTCCGAAAAACTACGAATGTTTTTCATGATTTTTTGATGTTAAACCCCAGTGAGAGATGTCAATTAGAAGCATAGTCTATCTTATAAGATGTGAGGTGCAGTGATGGAAAAGAATGTCGAGAAAGCCTGCAGACAATTTGATAAATGGTTATCAACTCAGTCCTATGCGCGGAATAGGAGATATAAAATAGAGTATGTGGGGCAATTGGCTGATGAAGGAGGAAAGATTTGTTATATTTTTAAATATAGCATCATACCGTCCGGCTGGCGGCTGGGCATTGTGAGTGACGCAGAGGCTTACAGCATAAGTAAAAATTATAATCCTGCCACACAGACAGAGGATGCAAAGCTAACGCTGCATTATCTGAAGCGCTATCTGGAGGTGCGGGATAAGCAGGATGAAATGATGGAAAAATATAAGGACTACAGGCGTGGAACTTATAAGAGCATGTCCCTGCAGGAGAAAATGGATTATTTAGATGGCGTCCAAAAGGAGTTTATTCCCATATTTGATGAGGATGGGATGGATATGGATACGTTGGTAGATTTTTTGGACATTCAAAGGGAATTTGCGGAGGCTCCGCAGATGTTTACAGTGGAGAACATGGTGGCGCTGCTGCATATGTTTGATGATGAATGTTTTGAAATTACCATGATGCATGAACTGGCCAGAATTGTATGCGGCATTGCGGTACATTATGGAAAAGAAGGCATATGTTTTCTGTTGGAGCATCTGGATGAGGTTCCCAAAGAGGGAATGTGGCATGGTCATGTCAGAGTCATGCAATTTCTGATGGCGGGAGAGGATTATTTTCTGTTAAAGGAAGCCGTGACCATGTGCGCCCAACCGGGCAGGGAACAGCTTCTTGCCATTTTGTCGGATCCTTTGAATAAGGACTGCTTTGACGAAGAAAAAGCGGAAGAACTGAAGACTTTATGCTCTGCCGCATATCCGGCATAGTCGGAAAACATGAAATATAGATTATAGGAGGATAAGCTTATGTATGAATTTAAAGAGGAGTTTGTGACAGGGATTGAGCAGATCGACCAGGAGCACAGGAGACTTTTCGAGATTGCGAACGAACTCTATGAGTTGAAGTGTGAAGAATTTATTCCCGACAAGTATGACAATATCCGGCACATTTTGGAGCAGCTGCGGGACTATACCCTCACTCATTTTGAACATGAAGAGGCATATATGAAGTCCATCGGGTATAAGAAGATGTTTACCCAGTTAAGCCAGCATAACGCCTTGCGGGAGACCATAGAAGGCTGGGATCTGGATGCCATCGACGAGAATCAGGACGAGGCGATCGAGGATATGCTGCGGCTGATCACGGACTGGCTGGTGAACCATATTCTGAGCGAGGATAAGCAGATCGGGAAATAGGACAGGGTTCCAAAGAATTTCCCTGGGAGAAGTAATATCAGACCATTCCTAAAGACAGCGGTCGATATCATAGAAGGAGTTTATGATGAAATATGCTAATAAAATCTCTGAGATTATAAATGCTTTTTCGCCGGCCCCCCTGCAAAAGGAGCAGATGGCGGAGTTTTACTGCAAAGATACAATGGAATACCGCACAAGTGATAAGTATTATTCTCCCATTGAGGATATCTATGATATTTGCCGCAGCCCGGAAGAAAGCAGCGCATGTCTGCTGCTGGGACATAGGGGATGCGGAAAGAGTACGGAACTAAATCGAATGTCCGAGAGGCTGGTTTCCAATGGATATCATGTAAAAACGGTCAATTGCAGCAGGGATTTGGATTTGTTCAGCATTGTATATTCTGACCTTTTTATTTTAATGGGGGAGGCATTGCTGGAAATTGCCAAAGAGCTAGAGTGTGAGATGGAAACAGATGTGCTGGAAAAAATCAGGAGATTCTGGCGCGAGGGAACAGAGACCGTGACAGCGCAGAACGCAGAGACTCTTTCTCTGGAATCAGGGGTGGGAACGGAAACCAAGGGGATTCTCGCGGGCCTGCTGAATATTTTCACACAGATAAAAACCGATTTGAAATACAATGAGGAGACAAGGACAGAATACAGGAGAAAAATCAGCGTTCGATCCAGTGAGTGGATCGGGATATTGGGGTATGTGGCAGAAAAAATCACCGCGAAAGCTGGCGGAAAGCGTCCGATTATTATATTTGAGGACTTGGATAAACTGAATCCGGAGGACGCATGGAAGGTATTTTATAACTATGCGGCGATTCTTTCGGGAATGCCATTTCCGGTCATATATACTTTCCCCATCGGGCTTTCTTATGATGCAAGGTTTTCGGCTATGGAAAGCTATTTCATAACCAAGACGCTTCCGATGATCAAGATTGAGACAATAGATAACCAGCCGTTTAGGGAGGGTATCGAAATCATTCTTGAGATCGTGAGAAAACGCGCGAATTTTGAACTGTTTGACAAGGATGTTTTGGAAAAACTGATTCGGTACACTGGCGGTTCTCTGAGGGATTTGTTCCATGTGATCAACGCGTCGGCAAAAAGGGCAGAACGCAGGGACAGTGAAAGCATTTCCATGGAGGACGCGGAGCGCGCGCTGGAGGAATTGAAAACATCCCTGACCAGGAGGATTGAGGAGAAGGATTATAATTTTTTGCTGAATATTTACAGTGTTAATAAGGAGCGGATAGAGGATAAGGAGATGCTGCTGAAAATGCTGCAGGCATCAGTGGTGCTGGAATATAACGGGAAACGCTGGCACAATGTCCATCCGCTTGTGGTGAAATTCTTTAAGGAACAGGGGCTGATCGAGGATGCTGGAGAGTAGACAGGAGGGGTATCGGACATTAGGCTGGATTGTAAATAAATCGGAGCAGGGAATATATCTGGCAGTGGCTGATGAAGAGATGCAGGGTGAAATTGTCAGGATTTACAGGCAGGGCGCAGTGGGTGTCTATGACTATATGCGGCATCCGGGGGCATATTCCTTCCGCAACTTACAGGAGTGGGTTTCCGGCCTGCCGGAGATAAAGACTTTTTTTCTTGCCAATTTTCATCTTGCGGTGCAGAACGAGGAAAGCCTAAATCGTCTGAATTTCAGCAGGGATATGCTGGAGGGACTGGGTAAGAACTTAATTTTCCTGGTCACGCCCTATTGGGATGACAGGCTGGCGACTGGGGCATATGATTTTTATTCTTTTATAAAGCTTCGGGTTATGTTTCATAATTATGAAACGAGCCGCGAAGACGAGGAGGAATTGCATCCCTTGGCAGACGGGTCTGTGGAAGAGCGGGAGTGGGACTTAGGGGAGGCAAAACAGATATTGGCAAAAGCCAATGAAATGCTTGAGCAGGCCAGAGAAGAGAGGGACAGGGCACATTACAGGGAAAGTGAAGAACTGCTGTTAAAAGCGCGGGAAATCAGGGAGAAATTGCTTGGATCGGAGCATCTGGGAGTGGCGAGGATTGATCAGGCATTGGCTGATGTGTACTATTATCAGGGAAAGTACGGGAATGCGGAAGAACTGTATGAAAAGAGCCTGCGGATAAGTGAGAGAGTGCTTGGAGAGGAACACCCGGACACGGCCACAAGTTATAATAATCTGGCAGCAGTGTATAAGAGCCAGGGAAAGTACGGGAAAGCGGAGGAACTGTATGAAAATAGCCTGAGGATAAGTGAGAGAGTGCTGGGAGAGGAACACCCGGACACAGCCATAAGTTATAGTAATCTGGCAGTAGTGTATAAGAGTCAGGGAAAGTACAGGGAAGCGGAAGAACTGTATGAAAAGAGCCTGAGGATAAGTGAGCGGGTACTGGGGGAGGAACACCCGGATACTGCCGCATGGTATAATAATCTGGCAGGAGTGTATGAGAGCCAGGGAAAGTACGAGAAAGCGGAAGAACTGTATGAAAAGAGCCTGAGGATAAGGGAGCGTGTGCTGGGAGAGGAACACCCGGATACTGCCGCAAGTTATAATAATCTGGCAGGAGTGTATAAGAGCCAGGGAAAGTACAGGGAAGCGGAAGAACTGTATGAAAAGAGCCTGCGGATAAGTGAGAGAGTGCTGGGAGAGGAACACCCGGATACTGCCGCAAGTTATAATAATCTGGCAGGAGTGTATAAGAGTCAGGGAAAGTACAGGGAAGCGGAAGAACTGTATGAAAAGAGCCTGCGGATAAGTGAGAGAGTGCTGGGAGAGGAACACCCGGATACTGCCGCAAGTTATAATAATCTGGCAGGAGTGTATAAGAGCCAGGGAAAGTACAGGGAAGCGGAAGAACTGTATGAAAAGAGCCTGCGGATAAGGGAGAGAGTGCTGGGAGAGGAACACCCGGATACTGCCGCAAGTTATAATAATCTGGCAGGAGTGTATAAGAGCCAGGGAAAGTACAGGGAAGCGGAAGAACTGTATGAAAAGAGCCTGCGGATAAGGGAGAGAGTGCTGGGAGAGGAACACCCGGATACTGCCGCAAGTTATAATAATCTGG
>CAJUCT010000003.1:12263-16564 GCA_910585015.1 uncultured Acetatifactor sp.
AGGAACACCCGGATACTGCCGCAAGTTATAATAATCTGGCAGGAGTGTATAAGAGCCAGGGAAAGTACAGGGAAGCGGAAGAACTGTATGAAAAGAGCCTGCGGATAAGTGAGAGAGTGCTGGGAGAGGAACACCCGGATACTGCCGCAAGTTATAATAATCTGGCAGGAGTGTATAAGAGTCAGGGAAAGTACAGGGAAGCGGAAGAACTATATGAAAAGAGCCTGCGGATAAGGGAGAGAGTGCTGGGAGAGGAACACCCGGATACTGCCATAGGCTATAATAACCTGGCAGGAGTGTATGAGAGTCAGGGAAAATATAAAATGGCAATTCCATATTTCTTCAAAGCATATATAATTCTATTAGACAGGTTAGGAATAGACCATCCGCATACACAAGCTGCATATGACAATTTAAAGTACACATTTGGTTTAAATAATCCGGAAGGTAATTTTGAACAGTGGATAGCAGAACATGCAAGTTCTGACTAACACAATATTGCAAATCAATTTATGCTATACAAGCAGAGGAAACCATGGAAAAACATGCAATTATCTTAATAGGGCTGCAGGCCAGCGGGAAATCCACCTGCTATCATCGCATGTGGAAGGACGATTATGTGCATATCAACCTGGACACCCTGCATACCAGAAACAAGGAGCGGCTGCTGCTGGAGGAGTGTCTGCGGGAAGGCCGCTCTTTTGTGGTGGACAATACCAATCCTACGGCTTTGGAGCGGGAGAAATACATCTCTGCCGCCAGGAAACACGGCTATCAGGTGGACGGGTATTTTTTTCAGTCGGTGGTTGCGGACTGCATGGCCAGGAACCACAGGAGGCAGGGGAAGGCGTGTGTCCCTGACAAGGCCATCGCGTGTACTTCCAACCGTCTGGAATTGCCGTCCTATGGGGAGGGCTTTGACCATTTATATTTTGTTCGAATGGAGCGGGATGAGTTTGCAATCGAGAACTGGAGAAACTTTTAGTCTCCGCGGAGCGGCGACATGGAGGGCATTATGAATTTTGAAAAGCTGGACGAAAAGATGAGACGTTTTGAGCAATCCCTGGATCAGGTGATATTGCCGGAGATGTATCTGGCAGCGCGACTGGACGGAAGAAACTTTACCCGGCTGACCAAGGAGATTTGTGCGTTTGAGGCTCCCTTTGACATACGGTTCCGGGATGCTATGGTAGATACCACAAGGCATCTGCTGGAGTGCGGATTTCGGATTGTGTACGGGTACACGGAGAGCGACGAGATCTCCCTGCTCTTTCACCCGGACGACAATACCTTTGGCAGGAAAACCAGAAAAATCAATTCCGTTTTGGCCGGGGAGGCCAGCGCCCATCTGTCGCTGCAGTTGGGCGTTGCCGCCTGTTTTGACAGCCGTGTGGTGCCGCTGCCCAATTTACGATGTGTCAGGGACTATTTTTCCTGGCGGCAGGAGGATGCCCACAGAAATTCCCTGAATGCCCACTGCTACTGGATGCTGCGGAAAAAGGGATCGTCCGCCCGGGAGGCCACGGGGATGATAGAGGGGAAGTCCGTTGCCTGGAAAAACGAACTGCTCTTCTCTGAGGGCATCAATTACAATGAGCTGCCCGGCTGGCAAAAGCGGGGAATTGGGTTATATCATTCTGTCTATGAAAAGAAGGGATATAATCCCATAAATGGCCAGGAGGTGTCATGTACCCGCGGCAGAATAGAGACGGAGTTGGAACTGAAGATCGGAGAGGAGTATCAGGAGTGGGTGGTTTCCCTGTTGCAGGATCCACAATAAAAGGGGTTTTCTGTGAGATTTCCAATGTGGCTGGGCCGGAGGCAGGAAGGTGGAAAGCCGATAAAAGGAAACGGAAATTTATACAATGTACTCTCGCAGATGACAGGACAATTTTATGACTGGAACAATCAGAACAAAAACAGGGCCATGTACCAAAACAGAGGTATGTACACGCCGGGGGTGGTCTTTATGAGGGACCCAAAGCGGGCGGTCTGTGACGTGATCACCTGCGCAGGCAATTACCGGGCATTTGCGCAGGTGTGGGGAAAGATAGGAGAGAACTGAGATGAGTGAATTAGATATTTTGAGCAAGTATATCAGCCGGGTGCTGCGGCACAGACCGGAGGATGCAGGCATAGGGCTGGATGAACACGGCTGGGCCGATGTGGAGGCGCTTATAGCAGGCGTGAATGCTGCCGGGAAGAGAATTGACAGGAAGATTTTGGAGGAGATTGTCAGGACGGACAAAAAGCAGAGATATTCATTTAATGAAAACGGGACATTAATCCGTGCCAACCAGGGGCACAGCATTCCGGTGGATGTGGAACTGGCAAAGCTGGAGCCTCCGGAGTATCTGTACCATGGCACGGCATATAGGTTTCTTGAAAGCATCCGGCAGCAGGGCCTGCTGCCCATGAGCAGGCTGTATGTCCATCTCTCGGGGGATGTGGAGACAGCCCGTGTGGTGGGAAAACGGCATGGCCGTCCCGTGGTTCTGAAAATCCACAGCGGTGATATGCACCGGGACGGATTTCCATTTTATCGGTCCCAGAACGGTGTATGGCTTGCCAAGAAAGTGGACGCGAAATATTTTGAACAGTTGGAAGAAGCTTAGGATTAAGGGAAAGGCAGTACAGACCGTCAGGGAAAAGAGTGGGGAGTGCATATGTCTGGCAGGGAAATAGCATCAAGGGTTGTGATATTGGTAATAGGGGCGGTTACCCTGACCGGATGTGGGGGGGCATCGTCCGGGCAGTCAATACCGGGGACAACGGAAATTACCGAAACGGAGACAGCGGATATTTCGGGGAATGAAATTACGGAACCGTCAGAAGGACTGCCAGAGAATGGTGTGACAGAAAATACAGCGGATCTGCCGGAGGACAGCCCAGCACATTCAGCGGAGTCTGAAGGAGAACAGATATCTGCTGCGGGGACGATACCCAGTGTGCCCACGCTGCCAGCTATGGGAAGTGAACTTTCCGACTTTGTGCCGGAGGGCTGGGAGCTTATGGACAGCGTGGAACTGGATTACAATGGGGACAACATCACGGACTATGTGGGGGTGCAGGAGGTGCCGCGTGACGTGGAGAAAGGCGAGGTAGGGTATGACTCCACGGATTTTCGAATTCTATTTGCGATAGAGAGCGAAGGCCCGGGGCAATATCGTCTGGACTTTCAGAATGAAAATCTGATTCCGACATGGGATGAAGGAGGGCCGTTTGGAGATCCCTATGAACCGCTGACGGCGGAGGGGAATTCTTTTACTACCAGCGCTTATGGCGGAAGCGCATGGAAGTGGTCAGAGACGTATACCTATACTTACAGGGACGGAACCTGGTATCTGACCTGGTCGGAAGTATTTTCTATGTTTGGGCGATATATAGTGAATGAAGTGACGGATGACTGGGAGAAGGGTGTCCGTACCCGGAAGATACGAAGTGAAGATTTTGACAAGGATACAGTCTGGATGATGGAGGAGGCCGAGATGGAGGCCGAGGGCTATGATCTGGAATATGAGCTGAGACTGGACGAGCCGCCTACTCTTTATCAGGCCAGTAAACGCTGGGGGAGCCCGCCGGAACAGGTGACGGATTGGGAGGTACGGGAGATTATACTTGCGGAGGGAATCGAGCTTTCGCGGGAGATGATAGAAATGCCGGGAAAATCATTGCTTTACAATGGCATTTATTACGATGAGAAGGGTGTGCTATATACCTTCTGCCATGATGGCCAGGACGAGCAGCAGTACTATCTGGCCATGTACCGCTGGCAGGATAAGTCCCTGCATGTGCTGGCAAAGGAGGATGGCCCCTTTACTGATAATATGAAAGTCTATGGAGACAGGATATATTACAGCGCAGTCTATAAGTCCGCGGAAAATGGGGAAAATGCTGAGGAGGACGACGGCGCTGTTTTTCGGCTGAATCGAATCAATATGGATGGCACCGGAAAGGAAAGCGTATTTGAGACGCCCTATAGGGATCGGCAGATAGAGATAATGGACATCAGCGGCGGCGAGATTATAGTGAAGGTATACATAGGGGAGGAGCCTGATCCTGTCTATCGCATGGATATAGATGGAGGTAATCTGCGGCAGATCGGGCAGATTCCCAGGGAATAAGGGAGTGGCTGCTGCTCGATCTTAAGGGGATATGGAAAAAGAGGATAACATATGTAAAAGCAAAGGAGGACAGCAGAGTGCGAACTAAACACAGGAGGAAATGGATATTTTGCCTGTGGGGCGCTGTGTGTGCCTTATGGCTTGTGAGCTGCGGCGGGGAGTCCGCATTTCCACAGC
>CAJUCT010000003.1:16664-88578 GCA_910585015.1 uncultured Acetatifactor sp.
CGGAGAAGGAGTCCCCGGAAAACACACCACAGCCGGAGAAGGAGTCCCCGGAAAACACACCACAGCCGGAGAAGGAGTCCCCGGAAAATACACCACAGCCGGAAACCTCCGTCAGGGAGAACCCCTATGAACACACCATATTCGAACTGCTGGACGGGGAGTCCGCAGAGGAGTATCTGCAGGACTATGGGGTGGAGGATGTAAGTCCTGTCTGCTTTTATAATCTGGAGGGAGAGCCCAAGCTGGAACTGTACTTTGACGGGGGGACTGGCCGGGGGTGTGGGCTGAAATATGAGGAGACGGAGGCAGGCATTGATTTACTGGGGTTTGAATTGGCGGGCTATGACAAGTCAGCAGGGGCTTCATACTGGGATTATACGAATCCTTACATTACAAAAATCCAGTATGATGACGGTGCGCTGCATGTTGACAGAGTTCCCTATGTTCTGCGGAAATATTATCCTATATTAAAATTTGAGGAGTTCTATGAGTATGATGAAGATGGCAGGCTTTGCGCCTATCATCTGGGCGGTGAGATGCAGACGGAGGATGGCGGTTCTGAGAAAGAGGAAATTTTTACGGTTTTCTTTTATTACCGGAAAGAGGGAAGCCTGCGGGAAAAAGTATACCAGTACAATGAGGAATATTTTCAGTATGTGGCTGTGGGCGGTGAGCGGAGCGATGTATATGACGAGAGGGAACGGCTGCTCTATGTAGAAACTGAATATGAAAAAGACTATTACTTTATTTATGAAGAGGATGCCATGATACCTACTGCCTATCTGGAACTATATCCCCGTTATCTGGATTTCGTCCGCCTGGAGGATAAGGATTATGACAATAGAGCGGATATTCCCAGGGATGGGGCGGAGGCGTTTCTGCGCCAGGTGGGTCTGTCTCCGCAGGATAAGTTTTATGAATACCAGTGGCGCAATGAATCTTCTTCTGAAAATGTATGGTCTCATTCGGATATTATTCTTACCCTGTATTATGACCCGGAGAGGGAGTTGGGCTGCGGTTACTTTGATTATCCCGGGGAGTCCCTTGAGGACATGTCGGGATTTATGTTTAAGGGGTGTGTGGAGATAGATTGCCGGGAAAAGGATCCCTATGGTGTATATGCGGAGTACAATCTAAGTGAGCATTACCGACTGGATGAGGTGGATATTTATCATGGTATGTCCCCGGAAGAACTGCCCCAGGCGTATGAGTACGAAAGCCAGTATGTCTGTGAATATGACGACGGGAGACTGATGCGTATATGGATGTATGGAACCGGATCATCCAATGAGCGATTCTTCATCTATGACGGAGACAGTGATGTACCGTCTTATTGCCTGAATTTGGTTTCAGGAGTCTTTGCAGGCGCCACATTGTTTAAGTTTATATATTAAATTTCGACAGTATGTACCCGAATATTTATCACCGGCCCGTGTACCTGCTGGGAATATGCGGGACTCTAAATAGAGGAGGATACCATAATGTTTGAGATCAAGGAACTTTTTTATCTGGACGGAAAGCCATTTCAGATTATCTCCGGAGCAGTCCACTATTTCAGAACAGTGCCTGAGTACTGGCGGGATCGCCTTGAAAAGCTGGTGAATATGGGGTGCAATACGGTTGAAACCTATGTGCCCTGGAATTTTCATGAGCCGGATAAGGGGAAATTCCTGTGGGAGGGGATGCATGATCTGTGCAGATTTATTGAAACCGCAAAGGAACTGGGCCTGTACATGATCGTCCGCCCGTCACCCTATATCTGCGCAGCAGAACCGCCGATGTGACCTCCTACGACTATGACGCGCCTCTCACTGAGGACGGGCAGATCACGGAGAAATACAGGCTTTTTAAGGAGGTAGTATCAAAGTACAGGCGCTTTGAGGAGATACCTCTCACAACAAAAATCCGGCGGAAAGCCTATGGGGAAATTCCCTGTAGCGGAAAAACGGATTTGTTTTCGGCGATTGGGAAAATGGCCGAGCCCGTGTATTCCCCGTTCCCTCTTTCGATGGAGGACATGGGGCAGAGTTACGGGTATATTCTCTATCGTCTGAAAATCAGGGATGGCGAGTCGGTGGACAGCATCCGTCTGGAAAACGCGGCGGACAGGGTGATATGCTGCCATGACGGCCAATATGTGTACACGGCGTTTGCGGAAAATATGCAGGAGGAGTTTAAGCCCCGGGAGAAGCGGGCAGGCGGGCGCATTGATCTGCTGTGTGAAAATATCGGCAGGGAGAATTTCGGCACTGGGCTTGAAAACCAGCGCAAGGGCATTCTGGGCGGAGTGAAAATCAATGACCACCGTCATTTTGGGTATGAGATTTTTCCGCTGCCCCTTGACGAAGAGCAGCTTGAAAAGATTGATTTTTCTGGGGAATATTCCGCAGGCGTTCCCGGGTTCTACCAGTTTGAGTTTGAGGTGCAAAAGCCTGGCGATACGTTTCTTGACACGGCGGGATTTGGAAAGGGCTGTGCCTTTATAAACGGGTTTAACCTGGGGCGTTTCTGGGAGATCGGTCCCCAGAGGAGGCTGTATATTCCGGCTCCTCTGCTCAGAGAGGGCAGGAATACGTTGATTTTGTTTGAGACGGAGGGGAAAGCCGGAGACCATATTGTGCCAATTCAGGTTCATCACATATTTTTAAAGAGCCGCCGATCTGAGTCAATTTCTGTATGGTATGTTCGGCATCCTGCAAAACTCTGCTGGCAGCTGTCTCGTTGCCGAGTGTCATACAAATATAAAAAAGTATATCATCCAGCTGAAGCTTCGCAAAATCAGACAATATTACTTTATAGTCCATATTTTTCCCTCAGTTCTGACAATGCTTGATGGGCTTCCTGGCATTGACCGTTTTGATACTGTTTTCTGGAAATATCCAATTCCTCAAGAAATTGGCTTTTCGTAGTGGTCTGTGTGCTTCTGTTTAGAAAGAATTGCCGAATTACTTGCTGAACGACTTGCAATTCTTCTTCCGTGCATCTTTGAACCATGGATACAGTAGCATCTAATGTACTCATTGCTTTGCCTCCTCGCTATAACGTTGAAATTGTAGTGAGATTTGTGATTGCTGACTTGTTGTGTGACAGACTGTGGGAAAGCTGTCTGGAAACAACTCGTTGTAAATAACAATCTGCCTTGACTTTGGCTTTATTATACCTCGAAAACATTTACTTGGAAAGTGTTTTTTGATAGGCTATAGATTCGCAGGTTAAGCAAATTCAAAATGAAAATTATCTCTATTTACATTTGGGTGAATCAGCTTAAGTAAGCAAAAGCAGACATTTTTAATCTGTAATTGCCTGCTTTTACTTGCTTCCATAAAGAACATGCAACAAGCATGCAAAGCTTTTTAGTTCTCGGCTCCCGCAATCAGCAGTTTCTCCACAATATCATTGTAGCCGCCTTCGGTGGCGTAGTACAGGGCGGTGTGTTCCATGGCATCCACATAGGTGACATTGGCTCCGTTGTCCAAAAGGGTTCCCACAATATAGTTGTTCCCATGCCGGGCGGCGATGATCAGCGCCGTCTCGCCGTCCTCGTTGCGCTCGTCAATTTTTGCGGCATGGGCCAGGAGGTTTTTTATGATATGCTCATTTTCATTGCTTGCCGCAATGTGCAGGGGGGAGTTGCCGTCAGCGCCGCTGATATTGGGATCTGCCCCGGCTTCCAGCAAAAGGTCGGCGATCAGCAGATTATCACTCATGACAGCCATAAAGAGTGGGGTCAGTTTTTCGTCATTGCGGGCGTTGAGATCTATATCCCCTTTGGCCAGCATGGCTTTTACCACCTCGCCCTGTCCGTTAATGCAGGCTTGGTGGAGCGGTGTGTTGCCGTAGGCGTCGGCATTGCCGGAACTTTCCCCGGAAAGGCTGTCCACAAGCTGGATCAGGCCCAGCGCATTGGCATAATCCAGAGCGGTGTGGTTCTGGTTGTCCATAATGGAAATGTCTGCGCCCAGTTCCATCAGATATTTTGCTGCTTCCGCTTTCCTGGCTTCCATGGCATAGATCAGGGCGGTTTTGCCTGCCTTGTCCGTGGCGTTGAGATCCGCTCCCGCCTCCGACAGCAGCTGGATGATCTCCTTGTTGCCGGACTGCACGGCCATGTGCAGGGGAGTGACGTTGGTGTTGGAAATCTGGTTCACATCCGCATCCTTGCCCAGCAGAAGCTTGACAATGTCCCGGTAGCCTTTTCTGCAGGCATAGTGGAGAGGGGAAAGGCCCATCTCGTCCACTGCGTTGACATTGATGTTGTCTTTTTTCAGAAATGCCATGACTACGCCCTTTTGCCCGTTCTGGCATGCGGTTAATAATAGTTTATCCATAGTATACCTCCGTATTTTCCATGATTTTCACTGGAAATATTATATAACGAATTTCGGGCAGTGTCGAGGGGGTTTTCAGGTTTTGACAGAAAAGATAACCTATATGCACTGTCAGCCGGATGCTGAATGGGATAAATATGGATGGCAGTTGACGATGATAAGTACTAAGGAAGCGCCTTGGGCGGTACCGCCGATGGATACCCAGACCAAGGCCCGGCTGCGATTTCAAAGGAAAAGACGCAAAGAGTGTTTCAGAACAGGTATGTTGGAATAAATTGGAGGAGAGGGATTAATTATTTACATGCGTAATCCGATATACAGATTGAAAGATTATACTGTAAAGGTAAATGCGGTATTTTATGTTATAAGGGGGTGAAAGATATGGGAATGGGAATCGGTATCGGATCAGGATATGGGGGCGCCGTCCCCAGCGGGAAAGGACCTTGCGGAACGGAGAGAAAGGTTATTAAAAACGGTAATAAGGTGACCACCAGGACTATTCTGCGGCGGATGGACGGGTCCTATGTGGGCACTATATCCGTGACAAAATCGGCCCCCCAAAAAACAAAGCGTCTGAACTACAATTTCAAGGAGATCTCGGCCATGATCCTCCAGACCAAGACCTCCGGCAGCGCCCGGCAGGTGGCGGCCCGCGCCAGGGGTAAGGTCGCTCTGCTCAAACAGCGTCTGAAATGCGGTGAATATGACGACAAGGAGTTGGAGAGCGCCATCATACATGCGGAGAAGATGGAACGCATTGCCAGAAAGAGGATGCGCCACTTACAGGAGGAAGAGATGGCTAAGCGAGGCGGTCCCTGCTTTGGGGATATGGAGGAGGAATGCGAGGATATCCAGCCTGACCAGGAGGAAGAGCAGGAGGAGTTGGAACTTGACCGCAGGCAGCAGGAGGCCATGCTGCAAAAACGCCAGCAGGAGATACAGCAGGAGATGCAGCGGATGATGCGTGAGATGGAGCAGGCCCAGCGGGAATTTGAGCAGGAGATGGCAGAACTTTCGGAGATGGACGAATTGTCCGATGCCCTGGGCGGAGGCGTTTCCAGGGATATGGATCCCGAGGATCTGGAGGAATTGAAGAAAAAACACCGTTTGGACGAACAGAGGGAGATCATGGAAGCGGATATGGTCTACTTGAAAGCGCTCTTCTATAAGCTGGCCCAGGAAAAACAGCAGGGGAGCAATAGCTCCGGCGGCGGTTCCGGCAGCAGCGACAGCGGTGTGGGCGGCAGCTATGACGGCGGAAGCGGCGTATCGTTGGAACTGGGCGGCATGGAGATGCCGGTGGAGGCTGTGGAAGCTCCAGCGATGCCGGAGGGCGGAAGTATAGATGCCATGGTATAATGAGCAAACGCTTCGCGTTTAGTTCTTCTGAACTAAATGTGCGCAAAGGCTTTTGTCCATTTGGCGAGTGAAATGAACCCGGAAGACCAGAGGTTTTCCGGGTTTCTGTCCTTAACTGTATATTCTCTATAGTTTGATCTGGGACAACACCTCTCTGTTTACGAAGAGAGTGTTGTCTTTTCTGGTATCACAGGCCCATTTCACCAGAGTGATTATATCTCCCATAATCTCCAGACAGGTGATGCAGCGGGGATGGACACAGCTGCCGGTGTTGAAATAGGGGGTGTCCGCACTGAGGCTGGGACGGTGTGTGTGGCCGGTGATCAGGATGTGCCCGGTCTTTTGGGCATAGTCGGTCAGGTGCTGTTCCACCCGGTCCTTGTGGGTGTAGTTTTTGGCGGCGCTGGTGGGGTCAAGCACTCCGAAATGTTCCAGGGGCTGCCAGAAATACCGAACCAGAAAGCGGGCCAGCCGCCAGAAGGTGGAGTTCAGGGGATCTGCCTGATGTCCGTGGGTCAGGTAGAGGCGTTGTCCCTGACCGCGCTGCTCCAGGATAACGCCCTCATAAAAGGTAAGTCCCGGGAAGAGGGGTTGGCGGCATTGGGAATCCGTGCAAAAATAGGAGTTACAGACCTGGTCGGAATAACCAGGTCTTTTTTTCTCCATATCATGATTGCCGTACAACAGATAAAGCCGTCCCTGGCGGTAAAACAGGGAGAGGAGCCAGAACACATTATTGTGAATTTCAATGATCTGACTCATGCGCCTGTTTTCCCACAACTCATCCCCGTCTCCCAGTTCAATATAGGTGTAGCCCTGGGCATAGTAGTGCTTCAATGCCGTAAAATAGAGGTTTTGGTTTTTCAGAAAATTATCGCCCCAGGTGCCGTTCCCCCGATGACAGTCGCTGAACAGAACATAACGGCTGCAGGGGCCCAGCGGAAGAATGGGGGCATTCTGAAAAGCGTGGGTCAGGCGGGAGGTGTAACTCATATATGGATAACTCCTTTCTTATTTAGAGTCCCGCATATTCCCTGCGCATGCGCACAATCCCGGTGCTCAAAATCATGCCGCAAGGCGTCCTGATTATGAGCGGGGCGTCCGGGTATCCATCAGCGCGCTTTTCCGGGAACGTGCTGTTTTAGTATGCGGCGCAGAACAAAGGGCAGCAGTTCATACAGGAACAGAATCCGGTCCAGTGTGCAGTCAAAGGGGCGGGTGATGCGGCGGTAAACCCGGCAGAAAAAGCGGTTACACAGCTGTACCCAGCGAATCCGAATCTTTCTGAAACAGGATATGCGCTCGGGACAGATGGGTGAGACGGGACAACCGCAGCTGTAGCGAATGTGTACCTGCATTCCATGGCAGCAGCAGGAATACCGCAGGGATTTGTTTTCCTGACCGAGTTGGTCAAGAGCCCCAAGGAATTGGCGCTGCATCTCCGAACTGGGGAAGCCGATGGTAACTTCCAGGGTCAGATGGCTGGGCTTTGTGAACATACCCACCAGAAAGGCGGTGAGCCACCAGGTGGTGTGGGACATGGTCGCCAACAGTCTTTCCCCGTGAAAAAGGTTGAAGGAGACGGGCAGTCGTTCGTTGTCGGGCACGGCCTGGAAGTGGGCGGTGGTATATTCCTCCGGAGACAGCAGGCGACCGGCCTGGTAGATGCCTACCTCGGCGCCGGTATTGATGCTGTATTGGCCTTTCCAGAGTTCAATGAGCCAGGTGCGGCCACAGTAATCAAAGTAGATTGGCAGCGCGTCAAATACCATGTGCAGGCCCAGCGCCGCTTTGTCAAAGAGTGCCGTGTAGCCCGCCTGGCGCTGCCAGGCGTCATTACGTGTGGATATCAGGTCCTGGTCGCAGACATAATAATATCCGAAGGGCTCCAGAATCGTGTCCAAAAGATCCTGCTTTTCACGGCAGGACATGCAGCAGATCTTTTTAAGGGCCTTGCGTCTGCGCCAGAAATAAAGCCCCAGGCACAGGACAATCAACAGTAGAAAACCGATGAAAAAATACATAATTGGGAATTTCCTGTCATTTTTCTTAGTATATTGTATGTTGGGGGGTGAAATTGTGTGCGGTAAGGGGCTCTCAGGAAAGAACCTGATTACTTCTTGTCCTGTCAGTAAAAATATGCTAATATACTTTACAGATCCACAGCCTTGCGGGGCAGTGGTTTTATTTTAAGAGATGTGCTAGGGAGGCAGGGATGGCGGCGAAAAAAGTGTATGCGGTACGCAGTGGAAAAGTCATAGGGATACTGGACAGCTGGGATGCCTGCAGGGAGGCGGTGGAAGGATATCCGGGAGCGGAGTATAAGAGTTTTAAGTCTCTCGAGGAAGCCAAAGCCTATATGGAGGGGACTGCCGACACGAAAGGGACGGCTGTGCAGGAGGACTTTCAGAAGGAGGAGATAAAGCCTCTGCGGGAGAAGTCAGGCGCTGATGACGGCAAAGCTTCCAAAAAGAGAAAAGCCGCTGACACTGGCAGGAAGAAAGAAGTGATGCCGGACCGGGAGAAGCGTCCCAGGGGGATGGGAGATCCCCAGGGAGGCCTGGTGGCCTATGTGGACGGAAGCTATGACCACAGCATCAAAAGATATGCCTTTGGCTGTGTTTTTATCCTGCCGGACGACACGGTTTATGTGGAAAACGGCAGCGGGAACAATCCCGACACGGCCCAGCACCGCAATGTATCCGGGGAGATGCTGGGGGCCATGTATGCCGTGAGATGGGCTGTCAAAAACGGGTTTTCACGGATTGAACTGCGCTATGACTATGAGGGAATTGAAAAATGGGTGACCGGCGCTTGGAAAAGCAAGACGGAACTCACCCAGAAATACGCGGCGTCCATGAGGCGCTGGATGGGGAGTATCCAGATGGGCTTCACCAAGGTGGCGGCCCACACCAATGTGTATTATAATGAGTTGGCTGACCGGCTGGCAAAAGACGGCCTGTGGGAGAAGGAAGAAATTCCCGACGTGTGGCGGATGGAGGAGATGGATCCATGGGCGGAGTAAACAGAGAGGTGCAATCTTCCAGCGCCGGCGGCAACAAAGGGACACAGGGGCCGGGCGGCAAAGAGAGTAAGGTGAGGCTGAATAAATATCTGGCGGATCACGGCGTGTGCTCCAGGCGGGAGGCGGATCGGCTGATTGCACAGGGACGGGTCGAGGTAAACGGACGGACTGCAGCCACGGGCTGCAAGGTTACGGAGCAGGACAGCATTGCGGTGAACGGCAGACAGCTGCAGGGAAAACCCAAAAGAGCGGTGCTGGCCTTTTATAAGCCGGTGGGCGTGACCTGCACGGAGCAGGATAAACATGCGGAGAAGATCATCAATGACTATGTGCAATATCCTGTGCGCGTCACTTATGCAGGGCGCCTGGACAAGGACTCTGAGGGTCTGCTGCTGCTTACCAATGACGGGAATTTGATCGAAGCTGTCATGCGGGGAGCCCATAAGCACGAAAAGGAGTACACTGTCAAGGTCAATCGGGAGATTGAACCTCCGTTTCTGGAAAAAATGGCAGCAGGCGTATATCTGCCGCAGCTGAAGCAGACCACCAGACCCTGCGAAATCCGGCAGACGGGCAAATACACAGTCCGGATCATCCTGACCCAGGGACTTAACCGACAGATCCGGCGGATGTGCAAAGCCTGCGGCTATGAGGTAAAGCAGCTTAAGCGCGTCCGGATCATGAACATCCGGCTGGAAAAACTGACGCCCGGAAAATACAGGGAAGTGAAGGGGCAGGAGTTGGAGCAGCTGTACCGGGAGGCCGGGCTGGCGTTATGTAGTCAGGTTACTCGGCAGTTTTAACTGTTAAGCAGTATAAGCTCCTAAGAATTTTAATATGGAAAGGAAAATAAATCATGGCAGCAGAAAAGTTGAACCGGATCAAGGAATTGACAGAGCTTTTGGGCAGGGCTTCCAGGGCATATTATGCCCAGGATCAGGAGATCATGAGCAATTTAGAATATGACAGGCTCTATGACGAACTGGAGCGGCTGGAACAGGAGACCGGGATTATCCTGGCGGGCAGCCCCACGCAGCATGTGGGGTATGAGGCCGTGGATGAACTCCCCAAGGAGGCCCATGAATCCCCCATGCTTTCCCTGGATAAGACCAAGGATCGCGAGGAACTGCGCTCCTGGCTGCAGGGTCAGCCTGCAATAATGAGTTGGAAACTGGACGGATTGACGATAGTGCTGACATATCGCGACGGAAAACTGGAAAAAGCGGTAACCCGGGGCAACGGCGAGGTGGGCGAGGTCATCACCGGCAATGCCAGGACTTTCATCAATCTGCCGCTGAATATAGGATTCCGGGGAGAGTTGGTGCTGAGAGGGGAGGCGGTGATCAGCTATCCGGACTTCGAGTGGATCAACAGCCAGATCGAGGATGTGGACGCCCGGTACAAGAACCCCCGGAACCTGTGCAGCGGATCCGTGCGCCAGTTAAGCAACGAGATCACCGCTCAAAGGAAAGTGCGGTTCGTGGCATTTAACCTGGTGCGGGCCGAGGGCGTGGATTTTGCCAATTCCAGAGAGGCGCAGTTTTCTTTTCTGGAGGAACAGGGCTTTGAGGCAGTGCAGAGAGTTATGGTGACAGAGGACACCATATTGGAGGCCATTGAGGATTTTGCCCGACGGGTGGAAACTTATGAGATTCCCTCGGACGGCCTGGTGCTGACTTATGAGGATATTGCCTACGGGCAGTCCCTGGGCCGCACAGCCAAATTTCCCCGGCATTCCATCGCCTTTAAATGGGCGGATGAACTGCGGGAGACCACATTGAAGGAGATCGAGTGGAGTCCCAGCCGGACCGGGCTGATCAACCCGGTGGCAATCTTTGAGCCGGTGGAATTGGAGGGCACCACTGTGAGCCGGGCTTCGGTTCACAATATCAGCATTCTGCGGGGCCTGAAGCTGGGGATAGGAGATCGGATCACCGTGTACAAGGCCAATATGATCATTCCGCAGATCGCGGAGAATCTGACGGGGAGCGACAATGTGCAGATCCCGGAGACCTGCCCTGTCTGCGGCGCCCCCACGGAGATCCGCCAGGTGGCGGACGCCCAGAGTCTGTACTGCACTAACGAGGACTGTGACGCCAAGAAGATCAAAGCGTTTACCCTGTTTGTCAGCCGGGACGCCATGAATATAGACGGCCTGTCCGAGGCGACCCTGGAAAAGTTTTTGAGCAGCGGATTTTTACATGAATTTGCGGATCTGTATCATTTGGACCGCTACCATGAGGAGATCACAACCCTGGAGGGATTTGGGGAGAAATCCTATCAGAACCTGCAGGGCAGCATAGAGAAATCCCGTGAGGCCACGCTGCCCCAGGTGATTTATGCCCTGGGTATCGCCAATATCGGCGTGGCCAATGCCAAGATGCTGTGCAGACATTTTGACTATGATCTGGAACAGCTGATGCAGGCGGATGAGGAGGAACTGGGGGCCATCGAGGGTGTGGGAGAGGTGATTGCCACCGCCTTTGTGGAATATATGCGCAGTGAGGAGAACGTGCGGAAAATTCGGAATCTGATGGAGGAACTGCGGATTCAGGCGGTGCAGGTAGCCGCGGAGCAGAATCTGGCGGGCAAGGGTTTCTGCATCACGGGAAGCCTAAACCACTACAGCAGCCGCAACGAGTTAAAGGACGTGATTGAGCAGCGGGGCGGCAAGGTCACGGGCAGCGTGACCTCCAAGACGGAGTGCCTGATTAACAATGATATCGCCTCCAATTCCTCCAAGAATAAAAAAGCCAAGGAATTGGGCATCCCTATCTTGACAGAAGAGGATTTTATGGCAAAATACTTATAAGAGTTATGCCCTGGATGGCAGCATGACTGTGAAAGGATACACCCGGGGAGTGGGATAAGGAGAGGAGTATAGGGTTATGCCGATTAAGACACAGAGTGATCTCCCTGCAAAGGAGATATTGGAAAATGAAAATATATTTGTGATGGATGAGAATCGTGCCATGCATCAGGATATTCGTCCACTACAGGTCATGATTTTGAACATCATGCCGGTGAAGCAGGACACAGAATTGCAGCTGCTGCGGGCTTTGTCCAATACGCCGCTGCAGGTGGACGTGACTTTTTTGAATGTGAAAAGTCATATCTCCATTAACACATCTGCCAATCACTTGAATAAGTTCTATACTTCGCTGGATGAGGTAAGGGAACGGAAATTTGACGGTCTTATCATTACCGGCGCCCCGGTGGAGGATATCACTTTTGAGGAGGTGGACTACTGGGACGAGATCTGCGAGATCATGGACTGGGCGGAGGAACATGTGACCTCCACTCTGCATATCTGCTGGGGGGCCCAGGCGGGTTTTTACCATTATTACGGCATCAATAAGCGAGGACTCTCGGAGAAGCTTTTCGGGGTGTATGCCCACAAAGTGTCCAACCGGAAGATTCCGCTGGTCAGAGGTTTTGACGATATTTTTCTGGCGCCCCACAGCCGCCACACAGAGACTCCGGCGGAGGCCATCCATGCCTGTCCGGAGCTGACCGTGCTGGCGGAGAGTGAGGAAGCGGGGGTATTTCTGGCCATCGCCCAGGGCGGGAAGAAGATTTTTGTCAACGGCCACCCGGAGTATGATCGCTATACTCTGAATAATGAGTACCACCGTGACCTGGACAAGGGCCTGCCCATCCATGTGCCCTACAATTATTACCCGGATGACGATCCCAGTCAGAGGCCCCTGCTGCAGTGGCGGTCTCACAGCAACAATCTTTACAGCAACTGGCTCAATTATTATGTATACCAGACCACTCCTTACGAATGGCTGTAAAGCATGGAAACTATTGCTGACGCTGTAGAAACGCTCAATCTCGGCAATGTTGGAAAACGCCGTGGTTAAGATAGGGAAAGGAATTATATGAAAAAATTTTTGGGCTTTTGATTACTTCACTTTTTTTGCTATCGGGATGCTCTCAAAATGCATCAGACAAGGCTAATGTAAATTATCCATATGAGATTACAGATGGCATATCCACATTATCTTATTATGATACCGAAGATGCCATTAGTATAGATGACTTTACAATATTGGAATACAGCGCGGACAATATTATTGGGATCCGCAATCGAAGCGATAACTGCATTATAGTCAGAGACGGTGTGATTCGAAGTATTTTTATTGTTGACGAAGATATAGTAACCTATAAAGGCATATCTGTTGGGGACAGCGTTGATAAAATAGAGAACGCATTTAGCAAGGAGTATCAATTACAGGATAGCTATAGCATTATTTATAATGAAGATGCGGAAGAAGTATCAATAGAGCAGGAAAAGGAAGAAAATTGGATCTGGATCATATATTACACAGATGGAACGGAAATAACTTCCATCCAAATATATGATGCTAAATTTGCGACTACATTACTATAGGCAGGTCCGGAATGTATTTGATTTGAGCTATAGCGCTCATAATTGCACATTCAGAAAATGACTCTGCACATTATTAAACCCAGGAGAATATACCATGCAGATTTTTTTATCACACTCCTCCAAGGATGCCGTCATTGCCGGGCAGATTTGTGAGCGGCTCGAGAAAAACGGTGCCAAATGCTTTATTGCGCCCAGGGATATACGGCCAGGAAAAGAATATGCGGAAGAGATTATCAACGGCATAGACAAGTCGGCGGCAATGGTCCTGCTGATGTCCCAGAATGCCAACAGTTCCCCTCATGTATTGCGGGAGGTGGAACATGCGGTCAGCAGCGGTACGCCCATCTTGGTGTATAAGATGGAGGAAGTTGCGCTCTCTAAATCCATGGAATACTTTCTGATGACACACCAGTGGATCAGCGCCAAGCCCCGGGAGGATTATGCCGATATTGTGGCGTTTGCGCAGAATTTGGCGAAGGAGGAGAATACAAAACAGGACGAGGCAGGCGCGAAGAATGCGAAGAACAGCGCTGGTAAGAAACATGGCGGCGCCGCCGGGCGTAAAGCGGGGATTTTTGCGGCGGCAGCAGCAGTTGTGCTTGGGATTGGGGCATTTGCTTACTTTGCCATACAAAAGCCCGGGGCGGCGGAGAATAAGCCAGAGCCGGTTTCCGTTCAGGTAGGAGAGACGGTGCTGTTTGGAAACTATCTGAATGAGGACATTGAGTGGCGTGTGCTGCGGATTTCCGAGGACGAATCGCAGGCGGTTCTGGTTTCTTCCCATATTTTGACTATGAAGGCGTATGACGCGGCGGAGAGCGGACGCTATAATTATGACGGGGACAAGGATTATTGGACCAGGGAGTTCAAGACGGATGACGATATGGCGCTTCAGGCACAGGTGCGCGGCAACAGTGATTGGAGTGTCTCCAATCTGAGGGCATGGCTGAACGCCGATACCGAGGTCGTTGTCTATTCCGATCAGCCGCCGGTGGGGACGGCTATGGCGGAAAAGAAAAACGGCTATCAGAATGAACCGGGATTTCTCTGGGGTTTTACGCAGGAGGAATGCGACGCAATTGTGGAGACGGAGCTTGTGACGAAGGGAAATGCGCTTTCAGAGTCAGGCAGCGTGACTACCCATGACAGGGTGTGGCTGCTATCTTTGGACGAGCTTGCATGGTTTGACGAGGCGGGCATGAGCAAGTACGCATCCCCTACAGAGGAGGCGGTCTTGCAGGATCAGAGCAACTGGTATAGCTTGGACTGCGATACCTACGGAGTCGAGTATCATAGCTGGTGGCTCCGCGAACCGGTGCCGGAAACGGCAAGTCTCTGCTATCTTGTGAATAACGGCTATGTGGAAAATGCCACCAGGCAGGAAAACGTGGGCCTGGAAGGGTTCGGCGTACGCCCGGCGCTGGTTGTGGATTTGCGCCTGGTCACATTCCGCGGGACGGAGAAGGGGGAATAGCAGAGCAAAACCTATAGTTGATTAACACGACTCCTTATCCTTTGACCTGAAGGATATTATCCTGTATGCTTATGATCAGAAAGAAACTATATTATGGTATGCCCGCCGCGGCGGGCGGAGAGGAGTCGAGATGGAATACAGCAGAATTTCTATGGGAAAGAGGATTTGCTCGCTTCGCGAGGCAAAGGGAATGACACAGGAGCAGCTGGCGGAGGTTTTGTGCGTGAGCCCGGCGGCGGTGTCGAAGTGGGAGAGGAATCTGGCTGTCCCCAGCGTGGAGATGCTCTGGATGCTGGCGGATTATTTTGGCTGTACCATAGACGAACTGGTGGGACGCAGACAGGAACAGCTGGAACGGGTAGGCATCTATGATGAGAAAAAACTCCGGCTGGTGGATATAGCGGGCGATCTGCTGCGGTGCAGCCAGGTCAGCAGACAGCAGGGGCTTCTGGCCTTGGAAGGGGAGATTGCAGGTTTTCAGGGAGACAGCGAGTTTCTGCCGTTTGCGATTCGGTATATTCTGCAGGCGTTCATGAAGCAGATGGACGCGAGCAGGATTGTTTTTCTGCTGCACAACTACGCGGGGACTCTGCCGGGAGCGCAGAATGAGGGACCCATGGTGGTGGCCGCTTTGGAGGCCATTGTCTCCGGAGAATCAACGGATCTAATAAAGGAGATCATCGCCTCTTACATAGGCATGGATTATTGGGAGAAAATAGTAGGAGATAAGTCTCTGCAGGACAGAAGGGACGAGATTCTAAAGCGGTATCTGGACAAGAAGCAGTATTCCGCGGCCACGGACCTTCTGGAAACTTTTGTGGAGTTGGGAGACTTTGAGATCCAGACCATTTTGCGGAATCTGGAAAGTGATGTGCTCACAGCGGCTTTGCGCGGCGCTTCGGGAGCGGTGGCAGTCAGATTCCTGGCCAATCTGGCGGATCGGGTACTGGCTTTTATCAGCGAGGATATGGACAACTGGAAAGGAACGGAGGAGGAGATTCTGGAGGCCCAAAGGAAAGTGGCGGAAATCAAAAATCGTTGTTGTAAAGGAGATATGGATGAAAAATAGCCTGCTATCCAAATCGGCCAGGAGTCTGAAGATCGCTCTGGGGGCTGTGCTGGCCATTGCCCTGGCCAGTGCGTTGGGGCTGCAATATCCCACCACGGCGGGGATTATCACTATACTCAGCATCCAGGGCACCAAGCTGGAGACGCTTAAGACGGCGGGCAAGAGGGCGCTGGCCTTTCTCTGCGCGCTGGCGCTGGCAGGGCTGTGTTACGGGCTGCTGGGATACAGTGTGTGGGCTTTCGGAGTATACCTGTTTTTGTTTGTCCTGCTCTGTCTGGTGATGAGATGGCAGGAAGCCATTGCCATGGACTCGGTGCTGGTCAGCCATTTTTTGAGTCAGGGCGCTTTTTTTTCACTGTTGGGAAACGAGGCGCTGTTGTTCTGTGTCGGAACAGGGTTTGGCATCTTGGTAAACCTGCATCTGCGGAGCCGCAGGGAGCAGTTTACACTGGCCTCTGATAGGGTGGACCAGCAGATCAAGGGGATTCTGGGGGATATGGCACGGTGGCTGGCGCAGGAGGATAAATCCGCCGCGGCAGGCAGTAATGCGGTCAGCTGTCCTATAGGCTGTGGAGAAAACTACTTTGACATGCTGTGGGAGGCGCTGGGACAGGCGGAAACCTGCGCCGTGGCCAACTATGGAAACGCGCCTTTTTCCAGAGACACCTATGAACTGGATTATGTGCGGATGCGGCAGCAGCAGGCGGTGATTCTGCAGGCGGTCTATGACAATATCCGGGGGATTACCTATCTGCCCAGGCAGGCGGGACAGGTGGCAAAGCTGCTTAAACAGATTCAACAGGAATATCACCGCTATAACAACGTGGAGGGACTGCTTTCGCAGCTGCAGGCGCTGTTGGCGGACATGCAGACCCAGGATCTGCCCCGGAGCCGGGAGGAGTTCGAGGCCCGGGCGGTGCTGTTTTACATTCTCAAGCAGCTGGAGGAGCTGCTTGAGGTTAAGAAGAGGTTCTGTGCCTGATGTCCTTAAAATGCAGGAAAGAGGAGAATATGAAGCAGAATTACAGATTCATTATTATGTATGACGGCAGCAGGTACTATGGCTGGCAGCGGCAGCCGGACCACGATACGGTTCAGGGCAAGCTGGAGGCAGTGCTGGAGCGGCTGTGCGGCCAGCCGGTGGAGGTCATCGGCGCCGGGCGCACGGACGCCGGTGTTCATGCCCGCAGCATGGTGGCCAATGTGACCATGGATGTGGCCCTTGCCCCGGAGAAAATCATGGACTATCTGAACCGCTATCTGCCGGAGGATATCGCGGTCAGAGAAGTAAAGGCGGCAGGGCCCCGGTTCCACGCCAGATACAACGCCATCGGCAAGACATATTGCTATACCTGCTTTGACGGTCCGGTTAAGCCGGTTTTTGACCGCAAATATGTGTATGTGCTGGAGGAGTCCCCGGATATAGGGGTCATGCGGGAGGCGGCCCGGCTGCTCACGGGAGAGCACGATTTCCGCAATTTCTGTATGAATCCCCGGATGAAAAAATCCACGGTGCGGACGGTGGACCAGATCCGTATAGAGCGGGAGGGGGACTATATCCGCTTTACCTTTCACGGCACAGGCTTTCTGCAGAATATGGTGCGGATCATGGTGGGGACCCTGCTGGAGGTGGGATGGGGACATATGGGACAGGAGCAGGTGCAGGAGGCATTGCAATCCCGGGAGCGCCGGAAAGCTGGCCCCACGGCCCCGGCGCAAGGGCTGTGTCTGATGCAGGTAGACTATGACTGAGGAATGTGAATGAGCCGGAGCGCTTGGCCTTGTTGCCAAGGGAATTTCCGGAGATTTACATAAGAAAAGCAGGGATGGGTACTGCCAGCGATATGCATGTAGAGGTAAGTTTGGATGTTTTACATCCAAATACGTATTAAGGGATATTGCAGGCGTAGCCAGCAATATCCACGAGGAGGAAGTTTGGAAGTGAAACTTCCAAATACGCATTAACGCAGTATCGCAGGCTCGGCCTGCGATATGCAGGAAAGAGGGAAGTTTGGCTTTAAGGGGGCATGGTATGTTACAGGACTTCACAATACAATATCGGCAAAAGCTGCGCACCCCCCAGGAGGCGGCAGCAGTTGTTAAAAGCGGGGACTGGGTGGACTACACTAGCTGCCTGGGTAAGCCTGTGCTGCTGGATCAGGCTCTGGCCCGGCGCAGGGACGAACTCTGGGACGTAAAAATCCGGGGGAATTTGATTGATGGTCCTATCCATGTGGCGGAGTGCGATGAGAGCCAGGAACATTTTACCTATCACAGCTGGCACTGCTCCTCCTATGAACGGGGACTCTGCGACCGGGGGTTGTGCTACTATATTCCCATGGTGTTCCACAACAATGCGGCCTACTATGAATTTTTTCTGGATGTGAATGTGGTCATGGTCAGCGTATCCCCCATGGACAAGCACGGGTACTTCAATTTTTCGGTGAACACCGGGGTGGCGGCCCCCATCGCCCGGATGGCGGATATCGTGATCGTGGAGGTCAACGAGCATATGCCCAAAATCCATGGGGGTTATGACGAGTGCATCCATATCTCGGAGGTGGACTATATCGTGGAGGGGCCTCATGTCCCCTTTGAGAGCAGCAGGCCCTTTGTGCCCAGGGAGGTGGACCGGCGGATTGCGGAACATATCATTCCCTATATTGTGGATGGGGCAACCCTGCAGCTGGGCATCGGCAGTATGCCCAACGCCCTGGGGGAATTGATCGCACAGTCGGACTTGAACGATCTGGGGATGCACACGGAGTTGTGCTCCGACGCATACCTCAGTATGTATCGGGCGGGCAAGCTGACCAACCGGAAAAAAAATATTGACAGGGGCAAGGGTGTCTTTGGCTGTGCCCTGGGCTCCCTGGAATTGTATGAATGGCTGGACGACAATCACGGCATAGCCGCCTATCCGCTGGAGTATGTGAACCGTCCCAGCGTAATTGCCCAGATTGACAACATGGTGTCCATTAACAGTTGTGTGGCGGTGGACCTGTACGGCCAGGTGGCGGCAGAGAGCGCCGGGGCCAGGCAGATCAGCGGCACGGGCGGACAGCTGGACTTTTTGATCGGCGCCTCCGCATCCCGGGGCGGTAAAGCCTTTATCTGCATGAGTTCCGTACATACGGATCGCCACGGGGGAAAGCACTCTCGGATCAAGCCCCAGTTTGACGGGGACATTATTACCTCTCCCCGCAGCCAGGTGTATTTCCTGGCCACGGAGTACGGTGTTATCAACCTGGAGGGTCGCTCCACCTGGGAGCGGGCGGAGGCGCTGATCTCCATCGCCCACCCGGACTTTCGGGATATGCTGGTTCGGGAGGCCCAGGAGAGAAAGATCTGGCGTCGATCCAATAAGAGAGGGTAGAAAATGCCCTGACTTCTTATTCCTTTATTGGCAGGAACATGCTATAATCCAGTCAGCAACCGCATAAGCGGTGTCTGGAAGAATTTCATGCCATGGCAGGAATTGTTTTTTAGTCGTTTGCCATAATGAAGAGAAGGATGTGACGATATGGGATTAGCGGAATTTGAGCGAAAGAAGAACGAGAAAATTGACGGGGTGATTTACCATATGTCACCATCGCCCGGATATGCGCATTTTATTATCAATGGAAATATTTATATGGCCATAAAGCAGGGGTTAAAGGGAAGCGTATGTACTGTTTCTATGGAGAATATGGATTTTAAATACCATCCGGAAGAAAATGATGACTATTTGTGTCCGGACATTATGATCATTTGTGACAGAAAGCGATTGAAGGGCGGAGCCTACAGCGGTGTCCCTAAATTTATTGCAGAGACGTTGAGTCATTCAACTACAAAACGTGACAAAACCATAAAAAAAGATATTTACGAGAAGGCCGGGGTAGAAGAGTATTGGATCGTTTCTCCGCAGGGTTCTGTAGAAATTTACTATTTGGAAGAGGGTAAATATATTCTGGAACAAAATTACATGTTGCAGGATGATAAGGAAGACGACGACTATAATGCGGAGACAGAAATATGTCTGAAGGCATTTCCGCAGATTAGGATGTCTCTGGGGGAAATTTTCGAGGGCGTGGAATAATTGACGCGGGAGGTTAAGCGCTTAAGGGAGCAGCAGAATACAGAACTCCGGTAGTGGGCTGGATTCATTCTGTCATTGAATTGTTGATGGAACTGTGATAATATGGAACTGTATGAACGGACAGGAGGATGATACTGCTATGTCCAAAAGGAACAGGCAATATGTGGCGGTGGGGGCATTCCTATTGATTTTTGGGGGATTGCTGGCGCTGGCCACGATTTATGATTTACAGATAAGCTTTCTGCTGGCGTCGCCCAATCTGATTCCCGGCAGATATTTTTCCACCAGTTTTCCCTGTAATCTGGTGGAGGTGGTGGCCATGGCGCCCATATGGGGCTTTGCCACTTTTGCCGCCTCCATCCTGGTGGTCTATCTTCACCACAGGGGAGGAGCGGCAAGGGGACTTGCGTTGATATTCTTTGGTCTGTCCGTGTTTGCGGGAAGTTCTTTCCTGAGAGATATGATGAAGTACCTGCTCCAGATCCTGAACAGAGAAGAAGTGATGAAGCAGGTATGGTTTAAAGTGGCAATGACAGCCTTTGGTCTGGTGACTACAGTGTTGATTCTGACGCTGGCCGGCGGGTGGATTCAGGACCATATGAGGCAGATGCTGCCTTTTGCGCTGGCGATTATCTGTTCATGCTGCTGTTTTCTATTTGTGGAACTTATCAAGAATCCTGTGGGGAGGATGCGCTTCAGGGCCATGCATTATGTAGGAGATTATTCCTATTATACTCCCTGGTACCAGGTGAGCAGCGCCAGGCAGATGCTGGGAAGTCTGGGCCTTGACCGGGATTATTTTAAATCCTTTCCCTCCGGCCATACCTTTTCGGGTTCCATGGCTTATCTGGTGATCCTTCTGCCGGATCTGTTTGAGAGACTACAGACCAGAAAGTGGCGGATGTTGTCCTATGTGGTTCCCATCACCTACACAGGCATGGTGGCATTTTTCCGGGTGGCAGCCGGCGCCCATTTTTTCAGCGACGTGCTGGTGGGCGGAACTATGGGCTTTTTGGCGGTTCAATTTTTCCGATGGCTCTTTCTGTATCGGCTTCGAAGAAAATTTTGGTCCTAATTTCCTATTTTTATACAAAAAAATATTTTCTTTTGTAGAATTTAGTGATATACTGGTTCTGGGAAAGTAGATTTTTCCCAGAGGGAATACGAAAGGCTAAAGCAAGGTAAAATTTTATGATAGGTTTGATAAACTTGATGGAAGAAACAGTACTGAACAAGATTGACCAGTTGCTGCCCAATACGGACTACTGTAAGTGTGACAGCTGCCGGATGGATATAGCTACTTATGCTTTAAATCGCCTTCCAGCGCAATATGTGCAGTCGATCAAAGGAAAGGTGCTGTATCGTTTTGCGTCAAGCCAGGTACAAAATGATATTGAAGTTACGGTGGCTGTTAGCAAGGCAATCGAGGTTGTAGGGAAAGCGCCTCATAAAAATGTAAATTTTGTGGAAGAAAAAAGGTCATAATCTGCGGAAGTAATACAGGACCCTATCGAAAGCGCAGGGCGTACTATGCAGTTCATGCTGTATATACGTCCTATATTTTGCTGTTGATAGGGTTCTCTTTTTCATTATAATAAAACAAATGTTTTAGATGACCATAGACCAGATGCTGGTGTATATTCCCCAGTTAAGCCGCCGCAAAGACAAACGTTTTAGGTATAGGTTTATGGTTGATTTTCTCCTAATAATATGACACAGGCGGCGAAAACCTTTGGCGGGTGTTCGGAAGGACGATTCGTCATGCGGCGGAGGTATTCGGTTACAGGCTGCAGAGAAAGGCTGTTGCGGAGAGGGGCATCCCCTTGAGGCGGCAGCTTTTTTCGCGTACTTTTTTGTGGCAACATACCTGACAAAAAGGGCAGCTTACCGCTTTACCGCTTGCGTACACCGAAATATTTGATAGAATGGATAGCGAGACAGGGGCATTCAAATACTGATTAACGCAGTAACGCAGGCACAGCAGGAGTTTGGCATAGGCAAACTTCTGTTATGCGGGAAGGAGGAAAACTTGCAAGTCAATATTGAAATCGACGATGGGCAGGAGGATGTGGCCGTCACCATAAAATGCGGGGAAAGGTCAGCCTATGTAGACAGGCTGGTGGCGGCTATATACATGGTTGACCGCCAGATCACGGTCACCCGCAGCGGGTATGCGCTGCCGCTGGATCTGGAGAAAGTTCTGTATGTGGAATCGGTGGATGGCAGATGTTTTGTCTATACCCAGGAGGAGGTCTATGAGACCGGCAGCAGACTGTATGAACTGGAACAGCAGCTTGGACAGTATCTGTTCGTCCGGGCCAATAAGGCAAGTATTGTCAATCTGAAAAAAATTGAGTCCATCAGGACCTATGTGAACAGACGGCTGCTGCTTAAAATGGAAAATGGAGAACAGTTGATTGCCTCCAGGCAGTATGCGGAAAATATCAAGGGACTGCTTGGGATAAGTAAGCACTAAGGGCATATTTAAATATGAAGAAAGAGGAAATATATGGAAGAGAGAAAACATCTATTGACATATGTGGAACAGGTTTTCATGATTCTGGGGATAAGCCTGCTTGCCGTCACATTGATCTGTGCCGCTGTGGGGGAGGAGGCCCGGGAATATTCTACCATGTTCGCGCTGGGGGCCGAGGGCATTCCCATCCATACCATAGGGGAGTATCTGCTGTCCTCTGTATGCATCACGACGCTGCGGTTTGTCTTTTTTACGGATACCTTTATCAAGAGGTGGTCCCTGGCGGGGAGGACTGCGGGTATGTTGGGGGCCGTGACCGTGCTGAGCGGAGGACTGGCTTACCTGTTTGGATGGTTCCCCGTGGATGACCCCAAGTGCTGGGTTGCCTTTTTTATCAGTTTTGGAATCTGCTTCCTGAGCAGCGCAGCGCTGTCTGTCAGAAGAGAGCAGGCGGAGAACCGACGGCTGGAGGCGGCGCTGCGGCGGATGAAGGAATCGGAGGAAGTTACGGAACCTGGCCGATAAGCAACAGGCGATATGCATAATTCAAAAGCAACGCAAAAATAAGGAGGCAAATATGGCGGCATTGATACAGGCGGAACATATTACCCATTCTTTTGGGGACAAAAAGATTATAGAAGATATTTCTTTCATGGTGGAAAAAGGGGAGGTGATTGGCCTTCTAGGCCCTTCCGGCGCAGGAAAAACCACTCTGGTGAACATTTTGACAGGGCAGCTTAAGGCCGCCGGGGGAAGCGTTCGGATATGTGGCGGTGAAGACGGGAAAAAACCGGAGACCGGCATCATGATGGACAGCTTCGGGCTTTATGAGAGGTTGTCAGTGTGGGAGAATCTGCGCATCTTCGCAGACATTTACCGGGTGTCTAAGGAGAGGATTGAAAAGCTGCTGGATCGAACACAGCTGCGCCCGGCCAGGAACACGGCGGTGAGCAAACTGTCCAAGGGCATGAGGGGAAGGGTAAATCTGTGCAGGGCGCTGCTAAAGGATGCGGACATTCTATATCTGGACGAACCTACCTCGGGCCTGGACCCTGCCACCACATGGAAGATCCACCAATTGATCGGGGAGGAGCGCGAAGCGGGAACCACCGTTTTCCTCACCACTCACAATATGCATGAGGCGGAAACCCTGTGCGACAGGGTCATGCTGCTGAACCAGGGAAAGATTGTGGAGCAGGGAGTTCCCAGGGACATCTGTACCAGACACAACTCCCGGAGGGAGATTGAAGTGACCCTGCAGGGCGGGGAGAGACATGTGCTCCCCAATGCCCGGGAGAGCGAGAAGATACTGTCCGAATGGATCAGGGCGGAGAAGATACTGTCCATACATTCTTCCGAGCCGGATCTGGAAAAAGTTTTTCTGGGCATCACTGGAAGGAGGCTTAGCGACTGATGAGGCACATCATTACCATTATCAAAAAGCAGATCAAGGATACTCTGCGCAACAAGGCAGTATTGATACAGTTTGTCATGTTCCCGGCGCTGGCCGTGATTATGACGCGGTCCATGCAGATAGAAGGTATGCCCCCGGATTTCTTTGTAAAATTATTCTCCACCATGTATGTGGGTATGGCTCCTCTCACCTGCATAGCCGCCATCATCTCTGAGGAAAAAGAAAAAAACACTCTGCGGGTGCTGTTGATGGCGGATGTTTCGTCCTGGCAGTATCTTGTGGGAGTGGGAAGCTATGTGTTCTTTTTCTGTATGCTGGGAGCGGGTGTGTTCTGCCTGCTTGGCGGATATACCCTGGGACAGGGAGGCGTTTTTCTGCTAATCATGGCAGTGGGGATCCTGACTTCCCTGCTGCTGGGCGCCGCCGTCGGCATTGGAAGCGGCAGCCAGATGGCGGCAACCTCGGTGACTGTTCCCGTCATGCTGCTTTTTTCTTTTTCCCCCATGTTGTCCATGTTTAACGACCATATAGCCAAGCTGGCAAGATTCACTTACACGGAGCAGATCAGGCTGCTGCTGAACGGTTTGGGAAAGGGGGAGCGTACCGGGGAGGGTATATTGATCATAGCCGCCAACATCTTTCTTTTTGGCAGTATTTTCTGGCTGTTGTACCGCAGGCAGGGATTTAAGCAGAATCAGCCTGCTCTGACAAAAAACTGACTGCTTCCATGGGCTTGGAATTTGTCTGACTGGATCCTTTTTCATGACTTGCATAATCAGGCTCAAAGGATTATAATGGGAGGAAGTGAGAACAGGAAGAAGGTGCAGGCTATATGAAGACAGGGCTGGTGCTGGAAGGCGGCGCCATGCGGGGCATGTATACCGCAGGGGTGCTGGATGTGTTGATGGAGCAGGGAATTCAGATGGACGGCGTGGTGGGCGTATCCGCGGGAGCGGTGTTTGGCAGCAATTATAAATCCCGCCAGAACGGCAGGTCTCTCCGATATAATATCAAATATTGCAGAGATCCCAGGTATGGGGATTTTCGATCTCTGATCAGGAGCGGCGATATCTATGAGGAGAAATTCTGCTATCATGAATTGCCGGAGAAGCTGGATCCCTTTGACTGGGAAACCTACAGGAACAATCCTATGGAATTTTATGTGGTCTGCACGGATGTGGACACGGGGCGGGCCGTATACCACAGATGCACCGGAGACAGGAGGGATCTGCGCTGGATGCAGGCGTCGGCCTCCATGCCCTTTGTGTCCCGGATTGTGAAGATTGGTGATCGGCAGCTACTGGACGGCGGTATCTCGGATTCCATTCCTCTGAATTGGTTTCGCAGCATCGGCTATGAGAAAAACCTGGTAGTGCTGACCCGGCCCAGGGGATATCGGAAAAAGCCGCCTCGGGGATTGCCTCTTTTGCTGCATAAGATCCGCCGGTATCCGGCGCTGGCGATGGCGGTGAGGACCCGCCATATCCGCTACAACCAGGCGCTGGATCAGCTGCCGGAATTGGAAAAGGCGGGGTTGGCGCTGGTGCTGAGACCCAGCAGGCGGATCAAGGTGTCCAAACTGGAGCGGCATCCATGGAAATTGAAAGCCCTGTATAAGCTGGGCAGGAAGGACACGGAGCGGAGATTGGAAGAAATAAGACGTTTTTTGGCGCAGGAACAGAGGTAAGAATGCGATATCGCAAGGACAAATATGGCAATGACATTTCCGTACTGGGTTACGGCTGCATAGGCTGCGGCAAATGCGAGCAGCACTGTCCCCAGCATATCCAGATTCGGCAGGAACTGAAGGCAGTAAAAAAGACCCTTGAGAATCCGGTCTATCGGATAGCCAGGTGGCTGGTAAAGAAGATGAAGGCATATTAATCAGCTTTCCTGTATGCGGCGTCTGACAGCGTCAAATGAAATCGGCGTATAGCTGGTACGCTCCGCAGAGACGCAGTAGTGCTGGCTGCTGAAGGTTCTGTAAAGAGGTGAGGCATGTACATGGCCAAAAATGTTGGCATAGGGCATGTTTTCACAGACATACAGAGGCTCATGGGACAGGATCCAGAAGCTGTCCAGTATCACCGGCAGATCGTAAACCTCCGCAAATCCCATATCACGGTAAGTTTGATTATCCAGTCTGTCATGATTGCCTTTTACCAGATATTTTTTGCCATGCAGAAGAATGGGGGATAATTCCCCCCAATCCCCCAGCACGTAGACTGTATCCTCCGGGGATACAGTCTCATTCCAGCGCCTTATCAGTTCCTGATTCATAGCCGATGCGCTGTCAAAGGGGCGGTTCTCATACCGCCGTATCCGCTCGTCCCCAAAATGGGTATCCGCAATAAAATAAATCATAGGTTTCCTCCAATGCGTTATATTATGAAAGCTTTGGATTTCATAGTATAGATGGTCATACGGCCGTTTTAGCCGAGAGTATGGTCATGGTTTACTTAGTATACTCCATATCATCCCCATATTCAATCAGCGAAATAGTACAAAATCGGATGGAATTGTATGTGTGCTTGTGGTAGAATAAAATCATTGACAGACTGGTGTTGCCGCTCTGAAGGAGGTGTGGCCCATGGGAATGTACTTGAATCCGGGGAATATAAGTTTTTGGAAATGTATTTCTTCCAAAATATATGTGGACAAGACAGGATTGATTGTGCAGACAAATGAGCGTATCAATACACAGGAGCAGTATATCTGTGTCAGCCGGCCAAGGCGTTTTGGAAAGTCAATGGCACTGAACATGTTGGCTGCTTACTACAGCCGCGGTTGTGAGTCCGCGGATTTATTCAAGGGATACAAGATAGAAAACGATAAATCCTTTCGGAAAAATCTGAATCGGTATGACGTGATTTTGCTAAATATGCAGCAGTTTCTGATTGAGGCAGAGTCAGGGGAAGTGACACAATATTTGGAACAGGAGGTGAGGCAGGAACTTAAAGAGGAATATGGGGAAATATTGGGAGAGCAAACTTGTGGCCACACTCTGGGACTTGCCGCCGCGCTGAGAAGAATATTTGTAAAAACAGGCAGACAGTTTATTTTTCTAATTGACGAATGGGACTGTGTGATGCGGGAGAGGCAGGATTCGGAGACACTGCAGAGACAGTATCTTGATTTTTTAAGAAATCTGCTTAAGGATCAGCCATATGTGGCGCTTGCCTATATGACAGGCATTCTCCCTGTGAAAAAATACGGGCAGCACTCGGCGTTAAATATGTTTTGGGAATTTTCTATGACGGATCAATATGCCTTAGAGGAGTATACCGGTTTTACAGAAGAAGAGGTAAGGAGTCTGTGTGAGAGGTTCCACATGGACTTTGCCCAGACTGGCAGTTGGTATGACGGGTACAGGTTCAGGCAGTTTAAGCACATTTATAATCCCAGGTCGGTGGTGGCAGCGATGAGTTGTCAGGCTTTTTCAAGTTACTGGACTTCCACAGAGACTTACGATGCCCTGAAAATATATATGGAAATGGACTTTGATGGGCTTCGTGAGGATATAGTGCGGATGCTGGGAGGTGAACGCGTCAAGGTCAGCACATTCAGTTTCCAGAATGATATGCGCAATTTTAAAATAAAAGATGATGTGCTGACTTTGCTGATTCATTTAGGATATCTCGGATATGATTCTGAGACGGAGGAGGCGTTTATACCGAATAAAGAGATAATCAGGGAATTTGAAAATGCTATGAGTGTTGGCGGCTGGGCGGAGGTGATGCGAGTTTTGAAAGCGTCGGAGAGACTGATGGAGGCTACGCTTTTATGTGATGGGGAAAGTGTTGCCAGAGGACTTGACAGGGCGCATACGGAGGTATCATCCATACTGACCTATAACGACGAAAACTCCTTGAGTTGTGCCATAGGTCTGGCCTACTACAGTGCGAGAAAAGATTACAGGCTGATTCGGGAGATGCCTACAGGGCGGGGATTTGCGGATATCGTATTTCTGCCGCTTCCTCATACAGGCAAGCCTGCGCTGGTAGTGGAACTAAAGTATGACAAGTCTGTAGGCACTGCGCTGCAGCAGATAAAAGACCGGCATTACACACAGGCGCTGGAGGGCTATACAGGCGAAATTTTGCTTGTGGGGATAAATTATGACAGAGAGAACGCAAATAAGCCGCACAGCTGCGTGATCGAAAGAATGAAAAAGCAGAAAGAACATTTTTTATAACAAGAGTTGTTGCTTCATAGATATAGAGTTTTCTATGAGGCAACATTTTTTTATGCGTTAGCATCAGACATTTTCATTGTGGTTTAAAAAGCAGAAAAATGCGAAAAAGGTATTGCAATTATTCTCAAAATGAGTATAATAATATCAACAGGAATAAAACTCAAAATGAGAATAAATATTTTGCGGGAGAGGACATAAGGACAGGAGCAAGAACAACATCAAAAGGGAACACAAGAAAAAGGAGGGAAATGATGAGTGGGAAAAATGCGCAGGGACTCACGGAACAGGAATTTTTGAACAGTTATAATCCCGAAAAATATGAGCATCCTTCGGTCACGGTTGACACTCTGATTTTTACGGTTGACAAAAGCGGGGAGGACTACCATCTGCAGATTCTGCTGGTCCGGCGGGAGGATCATCCCTTCCTGCACAAATGGGCCGTTCCCGGAGGGTTTGTGGGAATGAAGGAATCCGTGGAGCAGGCGGCGGTCAGGAAATTGGAGGAGGAGACGGGACTTCGGGATACCTATCTGGAGCAGCTATATACCTGGGGGGACGTGGAGCGTGACCCACGCACCCGGATCATCTCGGTGTCCTATATAGCCCTGATCCCCAGAGAGACGCTGCTATGTGCGGAGAAGGAAGGCAGATGTCCGGCGGTTTTGACGACCAGGGAAGGAAAGCAGGACATGCGGAGGGCGGCGTGGCATCATGTCAGTATCCGGGAAGGGCGCCTTCAGTTGCAAGGCGGGAACGGAGTACTTGACGAAAAGGACCTGGCCTTTGACCATGGCAGGATGATCCGGCTGGCCCTGGAGCGCATGAAAAACAAGGTGTTTTATACGGACATCGCCTTTAAGCTGCTGCCGGAGAAATTTACGTTCCCGGAACTGCAGCGGCTCTATGAGGCCATCTTGGAAGAAAAACTCCATGCGCCCAATTTCCGCAGGGATATGAAGAAATGGGTGGAGCAGACGGACGAGAAATGCAAGCCTCAGAAAGCGGGAAAACCGGCCTGGTATTTCAGACGGAGACAAAACGAAAAACACTGATGCGGAACTAAAATAAGGAGGAGAGAGGTATGAGGTATTTAATCGTAGTAGACATGCAGAAAGATTTTGTGACAGGGGTGCTGGGCACCGGGGAGGCGCGGCGGATTCTGCCCACTGTGGTGGACAGAGTGCGGAAATTTGACGGACGGATAATTTTTACCAGAGACACCCACCAGAGCAACTATATGGAGACCCAGGAGGGGAAACTGCTGCCTGTGCCCCACTGCATCCAGGGCAGTGAGGGATGGCAGCTGGTGGACGCGTTGGAAGAAATTCGTACACAGAGAAATCTGCCGGTATATGACAAAGTGACCTTCGGCTGTCCGGAACTGGCCGCAGACCTGCTCGAAGCCAACGAACAGGAACCCATTGCATCCATAGAACTGATAGGCGTGTGTACGGATATCTGTGTGGTGAGCAATGCTCTGACCATCAAGGCCCATCTGCCGGAGGTCCCCATGTATGTGGACCCGTCCTGCTGTGCGGGAGTGACGCCCCAGGCCCATGAGGCGGCGCTGGCCACCATGAGATCCTGCCAGATTCAAATGCGGTAAGTCCATGCCGTCCGTCAAGAAAAGCGGTAAAGATAAAAATACCATAAAACATGTACAGGTGCGTTTTGTACGGAAAGGAAACTATATGAAACAGTTTCATGAGAGAAATTTGTCCATGGTGATGGACTTTTATGAGATGACCATGAGCAACGGCTATTTTAAGGACCAGGATAAGGATACCAGAGTGGCTTTTGACGTATTCTATAGGAAGAACCCGGACAATGGCGGTTTCTCCATCTTCTGCGGTTTGGAGCAGATTGTGGAATACATTGAGAATCTACACTTCGACAGAGAAGATATTGATTATCTGCGCAGCCAGAGATTATTTGGGGAGGAGTTTTTGGAATATCTGGCGGATTTCCGCTTCAAGGGAGATCTGTACGCCTTCCCCGAAGGGACCATCATGTACCCCAATGAGCCCATTATCACGGTGATCGCGCCCCTGATCGACGCCCAGCTCATCGAGACGGCCATTCTGCTGGAGGTCAACCACCAGTCCCTTATTGCCACCAAGACACGCAGGATCGTCCGGGCGGCGGACGGCAGAGCAGTGTCGGATTTCGGCGCCCGCAGGGCCCACAACATGGATGCCGCGGTATACGGAGCCAGGGCGGCCTACATCGGCGGCGCCGTGGGTACGGCCACGGTGCTGGCGGGTAAAATGTTCGACATTCCCATCAGCGGCACCATGGCCCACAGCTGGGTTATGTACTATAAGGACGAATACACGGCCTTTAAAAAATACGCCGAGAATTACCCGGACTCCACGGTGCTGCTGGTGGATACCTACGATGTGATAAAGAGCGGTATTCCCAATGCTATCCGCGTGGCCAGGGAAGTGCTGGAACCCATGGGCAAGCGACTGAAAGGGATCCGCATCGACAGCGGCGATCTGGCGTATCTGTCCAAAAAGGTACGCAGGGCCCTGGATGCGGCGGGATTGGAGGACTGCAAGATCGTGGTATCCAACAGTCTGGACGAATTTACCATCACCTCCATTTTGGCCCAGGGCGGTAAGATTGACAGCTTCGGCGTGGGCGAGCGTCTGATTACTTCCAAGTCCGATCCCGTGTTCGGCGCCGTCTATAAAATTGCCGCCGTGGAGGAGAACGGTGAGTTTGTTCCCCGCATCAAAGTGTCGGAAAATGAGGAAAAGATTACCAATCCCGGACTCAAGACCGTGTACCGCGTTTACGACGAAGACCAAAAGGCCATCGCCGACTTGATCGCCCTGGCGAATGAAAAAGTGGATTTCGCAGCACCCTATCGGTATGTGGATCCCAGGAAGCCCTGGAAGAACCGCTTTTTTGAAAACTGCACGGTGAAAGCCCTGCAGGTTCCCGTCTTCCGGGAGGGTAAACTGGTCTATGACCTGCCCAGCGTAACGGAAATAGCTGACTATGTGAAGCGACAGCTGGCGGAAGAGATCTGGGAGGAGGAGCAGCGTTTCGAGAATCCCCACACCCACTATCTGGATATGACCCCGGCCATGTACGAGGTCAAGATGTCCATGCTGAACGACTCCCGGGAATCCACGGTATGGGAGCGTTAAAACAGCATATCCCCGGACAGTGCGCTGATGAATGTACGGACGCCCAAAGCGGCCGGATATTTATCACAGGTGCTGCGTACCGGTAGGGGATATGCGGTACTCATATAGGAGGATTTATTATGGAATACGGATACATCAAAGCAGCCACGGCATCCTTTGACATACAGGTGGCCGGCGTGGATGCCAATGTGGAAAGCATGATCCGCCTGATGAAGCAGGCCAGGGAGCAGAGGGTGGAACTGCTGGCCTTTCCGGAATTGTGCGTCACCGGTTACAGCTGCGGCGACCTGTTTTTAACCCGACGCCTTCTAAACCGGGCCCAGGAGGGACTAAAGCGCCTGGCGGCGGCCTCCGCGGGGAGCCTCTGCCTGGTGGTGGCAGGAGCCCCTATCTGCCACAATGAAAGACTGTATAACTGCGCCGTCTTTATCCAGGACGGACAGCTTCGGGGCATCGTGCCCAAATCCTACATCCCCGGCTACAAGGAATTTTATGAGAAACGATGGTTTGCCTCCGGCAGGCAGATCCAGGCGCAGGAGGAAATGGGTGTACCCTTTGGCACTCACGTGATGATGCAGCTGGGCAGCGATGTGCGGGTGGCGGCGGAGATCTGCGAGGACCTGTGGGTGTCAGACAGCCCCAGCATACGCCATTGCCGAAGCGGAGCGGATCTGGTGGTCAACCTCTCCGCCTCCAATGAGACTGTATCAAAAAAATCCTATCGCCGGGATCTGGTGAGAATGCAGTCCGCAAAATGCATGTGCGGCTACATCTACGCCTCCTCCGGAGAGGGGGAGAGCACCACGGACCTGGTTTTTTCCGGGCATTGTATGATTGCGGAGAACGGCAGCATCAAGGCCGAGAGCTACCGGGAAAAAGAGGGTCTGCTCACGGCGCTGATCGATGTGCGGAAGCTGCAGAATGATCGCATGAAAATGAACAGCGAGAACGAGGCCATAGATCAAAGCTCCTATATTCGGGTACAGCTGCGGCGGGAGGACTTCGGCCATCTGCCCGATCGGGTGGACGCCTTCCCCTTTGTGCCCGCAGACCATGAAAAGCGTATGCAGCGCTGCCGGGAAATCATGGAACTGCAGGCATACGGCCTCTATGAGCGACTGAAAAAGACAGGGCTGAAGAAATCCGTGATCGGCATCTCCGGCGGCCTGGACAGCACGTTGGCGCTGCTGGTGACATTGGAGGCATACCAAAAGCTGGGCTGGCCTGCCAGCGACATCATCGCCATCACCATGCCGGGCTTTGGCACTTCCGCCCACACCAGGACCAACTCGGACCGGCTTATGGAGTTGTGCGGCGTGACGGCCCGCACCATCCCCATCACGGCGGCCTGCAGGCAGCATATGCAGGACATCGGCCATCCGGAGGATGTGTACGACGTGACCTATGAGAACATCCAGGCCAGAGAACGCACCCAGATTCTGATGGATGTGGCCAACCAGGAAAACGGCCTGGTCATCGGCACCGGGGATCTGTCCGAGACAGCTTTGGGCTGGTGTACCTATAACGGTGACCACATGAGCATGTACGCGGTCAATATCTCCATCCCCAAGACCCTGGTAAAATATCTGGTGTCCGCCTACGCCGAGATGCACCCGCAGTTGGAAGCGGTACTGACCAGCGTCTGCGATACCGTGATCAGCCCGGAACTGCTTCCCCTGTCTGCGGACGGCCGGATCAGTCAGTCCACAGAGGCAGCCATCGGTAAATATGACCTCCATGATTTTATCCTATATCATTTTGTCCGAAACGGCTTTGAAAGAGAAAAAATTATGGCTCTGGCCGGGATCGCGTTCCCGCGGATAAGCCGGGAGACCATAGAAAAGACCACGGAAACCTTTTTCCGCCGTTTTTTCTCCCAACAGTTCAAACGTTCCTGTATGCCGGACGGCCCCAAAGTAGGCTCTGTGAGCCTGTCTCCCCGGGGAGACTGGCGCATGCCCTCCGATGCGTCCGTGGCGGATTATTTATAAATTTTTCACTTGCGTCCATCCCGAATATGGTGTATAGTGATTCACGATTGGATTGGGTACAGAATCAGATACTCTGCGGTATACCGCGGGGTATCTGATCCTCGCGGCGTCCGCCATATGCCCTTGCGGGCGCTTGGCTCATTGCACGCGGGAATAAACCTCAGGAAAGCAAGGAATGAAAATATGGCAAAAAATCTGGTTATTCTGGAGTCACCTGCCAAGGTGAAGACAGTGAAAAAAATATTGGGAGCCAATTACGAGGTGGCCGCCAGCGGCGGTCATGTGCGGGATCTGCCCAAGAGCAGCCTGGGAATTGACGTGGAGCATGACTATGAGCCCAAGTACATCACCATCCGGGGAAAAGGCGATGTGCTGGCGGGCCTGCGCAAGGAAGTGAAAAAGGCCGACAAGATCTATCTGGCAACCGACCCTGATCGAGAGGGGGAAGCCATCTCCTGGCATCTGGTGCATGCTCTGAAACTTAAAGAAATGACGGACAAAAAAGTATACCGCATCACCTTCAACGAGATCACCAAAAGCGCCGTGAAGGAGTCCCTGAAAAACGCCAGGGAGATCAACATGGATCTGGTGGATGCCCAGCAGGCCCGGCGGGCCCTGGACCGGATGGTGGGGTACCGTATCTCCCCCCTTTTGTGGGCCAAAGTAAAGAGGGGCTTAAGCGCGGGCCGGGTGCAGTCCGTGGCGCTGCGCATCATCTGTGACCGGGAGGCGGAGATAGGCGCCTTTATCCCGGAGGAATACTGGACCCTGGACGCAAGTCTTAAGGTGGCGGGGGAGAAAAAGCCCGTGACAGCTAAATATCACGGCCAGGGCGGCCGTAAGGCGGAAATTCACAGCAAGGAACAGATGGATGCCCTGCTAGAGAGTCTGGAGGGCGCCTCCTGGCAGGTGACGGAGGTAAAAAAGGGTGAGCGGGTCAAGAAAGCTCCCCTGCCCTTTACCACTTCCACTTTGCAGCAGGAGGCCAGCAAGGTGCTGAATTTTTCTACCCAGAAGACCATGCGGCTGGCCCAGCAGCTCTACGAGGGCGTGGAACTGAAGGGGGAGGGCACGGTGGGCCTGATCACCTACCTGCGTACCGATTCCACCCGTGTATCCGAGGAAGCGGAGCAGGCGGCCCGGGTCTATATCGTAAAGCATCACGGTGAAAAATATGCCGCCGAGGCCGTGACCGTAAAAAAGAATGAGCAGAAGATCCAGGATGCCCATGAGGCTATCCGCCCTACGGACATCGAGAGGATTCCGGCGGCGGTGAAGGAGCAGCTGCCCCGGGATCTTATGCGGCTGTATCAGTTGATCTGGAAACGGTTTGTGGCCAGCCGTATGGCGGGAGCGGAATATGAGACCGTATCCACCAAAATCGAAGCTGCGGGGCATGTGTTCACCATGGCGGCGTCCACCAGGGTATTTGACGGCTATATGGCTATCTACACCCAGGAGGAAGACAGGGAGGAGAATAACCGTATCAGACATGAACTGTCTGTAGCCAGTGAACTTTCCCTGATGGGTCTGGAGCCGAAGCAGCACTTTACCCAGCCTCCCGCCCATTACACGGAGGCTTCCCTGGTGAAGGCCCTGGAGGAACTGGGCATAGGCCGTCCCAGCACTTACGCGCCCACCATCACCACCATACTGGCCAGACGCTATGTGGCAAAGGAGAATAAAAACCTCTATGTTACAGAACTGGGCGAGGTGGTGAACCAGATGATGCTGGAGGCATTCCCCAGCATTGTGGATGTGCATTTTACGGCCAATATGGAGGCTCTGTTGGACGGAGTGGAGATGGGGACGGTGAAGTGGAAGACCGTCATCTCCAATTTTTATCCCGATCTGGATGAGGCGGTGAAAAAAGCCGAGAAAGTCCTGGAGAAAGTCACCATAGCCGACGAGGTTTCCGACGAGGTCTGCGAACTCTGCGGCAGGCAGATGGTGATCAAGTACGGCCCCCATGGCAGATTTCTGGCCTGTCCGGGTTTCCCGGACTGCCGCAACACCAAGCCCTACTTTGAAAAGATTGGCGTGGCCTGTCCCAAATGCGGCAAGGACATCGTGATGAAAAAGACCCAGAAGGGCAGGCGTTACTTTGGCTGTATCGGCTATCCCGACTGCGATTTTATGGTGTGGCAGAAGCCCTCAGAGCAGAAGTGTCCGAAATGCGGCGGCGTTATGCTGGAGAAGGGCAACAAGCTGGTATGCGCGGACGGAGAGTGCGGTCACGTGACGGCGGCTTCCGCCAAGGACTGAAATTGGGCGCATTTATTAATGTCAGAATATTCTAAAAAATAACGAAAATATGCATTGTAATCTGATTTCATTTGTGCTAGAATATCCGAGAGGGGTTGAGACTGGGACGGAGGAACGAAGATGAGCAGTGTACAGTTACTGGATAAAACCAGAAAGATTGGAAAGTTATTGCATAATAACAATTCCAGCAAGGTGGTTTTCAGCGATATCTGTCGTGTGATGCGGGAGATTCTGAATTCCAACGTGCTGGTGATCAGCCGTAAGGGTAAGGTACTGGGCGTGGGCAAGTGCGACAGCGTGGACTCTCTGCCGGAACTGGTGGAAGAGAACGTGGGTGGTTTTGTGGATGGCATGCTGAACGAGAGACTGCTCGGGGTATTGTCTACAAAGGAGAATGTGAACCTGGAGACCCTGGGCTTTGAAGGCGGGGATATACGCAGGTTCCAGGCTATCATCTCCCCCATTGAGATCGCGGGGGAAAGACTGGGCACTCTGTTTATCTATAAATGTAACGAACAATATGATATAGACGATATAATCCTGTGCGAGTATGGAACCACGGTGGTGGGCCTGGAGATGCTTCGGGCCGTCAGCGAGGAAAGCGCCGAGGAGAGCCGCAAGGTGGCAGTGGTAAAATCTGCCATCAGCACCCTTTCTTTCTCGGAGATGGAAGCCATCACTCATATTTTTGACGAGTTAAACGGCATGGAGGGCATTCTGGTAGCCAGCAAGATCGCTGACCGGGTGGGGATCACCAGATCTGTTATCGTCAACGCCCTGCGCAAGTTTGAGAGTGCCGGAGTCATCGAATCCCGCTCTTCGGGCATGAAGGGAACCTATATCAAAGTGCTTAACGATGTGGTGTTTGATGAGATCGAGGAACTGAAGAGGCAGAACCAAAGGGGGTAGGGCACAGGGAGGTGTGGAAACAAAGGCAAAAGGATTTATTGTTAGGGCAATAGGTCCTTTTTCATTTTTTTTTTAACAAAAAGTATTGTGTTTTTTTGTAAATTACATATAATAGAATATATTGGGTTTTGCATATATAAAGACATAGGTTTTATTGAAAATGGAGGGATTATGTTTAGCTCGAATGTTTTTGACTACATAAGTGTTCTGGATAAGGCGGCCGACGCGTCCTGGATGCGTCATGTGGCATTATCCAATAATGTTTCCAATGCTACCACGCCAGGCTATAAGCGGCAGGACGTGGCATTTGAATCGGAACTGCGCAAGGCTCTGGGCAGCTGTAAGCACGAGTCCATGGATGCCAAGGTGGCGAGAGTGAAAAATGTGTCCGTAAGGCCGGTGGCCTATACGGATTATTCTACGTTATCCTACAGGCTTGACGGCAACAATGTGGATCCGGACTCTGAGCCTGTGATGTTGTCTGAGAATTACCTGAAATACCAGGGGCTGATGGCTGCAATCAACAATGAATTCCAGAATTTGCAGGTTGTACTTAAATAGAAAAGTGAGGTATTATTATTATGAACATTTTTTCTGCTTTTAATATCAACGCTTCCGGTATGACGGCCCAGAGATACCGTATGGATATTATCTCTGAGAACGTAGCCAATGCCCAGAGTACCCGGACGGAGGATGGAACTCCCTACAGGCGCAAAGTTGTGGCCTTTGCGGAAAAGGGCGGCAACGGTTCCTTTGTCAACGCCTTGAACAGCGCCATAGGGTATTACGGCGCAGGTTTTTCAGGCAGCGGTGTGAAGATTACAGGCGTATATAAGGACTATAAGACAGAGATGAAGATGGTATATGATCCCTCCCATCCGGACGCGGACGAGGATGGCTATGTGATGATGCCCAATGTCAGCATCATCACGGAAATGACCAATATGATCGATGCCAGCAGGGCCTACGAGGCCAATGCCACAGCGTTTAATGCCAGCAAAGCCATGGTGCAGCAGGGACTGCAGCTGGGACAGTCATAATGGCTGTGGAGTGAAAGGAAAGGAGCAATACATATTATGGATTACGCATCAGCAATCAATAGCATATCTTCCCTGGGCCTGGATCAGGTCACAGGCACAAGGTTGAATACATTGACAGGAGCCCTCACCAAAGAGGACAGTACGGTGGAGGGCACCATGTTTGATGCTTTCCTGAATTCGGCGATAGACAGTCTCAAGACAACTAACAGTTATCTTTCCGATTCGGAGAATGAGAAAATCAGATTTGCCCTGGGCGAGACAGAGAATGCGCATGACTTGAGCGTGGCCATGCAGAAGGCGTCCGACGCATTGCAGTATACAGTGGCTTTTCGTGACAAGCTGCTGGAGGCATACAACTCGATCATGCAGATGCAGATTTAACAATACAATAGCTTATATTCATTCGGGGTAAGTCACTTCGTGATTTACTCCGCAATGCATGTGCTTTTTTAACTATATTAAGCAGTCACAGAGGAGAAACTTATGTTAGACAGGCTAAAAGAAATTCAGGCCAAAGTGCTTGAATGGTGGAATAAGTTTACATCCAAACAGAAAACGATCATTATTGCCATTGTGGCCATCGTGATTTTTGCATTTGCGATCTTGATATATGTGTTTTCCAGGCCGCAGTACACACGTCTTATGAACTGTGAGACGGCCACCGAAGCTTCTACAGTTATGGATACACTGGAGTCGGCGGGCATTGATTGTAAGCTGTCCAATGACGGCCTGCGTATTGATGTGAATGTGAATCAGGTATCAAATGCGCAACGGGCACTGGGTTCTGCGGGTCTGACTTCGACGGAGCCGAATATCAAGAGCGTGACGGATGCCGGCATGTCGGCTACGGAATCGGATAAGCAGAAGCTGTACTCGGACTTTAAGCGCCAGGAACTGGAACAGGTCTTTAAAAGTTATGATTCGGTCAGGGACTGCCAGGTGAGACTGTCTCTGGTGGAGCAGGATGGCACATTGGCCCGCACAAAACAGGAGTCCTTCGTGTACATATGTCTGGAACTGGACGGCGCGTTTACCTCGGATAACGCGGCCACCATGGCCAGGGCGGCCGCTACCTCGGTGGGCAACGCTACCACCTCCAATATCTTTATCAGCGATACGGCGGGCAACACGCTGTTTTCCGGAGATGAGGATTATACACTGACAGGTTCTACCATCAGCCAGATCGAAGCCCAGAACGCGGCGGAGAGTTATATCCGCTCTAAAGTAAAGCAGGCGCTCCTTGGCACAGGATTGTTTGAGACCATGGATGTGGCGACTTTTTTGAAATTTGACTACTCCGAGTACGAGGAGACCCGACATAATTACATGGCTCAAGACGGCAGAGAGGAGGGGCTGATAGGCCATCAGTCCGTTGAGGAGAGCGAGAGCACAGGCGGCACCGCCAATATTCCCGGTACGGATTCCAACGACGAGGATGACTACATGCTGGATCTCAACGGAGCGACCTCGTCCAGTTCCAGCGCGACGGACACGGATCGCGTACTGGATGAAACCATCATGAAAATCCTTACTCCGGCGGGAATTATCGACTATGACAATTCCTCTCTGACGGTGACGGCCCGCAGTTTTGATGTGGTGTATGAGGAGGTCATAGAGCGGCAGGGGCTTCTGGATGTAATGACCTGGGAGGAGTACAAGGCGAACAACAGCGCTTCATCCAGAATGGAGGTTGACGACGACTTTTACGATGCCGTGGCTACAGCCACCGGTATTTCCAGGGATAAGATCACTATTATAGCGTACCGGGAGAACTTGTTCTTCGACAAGGAGGGGTTGAATGTAAACTGGACCGATATCCTGAGTATTGTCATGATCGTGATTATTCTGGCGCTGCTGGCCTTCGTGATCCTGCGGAGCATGGTTTCTAAAAAGGATACAGACCAGGAGGAGGAACTGTCGGTGGAAAACCTGCTGCAGTCCACGCCGGACAGCGAGTTGGAGGATATCGAAGTGGAGAGCAAATCCGATACACGCAAACTGATCGAGCGATTTGTAGACGAGAATCCGGAGGCGGTGGCGAGCCTGCTGCGCAACTGGTTAAACGAAGATTGGGGGTAAGGGCATGGCAAAAGATGATGGCATATCCGGTCTGCAAAAGGCTGCGATTTTGTTGATCGTGCTGGGACCGGAGCGCTCAGCCAATATATTTAAGCATTTGAAGGAAGAGGAGATAGAGGAACTCACGCTGGAGATCGCCAACACCCGCAGCGTGACTCCCCAGGTGAAGGAAGATATCCTGAATGAGTTTTATGAGGTTTGTCTGGCCCAGCAGTATATTGCGGAGGGCGGAATTACCTATGCCAAGGAATTGTTGGAGAAGGCTCTGGGCAACGAGAAGGCTATGGATGTTATCGGCAAGCTGACGGCTTCTCTCCAGGTCAAGCCCTTCGAGTTTGTGCGCAAGACGGATGCTTCCCAGCTTCTTAACTTTATTCAGGATGAACATCCCCAGACTATTGCACTTATTTTGTCTTATCTGTCCGCAGGGCAGTCGGCCATGATTATCTCGGCGCTGCCGCCTGAAAAACAGGCGGATGTGGCAAAACGTATTGCCGTGATGGATCGAACCAGTCCGGATGTAATAAAAGAGGTGGAAAAGGTGCTGGAATCCAAACTTTCCAATCTGGTCAATCAGGATTACACTATCATCGGCGGCGTAGACGCGGTGGTGGAGATTTTGAATACCGTGGACCGGGGAACAGAGAAGCATATTATGGAAACTCTGGAGATCGAAGAGCCGGAATTGGCAGACGAGATCCGCAAGAAGATGTTCGTATTCGAGGATATCCTGCTTCTGGACGACAGGGCTATACAGCAGGTGCTGCGTAATGTGGACAACAACGATCTGGCTATTGCGCTTAAGAATGCCAATGAGCAGGTACAGACGGCAATCTTTGACAACATGTCCAAACGTCTGGCTGTGATGATTAAGGAAGATATGGAATTTATGGGCCCTGTACGTATGAAGGACGTGGAGGAAGCACAGCAGAAGATAGTCAATATCATCCGCAAACTGGAGGATTCGGGAGAGATCATTATTTCCAGAGGTGGAGGTGACGAGATCGTTGTATAACAATTTGCTGAAGCAGGGATATGGTTTTGTCCTGCATGGTACTGAGGAGAAAAGGGTTATTGACACCAATGACCTGGTGGCCAGGCGGCTGGAGGAACTGAAAAAAGTAGTAAACCGGCAGGGTATGACGCAGGATGATGGCTTTACAGAGGGATTTGTACAGGGCATCGAGGCCGAGGATGTGTCTGCATTGCTGAATGCAGGTGACGAGGGCGGCGCTGTGCTGAAGGCGGAGTCGGCCCAAGAGAAGGCCCAGAGTATTCTGGAGGAGGCTAACACCCAGGCCCAGGCTACCCTGGAGGGCGCGAAAGTCCAGGCTGAACAGATCTTGCAGGACGCCCGGGGACAGGCTGAAAATATGAAACATGCGGCAATGGAAGAAGGCAGGCTGAGCGGTTACCGAACGGGCAAAGAGAAGGCGGATGCCGAGGCAGAGGAACTCAGGCGACAGATGAAGGCCAAAGAGGCGCAGCTGGAAGCACAGTACCAAAGCGCTCTGGATCAGATGGAGTCCCAGCTGGTGGAAGCCATAACGGGCATCTATGAGCATGTTTTCCATGTAGAACTGTGTTCTTACCGGGATATCCTGGTGCATCTGATCGCCTCCACTCTGCGAAAGGCAGAGGGCAGCAAGGATTTTCTGGTTCATGTGTCCAAAGAGGATTATTCCTATGTGAGTATGCAGAGGAAACAGCTGCAGGCGGGGCTGCCCGGAAACGGTGTCACCCTGGAGATTATTGAGGATATGACGGTAGAGAAAGACGGATGCATGATTGAGACGGAGGGCGGCATATTTGACTGCGGGCTGGGCACCCAGCTGGAGCAGCTGCGCCGGAAACTGATGCTTTTATCCTATACGGGTTAAGAAGAGAGTGGTAGCAATTGACGACAAAGAAATTGGACTTAGATAAATATAGCGAAGTGGCGGAGCAGACCTTCTTCCGGAAGCTGGGCAAGGTGGTCAATGTGGTGGGGCTCACCATCGAATCCGTCGGCCCGGACGCACGGCTGGGAGATGTCTGCCGGATCGTGCCGGACGGGGCCTCGGCCCAGCCTGTTATGGCGGAGGTAGTGGGTTTTAGGGATAAGAGGACATTGCTTATGCCCTTGGATCAGGTGGAAGGAATCCGGTTGGGATGTTCCGTGGAGAACACCGGCTATCCGCTGACGGTGACGGTGAGCGAGGAACTGCTGGGCAAGACGGTAAACGGTCTGGGACAGCCGGTGGACGGTACCCATATCAAAGGGGGCAGTTATCCCGTGGAGGCGCCGCCCCCGGATCCTCTGCGCCGGGAGATCATCGATACCGTGCTGCCCCTGGGGGTACGCGCGGTGGACGGCATCATGACCGTGGGAAAAGGGCAGAGAATCGGCATATTTGCCGGTTCCGGTGTGGGAAAATCCACATTGATGGGCATGTTTGCCCGCAATACCAAAGCGGATATCAATGTGATCGCTCTGATCGGCGAGCGGGGCCGTGAAGTGAGGGAGTTTATTGAGCGGGATCTGGGCGAGGAGGGTATGCGGCGCTCCGTGGTGGTGGTGGCCACTTCCGACCGCCCGGCCCTGGAGCGTAAGAAGGCGGCGCTGACTGCCACGGCTATTGCAGAGTATTTCAGGGATCAGGGCAAGGATGTGCTGCTGATGATGGATTCCCTGACCCGTTTTTCCATGGCGCAGAGAGAGATTGGCCTGGCCAGCGGTGAGCCGCCGGTGTCCAGGGGTTATCCCCCCAGCGTGTACTCGGAGATGCCCAGGCTTCTGGAGCGGGCAGGACGGTCCCATGTGGGGTCCATCACGGGACTGTACACCGTGTTGGTGGATGGTGATGATTTCAATGAACCTATCACTGATACGGCCCGGAGTATTCTGGACGGACACATTATGCTGAATCGCAAGCTGGTACATAAGAACCACTATCCGGCCATCGACGTGCTGCAGAGTATTTCGCGATGTATGAGCCAGATTGCGACCAGAGAGCATAAACAGCTGGCCGGTAAGCTGAAGAACGTACTGGCCACTTACAATGAGGCGGAGGACTTGATCAACATCGGCGCTTACAAGAGCGGCAGCAATCCGGAGATTGATTACGCCATCACCATGATTCATCAGGTGAATGAGTTCCTGCAGCAGGAAGTGGATGAAAAGGTCAGCTTTGAGGAGAGCGTGGAGCGTCTGGAAGAAATGTTTGGAAAGGAATAAGCTATGGCCAGATTCCGGTATCGGATGCAGAGCATCCTGGATATCAAATTGAAGATGGAAACCCAGGCCAAGCAGGAATTTGCGGCGGCTCAGCTGCGTCTGAATGAGGAGGAGGAGCGGCTTGCGGCGCTGAGAGAGCGCAGGGACGGCTATGAGCGCCAAGCCAGAGAGCAGCTGATGGGTGTACTGAACTGTCGGGATATGGCGGAGAACAAGGAGGCTCTCCTGCGCATGGACGAATACATTGCCCTGCAGCATATCCGGATTCGGAAGGCGGAGGAAAAGGTGGAGCAGGCCAGGGCGAAATTGGCGGCAGTCATGATGGAGCGTAAGTCCCACGAGACACTGAAAGAAAAGGCGTTTGAACAGTTCTTGATGGATGAGAAGAAGCAGGAGAGCAAGGAAGTGGATGAACTGACCAGTTACACTTATGGTCAGCGGCAGAAGGAAAAGGCTGTTGTTGAAGCAGTATAGAGGAATGGAGTTAAAAAGCGATGGCGAAACAGGAAGATCCCAAGCAGGTGGCAGTGAAGGCCGAGATGGATCAGATAAAGAGTGAAAAAAAACAGCTGAAGAGTGAACAGAAGCAGCAGAGGAAGGAAGCCAGGCGCCGGGCCAAGGAGATTGCGAAGAGAGAGGATGAACTGGCTGACGATGACGAGGGAGGCGGCTTTGGCACCCTCTTGGCTACAATCATGATCGTGATGGTATGGCTGGCTGTGATCCTGGTGATCATCAAGCTGGACGTGGGCGGTTTCGGCAGTAAGGTGCTGACTCCGATTCTGCAGGATGTGCCCGTGCTGAACCGGGTACTGCCGGGCAATTCCATTCTGGAGACCAAGGATCCTGAGAGTTATGGTGGTTATACCAGTCTGGTGGACGCAGTTGATCAGATCCGGCAGCTGGAACTGGAGTTGGAGAGACTTCAGACTTCCGTAAGCGAGAAGGATGAGGAGATTGTGGAACTGAAGGCCAATGTGGTCCGGCTCCAGGAATTTGAGCAGAGGCAGCTGGACTTCCAGCGAATCAGGAATGATTTTTTGGAGGAAGTGGTCTATGCGGAAAACGGGCCCGGTCCGGAAGGTTTTCAGAAGTACTATGAGGCGGCGGATCCTTCTACGGCGCAGCTTATTTACCGCCAGGTGATCATACAGCAGGAGGAGACCAAGGAGATACAGGACTGGGCTTCCGCGTATTCCCAGATGAAGCCTAAGCAGGCCGCGGCTATTCTGGAGGAGATGACGGACGATCTGGATGTGGCAGCCAGAATCCTAAAAACCATGGGCGCCGAGGACAGGGGCGCTATTATGGGAGTGATGGATTCCGAAATCGCGGCAAGACTTACTAAATTAATGGAGCCGGAATCTTAAGTATACGAGGAAATATGTCGATAAGAATTATGTCTTTCCATGAAGTGCGGTTCATGAGGTAAAAAGACAATAATCTATCATTACAAGAAAGGAGGTAGAGCGGATGACAAGTATACCTGCAAATGTGCAGAATTTTCTGCCAGGAAGCCGGACAGCACAGCCCAAGGTACAGCAGGCGGATTCCAAGGAGGATTTCAGTAAGGTGCTTGATCGGCAGAAGACAGGTACCCCCAAGGAGAACAGCGTGAATACGCCAAAGCAGACAAAGGTTTCCGACAGCGAGCCAGGGAAGGCCCAAGGACAGACAGAGACACCCCAGGAGGCAGAGACAGAGCAAGGCGTACAGACAGAGAACGGGGATGTGAAAACCGATGAGGCTGCAGCCGGACAGAACCAACAGCAGGAAGCCGCGGAGGCAGTCAGCCAGCCGAACAAGGATGTGGTCGAGGGACCTACCGAGGAAGAACTTTCCGGGGAGATGCTGGAGCAGGTAATGGAAATCTTGCAGAGCGCCATTATGCAGATTCAGGAGTTGCTGGTGCAGCAGTTAAACATCAGCCCTCAGGAGTTGGAGCAACTGATGCAGAAGGCAGGATTTACAGAATTTCAGCTTTTGCAGCCGGAGACGGTGAATCAGCTGATATTGGAGGCCACAGGCGCCGAGGACCCCGTTGCTCTGGTGATGGACGAGAGCCTTTATCACAGCCAACAGGTTATCACCCGGGGATTTCAGGAGATTACCCAGGAGGTTGCGCGTTCGTTGGAGGAACTGGAGGATGAAGGCGGTCTGACAAAAGCTTTGGATAGTCTGGAAAATGTTATGAGCGGCAAAGCCATGCAGGATACCGGCGACGCGGCGCAGGGTCTGCAGCAGGAAAGCGGTCAGGAAAAACAGGGCAGGCAGGAACAGGGCCAGGATCAGGGTGCGGCAGGACAGGTGTTTTATCAGAATTATACGTCTCAGGCACAGAATCAGGCAGCCGTCCCGGTCAGCGCAGCCACGGCCGCGGCAGGAAACGTTTATGTGGAGATTCCCGATTCCCAGCAGGTCATGAATCAGATTCTGGATTATATGAAAGTATCCATGAAGCCGGAGGACACGGTGCTGAACATGCAGCTGCACCCGGAGAATCTAGGAACACTGCATATCCAGATCACGGCCAGAGAAGGTATTATGACTGCACATTTTACAGCTTCATCGGAAGCGGTTAAGGCTGTGCTGGAGAACCAGATGATCGTGCTGAAGGAAAATTTTGAACAGCAGGACATCAAGGTGGATGCCATTGAAGTCACCGTGCAGACGCATCAGTTTGAAAGCAATCTGGAGCAGGGGCGTCAGCGGGGCGAAGAGGAGTCCGGCAGGAAGCCCAGGAGAAGAAGGCTGGATGTAAACAGTCTGGAGTCAGGCGAAGAGTTGACAGAACCTGATCAGATTCTCACGGAGATGATGGCCGCCAGCGGCAGTTCCGTGGATTATCTGGCATAATCAAAACGATATTATTAGTGAAGGGAGTGGAATTATGAGTTTAATTGCACCGGTAAAAGACGGGAAAATTGTGGAAACTACATCGCAGAGTTCCCTGGATAAGGCAAAAAAGAACAGTTCTTCGAACGGCATGGATAAGGATGCGTTCCTACAGCTTCTGGTGGCTCAGATGAGATATCAGGATCCGCTGGAGCCCACATCCAACACAGAATTTATTTCACAGTATGCACAGTTCTCACAGGTAGAGCAGCTGCAGAATATGGCAGGCAGTATGGATCTGCAGAGGGCCAGCAGTCTGGTGGGTCAGCAGGTAAGGGTAAAGACAACCAACAGTAGCGGCGACACCAACTATGTGGAGGGTAAGGTAGATTACGTAACCTATGAGGGCGGCAAGGCATATTTGTCCGTCAACGGCGATCTGTATTCTATTGATGATCTGGACACCGTAGCGGATGCAGAGTATCTGGAAGCCTTCGAGTTGGCTCTGAATTGGGTTAGTGAACTTAATAAGCTGCCCAGTGTGGCTAACATCTCCATGGATGAGGCGGAAGCTATCGACAAGCTGAAGGAAACATACGACAACATGACAGATTACCAGAAGTCCTTTATCGCCAGCGAAAAGGTGAAAGACCTGGAGGCTTATGTGGAGAGGCTTGAGGAATTGCGTAAGGCCGCCGAGGAAGCAGATAAGGGAACAGAAGACTCAGATAAGACCGAAGGAACAGAAGACTCAGATAAGACCGAAGGAACAGAAGGACCAGATAAGACCGAAGGAGCAGAAGGATCTGACAATACCGGGGGTACGGACTCGGCGGGAGAGTAAGTGCAACGCCAAACAGGTGAAGCACTTGAAGGCGCAGCTTTCAAGAAAGGATAAGGGAATGAAGATATGAGAATACAGGATTCCGAATTCCTGACTGCGCTGCAGCTGCAAGAATCGGGCCCAGGCCAGGTGGGACGCATAGCGTCCAGGCAGAACTTGACAGAGGAAGGTTTTTCCTTTCAAGAGGTACTGCAGAAGAAGGTTTTGGCCGAGGATAATCTTCGCTTTTCCAAGCATGCCAGTACCAGGCTTAGGCAGAGAGGCATTGATCTCACGGACGGGCAGCTGGAGAGACTAATGGATGGAACCAGAAAGGCCGGACAAAAGGGGATTAAGGATTCCCTGGTGATTGTGGATGAATTGGCGTTTATTGTGAACATCCCCAATAGCACTGTTGTCACGGCCATGGACAGCAAGGATGCAGTCGAGAACATATTTACCAATATTGACGGAGCCGTAATTATTTAGCCGGACCTTAACGGAGGTGAATATCTCCCGAATGATAGAAGGAGAGATTACGGTGAGTCACCAAACAAAATAGGAGGTCATTTAACTATGATGAGATCACTTTTTTCTGGTGTGTCCGGACTTAAGACGCACCAGACCAGAATGGATGTAATTGGTAACAATATCGCCAATGTCAATACCACGGCGTATAAATCCAGTTCCATGACATTCAGTGCGCTGATGAGCCAGACTACCAAACGAGCCAGCGGTCCCAATGCGCTTACCGGTGTGGGCGGCACCAACGCCAGGCAGATCGGTCTGGGCGTAAAGGGCGGCGCCATCAACACCAATATTACAGGGCAGGGTTCTGCTCAGTCTACCGGCAATCCCTTTGATATTATGATCACCGGAGAGGCTTTCTTTGTTGTGAACAACGGCGTGTCCAACTATTTTACCAGAGATGGATCTTTTTATGTGGATGGAGCCGGCAATCTGGCCATGACCAGCACAGGTTACAATGTTATGGGCTGGCAGGTAGACCCCGAAACCCAGAATATTAAGAAAGACACGGTGACAGCACTGCGGATTATGAACCAGGCCAATATGACTTATCCGCCGGAGGCCACTACGGAAGCTATTATAAACGGTGTCATTGACAGCAACGACAAAGATGTGTCCAGTCCCAACGGTAAGGCTATTAACCTGAACTTCTTTGATGCGCTGGGCTATAGCTATACGGCGAAGTTCGTACTGAAGCAGTCAGATAATCCTCACCAGTTCAGCTTGGAACTGGATCGGATTCTTGACTCCACAGGCAAGGATATACAGGATCTTGAGGGCAACACAATATCAATCAAAGATGTTGTAAAGATGTCTGATGTATTGAGAAGCCAGGCCATAAAGTCCAAATTGGGTATGGATACAACGGCTTATCAGTGGAGTACGAACGGCAACCAGCTGCTGTCCTTAGACGGCAAGGTTCTGGCGGATTTGACGACTCTGTTTGACGCGAACGGCAACCTGAAGAACTTAGATGATGTGAGTCATACCGAGGATCTGGACGGGGACGGAACAGCCGAGAATATTACCGTAGGCCAAGCGCTGGATAATATTGCCAAGGCTCATGGATATGAGGGCTCTACGGATGAGTTCTTGAAGCTGGCCCTGAAGCAGACGACAGGTGACACCGTTACTTATGTATCTGTGCAGGAACTGCTGTATAATTCAATCGGGGAGACTGGTCCTGGCACCTCGAAAGCGGATGGCACGCCTAGATTCCCTAAACTGGATTCAACCACTTCCAGTGTGGAGATGGACGGACGTGTGTTTGACGGTGTTATCGTAGACTACAATGCCGACACAGGTGTATTTGACGGATTAAACGGCGCCGGGCCGACTAACACCAGCTTCACTTTGAATCTGAGTGCGCTGGGAGGCAATTTCTCCAATATTACAGTGGATATGTCCACCAGTTCCAACTATGATAAAAAGGGTACATCCACACTTGGCGCTACCAGCGGCGATCTGGAAAATAAGGGCGCAGGACGCAGACTGGGTGAGATGATTGGGTTGACAGTTCAGGATAACGGAATGATCTATGCTACTTATGACAGCGGTATGACCAAACTGTTAGGACAGATTGCCACAGCCATGTTTGCCAATGCGTCTGGTTTGGAGAAGAGCGGCGATAATCTGTATTCCGCTACATTGAACTCCGGAGCGTTTGACGGCATCGGTGTGGACATAACAGCGGATGGCGGATACATGACCACCGGCCAGTTGGAGATGAGCAATGTAGATTTGTCTTCCGAGTTCACAGAGATGATTACTACACAGAGAGGTTTCCAGGCTAACAGCCGTATCATTACTGTATCGGATACGCTGCTGGAAGAATTGACCAATCTGAAGAGATAATTTTTTTGCGGGGTGGGAAATAAATAAGTATGCAAAGGGGTTGTGCGCCAAAAATGGCGCACGCCCCTTTGGCTGTGTCATAAAAGGGACGAAAAAATATGATTGAAGTGACAAAATTGAGCGGACAAAAAATTCTTGTGAACCCGGATTTGCTGGAAATGGTGGAAGAAACGCCGGATACGGTGGTCACACTAACAACTGGAAAAAAAATTATTGTAAAAGAAAGTAGACAAGAGATAAAAAATTTAGTAAAATCATATAGACGGGATATTTTTGTGGCTCCATAAATTTACATAAAAGGTTAGGTGGTTATCGTGGATATAGCTTCTCTTATTGGACTAATAATGGGTTTTTTGATGCTGGTATATGGTATTATTTCCAACCATGCGGATATAATGACCTATCTGAACTTCCCTTCGGCAATTATCACTTTCGGAGGCGCGCTCTTTGCCACGATGCTCAGTTACTCCATGCAAGACTTTCTAAACAGCATGAAGGGCATCAAGCTTATATTTAAGACTTCATCAATGAATACATCGGAGATGATAAAGAGTATTATAGATCTATCCAATGTAGCCCGTAAGGAGGGCTTACTGTCTTTGGAGGAAGCGGCGGCGGATTTGGATGAACCTTTTTTGAAAAAGGGTATCCTCCTGATCGTCGATGGTACGGATCCGGATTTGGTGCGGGGGATTATGGAGACGGAACTGGTAAGCATAGAAGCCAGGCATAAGACAGTTATCAGTTTCTGGGAGGCATTGGCTTCCATGGGACCTGCCTGGGGTATGATCGGTACGCTGGTAGGTCTTGTAAACATGTTAAACAACATGAGTGATCCCAGCAGAATCGGTGGAGATATGGCTGTGGCGCTGATCACCACCCTGTACGGCTCGGTTTTGGCAAACTGGTTGTGTACGCCCGTGGCCGGTAAGCTTAAGGCTCAGAACGCCCAGGAGATGCAGCTCAAAGAGATCATGGTGGAGGGGCTTTTGTCTATTCAGGCAGGAGAGAATCCCCGTGTAATAGAAGAGAAGCTGAAATCCTTCCTGGCCCCGAAAGAAAGGACAACTGAGGGCGGGGAAGAGGCAGGAGGTGAGGAATAATGGCGAAGCGTAAGCCGGAAGATCCACCAGCGGGGCTGGCGCCATGGATGGCTACATTCAGTGACCTGATGAATCTGCTGTTGTGCTTCTTCGTGCTGCTGTTCTCCATGTCTTCCATCAGCGAAGAGAAATATAACCAGTTTGTGGCATCCATGTCCTCTGCGTTTAGTATTTTGGACGGTGGAGCTACTGCCATTGGCGATGGTATACTGATCAGCAATGGTGTGAGCCAACTCAACGAATTGGATGAATACATCAATAGCACAGGTAAGAATGCGGACAGTGAAACGGACTCAGACCAGTTTGAACAGTTTGATGCCGCCGGAGATGCTAAAGAGGAACTTTTCCAGATGGTGCAGGATGTTCTGGAGGAGGAAAATCTGAAGCAAAATGAAGAGATGGCGGAGCGTATCTCAGAGGTTGTCAATGAGGCCAATTTAGGAGAGCAGATCGAAGTGAATTTTACTTCGGAGTACATTACACTGTCATTAAAGGGCGCTTTCCTGTTTGACTCAGGCAAGGCAGCGATTAAGGAGGAGGCTTTGCCCGCACTGGAGCGGGTGGGCGCAATTTTGGAGAGATATGCGGGAGGCGTCATTGAGATTGAAGGGCATACGGACAATGTGCCCATGCATAATGCTCAATTTGCCAACAACAATGAATTGAGCAGTGCCAGGGCGTTATCCGTATTTGATTATCTGGTAGACAATACCTCTCTTGATCCGGCCTTGATCAAGCATTCGGGCAGGGGAGAGTATGTGCCTGTGGCCGACAATGGGACAGATGCCGGCAGAGCCAAGAACAGAAGGGTTGAGATTAGAATTTACAATCCACCTGTTTAGTATATAGAAGAAAGGGACGGTTTTAGCAATGAAGAAGAATTTACTGTCAGTTTTAGTGCTGGCCCTTGTGCTGGTGAATGTGATCCTGTCAGCCGTGATGATGTTCAGCGTTTTGAGCACCAACAAGAAGACAGCGGCGCTGGTGAACAGCGTGACATCCATCCTGAACCTGGAACTTGATAAGCCCGGGACTGAGGAACAGCAGGAAGTACCTATGTCCGACCTGGCTTTCTGGAACCTGGAGGGTAAGATGACCATTCCGTTGGCCAATGAGGAAGGCGATGAAAAGCCCCATTATCTAGTACTGGAGGGGATAGCTATTTCCATGAACACCAAGGAAAAGGGCTATAAGACCTATGGTGAGGATGTGGCGGCCGGATCTTATGCCAGCGTGATCAAGGACGCGATCTCCAGTGTAGTTAGCGGGCATACCATTGAGGAATGCAGCAATAATTTTGAAGAGATCAGGGATGAGATTCTGGAGAGTGTGAAGGCTTTGTTTGACAAGGATTTCATTTATGGTGTGGCCATTAGCAACAGACAGGTACAGTAATCGCCTCCGTCAGAAGGTAGAGAAGACTGGAGGTGAGAAGATTTGGGCGAGGTATTATCGCAAAATGAAATAGATAACTTACTGGCAGCGTTGTCAGCTGGAGAACTGGATGTAGACCAGATACAGGACAAAGAGGAGAAACAGGTTAAAAATTATGATTTTAACCGACCAGCCAAGTTTTCCAAGGAACATCTGCGGACGCTGGAAATCATCTATGAGCATTATGGCAGGCTGATTTCCACTAATTTGCCGGTGTATCTGCGCAAGAATGTGCAGATTTCGGTATCCAGTTCCGAGACGGTTACTTTTTCGGAATTCATCAATGCATTATCCAATCCGGTTATACTTGGGATATTGAATTTTCAACCCCTTAATGGTAACATTATTATAGAATTATCCACGAATCTGGGTTATGCCATGATTGACCGAATGCTGGGAGGCAGCGGCGTACCTCTTGAGAAGAGCAGAGGCTTTTCGGAGATAGAGATGACCATTATCGAGAAGATGATGGTGCTGTTTACACAGTTAATGCGTGACCCCTGGAAAAATGTGTTAGAGATATCACCTATGCTGAGCAGATTGGAGACCAATCCGCAGTTTGCGCAGATAGTGACCCCCACGGATATGACGGCTATCGTCACGCTGAATATGAAAATCGGCGATGTGGAGGGATATATCAATATCTGTCTTCCCTTCCCTACGCTGGAAGACATCATGGATAAGCTGAATACCAAGTACTGGTATTCGACCATGCAGGAGAATCGGGATCAGAATTATGAGGAATACATCGAAGCCCTGATCCGCAAGGTAGACATACCTGTGAAAGCGGTTCTGGGTAAGAGCAGTATTTCCGTATCGGATTTTCTGGGTCTGCAGGTGGGGGATTGTATCCGGCTGAATACCAAGGTGGACAGCGAGATGGATGTATATGTGGGAAATATCAAAAAATTTACAGCGCTCCCCGGCGCAAGCAACGATGCCTATGCAGTGCGGGTTACCACGGTAATCCACGAGGAGGATTAGCCAAGGCCAGGGGAAAGGTTTTGACAGGAAAAAAGAGCTGCCGTCAGGGGCAGCAGAATGGAGGAAGACATGGATGGAGATGGAATGCTGTCACAGGACGAGATCAATGCCCTGCTAAACGGTATGGATCTGTCTGCTGGTGATGAGAATGGCGACAATGTTCCAGCAGATTCCGGTTCCAGTAAAGCGGGCAATGATGCAGATTCTGTGGATGATAGCCTGTTGTCGGAGGTTGAAAAGGATGCGATTGGCGAAGTTGCCAATATCAGCATGGGTTCATCGGCAACTACTCTTTATTCTTTGGTCAACAAAAAAGTGAATATCACTACTCCCGTAGTATCTCTGGCCAAGTGGAAGAACTTGCTTGACGAGTACGAGAGACCCTGTGTATTTATACAGATTAAATATACCCAGGGATTGGATGGTACCAATATCCTGGTGCTGAAGGACAGGGATGTGAAGATTATCACAGACCTGATGATGGGAGGCGATGGCACTAACGCAGGCGAAGGGGAGATCTCGGAACTGCATTTGAGCGCAATATCGGAAGCTATGAATCAGATGATGGGCGCGTCAGCTACATCGTTATCTACCATGCTGGGTACCATGATTGATATCAGCCCGCCGAATGCTAATCTGCTGGATTTGACAGATTATGCGGACGGATCGGAATTGTCACCATTTTTGGGTGGTACCTTTGTAAAAGTCAGATTTACTATGCAGATAGGAGACTTGGTGGACAGCAATATCATGCAGTTGTACCCCATTGAGTTTGCCAAGAGGATTGTGAACACCTTCATAGGTGTGCAGACGGGTGAGTTGTCGGAGCCCGCATCTGCACCCGCACCCGCTCCTACACCTGCATCTCAGCCCCAGCAGGGAATGCAGCCTCAGATGGGTATGAATCCTCAGATGATGGGGACGCAGTCTCAGATGGGTATGGATCCTCAGATGATGGGTATGCAGCCCCAGATGATGGGTATGCAGCCCCAGATGATGGGAATGCAGCCGCAAATGATGGGATATAATCCATATGGGCAGATGCCGATGCAGAACGTGAATGTCCAGCCGGCACAGTTCCAGAATTTCTCTGGAGATCTGAAGGCCATGACCAGCAACGAAAATATTGGGCTGATTATGGATGTGCCCTTGGAGGTTACCGTAGAACTGGGCAGAACCGTTAAATCGATTTCAGATATTTTGGATTTCGCACCGGGCACAATCATTGAACTTAACAGGATTGCCGGTGAGCCAATAGATGTACTGGTAAACGGAAAGTTTGTAGCAAAGGGCGAAGTCGTAGTGATAGAGGAGTGTTTCGGCATCAAGGTTACCGAAATAGTCAAATAAGCAAAGATATCACAGAAAATGGAGGAAGATATGGCAAAAAATATTTTGATTTGTGACGACGCAGCGTTCATGAGGATGATGATCAAGGATATCCTGAGTAAGAATGGCTATAATGTAGTTGGAGAAGCCGAGAACGGTGCCAAGGCAGTTGAGAAGTATGCGGAACTGAAGCCCGACCTGGTACTGATGGATATCACCATGCCTGAGATGGATGGCATCGCCGCTTTGAAGTCAATAAAGTCTTCTGATCCCGGCGCTACAGTGATTATGTGTTCCGCTATGGGCCAGCAGGCTATGGTTATTGAGTCCATACAGGCAGGGGCTAAGGATTTTATCGTAAAGCCCTTCCAGGCGGATCGTGTTATCGAGGCTGTTAAGAAGGTTGTGGGCTAATGCTGCTTACAGGTGTGGACGGTTATGTGCAGTTGATCACTGTGTTGGTGATTTTTGTTGTTGTGCTGGCAATTACAGCGGTTGTAACCAAATATATTGCCCGATATCAGAAAGCACAGGGGGCCGGGAGCAATATTGAGGTGCTGGAGACTGCTCAAATTGCTGCAGGCAAATACATTCAGCTGGTACGGCTTGGGGGTACTTATGCCGCCATTGCCGTATGCAAGGACACGGTGAGCATGTTATGTCAGATTCCTGAAGAACAACTCGCTAAGAGGGAACAAGCAGGAGAGCCGGGGGTGAAATTTAAGGAACTTTTGGGCAGTATGCTGCACCGGGAGTCGGCCTTACAGCACCAGAGTGACGAGTTACAGAAGCCGGAGGGAGAACAGACGGATGGCTTTGACCGATAACTATAATGACAACAAGAGGAAAAGGAATATCCTGCATTTAATATGCCTGCTGATTACGGTAGGCATATTGTGTATTCATACTCCCATTATCGCTTACGCCACAGAGGATCAGGATCCTGGATCCACAGAGGAGAGTACGATCCGATATGGGGCAGGAGAGATTCAGACACCGGAAGAACTGGGAGAACTGAACGTACAGAACAGTTTCAATATTACTGTTAATAATGGAAACGGGCAAGTCAACGGTATGTTGAGGATCTTGATTATCCTGACGCTGATTGCGCTGGCCCCTACGCTGCTGCTCATGCTGACAGCATATACCCGGATAATAATAGTACTGCATTTTACCAGGGCGGCCCTGAATACGCAGACGGTGCCTCCCAACCAGGTATTGATTGGGATTGCCCTGTTTTTGACGCTTTTTATTATGCAGCCTACCTTAGAGCGGGTATACAATGAGGCTCTTGTGCCTCTTGACGAAGGGCGTATCACGCAGGAGGAAGCCTTTGAGGCAGGGATTCAGCCTTTCAGGGAGTTTATGTATGGGGAGACGCTGACCCAAGATGTGGATCTGTTCATGGATATCGCCGGACAACAGTGGGACGGGGAAACGCTGAGCGCCATTCCCATCTCCATATTGATTCCCAGCTTTATCATCGGAGAATTGCGGCAGGCGTTTTTTATGGGATTTATCATATATATTCCTTTTATCGTCATTGATATGGTAGTGGCTTCCACCCTGATGAGTATGGGTATGATGATGCTGCCGCCTACAATAATTTCCATGCCCTTTAAGATTTTGCTTTTTGTGTTGGCGGACGGATGGAGTCTGGTGATTATGAACCTGGTGGAAACGTTTTATTAGTTATGAAAAGATAGAGGAGTGTGGTATATATGACAGTGGAAGGTGTGGCGGAGATTGCGGGCAGGGCTTTGACCATAATTATCAAGGTATCCATGCCTGTACTGCTGGTATCGCTGTGTATTGGTCTGCTGGTCAGCATTTTCCAGACTGTGACTTCCATACAGGAGCAGACGCTGACCTTTGTGCCTAAGATTATAGGCATATTCGTGGCGCTGATAATTCTGGGGCCCTGGATGATGAATTCCCTGGTGGAATTTATGACACAGCTGTGGTCCAATTTCAGCTTGTATGTCAGCGGGTGAGGTAGATGATTGAGTTCTCTTTCTCCATGTACGATTTAGAATATTTTCTGCTGATTCTGACTCGAGTGAGTTGCTTTGTCTTTGTGGCGCCGTTTTTCAGTCTGAACAACACGCCCCGGCATGTGAGGGTAGCTCTGTCGGTATTTACGGCAGTTCTCTTGTATCAGACGCTGACTCCGGTTCCCGCCGTGGAGTACCAGACTATTGCCGGCTACTCTGCGATTGTGCTTAAGGAGGCCATAGTCGGTCTGATGTTTGGATTGGGAACCAGCATGTGCAGTGCGATTGTGAATTTCGCAGGACATATAGCGGATATGGAAACCGGTTTGTCCATGGTGACGCTGATGGATCCGGCCACCAGGGAGAGTACGAGTATCACAGGTGTATATTACCAGTATGTGGTGATGCTGATGTTGATTGTCAGCGGCATGTATCGGTATCTTTTCGGCGCGCTGGCGGATACCTTTGTATTGATTCCGGTAAACGGGGCCATATTTCAGATGGATTCGCTGATGGTTTCCGTGGTTAAGTTCCTGTCGAATTACATCATCATTGGATTTCGAATTTGTCTGCCTATTTTCTGTGTGATCCTGATGCTGAATGCCATTCTGGGTGTGCTGGCCAAGGTGTCTCCCCAGATGAATATGTTTGCCGTGGGTATTCAGCTTAAGATTTTGGTAGGGCTATCGGTGCTACTTCTTTCGGCCAGCATGCTGCCGGACGCGGCGAATTTTATTTTCCAGCAGATGAAGGAGACTATTGCAGCCATAGTGGGAGGCATGATGTGATACTACAGTATAATCTTCAGTTCTTTGCCAAAGATGGACCGGGCGGCGAGAGAACAGAGCCTGCTACCGAGAAAAAGCTGAGCGATGCCAGAAAAGAGGGACAGGTAGCTAAGAGCAAGGAAATCGCCAATTGTATGGGGATTTTGAGCTTGTTTCTGATTTTGAAGTTCTATGTGGGAACTATGGGCACTCGTCTGTTGGAGATGTTTCAGGGGGTTTACAATAATATTCCCGGAACGCTGATCTTCTGGGAAGGCAACATGCCCCAGGACGAGATGAGGGTGCTGTTTAACCAGATGATGGTGAATGTGCTGCTTATCATTCTGCCGATTCTGCTGATTGGCTATGTAGTGGCTTTCGTGTGTGATGTGGCCCAGGTGAAGTGGAAGCTGTCGGGCAAACCGCTGAGACCTAAATTCAGCAAGTTAAATCCTTTGAAGGGTATTAAAAAAATTGTATCTGTAAATGCCTTGGTGGAACTCTTCAAAGCAATTTTAAAGATAGTATTGATACTCTATATTACTTATACCTTTCTTAAAGATAAAGTAATATTGCTATATTCTCTATATGACATGCCGCTGATGCAGGCTCTGTCTTTAGCGGCGGAGACGGTAACAGATCTGGGTATCCGAATCGCTGCGGTTTACATGGTGATTGCCCTGGCGGATTATATCTACCAGAAGTTTAAATTTAAGCAGGATATGCGCATGACTAAGCAGGAGATTAAGGATGAGTACAAGCAGGCGGAGGGAGATCCCCAGGTCAAGGGAAAAATCCGTCGGAAAATGCAGGAAGCTTCTCAGCGCCGTATGATGCAGAATCTGCCCCGGGCGGATGTGGTTATTACCAACCCCACCCATTTTGCGGTTGCCATCCGGTATGACCCGGATGAGGCGGACGCGCCGGTGGTGCTGGCGAAAGGATCGGATCATCTGGCGGCCAAGATCAAGGAGATTGCCAGAGAGAACAATATCGAGATCGTTGAAAACAAGCCTCTGGCGAGGATGCTCTATGCTAATGTGGAAGTGGGGCAGGCGGTGCCGCCGGAGTTGTATCAGGCGGTGGCGGAGGTGCTTGCTTTTGTATATCAATTACAGGGAAAGATTTAACTCTTTGTGTGGAACTTCAAACAGCGTATTCCCGGACAACGCATTGTTTCAGAAATGGTCGCTTGGGCGTCCGTTTCTTGTGTGCCATATCTGTGCGCTGGCCAGCAATATGCAGAACTTATATTAGGAAAGGAGGAGCCAGATTTGAATATTAATATTACAAAGTTGTCAAGAACAGATGCCATAGTGGCCATTTATATTCTGGTGGCTTTCCTGATGTTTATCATCCCGCTGCCTTCCTGGCTGCTGGATATATTTATGGCGTTTAATATTGCCATTGCGTTTACGGTTCTGTTTGTATGTATGTTTACTAAGGAAGTGCTGGATCTGTCCTATTTCCCCACAATCCTGCTCTTCACCACCATATTCCGTATCGCCATGAACGTTTCGTCCACCAGGCTGATCCTGAAAACCGGCACATCCGGTAATGTGGTAAAGACCTTTGGCGAGTTTGTGGGCGGCGGAGATTTGATCATAGGAGCTATCATTTTCATCATTTTGATTTTGATACAGTTTCTGGTAATCAACAAAGGTTCCGAGCGTGTGGCGGAGGTGACGGCGAGATTTACCCTGGACGCCATGCCCGGTAAGCAGATGGCCATAGACGCAGACTTAAACACCGGCGCTATCACCGACGAGGAGGCAAAGGAGCGGCGTGACAAGATCCAGCTGGAATCCAGCTTCTTCGGTTCAATGGATGGTGCCGTGAAGTATGTTAAAGGTGATGCCATAGCGGGGCTGCTGCTGACGGCCATCAACCTCATCGGCGGTATAGCTATGGGTGTGCTGCGGAGCGGCATGGACATAGGCGGCGCGCTGGATAACTACGGCATCCTGACCATCGGCGACGGCCTGGTGAGCCAGATTCCTTCCCTGCTGATCTCCCTGTCTACAGGTATTCTGGTGACCAAGGGCGGCAAGGAGGCGGAGTTTGGTCCGGTTATTATCAGGCAGCTTTTCGGTATTCCCAAGGTAATGTATTTTGTAGGGGCTACCCTGTCTGTTCTGGGCTTTGCAACAGATTTGAACACCATATTATTTGTGGGGATGGGGCTGTTGTTTGTGGTGGGAGGCCGGGGCATTGCCGCCAATCTGGAGACGACGGCCACCGAGACCATCGTGGACACAGAGGAGGCGGCCGCGGAGGAGATCCGTCAGCCGGAGAATGTGAACAGTCTGCTGCAGGTGGATCCTATCGAGTTGGAGTTTGGTTACGGTATTATCCCTCTGGCGGATGTGAACCAGGGCGGCGACCTGCTGGACCGGGTGGTGATGATCCGGCGGCAGATGGCGCTGGAACTTGGTACCGTGGTACCTATTATCAGACTGCGTGATAACATCCAGTTGAATCCCAACCAGTATATTATCAAGGTGAAGGGCATACAAGTCAGCGAAGGCGAGATCCTATTTGATCATTATATGGCCATGAACCCCGGGTATGTGGAGGAAGAGATCACAGGCATTCCTACTTTTGAACCCTCATTTCATCTGCCGGCTATCTGGATTACGGAGGGGCAGCGGGAGAGGGCCGAGAGTCTGGGATACACGGTGGTGGATCCGCCCTCTATCATAGCCACTCATCTGACGGAGATTATCAGGCAGTACATCTCGGAACTGCTGACCAGGCAGGATGTGCAGAACCTGATCAACAATATGAAAGAGACCAATCCCACTTTGGTGGAGGAACTGGTTCCCAAGCTTCTGGGCATCGGCGAGATTCAGAAAGTCCTGCAGAATCTTCTCAGGGAGGGGATTTCCATCAGGGATATGTTGACCATCATGGAAACTCTTGCAGACTATGGAACTACCACCAGAGATACGGACGTGCTCACTGAATATGTGCGGCAGAGCTTGAAGCGGGCTATATCCCGGAGGTTTTTCCCTCTCAATGAGACCAGCAGCGTAGTGACGCTGGATCCTAAGATTGAACAGGAGATTATGGGCAGCGTCAAGCAGACAGAGACGGGCGCGTATCTGAATCTGGATCCTGCCCGTTCCAAGGCCATATTAAATTCGGTGGGGAATGAGATACAGAAGCTGGAGAACCTTGGGAAAAGCCCGATTATTATTACCTCCCCCATTGTCAGAATGTATTTTAAGCGTCTGACGGAGGATTATTATAAGGAACTGATCGTGGTATCCTACAACGAGATCGAATCAGATATTGAATTACAGTCAGTTGGGATGGTGACGGCATAATGATTATAAAAAAGTTTACGGGAAAAACAGAGGCAGAGGCCACGGAAGCCGCCCGGAAGGAGTTGGGCAGCGGTGTGGTAATCATGAGCGTCCGCCAGATAAAGCCCAAGGGAGCTTTTTCGGCATTCAGATCAAAACTGACGGAAGTAACTGCCGCTCTGGAGGAGGAACCCCAACGCAGCGTCAATGTCAGGAGAGAGCAGGTGCCTCTCACGGCGTCGGCGGCTTCCAGGACCAGCGTTGAGGCTCCGGTGGCTCCGGTCTCCAGCGCCACCCGCAGCATTGAGGAAAAACTGGAGAATCTGCAAACCCTGTTGGAGAGCCAGCTTCAGGCCCGGCAGTCTCTGCAGACAGAGAAGCAGCAAGCAAAGACAGAGGGGCAGGACGGAGCGGCAGGAGAGCCGCGTCCGGGAGACGGGGAGCAGTCCGAGCGGGAACCGTCGTCCGAGACGGAGGAGAATGGGGAGCAGAACGATGAACTGAAGAAATTCCGTCAGCTGATCTACGACACCATGGTGGAGAATGAGGTGGATGAGAAATATCTGGAGAAGGTCATGGAGGAGATTGACAAGATCCAGAAGCCCAATATGCCATTTGATTATCTGTTAGCCAGTATTTACCAGAGGATGATTTTGAAATTCGGCAAGGCGGAGGAGGACACGGAGGTGTCTCAGAGGCCCAGGATTATAACCTTCATCGGCCCCACCGGCGTGGGAAAAACCACCACCATCGCCAAGATAGCAAGCCGTTATGTGGTGGATCAGAAAAAGCAGGTGGCCCTGCTGACTCTGGATACCTACCGTATTGCGGCGGCAGAGCAGCTGCGCACCTATGCCAATATCCTGATGGTGCCTTTCCGGGTGGTGTACACGGAGGAGGAACTGACGACAGCTATCAGGGATTTTCAGGATTATGAGTATATCCTGGTGGACACGCCGGGACATTCTCCCCAGAACAAAGAGCAGTTGGGTAATTTGAAGAGAATGCTGGCGCAAATAAAACGAGCGGCGGAGTGTCGTTTTTATCTGGTGCTGAGTGCCACTACCAAATATAGGGATCTGATCAAGATTGCGGACAGTTACAAACAGATTGCGGATTACCAGCTGATTTTTACCAAGCTTGACGAGACGGAAGCCCTGGGAAATCTATTGAATATGCGGCTCTATACGGACACCACCATCGCCTATGTGACCCATGGGCAGAATGTACCGGATGACATTGAACCTTTCAATCCCCAAAAGACCGTGAAAAAGTTGTTGGGCGGGGGACGACAGTGAAAGGCCTTATCATTTTAGGAAAGGATAATATATGGACCAGGCTGAACAACTACGAATAATCAAAGCGGGACAGCAGTCCAGACCTCTGGCCAGGGTGATTACCGTCACCAGCGGCAAGGGCGGCGTGGGCAAGTCAAACACTTCCATCAACCTGGCGATACAGTTCCGTAAGATGGGACAGCGGGTGATTATACTGGATGCGGATTTTGGACTGGCCAACATAGAAATCATGTTTGGAACAGTGCCCAAACATAACCTGTGTGACTTGATTTATCAAGGTAAAAATATCAAAGAAATAATCACCTGGGGTGCTATGGATGTGGGCTTCATCTCCGGCGGTTCAGGGATCGTGGGCATGGCCAACCTGAGCCGGGATTATCTGGTATATATTATACGGAATCTGGCGCAGCTGGATGCGATCGCCGATATTATTATTGTGGATACCGGCGCGGGAATCTCGGATGCGGTGCTGGAGTTTCTGGTGGCCAGCGGGGAGATTCTGCTGGTGACCACGCCGGAGCCCACCTCCATCACGGATTCCTATTCCCTGTTAAAGTCTCTGAGCATTCATCCCAGGTATGACAGCAGCACCACTGCGGTAAAAATGATTGCCAACAAGGTGGAGAAAGAAGAGGAGGGGGAGGCGCTGTTTAACAAGCTGGATGCGGTGGTGGCCAGATATTTGAAAATCCCCATCAGCTTTCTGGGTGTGGTTCCGCAGGATCCCTTGCTGGCAAGGGCGGTGATGCAGCAGACACCCGTATCCATCCAGAGCCCGTCAGCCAAGTCCACCCAGGCATATGAGAGGATTGCCGCGAAACTCATGGAACGGGAAGATATAGCCCCACAGCCCAGACGTGGTATGGCGGCGTTTTTCTCTCATATAATATCAGGGAGAAAGGTATAAAAAGCAACAGATATGGAACCGTTTTTCTGAAGGTATTGACAGGGCGGTTGCGGAATAAGGAGACGTCACAATGAATAACATGATATCCAATTTTATTGAACCGGGCAACAAGATTGAGATCCAGATGGTGGATCCGCAAAATGGTCAGAGCAATGAGAAGCCCAAGACTTATATCAGCCAGATCCAGGATGTCTTGTCTGAGAACCAGCTGGAACTTGTGATGCCTATGGAAAAGACAAAGCTGATCCTGCTTCCTATGGATAAAGAGTATAACCTGGTGATTTATTCGGGGAACAATCTCTTTCAGTGCCTTGCCAGGATCATAGATCGCTATAAAAGCAATAATGTCTATACCCTGGTTGTGGAGATGACCAGCAATCTGCGCAAATACCAGAGAAGAGAGTATTACCGTTTCAGCTGTGTGTTGGAGATGAACTCCCGGAACTTGGAGGAGGAGGAGGTAAGGGCTATAGAGGAGAGAGACCCCTATAGCAATCTGATCCCCGGGCTGCCATTAAAACGCAGTGTCATCGTAGACATCAGCGGCGGCGGACTGCGTTTTCTTTCCACTCATCCCTATGAACCGGGCAGTCTGATCTACATCAGTTACAATCTGTTGCTGCATGGTAAAAAGAAGGAATACGAACTGGTGGGCAAGGTTCTCAGTTCGGAGAAACAGGAGGATCGCAAGAATACCTACGAGCATCGGGTGCAGTATGTGGATATTGACATGGATGTGCGGGAAGAGATTATCAAGTATATTTTTGAAGAAGAAAGAAAACATAGAAAAAAGGAACGACTGGGACTATGACGAAAAAAATATTGGTGGTAGATGACTCTGCACTCATGAGAAGGGTTTTGTGTGATATAATTAACAGCGATGAAAGGTTTGAGGTTTCCGACCGGGCCATGGATGGCCAGGAGGCGTTGGAACTGCTGAAAAAGAACAGTTATGATGTGGTGGTGCTGGATGTGAATATGCCCCGGATGAACGGACTGCAGCTTTTATACGAGCTGCAGAAAGCCAAGATTTCCGTTCGGATCATGATGGCCAGCACCGATACCAGAGACGGGGCCAGGACTACCTTGGACGCGTTGGAACTGGGCGCCTTGGATTTTGTACATAAACCGGACAATGCCATAAGCTGCAGAGCGGAAGATTTCAGAGAAGAATTTCTGAATACTTTGGCGGCGGTGGCGGACAGCCGTCCTCCGGCGCTGGAAACCAAGGTTGTGAAGCAGGAGATACGTACCACCACTCGAAAGATCGTAGAGATTGCCAAAAAACACGGAACGGGGATCGCCGGCAAAAAGATTGTTGCCATCGCCAGTTCCACCGGGGGGCCAAAGTCCCTGCAGTCCGTAATTCCCAGATTGCCCGCACAGCTTCAGGCTCCGGTGCTGATTGTCCAACATATGCCCAAAGGCTTTACAGCATCCCTGGCGGATCGTCTGGACTGCCTTGGAGAAATCTGTGTAAAAGAGGCGGCGGAGGGAGACGAACTGAAAAACGGCATGGTCTATCTGTCCATGGGCGGAAGCCATATGAACGTGCGAAGCGGGGGCGCGGGCACATCGGTGATTCACTATTCGGATGAGCCCAGCCGCGAAGGGGTAAAACCCTGTGCTAACTACATGTATGAATCCCTGATGGAATCTGGATATGATGAGATCATATGTGTCGTGCTCACGGGAATGGGAGCGGACGGAACGGAAGGCATAAAGAACCTGAAATCAAAGAAAAAGGTACATGTAATCGCCCAGGACCAGGAGACCAGCGTGGTATATGGTATGCCCAGAAGCGTTGCGAAAGCGGGGCTCGCTGATCAGATTGTGCCACTGGAGCAGATTGCGCAGGAGATCATACTAAACGTGGGGGTAAAATGATATGGACATAAGCCAGTATCTTGAGATTTTCATTGACGAGAGCAATGAGCATTTGCAAAACCTGAATACCCAGATTCTGAACCTGGAGTCGGACCCGGAGAATATGGATACGATCAATGAGATTTTCCGGGCCGCCCATTCCCTGAAAGGCATGGCCGGAACCATGGGCTACAAGCGGATGCAGACGCTGACCCATGACATGGAGAATGTATTTTCGGAGGTCAGGAACGGGAACATAAAGGTGAGCCCGCACATGGTGGATATTCTGTTCCAGTGTCTGGATGCTCTGGACGAGTATGTGAACAATGTCAAGGAGTCAGCCGATGAGGGAACCAACGAGAATGAGCCTTTGATACGACAGTTGAATGCTGTGTTGGACGGCCCGGACAAGGCAAAGGAGAGTTCTTCCCCAGAGACGAAGGAAAAGACCGAGGAGACCGGAGACGGCCGAAAATGGCTGAATATAGTGCTGGATTCCGCTCAGCAAAATGTGATTAAGGCAGCGGCGGGACAGGGAAAGAATGTGTACGGCCTGACGGTGACTGTGCAGGAGAGCTGCATACTGAAAGCAGCCAGAGCATTTTTGGTGTTCAAGGCTGTGGAGGAGATGGGAGAGATTATAGTTTCCAATCCTTCTGCCCAGGATGTGGAGGATGAGAAATTTGATCTGGATTTCAGCCTGATTGTTGTATCGGATGAAGATATTGAGAAGATGAAGACTGCGGCCGCCAGTGTGTCTGAGATTGCCTCGGTGGTGGGAGAGGCAATAGTCCTTGAAAATATGGCAGCCAAGGATAAGTATGAGGATGCCGCTCCCGAGCCGGAGCCCCAGCCGCAGGCAGTTCCGCCGGCGGCAGTGGAGCGGGCGGTGGAAGCTGCGCCTGCGGCGGAAGCTGCCAGCAAACCCGCAGCACCCAAAGCGGGAGACAAAAAGCAGGCTCCCGGCAAGCCGGTGGTGAACCGCACAGTCCGTGTAGATATCGAGAAGCTGGATGTGCTGATGAACCTGGTGAGCGAGTTGATCATTGCAAAGAATTCCCTGGTGTCCGTGTCCAACCAGGTACAGGGACAGAACCAGAGCGTTAATGAGCAGATTGAGTATCTGGAGAATGTGACAACCAACCTGCATGAATCCGTCATGAAGGTAAGGATGGTGCCGATTGAGAGCGTGGTGAGCAAGTTCCCCAGAATGATCCGTGACCTGTCCAAGAAGCTGGATAAGAAGATGGAACTGTATATGACAGGTGAGGAGACAGAGTTGGATCGCACGGTGGTGGACGAGATCGGAGATCCTTTGATGCATCTGCTGCGCAACTCTGCGGACCACGGACTGGAATCCGCTGATGTACGTGTCCAGAGGGGTAAGCCTGCGGTGGGCTCTATCTTTCTGGATGCCTATCAGGACGGCAACAATGTAGTGATTGAGGTCAGGGACGACGGCAACGGTATAGATGTGGAGGCCGTGAAGAACAAGGCTTTGGAGCGGGGAGCCGTCACACCGGAGCAGGCCGCCAATATGACGGATAAGGAGATTATCGATCTGCTGTTTCTGCCCAGCTTTTCCACTGCCAAGAAGGTGACGGACGTATCCGGCAGAGGCGTGGGACTGGATGTGGTGAAGTCCAAGATCGAGGCTCTGAGCGGCGAGGTGGAGGTTAAGAGCAAGCTGGGCGAGGGAAGTACCTGGATCATACGGCTGCCCCTGACATTGGCAATCATCCAGGCGCTGATGGTGGTTGTCGGCGGGGAGAAGTATGCTATATCCCTGGGGACGATCCAGACCATTGAGGATATTGCTCCTGAAGATATCAGGTTAGTGCAGAATAAGGAGGTTATCCACTTAAGAGGATCAGTTATCCCCCTGATCCGTTTATCCAACGTGCTGGATGTGGAAAGCACCAAATCTCCAGAGGAGCACCTGATGGTGGTCATTGTGAAAAAAGGAGATAAACTTGCAGGACTTGTGATTGATGATATGATCGGCCAACAGGAAATAGTTATTAAGTCCCTGGGAAAATACATCAAGCAATGCAAATTTATCAGCGGCGCAACGATTCTTGGAGATGGCGAGGTGGCGTTGATACTGGATGCCAATGCGCTTATATAATCAGGAATATGCAGAATTTTAAGCGGCAATATGAGGAACTTTAAACGGCAATATGAGGAACTTTAAGCGGCAATATGAGGAACTTTAAAACAGCAATATGCGGAACTTCAATACAGAAGGGGATAACGAGATGGAAGAGGTAAAGGTAGTTGAGAATAATGAGACAGCGGGTGTAGCGGCGATAACACAGCAGTATATCGTGGTGCGCCTGGGCGAAGAGCAGTATGGCGTAGATATTCGGTATATTGACAATATTGTGAGGATGCAGAAGATCACCCGGGTTCCCAAGGTGGCGCCGTATCTCAAGGGTGTGATCAATCTGCGCGGCGAGGTGATTCCCATTATGAGCCTGCGGCTGAAGATGTTCCTGCCGGAGGACGAAATTACCAAGGCCACCCGTATTATAATTCTGAAACTCGGACAATATGGCAGTATAGGTGTCATAGTGGACGAAGTGAAGGAGGTGGTTACGCTGGAAGAAGGGCAAATTGAAAAGGTTTCTTATGATTCAAAAGATGACAAGATGAATTTTATAGGTGGAATCGGCAAGTATGAAGGCGGATTGATTTCATTGCTCGATTTTAATCTGGTGATGCAGGAGAGAGAGAATACACCATAATTAATAACGGAACTTAGTTAAGGAGATGACTTATGTCAGAGATGAGTTTGGAACATGTGACAAACAATTATTTAGATGTGCTGCGTGAAATCGGTAATATCGGCGCCGGCAATGCCATGACGGCGCTTTCCCAGATGCTGCAGAGTAAGGTGGATATGCAGGTTCCCCAGGTGCGGCTTCTGGAGTTCTCGGAGGTTGGGGCCATGGTCGGCGGCGAAGAGCAGCTGATGGTGGGTGTGCTTCTGGGCGTGGAGGGAGATATCACCGGCAGCATCATGTTTTTGGTGGAATTGGGAGCCGCCAAGGGTTTGGTAAAAAAGATGATGATGGGGTATGATTCAGGGCGATCCGATCTGGACGAGATGGAAACTTCCGCCATGATGGAGTTGAGCAACATCATAACGGGAGCGTACTTAAATTCCCTGGCGACATTGACCAACCTGTGCATTTTTCCTACGCCGCCGAGCCTGACTGTGGATATGGCGGGCGCGATTTTGAGCGTACCGGCCATTATGTTTGGTGAACTGGGGGACAATATTTTGATGATCCAGTCCCGGTTCTCTGACGATGTTGAGGTTGACGGATACTTTATATTGATCCCTGATTTGCCATCATATCAAAAGATTTTATCAGCACTGGGTATTGTATAGGGGTTAAGCGAGGAGGCGGAATGTACGGATGGGTAATATCATTACAGTTGGCATGGCGGATTTAAAGACTTGTAAGAGCCCGGATGGTTTAATTACTTTGGGGCTTGGATCCTGTATTGGAATTGCCATAAGAGACCCCAAAACAGGGATCGGCGGTCTGGCGCATATTATGTTGCCAGACAGTACGTCTATACGGGGCAATCAAAATATTGCAAAGTTTGCGGATACCGGTATTGTGGAATTGGTGCGCCAGATGGAGAGGCTGGGGGCTTCCAGGGCCAGGATGGTTGCAAAGATAGCCGGGGGAGCCACCATGTTCCAATCCATGAGCAAGAATAATTTGATGAATGTGGGTGAGCGCAATGCGGCGGCGTCCAGGGCGATTTTGAAGCAGCTGAATATCCCGCTGCTGGCTGCGGACACAGGGGCCAATTACGGAAGGACAGTTACCTTTTTCCCGGAGACCGGAGATTTTCATATACGTGCGGTGGGCCGGAATGAGACCGTTATATAGGGAAAAGGCAATACTGGATAGTGCCGGGGCGAAGGCCGTCCTGCGGTACGTATAGAGAGGTAGACATGAAGAGAAAATTAATACCGGTAATTATGATGCTGGTCTCAGGAGTTATCTGCTGCCTGTTTACCATGGTTCGGGGAGAAAGTCTTCTTTTCAGAATGGCGACCCTTTTGGGAGCCATGCTGTTGTTCTATGGATTGGGATGGATATTGTGCAGTGTTTTAAATTATTTTGACAGTGAGAATGAAAAACGGCTGGCGGCGGAAACTGCATTGCCCGAAGAGGAGGAAGCAGTGGAAGGTGAAACGGATTCTGCGGCGATAGAATAAGGACATGGGATAAACAGCAGGTAATGCAGAAAGGAGAGCGCCATGGATGATGCAGGCAGAAAGAAGCTCTGGGAAGAATATATGAAAACCAGAACGCCGGAGCTTCGTGAAAAGATTATTCTGGAATATGCATCTTTGGTCAAGACTGTAGCCGGGAGACTGAGCATGTACCTTGGCTACAATGTGGAATATGATGACCTGGTCAGCTATGGTATTTTTGGTCTGATAGATGCGATTGACAAGTTTGACACTCTCAAGGAAGTAAAATTTGAAACCTATGCCAGTCTGCGGATCAGAGGTTCCATACTGGATCAAATCCGTAAGATGGACTGGATTCCCAGAACCATCCGGCAGAAGCAGAAGCAGATTGATACAGTGATACGTCAGATAGAGACAGAGACCGGGAGGAGTGCCACCGATGAGGAGATAGCCCAGGGTCTGGGCATCACGGATGATGAGTATTTGGATTGGCAGTCCCAGATGAAGATCACGGGGCTGGTATCTCTGAACGAGTATATTGAGCAAGGCAGCGAGATATCGCAGGACAGTGGTCAGCATACGGCGGCGAGGTTTTTGAGCCCGGAGGAAAATGTGGAGAAGCAGGAGCTGGCCAAGATATTGGGAGAAGCGCTGGAACTGCTTACAGAAAAAGAGAAAAAGGTTATCACTCTCTATTATTATGAGGACTTGACGCTGAAGGAGATCAGCAATGTGTTGGGGGTTTCGGAATCCCGGATCTCCCAGCTGCATACCAGAGCGCTTCAGAAAATGAGAGGAAAGATGGGAATTTATATGGGTATTCTTGGGAACCGTTAGGGATACTTCTGAATGACAAATCAGCGGATTTCTGTACTCTACAGGAATCTACGGAATTTTAGATAGGAGGAAGCAAGGGATGGCTGTGAACGGTTATTTTCAATTGGTGAATATCCAAAATGGTTTTGGAATAAAGTGCGTACCGCCTCGGGACGGTGGGGAGGCAATACAGATAAATGAGTTGACGGACTATCTGGGAAAGCGTGGTTTAACTTGTGACATCGCAATGTTAAAAAGGGCTGTGAACGCTGACTCAGTGCAGATTGTGATGGTGGGACTGGGCAGTTGTCCGCCGGAGCAAGAGAGTTATCTGTTGGAGGTCAGCGAGGATTCCATGACCGTGACAGCGCGTTTCTATCCGCCCTCCGAGACAGGACAGCGTATGTCCATGGATGAATTTATAAAGGATATGCAATTTAAGAAAATCGTTTATGGGCTGAATCAGGAGTTGCTGAAAAGACATTTTCGCAAGGGTGAGTATTGTAAGAACCTGGTGGTGGCAGAAGGAAAGCCTCCCCGCCATGGCAAGGATGCGCAGATACAATATTTTTTCAATACGGATCCCCAGGCGGTTCCCACGTTAAAAGAGGATGGCAGTGTAGACTTTTTTAACTTGAATACCATTAACCACTGCAAGAAGGGCGATCTGTTGGCTCAGATTATTCCGGAGGATCCCGGAGCGTGTGGCTATAATGTGGCGGGAGTACAGATCAAGCCCCGGAAGGTGAAGCGGGCGACTCTGCGTTTTGGTAAAAATGTGCTCCAGTCGGAAGATCGCATGTCCATATCTTCCCAGGTGGACGGCTGTGTGTCATTAGTGGACGACCAGGTGTTTGTGTCCGATCTGTATGAAGTGGAGAATGTGGACAACAGTACTGGAAATATAGAATTTGAGGGCAGTGTTCAGGTGAATGGCAATGTCTGCTCCGGGTTCAGTGTGATTGCGCAGGGCAATGTGATTGTCAAGGGCGTGGTGGAAGGCGCCTTTATCCGTGCGGACGGTGATATCGTAATCACCAGGGGCATGAATGGAATGAGCAAAGGACGTCTGGAGGCAGGCGGCAATATTATAGCTAAGTTTTTGGAAAATTCAACTGCTAACGCGTCGGGTTATGTATCCGCAGAATCCATCCTGCACAGCAAGGTTATGGCGGGAAGCGAGATTACTGTCACCGGCAGGCGGGGAAATATCACCGGAGGCCATGTGTGTGCCAACTACAGGGTCAGCGCCAAGACTTTGGGCGCCGGTTTGGGAGCATCCACCTTGGTGGAGGTGGGAGTGAATCCGAGTCTGAAGGCAGAGTACCAGGCGCTGCAGGAGGAACTGCAGGAGATACAGAAGGTGATCAAGAAGACACAGCCGATCCTGACTAATTTCGCGGAGAAAAGGGCAAAAGGTGTCCAGTTTTCTCCGGAGCAGTTAAAATATATTCGCTCCCTGGTGGCCCTCACCGATTCAAAGAGAAAAGAACTCCAGGAGAAGAGCAGCAAATGGGAGGAGTTGCAGGCTGCCTTTGAGGATCAGAATGATGCCTATGTGGAAATTACGGGGGAAGCGTTTCCCGGCACGGTGATAGTGATCAAGGATGTCTCCCTGTCCCTGCGCAGTAGTTACCAGCACTGCCGCTTCAAGCGGATCGGCGGAGATGTGAAGATGGTTGGTCTATAGGGTTGAAGGAATGCTTTTTGAGAAAGGGATGGTTTTATGGCTGTAAGCGCAATTCAAAACGCAACAATCGCCAGAGTGCAGGATTATTCGACAATCAAGCAGAATGAGGACAATAAGGGGTATATGAATCAGGTCAGCATCGGCCAGAACCGGGAGGAAGATAACCAGCAGAAGGCCAGGCAGGTGCGATCCGGCGAGGAAGCTGAGTGGAAGAATAAGCGGCAGGATGCCCGGGAAAAGGGAAGCAATGAATACCACGGAGACGGCGGCAGAAAACGCAAGGGGACGGAGCCTGCGCAGCAGATGGTGATAAAGGATCATCCGCGCCAGGGCTTTGATATGAAAATATAGTTGGTGCGATACCGCAGGGGAATCCTGCGATATGCGGGAAAGAGGAATATAGGAATATGAATAGTATGGAGATTGTACTCCTCGTCATAGGAGCTCTTGTTTTTGCAGCCAGTTTTCTGATTCCAAGCGGAAAAGGAGACAGCCCGGCACACAGCATGGAGATAGCTAAAGATGAAATAAGCGATCTGGTTGACAAGGAACTGGAGAGGATACGCGCCCAGGTGGATGACACAGTGGAAGAAGCCATAAAAGATTCCATGGAGAAGACGGAGCGTACTCTGGAGAGAATATCCAATGAGAAAATCATGGCGGTAAACGAGTACTCGGATACTGTACTGGGGCAGATCAATAAGAGCCAGCAGGAAATCACATTCCTGTATGACATGCTCAATGCCAAGCATGATAGTCTGAAGAATACGGCTTCGGAAATGGAGCGGAAGGTTAAGGAGGCGGAAATCGCCAGCCGGGAGGTGGAGGCGGTTACCAGAGAGGCGGAGATTGCTCTGCGGGAAACTGAGGCGGCCACCCAAATGGTCCGCCAAGTGGTGGCGCCGGCTTTTCAGACCATAGCAGAGGAGACGGAAGAGGAGAACAGTCAGCCGGAGCAGTTCCCTGAAGAGGAGATTCCCGTCCAGTCCCAGCAGGAGTTGCAGGGGACAGAGAGCTATAGCAATAAAAATGATAAGATCCTGGAACTTCACCGCCAGGGACGCTCCGATGTGACCATTGCCAAACAGCTGGACCTGGGCGTAGGTGAAGTAAAACTGGTTATTGATTTGTTTGAAGGAAGAAATAATTCATGAATAGGACAGGTTTAAAATATTATTTGCGTGCCCTGGGCATCGGCATTATTGTGACGGCGCTGCTGATGGGCTACAGCCAGAAGGGACAGGCGCAGATGACAGACGAGGAAATTCGTGAGAGGGCGGCTCAGCTGGGTATGAGGGAACAGCAGGGAGTGCTGTCAGAACTTGCCACTGCATCACCGGAGGTAAGTCCTGCAGCAGATCCCACGGTCAGTCCCACATATTGGTCCACAGCGGCATCCACAGGCAGTCCCACATCTCAGCCTGCGGCGGAACCTGCGGCCAGCCCCACACCCCAGCCTGCGGCGGAACCGACGGCCAGTCCGACGCCCCAGCCTGCGGCCAGCTCCACGCCCCAGCCTGCGGCAAAGCCGACGGCCAGTCCGACACCCCAGCCTGCGGCGGAATCTACGGCCAGCCCCACACCCCAGCCTGCGGCAAAGCCTACAGCCAGCCCCACACCCCAGCCTGCGGCAAAGCCGACGGCCAGTCCTACACCCCAGCCTGCGGCAAAGCCGACGGCCAG
>CAJUCT010000003.1:88678-192489 GCA_910585015.1 uncultured Acetatifactor sp.
CGGCAAAGCCGACGGCCAGTCCTACACCCCAGCCTGCGGCAAAGCCGACGGCCAGTCCTACACCCCAGCCTGCGGCAAAGCCGACGGCCAGCCCCACACCCCAGCCTGCGGCCAGCCTCGCTCCGGCAGGAGATGTGGTCACTCTGGTGATCAACCGGGGAGAGAGTTCCGTGACTGTCAGTAAGAATCTGGAAGAACTGGGGTTGGTGGAGGATTACTGGGCCTTTGACAGGTATCTCTGTGAAAACGGGTTTGATCATTCCATCGGTACAGGTACATATGAAATCCCTTTGGGAACTGCCGAGGAGGAAATTGCCCGGATTATCTGTAATTTGCGATAAAAGACCTTGCCAAAAAGTTCTTTTTGTGATATACTCGCAATGTTGTGAAAAAACACACGCACTTCTATTTGACAGTGGTGTTCCGCCAGCCGGGATAGCGGTCAGAGTCGGCCAAGGTTTAACGCAGCCGCGGCAGAGAGAAGGAAGTGCGGAGGACGGCACCGGGACACGGGCCGGTTAACCAAACGGAGGTAGAAAAATGAGCGTTATTTCCATGAAACAGTTACTTGAAGCAGGTGTTCATTTCGGACACCAGACCAGAAGATGGAACCCTAAGATGGCTCCTTATATCTTCACCGAGAGAAACGGCATCCACATTATTGACCTGCAGAAGTCTGTAGTCAAGGTGGACGAGGCATACAAGGCCGTTTCCGAGATTGCGGCACAGGGCGGTACAATCCTGTTTGTCGGCACCAAGAAGCAGGCGCAGGACGCAGTGAAGACTGAGGCCGAGCGCTGCGGCATGTACTATGTCAATGAGAGATGGCTGGGCGGTATGCTGACCAACTTCAAAACCATTCAGTCCCGTATTGCGAGACTGCGTACCATTGAAACAATGTCCACCGACGGCACTTTTGATGTGCTGCCCAAGAAGGAAGTTATTCAGCTGAAGAAGGAGTGGGAGAAGCTGGAGAAGAATCTGGGCGGTATCAAGGATATGACCAGGATCCCCGATGCAATTTTTGTGGTTGATCCCAAGAAGGAGAAGATCTGCGTACAGGAGGCTCACTCTCTGGGCATCACCCTGATCGGTATCGGCGACACCAACTGTGATCCTGAAGAGTTGGATTACATCATCCCCGGCAATGACGATGCGATCAGAGCCGTGAAACTGATCGTGTCCAAGATGGCTGATGCCGTGATCGAAGCCAACCAGGGTGAGGCTGTATATACCCCGGAGGATGTACAGACAGAGGCAACCGATATCGAGGAAGTAGCGGAAGAGGCTTAAACGGCATTGATCCGATAGATGTGGAATGGAAGATTGCTAATCTTCAAGATTGATAATCTTCATATAGGAGGAGTGAATATTATGGCAGAGATTACCGCAGCAATGGTAAAAGAACTGCGTGAGATGACCGGCGCAGGTATGATGGATTGCAAGAAGGCCCTGAATGAGACGGGCGGTAATATGGATGAGGCCGTGGAGGTTTTGAGAAAGAGCGGCCAGGCCAAGGCGGTGAAGAAGGAAGGAAGAATCGCGGCGGAAGGCATTTGCCGCATCGCCACCAGAGGAGATGAAGTGGCCGCTGTGGTGGAGGTAAATTCCGAGACCGACTTTGTAGCCAAGAATGAGACTTTTCAGCAGTTTGTGGAGGCTGTGGCAGAGCAGGCTGTGGCAACTGAGTCGGCAGATATGGATGCTTTTCTGGCGGAGCAGTGGAATGCCGAGCCGGGCAAGACCGTACAGGAAGCTCTTGTGGATAAGATCGCTGTGATCGGTGAGAAGCTGAGCATTCGAAGATTCGAGAAGGTAGTTGCCAAGGACGGTTGTGTGGTATCTTATGTACACGGCGGCGGTCGTATCGGCGTAATCGTTGAGGCCGAGACCAAAGTGGTGAATGACGCAGTGAAGGAGGCGCTGACCAATCTGGCTATGCAGGTGGCTGCGCTGAATCCCAAGTATGTGGCTACGGAGGAGGTATCCGAGGAATTTAAGACTCATGAGAGGGAGATTATTGCCGCGCAGATTGAGCAGGATCCCAAGATGGCAGGTAAGCCTGAGAATGTTATTGCGGGCGCTATCGAGGGTCGTCTGAAAAAGGAGCTGAAAGAGGTATGCCTGTTAGAGCAGGTATATGTGAAGGCTGAAGACGGCAAGCAGACAGTATCCCAGTATGTGGCTCAGGTGTCCAAGGAGAATGGAACGGATCTGAAAATCAAGAGATTTGTACGTTTTGAGACCGGAGAAGGTCTGGAGAAAAAGAACGAGGATTTTGCGGCGGAAGTTGCCGCGCAGATGGGCCAATAGACAGCTTCATCGTAACAACAGATATGGGCAGAAAGAGATCTGGCAGAACGGATTTCTTTCTGCTTTTCTTAAATACGGTAAATATGTTGAGTAATGAATAAGGAGAAGAATTATGACAGCAGCAAAGAGAACCGGATGGATCGGGCTCAGCGTTTTGGCATTGTTGGTGGCGCTGGGTACGCAGATAGTGGCGAGTGTGGCGGTTATACTGCCTCATTCATTTATAGCGGGAATACAGGCGGCGATGAACGGACAGACCGACCCCAGTCTGGTCATGGAGAACATTATGGCCGATATGGGAGGAATCATGGGTATTATTTTGGTAGTTGTAGGAGTGCTGCTTCTGATAGTATTCGTCCCCTGGTTTTATTTTGGCTGTGGCAGACAGAAGATCACCGGGGCGTCAGCCAGAAGGGTGTTTGCTCCCCGGACGCTGCTCCTAGTGGCTATCATCGCAATAGGGTTGAACTACGGAATTAATTGTCTGCTTCAGCTGGTCTATATCCTGGTTCCCCAAGTGTTGGAAAACTACCAGCAGTTGATGGAAAACGCCGGAATAGGCAGTGATGTCTGGTCCAATGCGGCGGCTGTGCTTCTGGCCCCTCTGGGGGAGGAACTGATTTTCAGGGGGGTGGCGTTTCATTATGCCCGCAAGGCCGTGTACGGCATGAAGAATCCCAGAGCGGCGTTCTGGATCGCCAACTGTTTGCAGGCGCTGCTGTTTGGAATCTACCATATGAATCTGGTTCAGGGTATCTATGCTTTCGTCATCGGCCTGGCGCTGGGATATCTGTGTCAGAAGTATCACAGCGTGATTCCGGGGATGCTGGCGCATCTGGTGTTCAACGGCATGTCTGCCCTTTTCGGTGATGTGATGTATGCCTGGATTCCGGAGGGGGTAGTCTGGTATGCCGTCATCGGGGCGGCAGCCATGGCTCTGGTGGCGTTGCTGATTCTGAGAGACGGTTCCCTCAGTGCAGATAATGAACAGAATGTTGCATAATCGTAAATAAATCTTAAGAATTATTCATGAAGTCTTAAGATGCAATTTGTATACAGCTGTGCTATACTGTATTTGGTGATAATAGGATACAGTATGGACACCGAGGCGGTTAATTCCTCATCACCGATTTGGAAGTAGAACTACACGATGTTTTAAATAAGAAATGGAGGAGAGTATGAAGAAAAAAAGTTTTATAAAGAGGATACTTGCTCTTACAACGGCTGCGGCGCTGGTGTTATCGTTGGCAGCCTGCGGCAATGGAGAGCAGCAGGTGGCACCTGAGGGCTTCGTCTATGTGCCTGAGTTTGTGGATCTGACAGCTATGGAGGGTGTGCAGAATGTAAGCGGGCCCACTCTGCGGGGAGAAGAGTTGTATTTTTCTTCTTCTTACTGGGATGAAGAGACGGAGGAAAGCGTACAGAAGTACTATCGCAGGAATCTGGAGACAGGGGAGATGGTGGAACTGCCTTTGAACCTGAACATAGAGGGAGCGGACTATTCCTATCCCATGACCGGCCTGCTGTTTGATTCTGACAATAATGTGGTCTGCCTGATAAATGCTTCCAAGACAGACGAGGAGGGCAATTACACCCAGACCAATTATCTGATGAAATTTGACCCGGAGGGGAAGCAGCTCCTTAGTGAGGACATCTCTGAGGCGTTGTCTCTGGAGGGCGCGGAGAGCACTTATGTGCAGAATGCAGTGATGGATAATGAGGGAAGGCTGTACATGAATGTGAGCAGCAGCGGCATGGACAGAGCCAATTCTTTTATTGTAGTCATTGACAAGGACGCGAACCTGTTGGCACAGATAGATACGGGCACAGACTGGATCAGCGCCATCGGTGCGACGGAAGACGGAACAGTACTGGTCACCCGTCACGGAGATGGGGGTATGGAATGTCTGGAGGTGGATCTGACGAACAAGACCCTGGGTAACCCTCACGGCGGTATGCCCTCCTCCTACAACAACAATTCTCTGAATCCGGCCCCGGGAGGCGGTCTTTTGGTCAACGACGGCACCAGGCTCTGGAAATATGACTTGGAGACGGAGGAGACGGAGGAGATACTGACCTGGACAGACTGTGATATCAATGGCAGCTATGTGCAGATGATTCAGCCCATGGAGGACGGACGGATTGCCGTGTACTCCGAGAACTGGAGCGACAATACCAAGGAGGTGGCCTATCTGACCAAGACGGAGGCGGCCAAGGTGACGGAAAAGAAGATCATAACCCTTGCCACCATGTTCTCCGATCAGAATATTCAGCAGGCGGTAGTGAATTTTAATAAGCGGAGTGATACTTATAAGGTCAAGATTGTTACTTATTTTGACGAGAGCACCGAGTGGACGGAAACCAAATATCAGGACGCCATGGCTGCGCTGAACAATGCTATCACCAGCAGCAACTGCCCGGATATTATAGACCTGTCCTACGGCAATGTAAATTCCTATGTGTCCAAAGGTCTTTTGGCGGATTTGACCCCTTATCTGGAGAACAGTTCCGTGAAAAAGGAGGAGCTGATGGAATCCGTACTGGATGCTTATACTTTCGGGGACAGATTGGTGTGCGTCCCCACTGGTTTTACCATCTCCACCATCATGGGACGCACCTCTCAACTGGGTGAGCGCACCAGCTGGACCATCAAAGATATTATGGAATTTGCGGCCCAGTATCCGGAGGCAAAACTGTTTGAATATTCTTCCAAGGGCAGTATGCTGAACACCTGCCTGCAGTACAGCAGCGATGCCTTCATTGACTACAGCACCGGAAAGTGTAGCTTTGACAGTCAGGAATTTCTGGAAATTCTGGAGTTTGCCAATACTTTTGAGACAGAGACCGAGTGGGATAGAGAGGGAGATAGTCTTCCCAAGCAGATATCGGATGGAAGAATTCTGCTCAATGCCATAAATATTTATGAGATGACAGAGATGCAGATGTACTCCCTGATGTTCAATGAGCCCGTAACCTTTATCGGCTATCCCACGGTGGATGGCAGCAACGGCAATCGCATCAACGGCCAGAACTGCTATGCCATTACTACCAAGAGCAAAAATCCCGAGGGCGCATGGTCTTTTATCGAGTCCATGCTGCAGTATGAGGAAGTGTCAGAGTGGCGCGGAAACAGCTATTTCCCCATCCGCAAGGATATGTTGGAGGAATCCTTTGAGATTGCTATGAAAGAGAACGGAGCCTATGACGAGAACGGGGATATCATGCTGGACGAGAATGGGGATCCTATGATCCAACCTAAGGTTACCTGGGGTTATGATGACTGGGAGTGTGAGGTCTATGCCGCAACGCCGGAGCAGGTGCAGGCGGTGAGAGAGTTGATTGATTCTTCGGTGGCGGCAACCAACAATGATGAGACTATACTTAATATCATTCAGGAGGAGGCGCAAGGTTATTTTGAGGGCCAGAAGAGCGCCCAGGATGTGGCGAACGTGATTCAGAGCCGGGTGCAGACCTATGTGAGTGAGAACAGCTAAGGAGGCATAGAAGCCTTGAAGAAGTTGAAAGAAAAAAAGACCCATATCAGTATGGGCAAACGGTTAAAGAGGGTCAAGAGGAACTCGGGGGTGTTTATTGCCCCCAGCTTCCTGGGGGTGATGACCTTTTTCGTGATCCCCTTCATCGTAATAATTTATTATTCGATGGTAGATAATCCTATCAGTCGCAATTTCGTATTTTTGGATAATTTTAAGAATATAATAGGCAATGCGGCATTCCGTTCGGCAGTTTCCAATACAGCCATATTCGCCGGAGTTTCGGTGCCGCTGGCGGTTGTGTTGTCTCTGCTGCTGGCTATCCTGCTGGAGTCAAAGATTCCGTTCAGGAGCCAGTTTCGGACATTTTTCCTGAGTCCTATGATGGTGCCGGTGGCATCGGTGGTATTGATCTGGCAGGTTCTTTTTCACTATAATGGCGTGGTCAACGATATGATAGCCGTAGTTGGAGCGGGGCCCATAGACTGGTTTAAGTCTGCCTATGGGCGTATTGTACTGACGATCCTGTTTTTGTGGAAGAACCTGGGCTACAATATGATCCTGTTCATGGCCGCCCTAGCCAGTATCCCCAAGGATATTCTGGAGGTGGCCCGCATGGAGAGCGCCACGGCATTACAGACTTTTTTCAAAATAAAGATACGGTATCTGTCATCCACCATACTGTTTGTGGCGATTATGTCACTGATTAATTCCTTTAAGGTATTCCGCGAAATTTATCTGCTGTCGGGGGACTATCCCGTAGATAGTATCTATATGCTGCAGACTTTCATGAACAATACTTTCCGGAACCTTGACTATCAGAAGCTTTCCTCGGCGGCTGTACTGATGTCCATTGTTATGGTGCTAATCATCGGTTTCCTGTTCATCGTGGAGAATCACTTCGGAAAGGACGTGGAGGGATGAGCAAGCCTAAGAAAACTCTGCAGCCTTGGGAGGCAGAGCGGGAGAGAGCCAGGAAGGCCGCCAAGAGGCGCCGTATCTGGTCCTACACGAAAAGGGGCTTTGGCACCATGTTTGCCGCCTTTTTTGCGATTCTGTTCCTGATGCCCATTGTGCTGACCATCACCAACTCCTTCATGTCCTCATCGGAGATCAGTTCCAATTACGGAATGGTCTTTGCCACCACCTCTTCAGGAGGCAAGGTGTACATAGCGGAGAAGGTGACGCTTAAATTTATACCGGACATGGTATCTTTCAGCCAGTATGTGACTGTGTTGTTCAAAAGTCCGGAGTATCTGCTTAAGTTCTGGAACTCGGTGATTCTGGTGGGACCTATTGTGGTATTCCAGCTGACTGTGGCAACCTTGGCTTCCTATGGGTTTTCCAGATACCGGGGACGGATCAGGGAGATTATTTTCTTCCTTTATATCATATTGATGCTGATGCCCTATCAGGTGACATTGGTACCCAACTATCTGGTGTCTGACTGGTTGAATATTCTGGACACCAGGTGGGCGATCTGGCTGCCGGGTATCTTTTCTCCCTTTGCGGTGTTTTTGCTTACCAAGTTTATGCGGCGTATTCCGATATCGCTGGTGGAGGCGGCGCAGATAGACGGCGCCGGGGAGTGGCAGATTTTTGCCAAGGTGTGTTTCCCGCTGTGTAAGGGGGCCATCGCGTCGGCGGCGATTCTGGTGTTTATCGACTACTGGAATATGGTGGAGCAGCCATTGATTCTGCTTGCGGACGCGGAGATGCACCCCTTGTCAGTGTTCCTGAGCAAAATCAATTCCGGCGAGATCGGCCTGGCTTTTGCCGTGGCCACAATCTATATGGTTCCCGGCTTGCTGGTGTTCCTGTACGGAGAAGAGTATCTGGTGGATGGCATTACTTACCAGGGCGGTGTAAAAGGTTAATGTTAAAAGAAAGGGTATGGTTAATACAATGGACGAGAACAGAAGTAAGAGAAAAGAATGGGTCAAAAATGCGGCGATTGTTTTTTTGATTATTCTGCTGCTTTTAACTTTTTTCTCTAATACGATTCAGAATTATTCCCTGCCGGAGGTGGCGACCCAGTATGTGGAGAGCGGTTCCATCACAGCCAAGATCAGAGGTATGGGAGTTGTGGAAAGCGGCGATCCTTACAATGTAAAGATCAAGGAAGTCAGGGAAGTGGCCAGCGTGGAGGTCAAGGTTGGAGACAAGGTGGAAGCAGGCCAGGTGCTCTGTACTCTGACAGAGGCGGACAGCCAGCAGCTGGATCAGGCCAAGACGGATCTGGAGCAGAAACAGCAGGCGCTGGAGACGGCACAGTTTAACTTTGAAAAGCAGCTGCTGACAGGGAACTATGAGGTTTCCATCATGCAGAACGCAGGTGATACCGGAACTGTGAGCGGTTACTTAAGCCAGATCTATTCTGCCAAGAATGAGATGGAGGCGGCCCAGACCAAGGTGGACGAGTGGAACACTGTAATAGCGAATATTGACATGCAGCTGGCCTACAATCCTTACAGCGCCGATGTGAGCAAGGAGACTAAGGCGGTGAACGAGGCCCAGGCGGAGTTGAATGTCATTGAAAATGATTTGACCGGCGCTCGGAACTGGCTCACATCTCTGGATGCCCAGATAGAGCAGGAGAAAGCGGCTATAAGTGTGAGCAGCGGTGATGCCTCCCGGCTGAATAATCTGCTCTCCCAGCGCCTGACGGCCAACCAGAATGTGATCGGCTTGGAGAGCAGACAGCGTTCGGCAGAGCAAAATTTAAAAAATGCCCAGGCGGCTCTGGATGCCAAGAAGGGCACTGCGGATCTGGACAATACTCTAAACCAGCAGAAGGCGTTTGCGCAGCTGTCACTCGGGAACGCCCAGGCATATTTTGAGTTGAAAAAGACGGCCTATGATGATTTAATAAAGAACATAGGGGATACCTATGCGTTGAGTGAACTTACGGATGCCATTGCCAACGCTCAGAAGGACATGGAGGAGGCCCAGGCGAAAGTGGATAAGTTGACCAGTGATGCCATGGGTGGTGAGATAACCGCTCCCATCTCCGGTCTGATCACCTCTATCAATGTGAAATCCGGTGTGGAGACCCCTTCTGACGGCATAGTGTTTACCATGCAGCCCGAGGGCAAGGGTTACACCATGAGCTTTTCCGTGACCAACCAGCAGGCCACAAGGGTGTCCGTGGGGGATCCGGCAGAACTTGTGAATGCCTGGAGGAATGATGATATTCAAGTGACCCTGGCCAGCATCAAGCCCGATCCCAACAATCCGGGACAGAATAAACTGCTGACCTTTGACGTGACCGGGGAAAGCGTGATCGCCGGCCAGAGTCTGAACGTGACTGTGGGATCGAAGAGTGCAAATTATGATTATCTTGTACCTAACAGCGCAATCAGGGAGGATTCCAACGGCAAGTTCATCCTGGTGATTACATCGAAAAGTTCACCCATCGGCACCCGGTATTTCGCTAGCCGCGTAGATGTGGAGGTGCTGGCATCGGATGATACTAAGTCGGCAGTCAGTGGCGCCGTGGAGTCATACATGTATGTCATTACCACTTCCACAAAACCTGTGGAGGCCGGTAAGCAGGTGAGACTGGCAAACAATTAGGGAACGGGAGTTTTTATGAAAAAATGGTTGAGATCTTTATCTGGCAGACAGATAAAGCTGGGAATATCAACTGTGATCTCTGTGATAATATTTCTGGCGCTGACCGGCGTGATTGCCCTGCTTGCGGGAAGGCAGACAGAGCAGCAAGTTGCCCGGCGCTGGGACAGTGAGGGAGGAGTGGCGCAGGTCAGCTGTTTCTTTTCCCCCAATGCAAAGATCACACAGGACAGCATAGAGAGTTTTGAGCATTCGCTGGATAATGCGCTTAAGGAAGCATCCATTGAACAGGACTCACCTAATCCCGGCGCCAGGCTCTGGGCCGACGCCTACAGCGCGGACGGCACCATCACCCTGTCTACCGACAGGGGCTCCATAGAGGCGGATGCCTTGGGCATAGGCGGTGACTTTTTTCTGTTTCACCAACCTCTGCTGCTTAATGGTTCCTATTTTTCCGGCAATGATTTGATGCAGGATTACGTGATATTGGACAGAGACGCGTCCTGGCAGCTTTTTGGATCTACCGATGTGGTAGGTATGACCGTGAACATAGCAGGCAGGCCCCATATGGTTATCGGCGTTGTGGAGCGTCCCAGCGGGAAGCTCTATGAGGCGGCGGGGCTGGACGGAACCAGGGTTTTCGTGTCCTATGAGACATTGAGCGCCTATGGGAAGAGCGGCGGCATTAATCATTTTGAGATTGTCATGCCTAACCCGGTTAAACAGTATGCGGAGAATTATGTGCGGGAGCAGTTGGGCACTCCTGAGAAGGAGGTGGAGGTGCTGGAGAACAGCAGCCGCTATCGGATAGGGAAGCGTTTGCTGCTGCTGTTTGACTTCGGCACACGGTCCATGAACGGCAAGGCCATCATTTACCCCTATTGGGAGAATGTGGCCAGGGGTTATGAGGATATTCTGGCATTGCTTACCCTGTTTCAGATGCTCTTTCTGATCTACCCTTCGGGGGTGGTGCTGGTCTGGATTGTAATTCGGTGGAAGAATAAGACCTGGACTGCCAGAACAGTGCTGGCGGCTTTGCAGGACAAATGGCAGCGAGCCGGCGACAGACGCAGGGAGCAGCGTAAAAGCGGGAAAGGCAAGGAGGAAAAATCCTGGCTGGATGACGACTCGGAGGAAAAGCAGAAACGCCGTCAACAGAAACAGGAAGAGCGCAGACGCCGTAAACTGGATAGAGAATTTCAGGCGGACAGAAAGAAATCAGGAAAACGATGATGAGGGCAGATGCGGAACTCTAAATTAAGAAAAGAGGAGATTATGAGAAAAGGAATTTTGAAGAGAGGATTGGCTCTGGGCCTTGCGGCGGTTATGGCTCTTGGCCTTGGCGCCTGTGGAGGCGGCAAGGACGATAACAGTCAGCTGGCCAAGGAAAATGTGTATACTTTCCAGGAGGTCACCCAGATTAGCAATGAGGAAAATATCAATGATATGATTTTCCAGAATGATAAGCTGTATCTGATGACCACCAAGTATTCTTGGGATGATGAGGGGAACTCGAACAGCGTTTTTGGCTTTTATGTGTCCAATGCGGACGGCTCTGACAAAAATTTTGTGGAACTTACAGGGCCGGACAGGGAAGAGAACCGAAGCTGGATCAACAACACCGTTTTCACAAAGGGCGGGTATATCTATGTGGTGGAAAATACCGCCTTTGAAGATGACTCCGATCCGGAGAACTATATCTATGAGGACAGATATTACCTGAATTGCTGGGATATGGAGGGAAAGCTGCTGTGGTCGGAGCGGATTGACAATGCCAATCCGGATGGGTACACCTATTGCAATTACCTGTTGGACGGCGGCGAGGGCAGAGCCTTGGCGATAATGGGGGGAAGCAAGTATGAGGCCGTGCTTTACGGATCTGACGGCAAGGAGATAAGCCGCAAGGATCTGGATCAGAGCATTTTTGAACGTGTGAATACGATCTTTACCAAGGACGACGGCACTTTGATGGTTATGAGTTACGACGAGAATTGGACCAAGTGCTATCTTGCCAGCTATGACCTGGAAGCAGGCGTTATGGGGGAGCAGACAGAGTTCCCTTATGCCAACAATTATAGTGTACGCAAGGGCAGCAATACCGATCTGCTGCTGACCGACAATTTGGGTGTGTATACTTTGAACATCGGTGATGCAGAGCCCAAGATGATCATGAATTATATTAATTCGGATCTGCCCACCAACAATATACAGTATGTGCAGATAGTTGATGACAAGCATTTTGTGGCAATCTATAACGATATTGAGAATTGGGAGCAGAAGTGCGCGTACTTTACCTATGTGGATCCGAAAGATATTCCGGACAAGGAAGTGCTGGTGCTGGGCGGGGAGTATGTGAATTCGGATGTAAAGGCGAAGGTCATAGAATTCAATAAGTCCAGCAATCAGTATAGAATTACGGTGAAGGATTACAGTACCTACAACACCAATGAGGACTGGACGGCAGGGCAGACCAGACTCAACAGTGACATTACCAGCGGCCAGATGCCGGACATCATGCTGCTTAACAATATGAGCAGTTATGGCAACTATGTATCCAAGGGGCTGCTGGCGGATATCGGTGAACTGCTTAAGGCTGACGAGGAGTTGGGTAAGCTGGAGTATCTGCAGAATGTGTGGGATGCCTACTCTGTGAACGGAAAGCTGTATGCGGCGGTTCCCAGTTTCAATGTACGCACCATGATTGCAAAAAAATCTTTGGTGGGAGAACCTCAGTCCTGGACCATGGCGGACGTGGAGGCGGTCCTTGCCACCATGCCTGAGGGTGCCAAGGCGTTTGGAGATATGATGCGGGATAGCTATATCTATTATATGTTGAGTTATGGGGGACAGGATTTTATAGATATAGAGACAGGCAAGTGTAATTTTAACTCCCAGAGTTTCATCGATATGCTGGAGTATGCCAAGACTCTTCCCACAGAGTACCCTCAGGACTATTGGGAAAACTATGATTATTCTTATAATGAGAGCCAGTACCGGGAGAACCGGGCCCTGTTGTACGATCTGTATATCGGCAATATCAGAGACTGTAAGTATCAGATCAAGGGGTATATCGGTGAGGAAATATCCTTTGTTGGCTTCCCCACATCGGACTCCAACGGATCCACCATCAATTCCGGCAGCTATACCTTCATGATCTCCGCCAAGTCCGGGCATAAGGACGGAGCATGGCAGTTTGTGCGGCAGTTCCTGACCGAGGAATACCAGACCAGCAATCAGCTCTATGACATGCCGGTACTGAAATCCGCATTCTTAAGTATGGCACAGGAGGCCACGGAGAGGTCCTACTGGACGGATGAGGACGGCAATAAGCAGTATTACGACGATACTTGGTATATTAATGGGGAGGAAATTGTCTTAGAGCCCTTTACCCAGGAAGAGGTGGACGCGATCTGCGAGTTTATCTACACCGTGGATCGCACGGCCTACTATAATGAGGATATCCAAAATATCATCACGGAGGAGGCGGAGGCTTTCTTCAGCGGACAGAAGAGTGTGCAGGATGTGGTGGACATTATACAGTCCAGAGCGCAGGTGTTCGTGAATGAGAATCGCTAGAGTGTTTCTTTCGAGGCTGAGCCTATAACAGGTTCAGCCTTTTCATATGGTATTCAATATTCAGTTCCCGGCCATGCTCCTTCAGCCAAGCGCGATGTATTTTGTATTCCGGCATGACAAAGCCCACCAGATTCCAGAAATCCCGGGAATGGTTCATGTGGATCAGATGGCAGAGTTCATGTACCACCACATAGTCCAGCACCCGGGGCGGCGCAAACATAAGCCGGTAGTTGAAGGACAGGGTGCCGCTGGAGGAACAGCTCCCCCAGCGGGTTTTCTGGTCCCGAATCGTGACGCGTGTATAGCTGCCGCCGGTGAACTGCCGGTAATACTCGCAGCGTTTGGTAAAATATTCCCGCGCCGCCTGCCGGCAGCGCTTGTCCATGACCTCCATACGTTTTATCGTTTCCGGGGGATATGTATCCGTGATATATTGCATGATAGCAGCTCCTTTTTGACGCGAAATCCGTCACTTGCAATAACGGGAAAAATCTGCCATAATCTAACCAGATATTTCCCAATACAGTTATAGCGTAAAATAAATAAAATTGCAAGAGAAGAGGAGACTGGAACATGGGGAAACAGACAGGGAGATGTGTGATTGTCGCGGCGGGCGATCTGTCCGTGACAGAGATCAAAGTATCCCAGGACGACCTGCTGATCGCCGTGGACGGCGGGATGGAATACTGTGAGAGGCTTGGGCTGGAACCGGATCTGGTGCTGGGAGATTTTGATTCGGTGAAGTGCGGGCAGCTGGCACGGATTGCCGAGTGGGAGGCGAAAAGCCCGGAGCGGGTGATCAGGCTGAAGCCGGAGAAAGACGACACGGACACCCTGGCGGCCATTCGGTTGGCTCTGGAGCGTGGATACAGGGATTTTGTGTTCTATGGAGCCGTGGGAGGGAGAAGGCTGGAACACACCGTGGCCAATATCCAGTGTCTGCTTTTCTTAAGACATCGTGGAGCGGTGGGATATCTGGTGGACAAGGCGGGGGTGTGTTTTGTGATGGAAGACGAGGAGATGCGCTTTCCGCCGTCCATGGAGGGATACCTGTCTCTGTTTTCTCTGAAGGGAGAAGCCCTGGGGGTGGACATACGGGGAATGAAGTATGAACTTGACAATGCCAGGATTACCAATGATTTTCCCATCGGAATCAGCAATGAATTCATGGGGAAGGAAGCCGTCGTGGGTGTGCGGCAGGGCCAGCTGCTGGGGATTGTGACTTACCCTTGCTGAGGGCTATAGCATCTGTTTGTCCACTTCTATGACGGCGCAGTAGCTGGCGTCCTGTTCCTTCAGACGGCGGTTAATCAACTCGCAGAGCCCGGCGTCGCTGTAGTCGAAATCATAGGGGGTCACCACATCAAAGATCAAATTGGTGTGGGTGGGGCCGGTTACGATGCGGAAATCATGGAGGGTCAGCCTCTCGTCTATAGTGGAAAGCACATGCTGAGCCATGATTTTCAGGCGCTGGGTCTGCTCGTCGTGGATGCAGACAGGGTCCATATGGATCACGGCGCTGCACCCCAACTCGCTGTGCAGTCTGTGTTCCGCCAGGTCGATGGTGTCGTGCAGTTTTAGCAGATTGCCGTCTGCGGACACCTCCGCATGGAGGGAGATCAGCACTCGACCGGGACCATAATTATGGACAATCAGATCATGAATGCCCAGAATGGTATCGTAGGACATGACGATCTCCTCAATCTGCTTTACAAAGGCCGGATCAGGCGCCTGGCCCAGCAGGGGATTAAGGGTATCTCTGGCGGCCTGAAAGCCTGCATAGAGGATAAACAGCCCCACCAGTACGCCGCAGTAACCGTCGATGGAGAGCTTGGTATAGTGGGCTGTCAGCGTAGCCGCCAGCACCACAGTAGTGGCCAGCATATCGCTGAGGCTGTCAGTGGCGGTGGCTTTCATGGCGGCGGAGTCGATCTGCCTGCCGATCCGGGCATTGTACAGGGCCATGTAGCATTTCACCAGGATGGAGACTGCAAGGATCACCACAATCACAGGAGAAAATGTCAGTTCCTGGGGATGGAGGATCTTTTCCACAGAGTTCTTGATCAACTCAAGAGCCATCACCAGGATCAACAGGGAAACCAAAAAGCCGGAGATGTATTCAATACGCCCGTGACCAAAGGGATGTCCCGGGTCAGGCTTTTGTCCCGCCATCCGAAAACCGATCAAGGTTATAATGGAAGAGCCTGCGTCCGACAGGTTGTTGAAGGCATCCGCCGTGATGGCGATGGAGCCGCTGAGCAGCCCGGCAAAAAATTTCCCGGCAAAAAGAAGCAGATTCAGTACGATCCCCACAGTTCCACACAACATGCCGTAAGCCTGCCGCACGGCGGGGGAGGATGTGTTTTGGCTGTCCCTGATAAAGATTTTAGTCAGTAAAGTAACCATTGTTTCCTTTCTGTGCGTCGCATAGACCGCGCAAGGGGGAATATTTTTTCCATTTTACCCCAGGACAGTAGCAAATTCAACCCTAAAGTTAAGTTTGGATGTTACACATCTAAATACGTCTTTATGCAGTATCGCAGGCACGGCCTGCGATATGCAGGGAAGAAGTAAGTTCGGATGCTCCACATCCAAATACGCATTAACCCAGTATCGCAGGCCAGCCAGCGATATGCAGGAAAGAGGCAAGTTAGGATCTCTATGAAAAATACAGTTGCGCGGCCTGGAAATAAAGTGTATAATTTCCACGAAAAGCCAAATACTGAATGAACATGCTCTGTAAGAGCGGAAACGGAGGGAATATGAGCAAAAAACCGACAGTTTTAATGATTTTGGATGGCTATGGCCTGAATGAAAAGACCGAGGGCAATGCCGTGGCCCAGGCCAAGAAGCCCAATTTGGATAAACTGATGCAGGAATACCCCTGGGTGAGGGGCAACGCCAGCGGCATGGCAGTGGGTCTGCCGGAGGGGCAGATGGGCAACTCTGAGGTGGGTCACCTGAATATGGGTGCGGGCCGTATCGTATACCAGGAGCTGACCAGGATTACCAAGGAGATTATGGACGGCACTTTCTTTGAGAATCCTGCTCTGCTCAAGGCGGTGGAGAACTGTAAGAAGAACGGCAGCGCCCTGCATCTTATGGGTCTTCTGTCCGACGGCGGCGTACACAGCCATAACACCCATCTGTACGGTCTGCTGGAACTGGCCAAGAGACAGGGACTGGACAAGGTGTATGTACACTGTTTTCTGGACGGTCGTGACACGCCTCCTGCCAGCGGCAAAGGTTTTGCCGAGGATCTGGTGGCGGAGATGGAGAAGATCGGTGTCGGTAAGATCGCTTCCGTAATGGGCCGCTACTATGCCATGGACAGAGATAACAATTACGACAGGGTCAAACTGGCCTATGATGCCATGACCAAGGGAGAGGGGCTGACTGCGGCCTGCGGTGTCTGCGGTATCCAGCAGTCCTATGACAGGGAGGAGACGGACGAGTTTGTAAAGCCCACTGTGGCGCTGGAGGACGGCAAGTCTGCGGTTACCGTGCAGGATGGAGATTCTGTGGTATTCTTCAACTTCCGCCCGGATCGTGCCAGGGAGATCACCAGGGCTTTCTGTGATGATGATTTCAAGGGCTTTGACCGGGGGGCCAGAAAGGATATCACCTTTGTCTGCTTCAGCGATTATGACCCCACCATTCCCAATAAGGAGGTGGCTTTCCACAAGGTGGCAGTGACCAATACCTTCGGAGAGTGGTTGGCCGCTAATAATATGACCCAGGCCAGAATTGCCGAGACCGAGAAATATGCCCATGTGACCTTTTTCTTCAACGGCGGCGTGGAGGAACCTAATCCCGGCGAGGACAGGGTGCTGGTAAATTCTCCCAAGGATGTGGCCACCTATGACTTGAAGCCCCAGATGAGCGCTTATGAGGTCTGTGACAGACTGTGCGAGGCTATCCGCAGCGATAAGTATGACGTAATTATCATCAATTTTGCCAACCCGGACATGGTGGGCCACACCGGCGTGGAGGAAGCCGCCATCAAGGCTGTGGAGGCAGTGGATGCCTGTGTGGGCAGGGCTGTGGAGGCCGTCAAGGAAGTGGGCGGCGTCCTGTTCATCTGCGCGGACCACGGCAATGCGGAGCAGCTGGTGGACTATGACAGCGGCGCGCCTTTCACTGCCCACACCACCAACCAGGTGCCCTTCATTCTGGTGAACGCGGATCCCGCCTACGGACTGCGGGAGGGCGGCTGTCTGGCGGACATCATCCCCACTTTGATCGAACTTATGGGCAAAGAGCAGCCTGCCGAAATGACAGGTAAAAGTCTGCTGATCAGGAAGTAGGGAAATGATGCAATAACACAGGTAATGAGAGAGGGTAAGTGTATATGTGTGCTTACCCTTTTTTCTTCCATACAGCATATCCCTGGAATATGCGTTGAGTAAAATCAGGAAGTCCAGACGGCATGATTTTACTCAAGAGAATGTATGCGGGCGGGGGATATGCGGAACATTAAATAGGAGAGGGTAGTATGGCAAAGGTTACATTGGGAAAAACAGGGATTACTGTGGAGAAAAATGCTTTCGGGGCGCTGCCGATCCAGCGAATCAGCAGACAGGAGGCAGTGGGGCTGCTGCGCAAGGCATATGACAGTGGCGTGACCTTTTTTGACACCGCCAGATGGTATACGGACAGTGAGGAGAAGGTGGGAGAGGCTTTCGCGGGTATGCGGGAAAAAGTGTATATAGCCACCAAGACCGGCGCTTCCAATGCGGAGGATTTCTGGAAAGATCTGGAGACTTCCCTGCATAATCTGCAGACGGACTATATTGATATCTATCAGTTTCACAACCCGGCTTTCTGCCCCAAGCCAGGAGACGGCACGGGGCTGTATGAGGCCATGCTGGAGGCCAGGACCCGGGGCAAAGTGCGCCATATCGGCATCACCAATCACCGGCTGAACGTGGCCATGGAGGCGGTGGAGAGCGGGCTGTATGAGACCTTGCAGTTTCCCTTCTGCTATCTGGCAACGGAGAAGGATATCGAACTGGTGAACAGGACTGCGGAGAAGGGAATGGGATTTATAGCCATGAAAGCGTTGTCCGGCGGTCTGATCACCAATTCTGCGGCGGCTTACGCTTATTTGGCCCGGTTTGATAATGTGCTGCCGATCTGGGGTGTCCAGCGGGAGTCTGAACTGGATGCATTTCTGTCCTATATCCAGTGTCCCCCAGTGATGAACGAGGAACTGGAGGCGGTAATTGCACACGACAGACAGGAACTTTCCGGAAATTTCTGCAGGGGCTGCGGCTATTGTATGCCCTGTCCCGTGGGCATAGAGATCAACAATATGGCCCGGATGAGCCTGCTGATCCGGAGGTCACCTTCTCAGGCCCAACTGACGCCCCAGGCGCAGGAGAAGATGCACAAGATCAAAGAATGCCTGCACTGCGGCAAGTGCAAGAGCAAATGTCCTTACGGGCTGGACACGCCCACTCTGCTGGAGAAGAACTATCAGGATTATCTGGAGATTCTGGCAGGCAAGGAATATTAAACGAAATTCTCTTTTCGGGAACGGTTCTCAACTTTCTGATTTAATTTTGTGAAAAAAAGAGAGTGCGGATACAATTCTGTGACAATGGAGAGAGAAAATAGAACCGATGAAGGGACAGGATGACAAGATAACCTGCCCGAAACCGGGAGGACAAAGGAAAATGCAACAAAAGAGCGCAAGGAAAAGACAACAGAGGTATTTTCTGACAGTGGGAATGCTGGCAGCATGGGTTTGTATCGCACTGTGCCTGATACAGTTGGTACAGATACGCAGACAACTCGGGGAACAGAGGGAACAGATCAGCCGTACCTATAATATGGTGCAGCTGTTCCACACGGATGCGATGGGCGGGCAGGACAGTTATAGTGATATCTGGGAAGCCAGCTTCAGTACGGCGGATTTGGGCCATAACATGGTGGAGACGGTGCCGATAGACCGCCTGTCGCTATCCTATGCGGAGAAATGTGCCCTGGACTATGTGGACAAGCCCCAGGACAGGAGTTACCGCCAGGTGTTGGAAAAGTTGGATGAACTGGGACAGTGGGATGAGCGGATTGCGGCGATCCGAGAGAACAGCGAGGCATACCCGGAGACGCTGCTGGAAGCCCTGGCCAACAATCCGGAGATGGCGGATTTCGTGGAAGGCTGGTTGACGGCGCAGCACAAAGCCACAGGAGGATTGACGGAAAGCGAGAAAAAGGAAAACTATCCCCTTTTCCTGCAATGGGATCCCCGCTGGGGATATTCCTCCTATGGAGACAGCAGTTGTATTGCTGTTTCCGGCTGCGGTCCCACTTGTCTGTCTATGGTGTTGTATTATCTCACGAGAGACGAGAGTCTGACACCGGACTTAATTGCAGATTTCAGCATGGAGAACGGATATTATTTATCCGGTACGGGCACACTTTGGTCGCTGATGGAGAATGTGGCGCCGATGTACGGCGTGAAGGTGAGCCAGCCCGACGCGTCGGAGCGGGAAATGAAGGCGGCGCTGGATCAGGGCAGTGTGCTGATCTGTTCCATGAAGCCGGGGGATTTCACGGCGGGAGGTCATTTTATCGTGATTTACGACTATGACCAGGATGGATTCTTGGTCAATGATCCCAACTGTGTGGCCCGCAGCCGATCAAGATGGACCTACGACCAGATTGGCGGACAGATGAAGCATTTGTGGGTCTTTGAAAAGGAAGTTCTGTGATGTATAAACAGCCTCTTTTACGGAGATACTTTCCACATTGATATGTGGATCCTAACTCTGATAAAGGAGGCTTTCATTTATGATTTTTTTAGAGATTATCAAGGTACATGGGCGGGAGATTCTGGACTCAAGGGGTAACCCCACTGTGGAGGCCCAGGTCGCCGTGAAGAACAAGGTGGACGGGCATATCCACACGGGTGTGGCGGCGGTGCCTTCCGGCGCCAGTACCGGGCGTTTTGAGGCGGTGGAACTGCGGGACGCGGAGCCTCGGTACTTTGGGCTTGGTGTGCGTCACGCGGTGAAGAATATCAACGAGAAGCTGGCTCCCCTGCTCTGCGGCCGCAATGCCCTGGAGCAGATTCAGATCGACAGCCTGATGGTGGAAACGGACGGCACGGAGAACAAGGCAAACCTGGGAGCCAACGCCATCCTGGCGGTGTCTCTGGCCTGCGCCAAGGCGGCAGCCTGCGCGCTGCACATCCCGCTGTACCGCTATCTGGGCGGAGCGTCCGCCCGGCGCATGCCCGTGCCTATGATGAATATTTTAAACGGCGGAAAACATGCCGCCAACACCGTGGATTTCCAGGAGTTCATGATCATGCCCGTGCAGGCGGAGAACTTTGCGGAGGGGCTCAGGGTCTGCGCGGAGATTTACCACAATCTGAAAGGACTGCTGCAGGAGCAGGGTCTGTCCACAGGAGTGGGGGACGAGGGCGGCTTTGCCCCGGATCTGCCGGACGCGGAGAGTGTGCTGGGCTATATTGTGGATGCCATCACCGCCGCGGGATATACGCCGGGGCAGGACATCAAGATTGCCCTGGACGTGGCCAGCAGCGAGTTGTATAATGAAAAGACAGGGATGTATCACTTCCCCGGGGAGAGCCGCTTAAAGAGTCAGGAGGTGATCCGGGATACCCAGGAGATGATCGCCTACTATGAGCGTCTGATGGAGCGGTTTCCCATATATTCCATCGAGGACGGCTTGGCGGAGGACGACTGGGATGGCTGGCAGCTGATGACCCAGCGGATCGGAGACCGGGTGCAGCTGGTGGGAGACGACCTTTTCGTGACCAATGTGAAGCGCCTGGATGCGGGAATCCAGCTTCATGTGGCCAATGCCATTCTGGTGAAGGTCAACCAGATCGGCACATTGACGGAGACCCTGGAGGCGGTGGAACTGGCCAAGAGGAACGGATATCACGCCGTAATTTCCCACCGTTCCGGGGAGACGGAGGATACCACTATAGCGGATATTGCCGTGGCCATGAACACCGGTCAGATCAAGACCGGCGCCCCCTGCCGCAGCGACCGGGTGGCAAAATACAACCGTCTGCTGCGGATCGAGGAAGAACTGAAGGGCTATGGCTGTTACACTGACCCGGGACGACGGTAGGATTCGGGCAGGGCGCGAAAAGTAACGCGGTAATAAATGTTTGACTGTAAAGATAAAAAATACTTGCGCATCAGGAATATCTATGTTACAATCATTCTTGCTTGACACATCATTGAGTATGTAGATTGTGCTTTCGGATATTGGCTAAACGGAAAGAGGTATTATTATGGGAGTATTGAGAGTTATTCTGACAGTTTTGTTTATTCTTGATTGTATAGCACTGGTGATTGTAGTATTGATGCAGGAGGGCAAGGCGGCGGGCCTTGGCGCAATCAGCGGCGCAGCAGAGACTTACTGGGGTAAGAATAGGGGACGTTCCATGGAGGGAATGCTGGTGAAACTCACCAAGGTTCTGGCTGTGGCATTCATCCTCTTTGCTGTGGTACTGAACCTGAATGCATTCTGAAGACGGAAGAAGAACACCCTTGCTGGTCAAGGGTGTTTTTTAAACTGCTAATTTTACTAAAAGCGCACGGAAATCATGGTGTTAGGAGCAAAACGCTGCGCGCTTAGCTCTTTTGAACAGAATGTGCGCAAAAGCGCACGGAAATCATGGTGTAAGGAGCAAACGCTGCGCGCTTAACTCTTTTGAACAGAATGTGCGCAAAAGCGCACGGAATTTATGGTGTAATGAAGAATATGGAGAAAATTGCAACGGATAAGAGAAAAGAGATTATATGTGAACTCATGGAAGATGATCAGTATGTTCCCATGAAGGAAAAGGAACTGGCCATGCTGCTGCAGGTGTCCCGGGAGGACCGCCAGGAACTGCGCCGTCTGCTGGAAGAACTGCTGGCGGAGGGACGGTTGACAGTGAATGCCCAGGGAAAATATAGAAAAGCGGATGGGCAGACACTTATTGGCACATATATTAGCCATGCGAAGGGCTTCGGTTTTGTGGAGATCGAAGGCAGCCAGGAGGATCTGTTCGTGCCTCCGGAGATGACGGGGGGCGCTTTGCACCGGGACACGGTACAGGTGGTCCTGATACGGGGGGATTCCCCGGGGGGCGGGCAGCATCCGAAGGCTGCGGGCGGCGGCCAGGCTTCACGCAATGGCCACCGGAAGGAAGCCCGCGTGTTACGGATTCTGAAGCGGGGCATTACCCAGGTGGTAGGCACTTACCAAAAGTCCAAAAATTTCGGCTTCGTGGTGCCGGATAATTCCAGGATGCCCCAGGATATCTTTGTGCCCGGGGAGAGGTCTAAGGGGGCCGTCACCGGGCATAAGGTGGTGGTGGAGATCACAGACTACGGCAGTGATGACCGCCGCCCCGAGGGGACGGTGGTGGAAATCCTGGGGCATGTAAACGACCCGGGAGTGGATATCCTGTCCATTGTGCGGGGCTATGAACTGCCCGAGGGCTTCGGGGAAAAAGTACTGAACCAGGCGGAGCGGGTGGCGGGGGAAGTGACGGAGGCGGACAGAGCCGGGCGGCGGGATCTGCGTGACCAGCTGCTGATCACCATAGACGGCGAGGACGCCAAGGATCTGGATGACGCGGTGAGCGTGACCTTCGACGGGCAGAACTACCGTCTGGGGGTTCACATCGCGGATGTGACCAACTATGTGCAGGAGGGATCTGCCCTGGACCGGGAGGCCTTAAGGCGGGGCACCAGCGTCTATCTGGTGGATCGGGTGATACCCATGCTGCCCCATGCGCTGAGCAACGGCATCTGTTCCCTGAACGCGGGGGTGGACCGGCTGGCCCTGAGTTGTCTGATGACCATTGACACGAAGGGCAGTGTCATAGATTATGAGATTTGCGAATCCGTGATCCGGGTGCGTCATCGTATGTCCTACACCGGAGTGAAGCGCCTGCTCACGGAGGATAATCTGACAAAAGAAGATCCGGCTTTCTCGGAGTATGCAAAGCTGCTGCCCATGCTGAAGGAGATGGAGACTCTGTCGGGCCTGCTGCGGAAAAAGCGGCGGGAAAGGGGCGGTATAGACTTTGACTTCCCGGAGTGCAAGATCCTGCTGGATCAGCGCGGAGTGCCCCAAGAGATCCGTCCCTATGAGCGCAATGTGGCTACCAGGATCATCGAGGACTTCATGCTGGCGGCCAACGAGACCGTTGCCCAGCATTTTTACTGGCAGGAACTGCCCTTTGTCTACCGGGTGCATGAGGCTCCGGATCAGGACAAGATACAGAAGCTGGCGGCATTTCTCCACAACTTTGGGTATTATATGAAAAATATCGGCCAGATGGGGGGCCGTGCGGCAGGCGAGCGCGAGGCCGCCCGCAGAGGCAGGGGCGCTGCTGCAGGCAGGACCGCCGGAAAAAGAGACGCGGGGCATGGCCAGGCCGCCAATGTCCATCCCAAGGAGATCCAGAAACTATTGCAGAAAGTGGAGCGCACCCCGGAGGAGGCCATGATCAGCAGGCTGACGCTTCGGAGCATGAAGCAGGCGAAGTACAGCACTGAGAGCAGCGGACACTTTGGCCTGGCCTGCCAGTATTACTGTCACTTTACCTCACCCATAAGGCGTTATCCGGATCTGCAGATCCACCGGATCATCAAGGAGCAGCTGCGGGGCAGATTAAATGAAGACCGGATCCGCCATTACCGGGATATCCTGCCGGAGGTGGCAAAAGAGTCCTCCCGGCTGGAGCGCCGGGCCGATGAGGCGGAGCGGGAGACCGACAAGCTGAAGAAAGTGCAGTACATGGAGGAACGGATCGGGGAAGTCTTTGAAGGGGTGGTGTCCGGCATTACAGCCTGGGGCATCTATGTCGAACTGTCAAACACTGTGGAGGGGCTGGTGCATGTGTCCCGGCTGCCCGGGGATTATTATTGCTACCACGAGGACAACTATGAGATGGTGGGAGAGACCACGGGGCGCGCCTTCAGCCTGGGCCAGCCAGTGACTGTGCAGGTGGCAGGAACCGACCGCCTGCTGCGAACCGTTGATTTTGACCTGGCGGAATAAGCGAAACAGGAGCTCCAACATGCGGAACTCATATCAGGGGAGATGAGACTATGGCAAAACAGAAAGAAACACAGAAATTGATCGCCAACAATAAAAAAGCCTACCACGACTATTTTATAGAGGAGAGTTATGAGGCGGGCATCGCCCTCCACGGCACGGAGGTCAAATCCATGCGCCAGGGCAAATGCAGCATCAAGGAATCTTTTATCCGCATAGAAAACGGCGAGGTCTATGTGTACGGTATGCATGTGAGTCCTTATGAGAAAGGGAATATTTTCAACAAAGATCCTCTGCGGGTCAAAAAACTGCTGCTGCATAAATATGAGATTAACAAGCTCTCCGGCAAGGTGGCGGAGAAGGGGTTGACGCTGGTGCCGCTGCAGGTGTATTTCAAGGAGGGGAAAGTCAAGGTGGAGATCGGACTGGCAAGGGGCAAGAAGCTCTACGACAAACGCCAGGACATTGCCCGAAAGGACCAGCGCCGGGAGGCGGAGAAGGAGTTCAAGGTCAAAAACCTGTAAAAATTTTTTTTAAAAATTTTAGAAATTTGAACCACAGGTTTACTTGCCAAAGGCGTTGGCAGATGCTATAATAAAGATGCTTACAGAAAGAATCGGTAAGCGCAGTTGTCCGGCCTGCCGGGCAGCGCAGCCATTTGGGGTAGTAAAGGTTTCGACAGGGGTCTTGCAGCTGGAGAAGCTATCCGTTGCGACACGTTAATCGCACAATTAAACTAAACGCTGAAGACAATAATCAGTTAGCATTCGCAGCCTAGTAAGCTGTGAATGACGTCGCCTCAGGCGGCTTGTCCGGTCCAGGGCCCCCACACTTTGGAGCCCGGGCATCGACTATGTGGGAAACGACATGCGGTAAGCTTTGCCCGCATGGGCGTATCATGAAGCTACTGATCCGGTTGGGGAGTCTGTTCGCCGGCCGGTGATGGAATTGCGGTCCGCATAATGCGCGAACCGCAGAACAACAGACTATGATAGTAGAAGGACAGGGAATGGGCTTTTGGACACGGGTTCGACTCCCGTCTACTCCACTCCTACAAAAATGCGGCGGAGTCGAAGCCATAGGTTTCGGTTTCCGTCTGTTCCATGAAGAGGACTTCCCAGAAGCATGATTTAATCGGGCTTTTGGACACAGAAAGCAGGTGATTATATGCCAAGTGGCGCAGATATTATTAAGGATTATGTTACTGAATTTTCCAGATTACAAGATTGGATGATTCCTGTTAAAGAAGTTCTTCCAGACACATATGAATCAATGCACAAGCGTTATATCGAATTGAAGGTGACATTATCAAGTTTGGGTGTTAATTTGACAGAGCTTGACAGAATCAAAGAGTAATACTTTTCACAACTGAATGGCAATTGCCGACTGTTTCCCAGAAGCGTGATTTAATCGGGCTTTTGGGAAATTTTTTTGTGATTGGAAACAGATTTTCCCGGTTCGGAGGCGCAAAACTATCCTGTACACGGCGCAATTTTACATGAAAAAGTGGATACAGACTATTGACAAATGATTGGATACATGTATAATATTAAGAGTGTTGTACGTGTACGGCATACAGTTGTATTTCTGGCGATTGCATTGAGCGAGGGGGTTCACTGCAATTATTTTCGTATTTTAAAAATGTTTTAATACGGTAAAGCGTTATAGCATCCTCGCCCGGGGGAGATCGGCAGAAGTACAATTGACATGGCGGACACGGGAGCATACAAAAAGAGAGAGGAGAAAAGATTATGAAAAAGAAGTTGTTGAGTTTGCTTCTGGTTTCTGCGATGGCTGTAAGTGTTGCCGCCTGCGGCAATGAACCTTCCGGCAATGAGTCGTCCGTCGCGGATTCTTCTACAGAATCCACTGCCGAGCAACAGTCCAGCGAAGGAACCGAGAGCACCGCGGAAAACCCTGAGAATTCCGAGGCCAATTCAGGAGAGGAGGAGCAGGGTCCCACTACCACAATCGCGGAGGCTATTGCGGACATGGACTATGACAGCGCGTCCGCTTATCTGTACGACATGAATCTGGGCGAGTTCTGGGAACTTTATCAGGAGGCTCTGGCTGAGGAGAATGTCTCCGTCAAGTATGCAAAGGAGGCAATTGCTGAGGCAAAGCTGATGGAGTCAGCCGTTATGCTGCCCACCAGATCCCGTGGCGGTAACTACGCTATCTCCAACATCGCTACCCGTTCCATGAACACCACTCTGTGGGGCAACGACAGCGACAGACTGTACAGCGCCATTATTGTTGAGGAGCCTATTCTGGCATCCGATCAGGACGCGTTGAAGGCAATCTGGGGTGAAAGCATTGGCACCGGCACCTATCAGGAGAAAGCCAAGGCATATCTGACCGAACATGGTTATACCCTGAAGGATACTTATAACTATGGCGCTTACACTTCCGATGCCGAGACCTGGGATGTTCTGGCAACTTCCAAGCAGGCGGACAGCGAGAAGATCATTCACACCTATGACGGTCTGCTGGAGTATGACTGCGAGAATGTTCAGCAGCCTGCGCTGGCTGAGAGTTATGAGGTTTCCGAGGACGGCCTGACCTGGACTTTCCATATCCGTGAGGGTGTCAAATGGGTTGATTCCCAGGGACGTGAGATTGCGGATGTATGCGCAGACGACTGGGTTGCAGGTATGCAGCACATGATGGATGCCATGGGTGGACTTGAGTATCTGGTAGGCGCTGACGGTGCGCACATTGTCAATGCAGATGCTTATATAAACGGCGAGATCACCGATTTCTCCGAGGTGGGCGTAACTGCGGCGGATGAGCATACTCTGGTATATACGCTGGATACCCCTGCTCCTTATTTTGATACTATGCTGGGCTATGGCTGTTTCGCTCCTATGAGCAGAACCTACTATGAGTCTCAGGGCGGTAAGTTCGGTGCGGAGTATGATCCTTCCGCAGCCAGCTATGTATATGGCACCGATCCCGATCATATTGCTTACTGCGGTCCTTACCTGGTAACCAACTTTACCGCAGCCAGCACCATCGTATATCAGGCCAACGAGTCCTATTGGAATACTGACAAGGTTAACATCAAGACTTTGACCTGGAAGTTTAACGACGGTAACGACGCTCTGAAACAGTATAACGGCTTTATGGCGAAAGAACTGGATGGCTGCGGTCTGAATGCCAGCGCTCTGGTACAGGCGAAAGAGGATGGTATGTTTGACGACTATCATTTTGTGTCCGCCACCGATGCAACCTCCTTCATGGGATTCTTTAATATCAACCGTGGATTCGCTAATCCTAACGCCCAGATCGAGCGTACAGGTTTTGCCAACTTTAACGATGATACCGCAGTTGTATCCGCTCAGTCCGAGGAAGATGCGGCCAGAACAAAGGAGGCTATGAATAATGTGCATTTCCGCAGAGCGTTCTGTTTCGCCGTTGACCGCGGCGCGTATAATGCGCAGAGCGTAGGCGAGGATCTGAAATACAACTCTGTGAGAAACAGCTATGTTCCCGGCAGCTTTATAACATTGGCAGAGGATGTGACCGTGGATATCAACGGCACCTCCAAGACCTACCCTGCAGGTACTTTCTATGGTGAGATCATGCAGGATCAGATTGACGCGGACGGATTCCCCGTGAAGGTATGGGACGCAGACGAGCTTAGCGGCGATGGCTTTGACGGATGGTACAACCCCGATAACGCTGCAGCTGAGTTGAATACCGCTATTGAGGAGTTGGCAGTTCTGGGCATCACAATTGATGAGCAGAATCCCATTTATATTGATCTGCCTTATCCTTCCAACAATGAGCAATATACCAATGCTGCCAATGTTGTGAAACAGTCTGTAGAGTCTGCACTGGGCGGTAAGGTGATCGTGAACCTGACCGAGTGCGTGGACTTTGATCAGTGGTACGGAGCCGGTTATGACACCACATATGGTTACGAGGCCAACTATGATATGTATGACGTGTCCGGGTGGGGTCCTGACTACGGTGATCCTCAGACCTATCTGAACACCTTTGCGCCTGAGTATGCAGGATACATGATCAAGTGTCTTGGTATCTATTAAGCAGAGGCTGTAAGCAATAGCTTATAAAAAATATAGTTGCGGGAAAGCGGTATTATGCCGCTTTCCCATACTATGTACTGGCGTGATGATATATATCCGGTCAGTATGGTGAGTGGAAATACGCAAGGGGCAACGGTGATGCAGTGCTGCGCAGGGCCTGCAGCATGCATAAAGAGGTAATTATGGCTAAATATTTGTTGAAACGTATTTTATACGGCATTATGTCTATTATAATCGTGGTTGCTATCATCATGATCATGGTCTATTCTTTGTTGGATCGAGAAAAAATTTTCCGCAGCGATCCCGTGTTTACTAAAAATAATAACAATGCGAAAACCACATATATGTATCAGAAATGGGAAGAGTACGGATATCTGGATTATGTCACCTATGAGGAGTATTTAAATGAGCTGGTCAAAGCAGGAGAACTTGATGAGGAGACCAGAAAGAAAGCCGTTTCTCTGGGCAGGACTGCGGATAAGGATTCCGAGATCGTCACGGAATATGTGGCAAAGTTTACGGAATATTATGAGGCTCAGGGATATGAAGTAAAGCGGCTGGATGTGGTTATGAGCGGCCGCAAGGTGGCCAGCGGCGGACAGCAGAGGTTGTTTGCGTCCAAGGATATCCCTTTGATCAACAGATTGCTCGGCTATTTTGCCGGACTGATATCTGTGGACAACATTCATGAAGTGGAAGGCGACGTAGGGGAGAGAGGTCTTTCCTTTACTTTATATGACCCCGCATATGGGGGAGATAAATTTTCACCGGCGATTATCGGGAACGGCACCCATCACAAATACCTTTTGTATTGTGATGATAGATTCCCTTTTATTCACCAGAATCTGGCAACTATCAATCTGGGCACTTCCTACAGTGTCAACAGAGGCATTGATGTGTTTGCTACGATGACTGTGTCTCAGGGATCTTATGTGAGGAGTATGGTGAGTTATCCCACCGGTCTTGTGGAGAACAGCGCAGATGATCTGCATTCGGCGACTTATGTGGGGGGCTCCAGAGAACTGAGCCAGCTGAATATAGACCGTTTTACGGATGATTATACCAATGTAAACACCATTAAGGCGGGAAAATCCAGGATGGGTTATTCCTTTACGATAGGTATCATCTCAACATTCCTGTCCTATCTGTTCGGTATTCCACTGGGAATTCTGATGGCCAGAAAGAAGGATAAATTTGTTGACAAGCTGGGTATGGTATATATCGTGTTTATGATTGCGGTGCCCTCATTGGCCTATATTTTCCTGTTTAAGGCCATCGGCGGCAAAATGGGTCTGCCTACTACCTTTGACATGGAGACAACCAGCAAGATGATCTATGTGCTGCCCATAGTTTCCCTGATGCTGCCAGCCGTAGCCAATCTGATGAAATGGCTGCGCCGGTACATGGTGGATCAGATGAATGCGGACTATGTGAAGTTTGCCAGATCCGGAGGTCTGTCCGAGGGAGAGATCTTTAGAAAGCATATTCTTAAGAACGCTGCTATTCCTATCATACATGGGATTCCCGGCTCGGTGCTGTTTGCCATGACGGGAGCGTTCATTACAGAGCGTGTGTATGTGGTGCCCGGTACCGGTAAATTGCTGGTAGAGGCCATCAATATGTATGACAACGGCGTTATCGTGGGTGTGGCGCTCTTTTACGCGGTACTGACCGTGACATCCGTTATTCTGGGCGATGTGCTCATGGCGTTGGTAGATCCGAGAATCTCCTTTACCACAAAGGAACGATGATTTATTTGGGAGGAAAGTATGGACTATGATTTAAATCAATTCGGCTTGTCTAAAGAGGAATTATTCGCAAAGGTGGATCACAGTGATCTGGAGTCTGAAAAGATCACTGCCCCCCGATATTCCTATTGGCATTCCGTGTTCCGCGTGTTTTTTAAGAATAAGTTCAATATTGTGATACTGTCCATCTTGGGGGTATTGATCCTGTTCACCTATCTTTATCCTATTTTTGGCACATATGACAAGTATGGCAATTTGCTGAACAGCAGCGCCAAGCATTTGAGTCCTAAAGCAGCTATTGAACAGTTCGGTTTCAGTATCCACTGGATACTGGGTACTGGAGCAGCGGGTAACTCTACCTTTGATGCGGTGTGGTTTGGCGCCCAGATATCCGTATCGCTGGCATTTATCTGTGCTGCGATCAACTTGACCATCGGTGTGCTGATCGGCGCGGTGTGGGGATTTTCCAAGAGAATGGATGCCATTATGATGAATGTGTACAATGTGCTGGCCAATATTCCCTATACATTGCTGATCATGGTGTTGGTGTTGATATTTTCTCCCAGTTTCTGGACTATGGTGTTGGCGCTTACGATCATCGGTTGGCTGGGTATCGCCTATTTTATCAGAACCCAGGTTATCATTATTCGTGACCGGGAGTATAATCTGGCCTCCAAGTGCCTGGGAACTTCCACGCCGAAGATTGCTTTTAAGAATATTCTGCCGTTCATGACTTCCGTTATATTGACGCTGGTAGCTACGGAGATACCTTCCTATATTTCATATGAGGTGTTCCTTGCTTATATCGGCATGGGTATTTCGGATATGTCTTTGGGACGTTTGATATTTGAAGCGGAGAACGCCATGCTTACTCCCGGCTGGGAATTGGAATTCTGGAGTCCTGTGGTGGTAGCGGGCATTATCTCGGTGGTGTTGTATGTGGTAGGACAGAATCTGGGTGACGCATCCGATCCCAGAACACATATGTAAAGGCATGACCCAGACAGAAGCACAATTTGAATAAGGGGAACGGTATGGAAGAGAAAAATGTATTGTTATCAATTAAAGATCTGCAGGTAAAGTTCCGTGTCCGGGGCCGTATCCTGACCGCCATCCGGGGTATCTCGCTGGATATCTATGAGAATGAGTCCATAGCTATCGTGGGAGAGTCCGGTTCCGGTAAATCCGTGTTTACCAAAACTTTTGCGGGGATGCTTGACAGTAACGGTTTCATCAGTGAGGGTTCTATTGTATTTAATGATGCGGAGTTGGCGGATACTCATGTTAAATTGACCTCCTCCGCAAGGAGCGCCATTGAGAGTTCCAGACATAAGCTTGACAGTTATTCCAAACTGGAACTTGGCGCGGAGACTCTTCGTAAGCTGAAAGCTCTGGAGAGGGAAAAGGAGGAAAGAGGCGGTCTCAGTGATGCGGAAAAGGCGGAGGCTGAGAAAAAGGTTAAAGAGTTGGTTGATGAGAGAACGGAACTTTTCAACTTAAAGCAGACCTTTGATTCCTCCAAGGAGAAAGACAAGATCAAAGAGGCGGCAGCTAAGATTAAGAGTCTTGATGTACGGATCAAGGAATTGAAGCAGGCCAATGAACAGAAAGCCAGGGAACATCATCAGAAGATGGTATCGGATGCCAAGTATCTGAGTGAATATGAGGCCAAACATACGGAGTTGAAACAGAAGTATGAGAAAGAGATAGCAGGGGAGATTTCCGGGGATACACTTAAGCGGAACGAGATTCTGGCCAAGGAAATCTACCTCTCCGTTGGTCGTTACGGCGCTGTGAAACGCAGACAGCTGATAGCCAGACTTTGTAAGGCTCTCAGGGACGCAATGGAGATCGGCGTGGATCTGTCTGATGAGTCCCAGTTGAACGCAGTATTTGACACGGTGGCTTTTCGGGTGAAATATCTGGATGAGACGGCGGAGCAGCTTCATGGAACCTGTATTCTGAACCTTGCCAAGGTGCAGTACGCCAAGGACTGGGGGCAGATAAGGGGAAGAAAGATTGCCACGGTGTTCCAGGATCCTATGACCTCTCTGAATCCTATTATCACTATCGGAAAGCAGATTACCTCCATTATCATGAAGCATCAGGGCTGTTCGGAGGCGGATGCCAGAGCCAAGGCGCTGGATTTGATGGATAAGGTGGGAATTCCCAATGCGGAGAAGCGATTTGACGATTATCCGTTCCAGTATTCCGGCGGTATGAGACAGAGAATCGTCATTGCCATCGCTCTGTCCTGTCAGCCCAAGATCCTGATCTGTGATGAGCCTACTACAGCTCTGGACGTTACAATCCAGGCCCAGATTCTGAAATTGATTAAGGATTTGCAGAAAGAGTTCAATTATACCATTGTGTTTATCACCCATGACCTTGGTGTGGTTGCCAATATAGCTGACCGTGTGGCGGTATTGTATGCAGGACAGATTGTGGAACTGGGAACGGTGGAAGAGGTGTTCTACGATCCGCGTCATCCTTATACATGGGCGCTGTTATCCTCTTTGCCTCAGTTGGCGCAGAGGAATACCACTCTGTACTCCATTACAGGGACGCCTCCTTCTCTCTACAATAAGGTGGTGGGAGATGCGTTTGCCCCCAGAAACCCTTACTGTATGAAGATAGACACACTGGCGGAGCCCCCTATGTTCCAGGTCAGTGACACCCATTTTGCCAAGACCTGGCTGCTGGAGCCCAGCGCCCCCAAGGTAGAGAAACCGGAGGCAATCCGGAACATTCATGAGAAACTTGTAGAGGCATTTAACATCTAACAATTAGCACTTAATATGCGGAACTAAGAATCAGCATATCCCCGGAAAGTGCACTGAATAATATTTGAGCGCCATAGCGTTCAAATATTATTCACCGGCTTGTGCAATTGTAGGGGATATGCGGAACTAAGATAGGAGATTTAGATCGTGTCTGAATCAAATAAGGAAAAAGAGGTTCGTGCATCACATTTACCGGAGCACGGTCCCGTCGATGAAAACGGTAAAGAGATTTTATTGTCCATTAGGAATGTGGATATCACTTTCGGCAGAGGGGATAAGGCTGTAAAAGCCGTGAAGAATGCGTCCTTCGATATTTATAAAGGAGAGACTTTTTCACTGGTGGGAGAGTCGGGATCCGGCAAGACGACCATAGGCCGCGCTGTCATCCGTGTCAATCCCTGTGCCGCAGGCGAGATTCTGTACAAGGGAGTCCGTATCTCCGGGAAAATTCCCCATTCTCTGGACAGGGAGGTAATCCGCAATATTCAGATGGTGTTTCAGGATCCTGCGGCCTCTCTGAATGAACGTGCCACTGTGGATTACATTATTTCCGAGGGTCTGTACAATTTCCATCTGTATAAGAATGAGGCGGATCGTGTGGATAAGGTGGAGAAAATTGTCAAGGAGGTAGGTCTGCTGCCCGAGCATCTGACCAGGTATCCCCATGAGTTTTCAGGCGGACAGCGGCAAAGAATCGGTCTGGCCCGCGCCATGGTCATGGAGCCGGAGTTGGTGGTGGCTGATGAGCCGATCTCTGCTCTGGATGTGTCAATCCGCGCCCAAGTGCTGAATCTGTTGAAGAAATTCCAGCGTGAGAAAGGGGTGACATACCTCTTTATAGCCCACGACCTTTCCATCGTGCGTTTTATATCCGACAGGATAGGCGTTATCTACAAGGGTGACATTGTGGAAGTGGCCGATGCGGAGGAGTTATTTAACTTCCCGCTGCATCCCTACACCCGCTCCCTGATCTCAGCCATCCCTATTCCGGATCCCCAGTTGGAGAAGAATAAGGTTCTGTTTACGTATGATCCTTCCGTGCATGATTACAGCGAGGATAAGCCGGAGTTCGTGTGTATTGGCCACGATCACTGGGTGTATGGCAACAAGAAGGAGATAGAGGAATACAAGGCTATCCGGGAAAAAGGCCAGCCGCTGAAGTCCATCACGATTCTGGACCCCGGCGCTCCCAGAGAAGAGGTAAAACAGGAGATATCCCACACGGCGGAGGAAGAAGAATTTTTAAGTTCTCCTGTGCATGACACCGGTAATTTCCTCTATGCGTTTTTCTCATTCCTACTGCCTGTCGTCGGTATTATAGCGGCGCAGGTATTCAAGAAAAAAAGGTATTACCGCAACTACAAGGCATGTAGAAAAGGCGCTATTATAGGTTTTGTGCTGATTGGTATAATACTTGTATTGTTCCTGCTGTTATTGCTGCTGGCAGTGATATAAACAAAAATAATGCAGTCTGGCTGTGCTGTGTTTACATAGGGGGAGAACGGGGCGTTGGCCGCCGGAGGAACTCTATGTAGATACTACACAGCTAATTTTTTGTGGATTTCGTGGGCCTGTGTGTTGGAAGGGAATCTGCGGTACTTTAAAACAGCAGATTCCAGTACAATACACTGATGAATATCTGGATGCCGACAGTAGCCAGATATTCATCACCGGGCCTGTGTGTTGGAAGGGAATCTGCGGTACTTTAAATAGGAGAATTAAAGAAAAATGGGAAGAACAACAAGAAGAGACAATCGTGATTTGCCGCATTTAAAGCCGGTGGAGAAAGTGCGGCTGTCGGAAAAGCATATCAAGCTGCGGATAGCGCTGACGGCGTTGTTCTTTGTCATAGGAGTGACGGCGCTGATCTACGGTCTTCTGAGTTTTCTGGGAGGGGGAGACGGGGGATGGAGGGAGATTACAGCCAGCACTTCCGGGCAGGAACACTGTGGCGGAGAGTTTGTGTTCCGATACGATCTGGAAGGAGACGGTCCGGCGATACGGGCCCAGTCCAGACAACTCACGGATCTGTATACGGAGGCCATGATTCAGGCATATCAGATTTTTCACAGCCAGTCCTCTTTTGAGGGGATAAACAATCTCTATGCCGTCAACTGCCATCCGGGGGAGGCGCTGACAGTGGAGCCGGCGCTGTATGAGGCATTTAGGCTGCTGGAGGACAGTGGCAGCCGGGAGATGTACTTGGGGCCGGTGTATGTGCAATATGGCAATCTGTTTTCCAGTGACAGTGACGAACAGGCATCGGAGTTCGATCCCTTTTCCAATGAGGAGGCTGATGCTTACTACCGGGAGCAGGCCGCCTATGCCGCAGATCCGGAGGCTGTCCGTCTGGAACTGCTGGGGGACAATCAGGTGAGGCTGGTGTTATCGGAGGAATATGCCCGGTATGCCCGGGAGCAGGGGATTGGGGAATTAATAGACCTGGGGTGGATGCGCAATGCCTTTGTCATTGACTATGTGGCGGATGTTCTGACAGCCCAGGGCTTTACCCAGGGTGTACTGTCAAGCTATGACGGTTTCACCAGAAATCTTGACAGCCGGGGAGGCGGTTATGCGTACACTCTTTTTGACCGCCGGGAACAGGTGATCTATGAGGCGGGGACGCTGGAATACGACCGGCCTGTGAGCATGGTTTTCCTGCGGGATTATCCCATGAATTATCTGGATACTCTGCAATACTATGAGTTTGAAAGCGGGGAGATCCGTTATCCCTATGTGGATGTGAAGTCAGGCCTGTGCAAGGCGTCGCTGCACAATTTAGTGGGCTATAGCTATGATGGAAGCTGTGCGCAGGTGTTGTTGGCCCTGATGCCGGTATATATTGCGGACAGCTTTGACGCCGGAGTTATGGGGCAGATGGCAGAAGAGGGCATTTACGGCATTTACTGCCAGGACAAGAAGATTTATCACACGGAGGATGCGGCAAAGATCAGCGGAGTGCATGAAGAATACAGTCTGGTTGCCAACGGAGATTGAATTTTAGACAAATATAATAGGAGGATGCCTTACAAACGGCATCCTCCTTTAAAGATGAAAATATTAAAATTCATTGCCGGGGAAACGGGGGATGCCGTCAAAGCCCGGTTTTAAGTCCTCATCGCTGGGAATATAGTCCATCATCTCCCCATTGTTGAATTTCTCATAGGCAACCATATCAAAGTAACCTGTGCCGGTGAGACCGAATACAATAGTTTTTTCCTCACCGGTCTCCTTGCACTTCATGGCTTCATCAATGGCTGCACGGATGGCATGACTGCTCTCGGGGGCGGGGAGAATGCCTTCCACTCTGGCAAACTGGGTTGCCGCCTGGAACACTGCCGTCTGCTCCACGCTGGTAGCTTCCATGATGCCGTCGTGGTAGAGTTGGGACAGGATGGGGCTCATGCCGTGGTAGCGCAGACCTCCCGCATGGTTGGCGGAGGGAATGAAGCCGCTGCCCAATGTATACATCTTGGCTAAAGGGCATACCTTGCCGGTGTCGCAGAAGTCGTATGCGAACACGCCCCGGGTGAAGCTGGGGCAGGAGGCGGGTTCCACTGCGATGATGCGGTAATTCCTTTCCCCACGGATCATTTCCCCCGCAAAAGGAGAGATCAGACCGCCCAGGTTGGAGCCGCCTCCTGCGCAGCCGATGATGATATCAGGAACAATGTTGTATTTGTCCAAGGCGGCCTTGGTCTCCAGGCCGATGATGGTCTGGTGCAGCAGCACCTGGTTCAGCACACTTCCCAGCACATAGCGGTAACCCTCGCGGTTTTGTTCCGCTTCCACAGCCTCGGAGATAGCGCATCCCAGACTTCCGGAGGTGCCGGGATGCTCCGCCAGAATCTTTCTGCCCACCTCTGTGGTCATGCTGGGGGAGGGGGTAACGGTGGCCCCGTAGGTTCGCATCACCTCCCGGCGGAAAGGTTTCTGCTCATAGGATACCTTCACCATATACACCAGGCAGTCCAGGTCGAAGTAGGAGCAGGCCATGGAGAGGGCGGTGCCCCACTGTCCGGCGCCGGTCTCGGTGGTAACGCCCTTAAGGCCCTGCTTTTTGGCGTAGTAAGCTTGGGCGATGGCGGAGTTTAGTTTATGGCTGCCGCTGGTGTTGTTGCCCTCGAATTTGTAATAAATTTTGGCGGGTGTCTGTAATTTCTCCTCCAGGCAGTAGGCCCGTACCAAGGGCGACGGGCGGTACATCTTATAGAAATCCTGAATTTCCTGGGGAATCGGAATGTAGGCATTGGTATCGTCCAGTTCCTGGGCCACCAGTTCGTCACAGAAAACCGCCTTCAGTTCCTCGGCGGTCATGGGCTGCAAAGTGCCGGGATTTAAGAGTGGCGCGGGCTTGTTTTTCATATCGGCCCGCAGATTGTACCAGCTGTCAGGAATCTCGTTTTCTTCCAAATAGATTTTATAAGGGATCTTTTTTTCACTCATTTGCATTTCCTCCTGTTTTGAGGTTCTTCGGAACCTTTATTCTACGCCATAATAATAGCGGTTGATTATACAATGTATTTCCTTTGGGGAATTGTAGCCACTGAATATATATTCTAACACAGATTGGAAAAACATACAATTTTTTTTCTCCTAAATTTATTGCTTTAATAGTGGAAAGAAGCTATATTGTACCTATAGGAAGAGGCGGATGACGTGTCGCTGATCACCGCCCCAGGCGCTGAATACAAAGCTGTATTTACCGGCAAAAGGCACTTTGATGTTAGAGAAAGGCTACAAAGGCATATTTGAAAGCTTGTCAAAAGAAAAAACAGTCGGAACTTATCGTAAGAAAAGCTGATTTTACTAAAGCAGGGATATATCTGTAATACTATTTTTGCGGGAAAAGGGACAGTAGTTAGTGGACAATTAAAGATTAGAAAGGCTCTGTGTAATGCAGAGCCTTTCTAACAAATTGGGTTAGTTTTCCGAGATATAAAAGTATAAGGAATGGAACGGGATTCCATGATACGGTAAAAGAGCTTTTCTTGTATGGAGAGTGAGTAACTAAGTTGTAACATTTTTCTGGTATAATAAAAAAAACAGGTGGTTTATTGAAAATGATCGAATTATTTTATGCTGAGGATGACGCTCATATTGCAGGTGTTGTAAAAAGATATCTGGAACAGAAAAACTTTAAGGTAGTAATATATAATACGATTTCAGAGGTCAGACGAGCTTTGGAAATTCATGTACCAACAGTTATTTTGTTGGATTGGAATATGCCGGATGGCCGTGGGGATAGTCTATGTCAATGGATACGTGGCAGATGGAAGGAACTGCCGATTATTTTCCTAACGGTTCGGGATGACTCCCAGGATATTGTTTCAGGTTTTCAAAATGGTGCGGATGATTATGTAGTAAAGCCTTTTGAACTAAGCGTATTGTATTCAAGGATTCAGGCGGTACTTAGGAGAACGGGCAATGTGGCGGTGCAGTACCTGTCCTGCGATGGAATCAAGATAGATTTAAACCGCAGGACAGTTTCTTATGGTATGGAAGAAATAGATTTAAGCGTATCAGAGTATGGGCTGCTTTTGTATCTCTTGCAGAATAAAGGAAAGACTGTTACCAGGGAAAAAATCTTAGAACAGGTATGGGATGTAAATGGAAACTACGTGAATGACCATACATTGACAGTTACTATGAAACGGCTGCGGGATAAACTGCACCAGCCGTCCTGTTTGAAAACAATTAGAAGTGTGGGATACCGTATGGAGGATACCATATGAGTGGGAGAAAAAACTTTGTGATTATATTTGGGTTTGTAGCAGCTGTTAGCTTGATTTCTTCTGCTGCTACAGCAATGCTGATTTCTTGTTATTACAGCAGACATCAATTTGATTTGGTAAATGTTATCTGTGGCGAAGTGCTGGAACAAGATCCGAAAATGATGAGTATAGTTTCTTCCGCATTGAAAGAATATACGGGTGGAAATGTCGATGGTGTGGCAGTGAATAACGTTTTATCTGTTTTAGGGTATCGCATATCTGATTTTTCGGATTCTGCTATTACATATCATATTATATTTGCAATAACAGGGTTTTTGGCAGGAATCTTCCTCTTTGTTTTTACTTTTGTATTTCGTAACAAAACAGAAGCGAAACGAATAGAGGCACTGTCGGATTATTTGGAGCAGGTTAATATTGGAAAAGCGGTTGTCCTCTCTGTTTCAGGAGAAGACATTTTTTCTAAATTGGAAGATGAAATATATAAGACAGTGACATTTCTTTACCAGACAAAGGATGCCGCAGTACAGGCAAAAAATGATTTTGCTGAGAATTTATCAAATATTGCACATCAGATAAAAACACCTATCACTGCAATTTCTTTATCACTGCAAACATTATCTGAAATATCAGTGAAAAACGAATATGAAAAAGATAAGATGGAACAGATAAAGAAACAGTTAAACAGACTTATCCATCTAGAAGAATCCCTGCTTGTTTTATCCCGCCTTGATGCAGGTGCATTGACGTTTCAAAAAGAAGAGGCAGATGTTTTTACTGTGCTTGTCCTTGCGGCAGACAATTTGCAGGAATTATTTGTAGATTCCGGCACTTCCATTGATATTCCAGAATTAGGGGAGATGGTAATAAGAGCCGATTTAGACTGGACGATGGAAGCAATTATGAATGTAATGAAAAACTGTATGGAACATAATATGGGCGGAACAGTCCATTGCTCTTATAGGCAGAATCCGCTATATACAGAAATACTTATTTGGGATGAGGGGGATGGATTTGTCAAAGAAGATATTCCGCATCTTTTTAAGCGGTTTTATCGGGGACAGAATGCAAGTGTGGGAGATAATATCCATAACAGCGGCATTGGAATAGGCCTGGCATTGTCAAAAGAGATTATAGAACATCAAAATGGGACAATAAGGGCTAAAAATCTGCCGAATGGCGGTGCATGTTTTGAAATCCGGTTATATAAGCAATAAATGTAATATCAATTCTGCTGCAGTTACTAAGTTGTAACTTTCATTTGGTACAATATAACTTATCAGAAGTGTCCTTTACTTCTGATAAAAGGCGCAGTCTTTGCGCCGTGCATCCGACTATAAGAAGCTGCCCTTGCTTCTTATAGTATAGCTTGTAAACAGTTTGCCTGCAGGAACAAGTTTGGATGTTTTACATCCAAATACGCATTAACGCAGTATCGCAGGCCAGCCTGCGATATGCAGGAAGGAGGAAAGTTTACAAATTAACGGGCAGCTTTGCTGCAAGCGTAATCATTCAAATTATCCATAAGGAGGAAACTAAAATGAATATCTTAACATGCGAAGGAGTTTGTAAAACATATGGCTCCGGCAATAATCAGGTGGCTGCGCTGGATGGTATTGATTTGGCGGTGGACAAGGGAGAATTTGTGGCGATTATTGGAGCGTCCGGTTCAGGTAAATCTACACTGCTGCATATTCTGGGAAGCGTGGATAAACCTACAAGCGGAAAAGTTACAATAGACGGAACGGATTTGTCAAAACTGAATCAGACACAGGCAGCGATTTTCCGCAGAAGAAAAGTGGGTTTGGTGTATCAGTTCTACAACCTGATTCCAACACTTACTGTGCAAAAAAACATTCTCATGCCGCTTGCCCTTGATAAGAAGAAGCCAAACAAAGAGTATTTTGAAAAGATTGTCCGTTCGCTTGGCATTGCTGAACGGCTTGAAGCCCTGCCAAACCAGTTGTCAGGCGGGCAGCAGCAAAGGGTTGCCATAGCACGTTCCCTGATTTATCGCCCGGCTCTGCTTTTGGCGGACGAGCCGACTGGAAATTTGGATCAGAAAAATTCCAAAGAAATTATTGATATGCTGAAATTATCCAACCGTAATTTGGAACAGACGATTGTGCTGATTACCCATGATGAGAAAGTGGCTTTAGAAGCAGACCGTATCATAACCATAGAGGATGGGCATATTATAAGTGACGAGAAGCGGAGGTAATGAGCTATGTGGAAAGATTATTCATCAGGCTACATTAAAAATAACCGTTCATCCGGCATGTCTGTTATGATAGCAACATTTATATCAGCGTTGCTGTTATCGCTGCTCTTAGGCTTATTTTATAACGCATGGAAGTACGAAATTGAAAGCATTGAACAGGAAGAAGGAGGCTGGCAGAGCAGGATTGTCGGGGAATTTACCCAGGAAGATATTGAATCTATAAAGAATTTTGCCCATGTAAAGGATGTAGTTGCAAATGAAAAGGGCGCGCAGATTCCGGGAACCGTGATAGATATTTATTTTGACAGCATGGGGTCTGTCCTTGACAATACGTTACGGATTGCTGAAACTTTGGGAGTTTCAGCGGAAAAGGTTATTTATAACCATGAACTTCTGGCGATGTATATGATACGTGATCCGCAGGACACTGCGCCGAGACTGCTTTTTCCGATGTTTATTCTGATAGCCGGAGTTGCCTCTTTTTCATTGATTATAGTAATACATAATTCTTTTGCAGTGTCTATGAATGCTAGAATCCATCAGTTTGGTATTTTTTCCAGCATTGGAGCCACACCCAAGCAGATACGCTCATGTCTTTTGCAGGAAGCGGCTGCATTATGTATTCTGCCGATCTTAATTGGAAATTTGTTCGGCATTCTAATGAGTATGGGACTGATGCATATGGCGAATGATTTACTGGGGAGTGATGTGGCAGGCAGGCATGAAGCAGTCTTTGGCTATCATCCGTTAGTTTTAGCGGCGACACTTCTTTTGACAGTGGTGACAATATGGATTTCCGCATGGATGCCAGCCAGAAAATTAAGCAGACTGACGCCGCTTGAAGCGATAAAAAATACAGGCGAATTACAGTTAAAGCGTAAGAAAAAATCTCCGCTGCTTACCTGCCTTTTTGGATTGGAAGGAGAATTGGCAGGCGGTGCATTGAAAGCACAGAAAAGAGCCTTACGGACAGCATCGCTCAGTCTGATATTCTCTTTTCTTGCCTTTACCCTTATGCAGTCCTTTTTTGCACTTTCAGGAATCAGCACAAGGGAAACTTATTTTGAGCGTTATCAGGGTGTTTGGGACATTATGGTTACAGTAAAGGATACGGATGTGGATTCTTTTAGTGAGGCACAAAAATTGCAGGAGATTTCCGGAATAAGAAGTGTCATTGTATATCAGAAAGCAATGGCAAAAAGAATCATTGCAGAGGATGAAATAAGCGAAGATATGAAGTCTTTTGGCGGTTTTGCCGTAGCCGGGGATAATTATGCGAGGAAGACGGAGGGGGGATGGCTTGTAAATGTTCCCATTGTCATACTGGATGATACGAGCTTTTTAGCGTACTGTGAACAGGTTGGTATCACACCGAGGCTTGACGGAGCAGTGATATGGAACCAGATACGCGATGTAACAAATCCGGATTTCAGGCATCCACAATATATGCCCTATGTGAAAGGGGAAAATGCGGTAAGCATTTTAAGACAGTACGGCAGGGAAGAAATGACGGCAGAGATTCCTGTTTTGTCCTATACGGAGAAAGTGCCTGTTTTAAGGGAGGAATACGCAACGCTTGATTATTATGAACTGGTGCATTTTATTCCGGTATCTTTGTGGAAAGAAATCAAGGAACAGATTGGAGGCAGTGAGGAAGATACCTATATCTGTATGCTTGGCAGGGAAAATGTGACATTAGAGGAATTGGATGCTTTGCAGGGGCAGGTGGAAAGCCTTATTGCGGGAAACTATAAGGTAGAAAGTGAGAACCGTATTCAGGAAGTAGAAGCGAACGATAAACAGATACAAGGGATGATGACAATATTTGGCGGCTTCTGTGTCCTGCTTGCAATTATCGGCATTGGAAATGTATTTTCTAATACGTTGGGCTTTGTCCGGCAGAGAAAAAGGGAATTTGCAAGGTATATGTCTGTTGGAATGACACAAGGGGAAATCAAAAAAATGTTCTGCATAGAAGCACTTACCATTGCGGGGCGTCCGATTTTAATTACTCTTCCTTTGGCAGTTGTTGCAGTAGGGTATTTGCTGAAAACGAGCTATATTGAAGTGGGAACCTTTCTTGCTGGAGCACCAATCATTCCGGTTATGATTTTTATGTTGGCTATTTGGGGAACTGTGGCATTTGCATATTATCTTGGTTGGCGTAATATACGCAAAATCAATTTAGCTGAGGTTTTACGGGATGATACAATGATGTAAATGATGAACAGATTATGAAAAAGACAGAATGGATACGTTGCCCTGTTTGTGGAAAAAAACAAGGGAGAAAATTAGAGAGGATACAGTTTTGCTGAACTTTCCACTCTACTGTCCAAAGTGTAGATATCATCAAAGAGCCAGACGCATAGACGCAGATGCCGATGAACGATATTGCAATTTGTATGTTCGTATGCTATAATTTTTGCGTTGCGTAGAGACGTTAGTCAGGATAAAGAATAAGGAAGGTACAATATGAAAAAAATTAGAAGTCTGATAATGAGTATATTATGTATGAGTATGCTGTTGTTTTTTAATACAGTTACCGACATAGAGGCAGCGGAATTAAAGGATGGGGCGATAGAAAATCTGTTTATTGACACAAGGCCGGATTATACCATTTTTGTGAACAGGGCTCTAAACTGTATTTCGATTGTGCAGCAGGAGGCGGATGGCACCGTGACACCTGTCAAGACGATGGTCTGTTCCTGCGGCAGAGAAGGACATGAAACCCCGGAGGGGATTTTCCAGACCTCCGATTATTATGACTGGCGGCTGATGGTGGATGGCACTTACGGCAGATACGCAGTGCGGTTTAACGGAAAAATTCTGTTCCATTCGGTGCCTTACACGGAGACATCCCCGGATACGCTGGAGTGGGAAGAATACAATTTGCTGGGAGAAAACGCATCCTTAGGCTGTGTCAGGTTGTCCGTCATGGATGCCAAATGGATATATGATAATTGCAAACCGGGCACGGCGGTGGTGGTATATTCTGACAGCGAGACGGCGGGATTGTTAGAAAAACCCGATGCCATCAAAATACCGGAGGACTCTCCCTGCAGAGGATGGGATCCCACGGATTTGGACATGTACAATCCATGGTTCGCCGCTGTAAATGAAACCAATCCCGCGCCGGTTATCGGAACGGTTGATGAATTTAACTATATGGAATATGCGGATACATACCCTGACCTATTGGCTGCTTTTGGGTACAATAGAGAAGTATTATATATGCACTATGTGCTCTATGGAATAAATGAAGGAAGAATTGCGACTTTTAACTGAAAGACTGATGTAGTGAGATACCCCGGACACAGAACTGCCGGGGTATTGAGTTTTCTTGGATTGTGTTTTCTGAAAGACGGGGTGGCATCATGGTGATGGAGAAGGTCAGCCTGGGCCGGAGGAACTGCCAGATCGTCTGTGGGAACGGATGTAGTGGGGAGGAAAAATAGATGGCAGTGATAGGAATTGATCTGGGCACCACAAACAGCCTGGGGGAGAGGGAGTTCACGCCGGAGGAACTCTCTGCGCTGGTTTTGAGAAGAATCCGGGAGACGGCCCAGACCTATCTGGGGGAGGAGATCACGGAGTGTATTATCAGTGTACCGGCCTATTTTAACAATGATCAAAGATATGCCACCAAGCAGGCGGCACAGCTGGCAGGCATATACTGTGAGCGGCTGATCAATGAGCCTTCCGCCGCCGCCCTGACGGCCCACCGGGAGGATGGGGAAGAGCGCGTTTGGCTGGTGTTTGACTTCGGTGGCGGAACATTGGATATATCTATAGTTGACTGCTTTGAGAACATTGTGGAAATTACCACCATTGCGGGGGACAACCATCTGGGCGGAACGGATTTTGACCGGGAGATAGCCTTTGCGTTCTGCGGGGAAAAGGGGATGGACTGGGATAAGCTAAACAGGAGGCAGCAAGCGAACCTGCTGCTGGAGAGCAAAAGATGCCACGGTTCATCTATACCAGTGGGATGGGACGGAGTTTAAGCTGGAGGCAGAGGAATAAGAAAAAGTAAATGATAGTTTCCAGGGATCGATGGAATATCCGGTTCATACAGGCACGGAGGAAGGGCATATAATGGGGTATATCTTCATAATGCGGAAGGAAACCTATTTATGCCGGAAGGAACAGCGATTTATGTAGTACAGAGAGGAGATACGGTGGACAGCATCGCCGAGGGCTATGGGGTGAGCGTCGAGACCATTATTCGGAACAACCAGATAGTCTATCCATATGAGCTTGCCTTGGGGCAGGCTCTTTTTATTGACCTGGGGACAAGGCAGCCGTACCGCTCCCTGCGGTCCACAGGCTATGCCTATCCTTATATCAACGAGACGGTGCTGGCGGATACATTGCCCTATCTGTCGGAACTGGCTATCTTTTCCTATGGTTTTACCACGGCCGGAGAACTGCTGCCTCCCGCGCTGCCGGACGACTGGATGATTGCCATGGCGCTGCAAAATGGCACGGCGCCCATCCTGACGCTGACCCCCCTGGACGAACAGGGGCGGTTCAGCAATTATTTGATCCACAACGTGGTACAGAACCAGGAGGCAGTCAATCTGTTGATTGATAATTTGCTGACGGTGATGACGGAGAAGGGCTACCAGGGGGTGGATATTGACTTTGAGTATATTCTGGCGGAGGACCGGGATGCCTTCACTGATTTTGTGTGGCAGGTGGCGGAGCGTATGCGGGCAAACGGCTATCATACGTCCGTGGCTCTGGCGCCCAAGACCAGCGCCGACCAGAAGGGGGTCCTCTATGAGGGAAAGGATTACCGGGCGCTGGGGGAGGCGGCGGACCATGTGCTGTTGATGACCTATGAATGGGGTTATACATATGGTCCCCCCATGGCCGTGGCCCCCTTAAACCAGGTGCGCCGGGTGGTGGAGTACGCGGTGACGGAGATACCGCCCCAGAAGATTGATCTGGGTATCCCCAACTATGGCTATGACTGGCCCCTGCCTTTTGTTCGGGGGGAGACCATGGCCACCTCCATCGGCAACATCCAGGCGGTGCGCATTGCCATTGAACAGGATGCGCCGATCCAGTTTGCCGATGTGGCTCAGAGTCCTTTTTTCACCTATTTACAGGCTGGAAACAATGCTCCTCAATCAGGCGGCGGCGGAAATATCATAGCAGTGCCGGAGGATATTGCGGTGGTTGAGCATGAGGTCTGGTTTGAGGATGTACGGAGCCTTCAGGGCAAGTTTGACCTGATCCGGGAATTTGAACTGGGGGGATGCGGTTACTGGCAGATCATGCGGTGGTTTGCGGCCAACTGGGAGCTGTTGTACAAGAATTTCTTTATTGAAAAGTAACGGAATGAAAACAATGGATTGCCTCAAAGGTGCAAAAACTGACCGTGTAATCAGGGCTGACATATGGGAGCATTTGTGGTAAAATATAGACTGAAACCCGTAAAGTCCCGGCGGCACAAAGCCCTCACGGGAGAGTATTCCCAGGAATAAGAATACGGAAAGGCGGCAGCACCATGAGAATGTACGATATAATTATGAAAAAGCGAAACGGCGGCAAATTGACCGCGGCGGAAATCCAGTATTTCATTGACGGCTATACCAGAGAAGAGATTCCGGATTATCAGGTATCGGCCCTGATGATGGCCGTATATTTCCGGGGAATGGATGAGGAGGAGACGCTGGCTCTGACCATGGCCATGGCGCACAGCGGGGATATGCTGGATCTGTCAGCCATCCAGGGGGTGAAGGTGGATAAACACAGCACCGGAGGCGTGGGGGATAAGACCTCCCTGGCCCTGGCCCCCATGGCGGCGGCCTGCGGCATCAGGATTGCCAAGATGAGCGGCAGAGGTTTGGGGCACACCGGGGGCACCATCGACAAGCTGGAGAGCTTTGCGGGCTTTTCCACGGGTATCAGTCGGGAGCATTTCATCCGGCAGGTCAACAGGATCGGCATCTCCATCATGGGACAGACGGCGGATCTGGCCCCTGCGGACAAAAAACTCTACGCCCTGCGGGATGTGACGGCCACCGTGGACAACATGTCTCTGATCGCCAGTTCCATCATGAGCAAGAAGCTGGCGGCGGGAGCGGATGCCATCGTGCTGGATGTAAAGACCGGCAGCGGCGCTTTCATGAAGACATTGGAGGACTCTCTGGCGCTGGCCCGGGAGATGGTGCGCATCGGCAACGGCGCCGGGCGGCACACCGTTGCGGTGGTGTCCGATATGGATCAGCCTCTGGGCAGGGCGGTGGGCAATGCCCTGGAGGTCAAAGAGGCCATAGATACCCTGCGGGGCCAGGGACCGGCGGATTTTGTGGAACTTTGCATGACCCTGGGCAGTCAGATGCTGATTGCCGGGGGCAGGGCCCGGGAGGAGGAGCAGGCCCGGGATATGCTGCAAAAAGCCATCACAAGCGGCGCCGCGCTGGAGAAGCTGGCGGAGTTTATAGAGGCCCAGGGCGGCGATCCGGCGGCGGTCCATGACACCGGCCTGCTGCCCCGTGCGTCCCATGTGGAGCCCATCCCGGCCAATACGGAAGGGTATATTCAAAACATCCGCTGTGACGAGATCGGCATCTGTTCCCTGCTGCTGGGAGGCGGACGGGAGACCAAGGAAAGCGAGATCGACTTGTCCGTGGGACTGGTGCTTTCCGCCAAGGCGGGAGACTATGTAAAAGCAGGAGACCCCTTGGCCTATATACACTACAACGACCCGGAGAAAGCGGCGGCGGCTAAAGAGCGCTTTTACCGGGCTTACACTCTGGGCCGGGAGAAACCCCAGGTTCCCGCGCTGATACATCGGATTTTGAAGCAGGCATAACGGGGAGGGCGGCATACCTCATTGAAAAGCTGCATATATTACAGGGAGAACAACCGGATTTATGCAAAATGTAGAGGTAAGCCATGAAGAAAAAGCAAGCGGAGGGGCCCAGCCGCAGGGAGGCGCTCATCGACTCTCTCTCCCTGCCCAAGGATATTCTGCTGGGGGCCCTGCGGGTGACTCTGACGGGCAGTCAGGAGGCGTGGGTGGAGAACTATAAGGGAATATTGGAATACACGGAGTGCCAGATCCTTCTACAGGGCAAAAACTGCCAGGTATGCTTTGAGGGACAGCGGCTGTCCATAGAATACTACACCAATGAGGACATGAAGATCAGCGGCTGTATCCGCTGCGTCAGATATCAGTAATTTGAGCGGGGAGGATCCATATGCTGGGAATACTGCAATTCCTCAAAGGGTATGTCAGAATGAAAATATGGGGCGTGTCCCCGGAACGTTTTTTGAATTTGTGCAGCAATAAAAATATTCTGTTGTGGGATATCCGCAAGGACGGGGACGTGTACACCATGTGTATCAGTCTCAGCGCATTTTTGCAGCTTCGTCCCATAGCCAGGAAAACGGGAGTAAGGGTAGTCGTCTTGCAGAAGTATGGACTACCCTTTTTGGTGCCCGGCCTGCTGAAAAGAAAGATTTTCATAGCGGGATTGTTCCTCTGTGTGGCATTCTGGATCGTCAGCTACCGTTTCGTGTGGGATATCACCCTGGAGGGCAATTATCAGATCACCCAGGAGGTGTTCACGGATTTTCTGACCTCCCAACAGGTGCGGGTGGGTATGCAGAAAACGGATCTGGATATCAGCGCTCTGGAAAAGGAAATCCGGCGCGCTTTTCCGGAAATCACCTGGACTTCCGTCAAGCTTTCCGGCACCCGGCTGGAGATCTCCATCAAGGAAAATGACACCCCCATGTTCACGAAGCCGGAGGTTCCCGAGGGCGGACAGAATCTGGTGTCGGAATATGCGGGAGTCATCACCTCCATGATCGTGCGAAGCGGCGTTCCGATGGTAAAGATCGGTGACATCGTGGAGGAGGGCACATTGCTGGTGGAGGGCCGGGTGCCCATCTACAACGAGGATGCCACCATCCGGGAATACATGTATATCACGGCGGATGCGGATATTACGGTGGAACACTCCATCACTTATCAGGATACGCTGCCCGCCACTTACATACAGAAAACTTATACCGGACGCAGGTCCAGCCGTCCATTTGTGAGGCTGGGCAGCCGGGAGATCAAACTTCCCCAGGAACGGCCTTATCTGGTGTATGACACGGTGATCCAGGGACATACGCCGATGGCGCTGGAGAAGCTGTCCATTCCGCTTTCCTGGGGACAGTATGTCTACCGGGAGTACATGAATGTGGAGCATGAATATACGCTGAAGCAGGCGGAAGCCCTGCTCATGGAAAAAGAATTGCAATTTCTTAAAACTTTAGAGGAAAAAGGGGTACACATTATTGAAAAAGATGTTAAAATAGAAGAGGGCAATGCATGTTGGACCATGGAGGGCTGGTTTCTGGTGGATCAGCCCACAGGGCGGGCGGTGAACATTGTCCTGGAAGAGACTGTGCCGGAGGTCGGGGAATAACCCTGCGTCCGTGAAAACGTACAGACAAATGTACCGCAGCCATAGCGGGAGATTGAAAAGCAATAACTTGGCTGCGGTCGGATTTTGGCCGGGGCCCACCCCCGGTTATACAGGGAAGAGGTAATATGAGCGAAGTGACATTACAGATGGATATGCCCGCAGAGCATATGCAAAAGATTTTTGGCGCAGGAGATTCCTATGTGCGCAAGATTGAAAGGGATCTGCATGTGACCGTTGTGGACCGCAATGGGCGCGTCGTCATCACAGGGGAGGAACATCAGGCCAATCAGGCGTGCCGGATCTTGAGCCAACTCACGGAGATATCCAGAAGAGGCAATGAAATTGAGGAGCAGAGCGTGGATTACGCAATAACACTAGGTATGGAAGAGAGAGAAGAAATTTTGACAGAGATTGACGGGGACGTGATCTGTCACACTGTCAGCGGCAAGCCCATCAAGCCCAAGACATTGGGGCAGAAGCAGTATGTGGACGCCATACGCAACAAGATGATCACTTTTGGTCTGGGGCCCGCCGGTACCGGCAAGACCTATCTGGCCATGGCTATGGCCATCACGGCTTTTAAAAACGACGAGGTCAGCAGGATTATCCTGACCCGCCCGGCCATTGAGGCCGGGGAAAAGCTGGGCTTTCTGCCCGGTGATTTGCAGAGCAAGGTGGACCCCTATCTGCGTCCCCTGTATGATGCCCTGTACCAGATCATGGGCGCTGAGAATTTTGCCAAAAATATGGAAAAGGGACTCATAGAGGTGGCGCCCCTGGCCTATATGCGCGGCCGCACTTTGGACAACGCCTACATCATCCTGGACGAGGCCCAGAATACCACTCCGGCTCAGATGAAGATGTTTCTGACCCGTATCGGGTTTGGATCCAAGGTAGTGGTCACCGGCGACGGCTCTCAGAAGGATCTGCCCACCGGAAGCCAGTCCGGCCTGGATGTGGCCACAAGAGTGCTGGGGAAGGTGGAGGATATCGCCTTTTGCCACCTGACCAGCAAGGATGTGGTGCGCCATCCCCTGGTGCAGAAGATCGTCAAGGCTTACGATGACTACGAGGCACGGGAGAAATCCAGGGAGAAATCCAGGGGCAGAGAGAAGAGATACGGACGAAAATAGGTATGAGTGAATCTTCAAAGAGGAGATGCTGTACTATGACTTTATACGTTGAGAATGAGACAGAAGTGACATATCCCTTTGATGTGGAACAGACTGTGGAGGAAGTGGCCGCGGCAGTGCTGGATACGGAGGGCTGTCCCTTTCAGGCGCAGATAAATGTGTTGCTCACCGACAATGAGGGCATTCGGGAGTTTAACCGGCAGTACCGCCAGATTGACAGGGAGACAGACGTGCTTTCCTTCCCGAACCTGGAGTTTGTCACACCGGGGAGCTTCCGGATTGAGCAGGGACAGGAGGCCGACTGCTTTGATCCGGACAGCGGCGAGTTGATTCTGGGGGATATCATCCTGTCGGTGGAGCGGATCGCCGGCCAGGCGGAGGAATACGGTCACAGCCTGCGGCGGGAACTGGCATTTCTGGTGGCCCACAGCATGCTGCATCTCTGCGGTTATGACCATATGGAGCCGGAGGAAGCGGCGGTGATGGAGCAGAAGCAGGAGCAGGTTCTGACATCGCTGGGCATAACCAGAGAACTGGTTTGAGATACAGAAGGGAAAAAGCTTATGAAGCAGCAGGAGATAAAGAAAAAACAGATCATATGCTATACCTATATCATCGGTATTATCGGTATGATGGGAATGGGAAAGATACTGGGGGACGGGGGGATGGCATATCTGGCCGTGGCCATGGAGGGAGTCAGTCTCTTCACTTTGCTGGTGACCTGCGGTGTGTCGGATGTGATTGCCAGACTGCAGAAAAATCGCAGGAACAAGGGCCAATTCAAAGGAGTGGCCCGGATGCGCGGGCAGCTTTTGCTTCTGCAGGGGATCACGGGAGCTTTGCTGACCATGGTGTTTCTTCTGTTGGCGGACACCCTTGCGGAGAAATTGTTCCGGGTGCCCTACAGCGCATCGGCCATGAGAGTGCTGGCCCCGGTGATTCTGTTTCAGGCCCTGGGTGCGGCTCTGCTGGGGTATTTCCAAGGCGGCGGAAGCTATATGCCCTCTCTGGTCAGCGCAGTGCTGCGCCAGGGATTTTTTCTGGTGTTTGGATTCCTGTTCGGCAGTTGGCTGGCGGACTATGGGGACAAGGTGTCCAAACTGTTGAAGAACGACTGCTACAGCGGTATGTATGGGGCTATGGGGGTAGCGCTGGGTATACTGGTCACGGAACTGCTGGTGCTGCTGTTTCTTCTTATTGTCTATCTGGGCAGTGACCGGAAAGCCGACGAGCAGAGAAGCCAGGAGGGACTTCGGCGCACGGAGAGCATGGGGGATACCGTCCGGGTGTTCTACGGGGCGCTTTGGCAGGGGATTTGCACGGCGATTTTGGCGGCGCTGCCGGTGCTGCTGGGCGCCGCCTTCTATCTGCGCAGGGTGGTTCAATTCCTTGCAGCCGCATCCGCGATTGTTCCAGCCGACGCGTCCGAACCGGCTTCTGAGGAAATAGTTCCTCTGGCGGAACTGACTGTCAACGGGGCGGTGGCAGGTTATGGCAGTTTCTTTGGAAAATGTTTTCTGCTCTGTGCCGTCTTTGTGCTTATTCTGGCGGCCAGATGCCTTTCGGTCTACGGCAGACTCTATGGGGCCATCCGCAGGGAGGATGCGCGCTATACCAGGGATGTGACGGCAGCGGGACTGCATTATGTCTGGACGGCAGGGCTGTATTTTGCCGTGATTATGATGGTAATGTCTCCGCAGATAGCGGCGGGCTTTTTTCCCGGCAGAGAGGAAGGCGTGGACGGTATGCTGAGAACCGGCGGAGTTATGGTTCTGCTGGTGGGGCTGGTGGTACTGTTTTCCATGATCCTGCTGGCCCATGGAGAATGGCACATTTTGACGGGGATGCTGGGGATATGGTTGATCCTGGACATTCTGTTTCAGAATATTTTTGTCAAGAGCAGCAATTACAATGTGAAGGGGATTATGTCCGGGGCATTGCTGGCCACGCTGCTTCTGTTGGCAGGACTGGCGGCATACTGCGTCTGGCAGGGCAGAATCAACACGGACTATATACGCGTTCTGGGTGTGCCTCTGGCGGGGGCGGGGATTGTGGCGCTGGCGGCGCTGCTTATCACAAAGCTCCTGGGAGCCCACATGGGCGGCGCGGCGACGGTGATAGTGGCGGCGCTGCTGGGGGCTGTGGTCTATGGGGCCGTTCTGGTGATGACGAAAAATATCAGGGAATATGAGATTTCCGTGTTGTACGGAAAGCAGGCCAGAAAGTTGTTGGGGCGTATAATTTCATAAATTATGGTTGATACTATGTGTGAGAATAGAATCGCACATAGAAAAACGTCTCGTCGAGCCGTTTTTCACGAATTGTGGGAAAAAGGGGTAAGAGATGAGACGGACGAAGACGACGGGGCGGCGTATAGGCTTATATTCACTGGGGCTGCTGTTGTGCTGTTTGATGGGGCTGACAGGCGGACTGCTGGGCGCCAGGCTGGCGCAGAGGCATCAGCCACAGCAGATACGGCAGGAGAGCCCGGAGACATCAGAGGAAGCGCCCGATATATCCGTGCCGGAGATTGCTCCCAGATGGCACAATCAGGTCATGGAGGATCCGCTGGAGGATGCGGGGGAACAGGCCGGACTTTCAGCGGCCCAGGTTATCAGCATTCCCGATACCATCAATGCGGAGACAGAGTACATCTTGCGGGAGAAGGATCTTTTAAACGGATCGCAGGTGGAGACCAGTGAGGACATTCCGGACATGTATATCGGCATGAACCGGGAGCAGTTTGTGACCGCCATGGAGAATTACGAAGCGGCGCCGCCCTTGTCAGAGAAGGAGCGGGGCTTTGTAAGCTTGGAGGTGTTGTCCTTCGCCCCCAGCCGGGTGGTGGTCCAGATGAATTACCGGTATGTACAGCCATCAAAGAGTTTCTATGTGGTGGCTATCAACGATCTGATCGTGGTCTATAAGGAAGATCGTGAAACAGTGTATCAATATACCAATATACGTCTGTCCCAGCTGCCGGAACGATTGCAGCAGGAGATTATCGGGGTGATGTATATTGCGGATGAGGAGAGTCTGTATGACTTCTTGGAAAACTATACCAGCTGACAGATATGATGTGGCGGTGGTGGGCGGCGGCGCCGCGGGAATGACAGCGGCCATAGCGGCGGCCAGGGCCGGGGCCAGGGTGGCGCTGCTGGAGCGTGGCGAGCGGCCGGGCAGGAAGCTTCTGATGACCGGCAACGGGAAGTGCAACTTGGGCAACAGGGATCTGAAGCCTTCTCACTACTATAGTGACAATATGGCAATGGCAGCTTCCGTGCTGGAACGTTTCGGGACGGAGGAGACCATCGCCTTTTTTTCGTCTCTGGGACTTATGGTGCGGGAGAAGCGGGGATACCTCTATCCGCTCAGCGAGCAGGCGGCTGTGGTGCTGGACGTGCTGCGCTATGGACTGGAGCGGGAGGGAGTTACGGTTCTGACCCAGGCCATGGTGCGGGAGGTGAGTTATTTTTCCGGGCCTACATGTTCCGGTGCGTATTCTAAAAGAACTGTGTATTCACAAAAGGACAACCCATCCCATGCCCGCAGTGAGACGCAGGATATTGCCAGCAGGCCCTGCAGGCAACAGGAAACGGCGGACCATGGCGGCCAGGGTTACATACTTCAATTGGACAACGGCCGCCGGCTGTGGGCAGGGCGGGTGGTTCTGGCCTGCGGCGGCCAGGCGGCTCCCAAAACGGGATCGGACGGCAGCGGTTATACGCTGGCACGATCTTTGGGGCATCAGGTCATTGTCCCCGTGCCCTCGCTGGTACAACTACATTGTAGTGAAAAATATTGTAAGGCCCTGGCAGGAGTGCGGGCGGAGGGGACGGTACGGATCTATACGGAAAAATCCCTGAGACAAAAACGGATTCACAGAGATTCGCCGGACTGCCAAAGCTCGGGCAGCGGAGGGAAAGAATGCCCTGCCCCAATCCGGTCTTCTCAGAATGTGAGAGATGATTGTATAATGGAGGAGTCGGGGGAGATTCAGCTTACAGAGTACGGCATATCAGGAATCCCCGTGTTTCAACTCAGCGGCGGGGTGAATCAGCTGCTTGCGCAGGGGGAGAAGCTTCGGGCGGAACTGGATTTTTTTCCGCAATATGAGACAGCCGCCTATGAGCAGCTGTGTCGTGGGAGAATGGAGCATACAGGCGGCGGAACCGTGGAGACCTTTTTCACGGGTATGCTGCACAAAAAGATCATGAGTGTGTGCATCCGCCGGGCAGGGTTGTCGCCGGAGCAGGATGTGGCCGGGGCGGATCGGCAAAAGCTCCGACAGGTCTTTGCCTTGTGCCGGAGGCTCCCCTTTACCGTTACTGGCAGCCATCCCTTTGACAGCGCCCAGGTGTGCCGGGGCGGCGTCAGTATGCGGGAGGTGGACGCACAGCTGCAGTCCAGGCGCAGCCCCGGTCTGTATCTGGCCGGGGAACTGCTTCATGTGGACGGCCGCTGCGGCGGCTATAATCTGCAATGGGCCTGGGCCAGCGGGTATATTGCGGGAAACGCCGCCGGGACGGCGGAGAAAAGGGCTGCTTTGAATACTGGCTGAAGCAGTGCCCGGGAGTTGTTATGTCAAGCGGGGAGGCGCAGAGTTTTCCTGCGAATGAGGAACGATAAAATATGTTGAGAGTCAATCAGGTGAAGGTTAAACCCGGTCAGGGGGAACAGGATATATTGCAAAAAGCGGCCAAGCTGCTGAAGCTGGATGCAGGGGAAATACGCCGCATGGAAATTCTGCGCTGCTCCATTGACGCCCGTAAAAAGCCGGAAATCTGGTGCAGCTATACGGTGGACGTGGAACTGAAAAGGCCCTCTCTGGAGCCGGGCATCTGTAAGCGGCTGGGGCAGGCGTATGTCACCCGGGCGACAAGGCAGACCTATCAATTTCCCGCAGGCGGGGACAAACCGATGCCTCATCCTCCGGTGATTGTGGGTATGGGGCCGGCGGGCCTTTTCTGCGCTTATTACCTGGCCCTGCAGGGTTACAAGCCCATCGTGCTGGAGAGGGGGCAGGATGTGGACAGGCGAAGGTCGGACGTGCAGCGCTTCTGGGATGAGGGCATTTTGGATCCCCAGTCCAATGTGCAGTTCGGCGAGGGCGGCGCGGGTACTTTTTCCGACGGAAAACTGAATACGCTGGTCAAAGATAAATACGGCAGAAACCGGGAGGTGCTGCGGATCTTAGTAAAGCACGGGGCGCCCCGGCGGATATTGTACGATGCCAAGCCCCATATTGGGACGGATGTGCTTTCGCTGGTGGTCAAGAACATGCGCCGGGCGATTCTGGCCCACGGAGGACAGGTGCTCTTTGGAACCGCGCTGGAGGGGCTGGAATTTGGGGAGAACGGGAGCCGGATTGCGGCGGCTTATGTCAGCGGAGGCCGCCGCATCCCCTGCGGGCAGCTGGTGCTGGCCATCGGCCACAGCGCCAGAGATACTTTCCGGATGCTGTATGAGGCGGGACTTCCCATGGAGGCCAAACCCTTTGCCGTGGGCCTGCGTGTTGAACACCCCCAGAGCATGATTAACCTGGCCCAGTATGGGGTTACGAATCCAGGGAACTTGGAGCCAGCTCTGGGAGCCGCCATGGAGCCAGCTCTGGGAGCCGCCATGGAGCCAGCTCTGGGAGCCGCCATGGAGCCAGCTCTGGGAGCTGCCTCCTATAAGGTGACGGCCAAGGCGTCCAATGGCCGGGGAGTGTACTCTTTCTGCATGTGTCCCGGCGGCTATGTGGTCAACGCCTCCTCAGAGCCGGGGCGGCTGGCGGTAAACGGCATGAGCTACAGCGGCAGGGACGGCAGCAATGCCAACAGCGCCATCATTGTGTCCGTAACCCCGGAAGATTACGGCGGCAATTTCCCGGCAGATTCCCCGGCAGATTCCCTGGCGGATCCCCTGGCGGGGGTGGAATTTCAGAGGCGTCTGGAAGAGAGGGCTTATCAGCTGGGACAGGGCGCCGTGCCCGTACAGCGATACGGATTATTCAAGGCATGTGTGGAGCGGGGGTGCAGTCAGGAAGAACTGGGAGCCGGACAGGGAGCGGATTTAGAACAGTTTTTGCAGGACTGTCAGAGCCAGTCCCTGCAGCCCTGCATCAAGGGAAAATGGCAAGAGAGCGATCTGAGCGGTCTGCTGCCGGGGGAACTGAGCAGAGCTTTTGTGGAGGGCATGGAGCAGTTTGGCAGACAGATTCCCGGCTTTGACCGGCCGGACGCCATATTGTCCGGAGTGGAAAGCCGCACTTCGTCGCCGGTCCGGATTCTCAGGGATGAGGAATTGCAGTCTCGGATACAGGGGATTTACCCCTGCGGCGAAGGGGCCGGATACGCGGGGGGAATCACCTCCGCCGCCATGGATGGAATCAAGGTGGCGGAGGCCATTGCCGCCGTCTATAAACCGCTGTGAGGAGATTTCTTTTACCGAAACCATTTAAAGATCGCACCAATTTTGCTCTTTATATTCCATAGAACGATTACCAGAAGGAACGCAGGAGTTCATGCCAACATTGACGATGGGGACAATTCATGATAGAATCAAGAGAAAAAAGTATGGGATGCGAGGGAATAGAAGGTGGCAATAGCAAGTACGGAAAAGAAGTCGGCAGTGCGGGAGGCAATCAGAGATAAACAGCGCATTGTGGTGAAGATCGGATCATCCTCCCTGCAGCATGGGCAGACCGGGGACCTGGATTATATCCGCCTGGAAAAGCTGGTGCGGGAACTGTGTGATATCCGCAATCAGGGCAAGGATGTGATTCTGGTCACTTCCGGCGCCATCGCCGTGGGCAGGAAGGCCGTGGGCATCCGGGAGATCACAGGGGAGAGCGAAGTGCAGCAGATGGCGGTAAAGCAGGCATGCGCCGCCGTGGGACAGGCCCGGCTGATGATGACCTATCAGAAAATTTTCGCGGAATACAACCAGGTGGCGGCGCAGATTCTTATGACGAAAAATACCATCGTGGACGATCTGAATCGGTTTAATGCCCACAATACATTTTCCCAGCTGCTGCAGATGGGCGTGATCCCCATCGTCAATGAGAATGACACGGTGGCCACCTACGAGATCGAGATTGGGGACAACGACACCCTCTCGGCCATTGTGGCGGCGCTGGTGGATGCGGATCTGCTGATCCTGCTCTCCGATATAGACGGCTTATACACGGACGATCCCCGGCACAATCCGGACGCGGCATTTATTTCTCAGGTGGATGAACTGACGGAGGAACTGCTGGCCATGGGGAAGGGAAGCACCGGCAGCAATGTGGGGACAGGCGGCATGAACACCAAGCTGCAGGCGGCGCGGATCGCCACCAGTTCCGGCGTGGATATGGTGATCGCCAACAGCAGGGATATCGGTATCCTGCACAGAATCCTGGATGGCGGACAGGAGGGCACACTCTTCGTGGCCCATCAGGAGGATTTTGATTTGCCCCAGTTTGTCAGCCAGCTGCACAGGCAATGATTTGTATGTCGGTTTATCCGGCAGTGCAGACAGTGAAGTTATGCCATCATGCCATTGGAAAGGGAATTAGTCGATAAAGAGGTACAGGCAGGAGCGGATGCGGGGCATCTGTTTAAATCCGGTCCTGGAACACAGGGGGAATCTTATGGATGAAAGAACCATGGAACAGAAAATAGCCAGAATCAATGCGCTTTACCACAAATCCCAGACCCAGGGGCTGACGGAAGAGGAGAAAGCGGAACAGGCTGCTCTCCGTCAGGAATATGTGGCCAATGTGCGGGCCAACCTCCGGGGACAGCTGGACAGCATCACCATCCGGAAGGAGGATGGCACTTTAGAAAATCTGGGGGAGAAATATGGAGAGCAAAAAAGAGTATGATCAGGGAGATATTTTCCCCGGAGGAATATAGAGAGCAGAAAAGAAGTATCCGGCGGGCAGTGCTGGCCCGCAGGGACGCGCTTTCCGGGGTGGCGCGGCAAAGGGCGGCCTGCCTGATTACGGAGAGGCTGCTGGGCCATCAGTGGTTTTACCGCTCCCGGATTTTGCTGTGCTATGTAAGTTATGGCAGCGAGTTGGATACCCATGAGTTGATTCAGGAGGCGCTGTGGCTTGAAAAAGAGGTGTATCTGCCCAAGGTGCTGCCAGGGCATCAGATGGAATTTTTCCGCATTGAAGCATTGGATGAATTGCAGCCGGGATTTCATGGAATACCCGAACCGCCGGAAAGCGGCCAAATCTATAGGGGCATCCCGGAGACGGAAGAGGGGGCCGCGTCAGCAACGGCACAATATATGGATTTTGGACAGGCGCTGATGGTGATGCCCGGGGTAGCCTACGATCCCTGCGGTCACCGGCTGGGCTACGGCGGCGGCTACTATGATCGGTATTTGGCGGCACATCCCCAGTTTTTGACATATTCCATCGGCATCGGCCACAGCTGCCAGCTGGTGGAGGAACTTCCCGTGGAGGAGACGGATTGCAAACCCTATCAGGTGATCCTGGTGTGAGGATGACACAGGGAAAATAGGCTGTGCCTGTGGGGCGCGGAGGGGCGAATCGAAGCAATAGACATGGTGTTTCAATGGGAATTGCCATTGTAAGCGGCGAATCATAAAATATAAGAGGTGCGATATGGATTTAAGGGAAATGGGAAAGCGGGCGGCGGCCGCGAAATATCAGCTGCAAGGTCTGACTACGGAGGAGAAAAACAGGGCGCTGGAACATGCGGCAGAGGCCCTGACAGAGCATACCCGGGAGATTCTGACCGCCAATGCCCGGGATCTTGATCGGGGACGGGAGAACGGGATGCACCAGGGGCTGCTGGACCGGCTGAAGCTGGACCAGGTGCGAATCGCTGCCATGGCCCAGGGGCTTAAGCAGGTGGCGGCGCTGCCGGATCCGGTGGGAGAATGTCTTGAGAGCTTTGACCGGCCCAACGGTCTGCATATTGAAAAACACCGGGTTCCCCTGGGGGTCATAGGCATTATCTATGAGTCCAGGCCCAACGTGACCGCAGACGCTTTCGCCCTGTGCTTTAAGGCGGGTAATGCGGTGATTCTCAAGGGGGGCAGTGACGCTCTGGCCTCCAATATGGCTATTGCCCATGTGCTGCAGCAGGCGCTGACGGACTGTGGAATTGACAGGGACGCGGTTCAGCTGATCACGGATACAAACCGGGCCGTCACCACAGCCTTTATGCGGCTGAAGGAGTATGTGGATGTACTGATTCCCAGAGGCGGCGCGGGGCTGATCCGCACGGTGGTGGAAAACAGCACCATTCCGGTGATTGAGACCGGCACGGGCAACTGTCATATCTATGTGGACAGGGACGCGGACCTGGATATGGCGATTCCTATCATTGTGAATGCCAAGACCCAGAGGATCGGGGTCTGCAACGCCTGCGAATCCCTGGTGATCCATGAGGCGGTGCGGGAGGCGCTGATGCCCCGGCTGCAGAAAGCGTTGGAGGAAAAGCAGGTGGAAATCCGCGGAGACGAGAGAGTGCGCGCCGCCATATCCGGCGTAGTTCCCGCCACGGAGGAGGACTATGGGAAGGAATATCTGGACTATATCATTTCCATGAAGACAGTGGATTCCCTGGAGGAGGCCATAGACCATATCAACCGCTACAGTACCCACCACTCCGAGAGCATTATCACGGCCAATCCCAAGGCGGCGGAAGCTTTTTTGAGCAGGGTGGACGCGGCCTGTGTCTATGTGAACGCCTCCACCAGGTTCACGGACGGCTTCGAGTTCGGCTTCGGCGCCGAGATTGGCATCAGCACCCAGAAGCTTCATGCCAGGGGTCCCATGGGTCTCAGGGAGTTGACCAGCTACAAATACCAGGTTACCGGAAGCGGCCAGGTCAGGCCGGATTGAGAAACGGTTTCTAACGTGCGGAGGCTGGCGGCGGTTTATTTTTTATCGTGCGTATATTTATCTGGCACAAAGCAGTCCTAATGTGCTATGATAGATGCATAATAGGCAATTGCGAAACTCCCTTTCCGGGAACAGTGGATGGGCAATATATACAAAATAAGGGCGACTGGCCACTGCATCGGAGCCCGTTTTTGTATATATTGACCAGCCACGTCACTTGCGGAGAACGTTTCGCAATTACCTAATAGATGCATAACATAAAGAGGATGCCCACGACATGGGGTTGTGGGCCGGGGAGACGAAAGGAGAAACAGTATGCCAAGTTTAAGCGTTGTGATTCCCGTAGTAATTGTTGTCCTGGTCATTGCAATCATCTTTCTGACTGGTTACGTGAAGGCTTCACCGGATACCGCATTGATTATCTCCGGTATGCGCAAAAAGCCTAAGGTGCTGATCGGTAAGGCGGGTGTAAAAATCCCGTTTCTGGAGAGGAAGGATGAACTGAACCTGCAGCTGATTCCCATCGACGTAAAGACTTCCACGGCAGTTCCCACTGCGGACTATATCAATATCAGAGTGGATGCCACGGTCAATGTGAAAATCAGTGACAACGAGGAGAGACTCAAATTAGCCGCCCAGAATTTCCTGAACAAGAAGCCTGACTATATCGGCGGTGTGGCGCGGGAAGTGCTGGAGGGCAATGTCCGTGAGATCGTGGGCAAGATGGCTCTGGAGGAGATGGTCAGCGACCGGCAGAAGTTCGCGGTTCTGGTAAAGGAGAACGCGGAGCCGGATTTAGCGGCCATGGGCCTGGATATCATCAGCTTCAATGTACAGAACTTCGTTGACAACAACAGCGTTATCGAGAATCTGGGTGTGGATAATATTGTCAAGATCCAGAAGAATGCCGCCATCTCCAGGGCGGAGAGCGAGAAGGAGATCGCCAAGGCCCAGGCCAATGCCAAGAGGGAGGCCAACGAGGCGGAGGTGAACGCGGAGTCCGAGATCGCCATCAAACAGAACGAGTTGGCTATCAAGAAGGCGGAACTGAAGAAGGTTTCCGATATCAAGAAGGCCGAGGCGGACGCGGCCTACAAGATTCAGGAGGAGGAACAGCGTAAGACGGTGGAGATCACCACTGCCAATGCCAACATTGCCAAGCAGGAGAAGGAGATTCTGCTGAAGCAGAAGGAAGTGGAGGTAACGGAGCAGACGCTGGAGGCACAGGTTAAGAAGAGAGCCGAGGCGGATAAGTTTGCCAAGCAGCAACAGGCGGATGCCCAGCTGTACGAGCGTCAGAGAGAGGCTGAGGCCCGGAAGTTCGAGACGGAGAAGGATGCCGAGGCCATGAAGGCTCAGGCGGAAGCCCAGAAGTATAAGATGGAGCAGGAGGCCGATGGTATCCGCACCAAGGGTCTGGCAGAGGCTGAGGCTATCCGGGCGAAGGCTGTGGCCGAGGCGGAAGGTATTGAGAAGAAGGCTGAAGCTATGGCCAAGATGGGCGAGGCCGCAGTGCTGGAGATGTACTTCAAGGCTCTGCCCGAGGTGGTAAAGAATGCCGCCGCTCCGCTGGAGAAGGTGGAGAAGATCACCATGTACGGCGACGGAAACAACGCCAAGCTGACCAGGGATATTATAAACACCGTGAACCAGGTGACAGACGGTTTGAAGGAATCCACCGGAGTGGATCTGGCCGCCGTACTGTCCGGATTCCTGGCGGGCAAGGTGGCAAGTGACAATAAGCCTGTGTAGGTAAAACTGCCAACGGGAGAGGATAAAAATGGTTATACTACATAACGCCAGAATTTACCGTATTGCATTGGTTAAACGTATATGGCTGGCGTTATGTAGTCAGGTTACTCGGCAATTTTAACTGTTAAGCAGTATAAGTAAGTTAAGAATTTATAAGACGGGGCGCTGCCTGACACAGGGCAGCGCCCTGTGAAATGTTTCATTTTTTTATATATCAATTTTATGGTGAAAAGGAGCTATATCTATGGAAAATGTAATTGATCGCTTTCTGCGCTATGTACAGATTGACACTTGCTCGGACGAGGACAGCAATACCCATCCCAGCACCCAAAAGCAGCATGATCTGGCCGGGCTGCTGGCGGAGGAACTGCAAGTCATGGGGGCGGAGGAGATCACCTATGACAGAGAGCATTGCTATGTGTACGCCACCGTGCCGGCCTCCAAAGGCTGTGAGGACAAGCCGGCGGTGGGCTTTATCGCACACATGGATACTTCCCCGGCCATGAGCGGCGCCGGTGTAAAGCCCAGGATTGTAAAGGATTATGACGGACAGGACATTGTGTTGAACCAGGAGTTGGGTATTGTACTGCGGACGGCGGATTTTCCGGAGATCCGCAAATACCGGGGACAGGATCTCATCGTCACGGACGGCACCACGCTGCTGGGGGCGGACGACAAGGCAGGGGTGGCGGAGATTATGACCATGGCACAATATTTTCTGACGCATCCGGATATTCCCCACGGCAAGCTGCGCATCGGTTTTACTCCCGACGAGGAGATCGGCGCGGGACCGGACTTTTTTGATGTGGCGTTATTCGGCGCGGAGGCGGCCTACACAGTGGACGGCGGGGCTCTGGGGGAGTTGGAGTATGAGAATTTCAACGCTGCAGGGGCAAGGCTCCATATACAGGGCTGTAGCGTCCATCCGGGTTCTGCCAAGGGAAAGATGAAAAATGCCATTCTCATCGCCCAGGAGTTCCAGAGCATGCTGCCCGTCTCTGAGAATCCCATGTACACGGAGGGATATGAGGGCTTTTACCATCTGGACAGCATTCAAGGCAATGTGGAGACTGTGCGGGCGGACTATATCATTCGGGATCACGACAGGGCATTGTTCGAAGAGAAAAAGAAGTATTTTATAAAAACGGCCGATTTTTTGAACGATAAGTATGGCGAAGGCACTGTCACAGTGGATATGAAGGACTCCTACTACAACATGAGACAGGTCATGGAAGAGCATATGGATCTGATTGACAAGGCGGTGGAGGCCATGGAAGAACAGGGCATCAAGCCTGTCATCACTCCCATCCGGGGCGGCACCGACGGCGCCAGACTGTCCTTTATGGGGCTTCCCTGTCCCAACCTCTGCACCGGCGGGGAGAACTGCCACGGCAAGTTTGAGTATGCCTGTGTGCAGTCCATGGAACAGGTGGTGAAGCTGCTCATGGGGCTTGTGGGGAAGTTCATATAGACTCTCAACCAAATGACTATGCCGGTCAATAAAATGACCCGTATAGTCATTGCCGGAATGCTGCCGCCGGGGCTTTGATGTATGCTGAAAGAGATATCCTAACGGTCTAGAAGGGTCAGTACTCCTTATGGGGAATTTTCTATAAAGAAATTGAACCGATTCCCCCAAAGACTCATAAATGTTTTAAAATTTGAATAAGTTCCTAAAATTATAAAAAGCATACCGTTAAAGGCGCGTCTGTAATGGACGCGCCTTTATTGTGCCGGAAACCATTGAAAAAATCAGAGTTCTAGTATATAATGTCAAAGAGTTTTTATGAAAGGATACGGTAACAATTATGTTTGAGGGAATAGAACTGGATAAAATAGATATCAGCGCAAATCCCCCTGCGGAAGAACCGGTTCGTCAGTACTATTTTATGGCAAAATGCCGCAGGTGGGTGATGGATTTTGAGTATAAAAATGGACGCTTACCCAAAGCCTGCGTAACGACTTTCGGTTGTCAGATGAACGCCAGGGATTCCGAGAAGCTGGTGGGGATTCTGCGTCAGGTGGGCTATGAGGTTACGGAGGAGGAAAATGCGGATTTTGTGATTTTTAATACCTGTACAGTCCGGGACAATGCCAACCAGCGGGTCTATGGCCGTCTGGGGGAATTGAAAAGTTATAAGAAACGCAATCCCGCTATGAAGATTGCCTTGTGCGGGTGCATGATGCAGGAACCGGCGGTGATTGAAAAGCTTTGCGCCAGCTATCGGTTTGTGGATTTGATTTTCGGCACTCACAATATTTTTAAATTTGCGGAACTGCTCTGCAGAAGTTTTGAGGGACAGGGGATGATCGTGGATATCTGGGAGGACACGGATCAGATCGTGGAGGAACTGCCGGTGGAACGCAAGTATCCCTTCAAGTCCGGTATCAACATTATGTTTGGGTGCAACAACTTTTGCAGTTATTGTATAGTTCCCTATGTGCGGGGCAGAGAGCGCAGCCGGGAGCCTGAGGATATTCTCCGGGAGATCCGGCGGCTGGCCGCCGACGGCGTGGTGGAGATCATGCTGCTGGGACAGAATGTGAACTCCTATGGAAAAAACCTGAAGGAGCCAATGTCCTTTGCCGGACTGCTCCGGGAGGTGGAGAAGATAGAGGGGGTGGAGAGAATCCGCTTTATGACCTCCCATCCCAAGGACTTGTCAGACGAACTGATTCAGGTGATGAAGGAGTCCAGGAAGATCTGCCGCCATCTGCATCTGCCTCTGCAGTCCGGATCCACCCGGATTTTGGAGCGGATGAACCGCCGGTACACCAAGGAACAGTATGTGGCCCTGGCGGAGAAGATACGCCGGGAGATTCCGGATATCGCCATCACTACAGATATCATCGTGGGCTTTCCCGGGGAGACCATGGAGGATGTGGAGGAGACCATAGACGTGATCCGCAGGGTGAAATATGACAATGCCTTTACCTTTATCTATTCCAAGCGCACGGGGACCCCGGCGGCGGCCATGGAGGATCAGGTGCCGGAAAAGCAGGTTAAGGAAGGTTTTGAACGGGTGCTGAAGGTGGTACAGGACACTGCCAGAGCGCAGGTGGCCCGGTACCAGGGACAGACGGCGGAGGTGTTGGTGGAGGAGATAAACGCCCAGGACGAAGGTCTGCTCACGGGCCGTATGTCCAACAACACATTGGTGCATTTTCCCGGTCCGCCGGAGTTGATAGGCCGGATCGTTTTGGTGGCTCTGGACAAGTGCCAGGGGTTCTATTATATGGGCCGCATGGTTTTGTAGCTTTTTGCGGCAGGACCGGGCGATGGCATAAGAATTTGATAAAAGGGGACAAACACTATGACTAAGCAGCAGTTTAAAGACTTTTGCAGGAACAGATATATTTTGTTGGACGGCGCCACCGGCTCCAACCTGATCAAAAAGGGAATGCCCTCCGGGGTATGCCCGGAGCAGTGGATTCTGGAACATCCTCAGACGCTGGTGGAACTGCAAAAAGGGTATGTGGAGGCGGGAACCGATATTCTATATGCCCCTACTTTTACAGCGAACCGTATAAAACTGAAAGAGTACGGCTTAGAGGATAGGCAGGAAGAGATGATAAACGGCCTGGTGGCCCTGTCCAGACAGGCCGCGGGCAGGGCCGCCGCAGGGGCGGATATGGCGGCTGCTGCCGCCGGGGAGGCGGACGGAATAGCCGATGGACAGCGCCTTTCGCTGGTGGCCGGGGATCTGACCATGACAGGACAGCAGCTCAGGCCCATGGGCGCCATGGATCTGGAGACCTTGATCGCAGTATATAAAGAGCAGATCCGGCTGATGGAGAACGCAGGGGTGGATCTGCTGGTGGTGGAGACCATGATGAGCCTGGGGGAGACCAGGGCTGCTTTGATTGCAGCCAGAGAAGTTACGCAGCTGCCGGTGATGGTGACCATGACCTTTGAGGCGGACGGGCGGACCCTCTTTGGCACGGATGCCCGGACGGCGGCCATTGTGCTGGAGAGTCTGGGGGCGGATGCCATCGGGGTGAACTGTTCCACCGGTCCGGCGAAGATGAGGGCCATTGTGGAGGCCATGGCCCAGGTCAGCAGTCTGCCCCTTATTGCCAAGCCCAATGCGGGTCTGCCCGCAGTGGATGAACAGGGGCAGACCGTCTACGACATGGACAGTGACACCTTTGTGGCGGAGATGGAGGAGTTGGTGGCGGCGGGAGCCGTGATTCTGGGGGGCTGCTGCGGAACGGATCCTGTCTATATAGCGGGGCTGAAGGACCTGACACAGGGGAGAAAACCTTCTGTGCGGCCAGGGCGGCCGGAGGGCATCCGTTATCTGACCAGCGAGCGGCAGACCCTGGCCTTTGGGCTGGAAGATCCCTTTATGATCGTGGGAGAGCGAATTAATCCCACCGGCAAGAAAAAGCTCCAGGAGCAGCTTAGAGGCGGCTGCATGGACATGGTACTGCAGTATGCCCAGGAGCAGGATGCCTGTGGGGCTTCCATCCTGGATGTGAATATGGGAATGAGCGGCATTGACGAGAAAGCCATGATGCTGCAGGTGCTGGAGGAGGTGCAGGGAGTGACCAATCTGCCCCTGTCCCTGGATTCCAGCCATGTGGAGGTGCTGGAGGCTGCTCTGCGTCATTACCCCGGCCGGGCGCTGGTAAATTCAGTGTCCTATGAGACGGAAAAATTTGAAAAGCTCCTGCCCATTGTGCAGAAATATGGGGCCATGTTCATTCTGCTGCCCCTGTCGGATGCAGGACTTCCCAAAGATCTGGAGGAAAAAAAGCAGATCATCGACCGGATTGTGACCCGGGCGCTGGAGCTTGGGATGCGCAGGGAGGATATCGTGGTGGACGGTCTGGTGGCCACCATAGGCGCCAACAAACAGGCGGGAATGGAGACGCTGGAGACCATCCGCTACTGCAAGGCCCAGGGGCTTGCCACCATCTGCGGACTGTCCAATATCTCCTTCGGTATGCCTGCCAGACCCTATGTGAACACGGCCTTATTAACTTTGGCCATTTATGAGGGGCTGACCATGGCCATCGCCAATCCTTCCCAGGAGATGCTGGTATGCGGGGCTCTGGCCACGGACTTACTGAAGGCAAAGAGAGATGCGGATTTGCGGTATATTGAGTATGCCTCCCAGCTGCAGCCGGCGATAGGCAATGCTCCCTCCGGAAATGTCGGTCAGGGCGGCGGAGGCAGCAAAGCAGGCGGGCAGATAGGTGATTCGAAGCCGTCGGGGAGTGGGGGCGGCAGAGCCGATGGAGAGCCGGACAGCCCAGGAGGGACGACACATTTAGACCGGCTCACAGACGCCGTGTTAAAGGGCAACAGAAACGGCATTGCCGCCATGACAAAGCAGGCGCTGTCCGAGGGGGAGGATCCCGGCAGGCTGCTGAATGAGGGCCTGCTGCCCGCTATAGGCAGAGTGGGAGATTTGTTTGAGCAGAAAAAGTATTTCCTGCCCCAGCTGATTGCCAGCGCGGAGGCCATGAAAAACGCTATTGAGGTGCTGGAACCCCATCTGTTGAAAAACCAGGATACAGAGTCCATGCCTGTGATTGTCATTGCCACCGTGGAAGGGGACATCCATGACATCGGCAAAAATCTGGTGGCGCTGATGCTGAAAAATTATGGTTTTAAGGTGATTGACCTGGGCAAGGATGTGCCCAAGGAAACCATCATCCAGGCGGCGCGGGAATATCATGCGGATATCATCGCCCTGTCGGCCCTTATGACCACCACCATGCAGCGTATGCGGGAGGTGGTAGCCCTTGCCAGACAGGAGGGGATCACCGCCAGGATCATGATCGGCGGCGCTGTGATCACCCAGGAATACGCGGACGAGATTCATGCGGACGGCTATTCCAAGGATGCGGCGGAGGCGGTGAAGCTGGCCAGGCGCCTGTTGGGCTTGATGCGGACTGAAGACTAAAACGGCATATGAAGGAGTCGGGGCTGCGTTGACTGGCTGGGGGACAGGGCTCCCGCAAAACGGGATGTTCGAATGGCGGAAATGAGATTTTAGACAGGTTCTCAATGCCGCAGGCAAACTGTCTTAGGCAATTGCGAAAGGTTCTCTGCAAGTGACGTGGATGGTCAATATATACAAAAACGGGCTCCGACGCAGTGGCAAGTCGCCCTTATTTTGTATATATTGCCCATCCGCTGTTACCGGAAAGGGAGTTTCGCAATCGCCTAAAACTGTCTGTAGGAAAGGAGGGAAAACGCATTATGTGGAAGTATCTGAAGCATGTTTTGCTGGCAGTGGTGGCAGGAATGGCAGTCTATATGATTTATGCCTATGACAGTTTTAACCGGAAAGGGCTTGATGCCTGGCTGGTGGGGCAGACAGACGGAGAGCATTATCCTGATTGGGGAAAGGATATGGAGGCCCTGGAAATTGACCGCAATATATTGGATAAGGATCATATCTTATTTTCCAGAGTATATTTACTCCAGAGTTCGGACAGTTATCAGCTTCGTTTTCGTATTGCCTACAATATTCCGTTTTTACGCGGCAATCTCTTTGGGGATACAGAGTGGGTGAAGCTGGCGGATTCTTATGGGAATGATTATTTCGGCTGTCTGACGGTTTTTCCTTCTGAGATTGCCTGGTTTAACTGTATAAATGTAACGCTGGTCATGGACAGGGATACATTTTCGGCAGTGTCGGGTAGCAGCTTAAAGGTTTCAGCAGCTTGTACGGAGGGTGGTTCTGGTGATGGAGACAGTTATGCAGGCTGTGAGGTAGAAATTCTGGTACCTGAGATGGACGGAGGAATGAGGGCGGAATACTAAACTGATTATAAATTGGTTAAATCTTTGCCTTGTCTGTGGTAATCTATTATGATAAAATAAGCAGAAATGCGGACTGCCAGACAATCTATTTCTGGAACAGAAGGAATTTATGGGAGGTTTTTACATGATAGGTGCAGATGCCATAATCAAATGTTTGGAAGAAGAGGGTGTAAAGTATGTGTTCGGTTATCCCGGCGTAGCCATATGCCCTTTCTATAATAGTATCCTGCAGTCGGAGATTCAGACCATCCTGATCCGCACGGAGCAGAACGCCGCCCACGCGGCCAGCGGTATGGCCCGGATCACGGGTAAGCCCGGCGTCTGCGCCGTCACCAGCGGTCCCGGCGCCACCAATGTGATCACCGGCATCGCCACCGCCTTTGCGGACAGCATTCCCCTGGTGTGCATCACCGGGCAGGTACATACGGATCTGCTGGGCAGTGATTCCTTCCAGGAGGCGGACATCACCGGCGCCGTGGAGTCCTTTGTCAAATATAGCTATCTGGTCAAAAACGTGGGCGACATTCCCCGGATTTTCAAGGAGGCTTTCCATATTGCCAACACGGGCCGCAGAGGTCCTGTGCTGATTGATATACCCATAGATATTCAGAACGCGCCCATCAGCAGGTTCCAATACCCGGAAGAGGTCAATATGCGCACCTATAAGCCCACGGTCAAAGGACATGCGGTGCAGATCAAGAAGGTGATCAAAGAACTGGAGAAGGCAAAGCGTCCCATCATCTGCGTGGGCGGCGGCGTTCTGCTCAGTCAGGCCAGAGAGGAACTGCGGGGTTTCGTGGAAAAATACCGTATCCCGGTGGTGTCCACCATGATGGGTATCGGCGTTATGCCCACGGAACATCCCCTGTACTTCGGCATGGTGGGCAACCACGGCAAAGCCTATGCCAACAGGGCCATGAACGAGTCGGATCTGTTGATTATGGCGGGGGCCAGGGTGGCGGATCGGGCGGTGAGCCAGCCGGATCTGATCACCAAAAACAAGGTGCTGGTACACATTGACGTGGATCCGGCGGAGATTGGCAAGAACGCAGGTCCCACCATACCCCTGGTGGGCGATGTGAAGCACATTTTCCAGGATTTTGCAAAGGAAGAGTTTACCTGTGAGCATGAGGAGTGGATCCGGACTTTGTCGGAGTATCGGGAGAATTTGGTGGTGAAGCGCAATCCCAATCCGGCCTATGTGGATCCGGCAGCCTTTATCACCCGGCTGTCCGAAAAGATGGCCCCTGACGGGGTGTATGTGGCAGATGTGGGACAGAACCAGATCTGGTCATGCAGTTATCATATTGTCAAAGAAGGACGGTTCCTGACCTCCGGCGGTATGGGAACCATGGGTTATTCGATTCCGGCGGCCATGGGCGCCAAGCTGGCGGACAAGAGCCGTCAGGTCATCGCCGTGTGCGGTGACGGCTCCTTCCAGATGTCCATGATGGAACTGGCCACCATGCGTCAATATAGTGTTCCGGTCAAAATTATTGTGCTGAAAAACGGCTACCTGGGAATGGTGCGGGAGTACCAGCACTATACCTATAAAGACAATTACTCGGTGGTGGATCTCTCCGGCAGTCCCATGCTGGATAAGATTGCGGCGGCTTATGATATGCAGTATCAATTGCTGGAAAATATGGACCGGGCGGAGGAAGTGTTGGACGCGTTTCTGAAGGAGGATACCTCCGTGCTGCTGGAATGTCTGATTGATCCCATGGATCTGGTGAAGTAAGGGGGCGGATGATTATGAGAAAGAGAATTTATTCCGTTCTGGTGGAGAACCGTTCCGGTGTGTTGGGCAAGGTGGCCGGGCTTTTCGCCAGAAGATGCTTTAATATTGACTCCCTGACAGTGGGAGAGACGGATGACCCGGAGATATCCTGCATGACCATCGTCAGCAGCGGAGACGAGCGCACCATCGAGCAGATCGAAAAACAGCTGAACAAAAAGCTGGATGTGATTAAGGTTAAAACTTTTGATGAGACCCAGAGTATCAGTCGGGAACTGATGCTGGTAAAGGTGCGCCACAACAAGGGCAACCGCAGGGAGATCACCGAAATCTGCGAGATTCTGCGGGCGGAAATCGTGGATATGTCCAAACATTTCATGATGATCCAGATTTGTGACACGCCGGAGCGCACCAAGCTTCTGCTGACTATGCTGCAGTCCATCAGCATTGCGGAGGTGGCCCGCACCGGGACCCTGGCGCTGGCAAAATGCAGTGAGAATGATGATTAGCGCATTTGCGGAACTGTGTACTGGCGGAGAATACGCAGAGCTTAAAATAGGGTTGACATTCACACTTTATCTTGCTAAAATGTAAAAGCGAATATGAGAGGCGGAACCTAAATAAGGAGTTATGTGATGCAGAAGAGAGTATTTCAGTTGTTGGCAGATAATACGTCCGGGGTGCTGAGCCGTATATCCGGTCTGTTTTCCCGCAGGGGATACAATATTGAGAGCATTACGGCGGGCGAGACCGCTGATCCCCGGTTTTCCCGGGTTACTATTGTGACCTATGGGGATGATGAGATTCTGGAACAGATTGAGAAGCAGGTGGGCAAGCTGGTGGATGTGCGCAATATCCGGGAGTTAAAGCCCGAGGAGAGCGTCTACCGGGAACTGGCTCTGATCAAGGTCAAGGCAGATCCCCAGCAGCGCCAGGGGATCATTGCGGTGGCGGATATCTTTCGGGCCAATATCGTTGATGTGTCCAAGGACAGCCTGATCATAGAACTCACCGGCAACCAGGCCAAGATAGAGGCATTTATCAATCTGCTGGACGGCTATGAGATTCTGGAATTGGCCAGGACAGGCATTGCCGGGCTGGGCAGAGGGATGGACAATGTGACTCATCTGGAGTGCTGAAAGTCTAGTTTAAGTTAGCTCTAGGGACAATAACCTATCAGTTATAACCTATTTTAACATAATGGAGGAAAAGAAGATGGCAAAGATTTTTTATCAGGAGGATTGTAATCTGTCTCTGTTAGAGGGCAAGACAATCGCAATTATCGGCTACGGCAGCCAGGGACACGCCCATGCGCTGAACCTGAAGGAGTCCGGCTGCAATGTTATCATCGGTCTGTATGAGGGTTCCAGATCCTGGGACAAGGCTGTAAAGCAGGGCTTTGAGGTGTTTACCGCCGCGGAGGCCGCCAAGAAGGCCGACATCATCATGATCCTGATCAATGATGAGAAGCAGGCTGATCTGTACAAGAAGGATATCGAGCCCAACCTGGAGGCCGGCAACATGCTGATGTTCGCCCATGGCTTCAATATTCATTTCGGCTGCATCGTGCCCCCTGCGGATGTGGATGTGACCATGATCGCGCCCAAGGGTCCCGGTCATACCGTGAGAAGCGAGTACCAGGAGGGTAAGGGTGTTCCCTGCCTCATCGCCGTGGAGCAGGATGCCACCGGCAAGGCACAGGATCTGGCTCTGGCCTATGCGTTGGGCATCGGCGGCGCGAGAGCAGGTGTGCTGGAGACCACTTTCCGCACCGAGACCGAGACGGATCTGTTCGGCGAGCAGGCAGTGCTGTGCGGCGGTGTGTGCGCGTTGATGCAGGCAGGTTTCGAGACGCTGGTGGAGGCCGGTTATGACGAGAGGAACGCTTATTTCGAGTGCATCCATGAGATGAAGCTGATCGTGGATCTGATCTATCAGAGCGGTTTTGCGGGCATGAGATATTCCATTTCCAACACCGCCGAGTACGGCGATTATGTCACCGGTCCCAAGATCGTGACAGAGGAAACCAAGAAGGCCATGAAGAAGATTCTGAGCGATATTCAGGACGGTACCTTCGCCAAGGAGTTTCTGCTGGATATGTCTCCCGCAGGCAGACAGGTTCACTTCAAGGCCATGAGAAAGCTGGCCAGCGAGCATCCTGCAGAGAAGGTCGGCGAGGAGATCCGCAAGCTTTACAGCTGGAACAACGAAGAGAATAAGCTGATCAACAACTAATTATATAATGTAAAATGGTTTAAAAAAAGGAGTTGCTATAGTATAGAGAGAAAATATCTTCTATATTAAGGCAACTCCATTTCTTTATAAGTGTTTGTCATTTCCGCAGTTCCTTGGATTCATTGCGGTGTTGGATTGGAGTTTTTCCCGTCGATTTCTTAAAAACCTGGGAAAAGTAGGACTGGGAGGAGAAGCCGAGCATGTTGGAAATCTGGGCGATGGAGCAGCTGGTGGATTCCAGCAGGGATTTGGCCTCCTGGATTCTTTTCTGGAGGAGATAATTGATGGGAGACAGTCCTGTGTACTTTGTGAAGGCGTGGGCCAAATAGTATTTGTTCATATGAGTCAGGGCCGCCAGGGTATCCAGAGAGATATCCTCCGCATAATTTGCATCCAGGAAATTTTTGATCTGGGTACATTCCCGGGTTAAGAGATTGCGGTCCTCCTGCACGATGGATAGATGATCATTCCGAAGCATACATACCAGCAGGATCTCCAGCAGATTTTGACATACGGTATCATAATTATCTTTTTTGGAGGAAATCTCCTCCAGCATTATGTTCAGATAGGCATAGATATTGGAATTTTGCATATTATATTTGTAGACAGCCCCGGAAGCAGTCTGCATGGAGAGGCCGTCCTGGGCGGAGGCAATATCTTCGAAAGAAAAGGAAAGGCCGTCTATACCCAGAACGATATAGTCCAGAGGAGTAGTATGCAGTGATTTTTCGGTATGCTGCACATGAGGGTTGATAATGACCATGTCATTTTTGACCACAGGAAATTCAGAGCCTTCCGCGATAAAAGTTCCGCATCCATCCACCACATAAAACAGTTCGCTGAAGGGATGGGAATGCAGAATGCTTTGCCAGTCTCCCTCATATTTGGAGGTAGTAACATATAAGAGCTTGGAGCAATAAGAGAAAGAAGGCTTATCATGCTCTATTCTGTGTCTTGTATTTCCCATAATCTGTTTTTCACCCCTGATCTCAATAAATTGTAATTCAAGTATAGCAGAATTTAGATATTTTGTCTATTATCTCAAATCGTATCAATATATATAAAATGTGTAAAAAAGTTATCCAAAAAGAACGGAATTAAGGCATGGTGCAGATTGCACATAAAAGGACAGGCTTGCAAGTGATACATATAAAATATATATAATTTAGAAAAGTGTACATAATTAAATGTAAACAAATTTGCACAAAAGCAAGATATATAAAATACCCAGCAATAAACAGATTGAATATGCGAAAGGTTTTTTATATACTGAATATACACTAGGACGGTAGCTACAGAGTCCAAACCCGCACGGCAATTGTGTTGTGCGGAACCTGAAATAGGAGGAAATTTATTATGAAAAAGAAAAAAGTTCTTTCAGCCTTACTGGTAACAGCAATGACTGCCTCCCTGTTGGCAGGCTGCGGCAGCCCAAGCAACGGTTCCGTTCAGGAGCAGGTGCTGAAGGTAGCTGCTTTTGAGGGCGGCTATGGCGCGGAAATGTGGTCGGAGGTGGTGGCGGCGTTTGAGGCTTCTCATCCCGGTGTGACTGTGGAACTTACCATCGACAAGAAGCTGGAGGATGTGATCAGTCCCAGCATGAAGGCTGGCGACTATCCCGACGTGGTACACCTTGCTACGGGACGCGAGGCTGCCCTGACAGAGACGCTGACCAAAGAAAATGCGCTTCTTCCCCTGACAGATGTACTTGACATGACAGTGCCCGGTGAAAATGTGAAGGTGAAGGATAAGATTATTCCGGGCTTCCTTGACACTCTGGCAACCAATCCCTACGGCGACGGCGTAACCTACTATGCGCCCATGTTCTACAGTCCCTGCGGTCTGTTCTACAATGCGGGCCTGTTCAAGGAAAAGGGCTGGAATGTCCCCACTACATGGGAAGAAATGTGGGCATTGGGCGACACGGCGGCGGAAGAGGGGATTGCGCTTTTCACCTACCCCACCACCGGATACTTTGACGCGTTTACATATGCCACTTTGGCTTCCGCAGGCGGGGCCGACTTCTTTAACAGCTGCATGACCTATGAGGACGGCATCTGGGAGAGTGAGAATGCGTCCAAGGTATTTAACCTGATTGGTCAGCTGGCACAGTATACAGAGGGAACCACCGTCGCCAATGCCAACAATGATAACTTCACCAAGAATCAGCAGCTGATCCTTGACAACAAGGCGATCTTCTGTCCCAACGGTACATGGCTGCCCGGCGAGATGGCGGCGGCGCCCAGGGCGGAGGGTTTTGAGTGGGGCTTTATGGCAATTCCTGCGGTGAACGCGGGCGGAGCCGGTTGTTCCTTCTGCTGGTTTGAGCAGATGTGGATTCCTGCGGCGGCTCAGAACCAGGATCTGGCGAAAGAGTTTGTGGCTTATATGTATTCTGACGAGGCGGCAAAGATTTTTGCGAAATCCACGGCAATCCAGCCCATCGCCGGTGTGAGCGATTATCTGGAGGGTGACAATAAGTTGTTCTACAGCATTTATGACAACGGCGCGACCGCGGTTATGGGCGGCTTTGCGGCCACTGCGCCGGTTGAGGGCGTCAATATGATGGATACCCTGTGCGGAACCGTCAACAGTATTGTGAGCGGTGACAAGACCGTTGCGGAATGGCAGGCCGCCGTAGAGGAAGTAAGCGATAAACTGAGGGCAGCAATGGAATAAGTGTCGGAAAGGTGCTCCAGGGGGTTCTGCCTTTGGAGCGCCTTTTTTAACAGCAGCCACGGAGGTGTGAACGTGAAAAAGAGCAGAGCGAGAAATATTTTTATCGGTGTATGTGTGGCACCGGCAGTCATATTGTTCATTATTTTTATGCTGATCCCCACCGTTAACGTATTTAAAATGTCGCTTTACAGATGGGGAGGTTATTCTAACAACAAGACCTTTGTGGGACTGAACAATTTTAAAATTCTCCTAGAGGATATGAATTTTTTCCGCTCTTTTCAGAATACGATTCTTCTGATTGTATGTGTGACCATTGTCACCATGGCTCTCTCCCTGGTTTTTGCCGCAATTCTCGCCAGGGAAAAGATTAAGGGAGAGAATTTTTTCCGGATCGTATTCTATATCCCTAATATTTTGTCCGTAGTGGTTATCTCGGCAATCTTCTCGGCCATCTATGATCCGAATAACGGGCTGCTCAACAGCATCCTCGGCATCTTTCGGGGAGACGGCAAGGCCCCTATTCTTTGGCTGGGAGATCAGAAACTGGTGATTTACAGTCTGGCCATCGCTATGATTTGGCAGGCCATCGGCTATTACATGGTCATGTACATGGCCAGCATGGCCAGTGTGCCGGAGAGTCTATATGAGTCGGCGAACCTGGAGGGGGCCGGAAGAATCCAACAGTTCTTTTCCATCACCCTGCCCCTGATCTGGACCAATGTCAGAACCACCCTGACCTTTTTCGTGATCAGCTCCATCAATCTGAGTTTCCTGTTTGTCAAGGCGCTGACCAGCGGCGGTCCGGACGGGGCTACAGAGGTTTTCCTGAGTTATATGTATAAGCAGGCATACACCAATTCTTCTTACGGGTATGGTATGGCGGTGGGTGTAGTAGTATTTTTATTCTCCTTCGGTCTGTCGGCGCTGATCAATTTTGTCACCAAGAGAGAGCCTTTGGAATTTTAGGGAGGAAAAGCGGATGAAGAAGAAAAAAGAAATGAGCTTCGATACCTTATATAAGCTTTTTATATACGTGGCCCTGCTGACGCTGGCCGTCAGTATCGTCGTACCGGTGGCGTGGGTGTTTCTGGCATCCATAAAAGAAAATTCCGAATTTTATGGGAATCCCTGGACTATGCCTAAGGGCGTTTACTTCCAGAATTTCATCGACGCTTTCCAGAAGGCAAAAATGGGCGAATATTTCATGAACTCGGTTCTGGTGACTGCGCTGGCCCTGGCCATATTGCTGGTGGTGGCCCTGCCCGCCGCCTATGTGCTTGCAAGATACCGCTTCCGGGGCAGCAAGCTGATCAACACCATGTTTATGGGTGGCTTGTTCATCAATGTAAACTATATTGTGGTGCCTATATTTCTTATGTTTGTGGATGGGGACAAATTGTTGAAGAGCCTGGGAGGCTCCGGCTTTTTCCTGAACAATCTCTTTATTGTGGCCCTTGTGTATGCGTCCACGGCGCTGCCTTTTACCATATATCTGCTCTCTGGTTTCTTTGTCACCATACCCAGGGATTACGAGGAGGCGGCCTATGTGGATGGAAGCGGGTATTTTCGAACAATGGTGAGGATCATGATGCCTATGGCGCTGCCCAGTATCATCACCGTGATCCTGTTTAACTTTTTGTCCTTCTGGAATGAGTATATTATTTCCATGACTCTGCTCACTTCGGATGCCAAGACGCTTCCCGTGGGGCTTATGCAGCTGATGCAGGCGCAGAAGGCGGCGGCCAACTACGGGCAGCTGTACGCCGGACTTGTCATTGTGATGCTTCCCACCTTGATTCTATATATTATGGTTCAGAAAAAGCTGACCCAGGGTATGAGTCTTGGCGGATTGAAGGGGTAAATTGGCAGCGACTCAATAGGAGGTAAGATTATGAAATGGCTAACCAGATTATTGTATCTTACGGTTTTTGTGATCGGCCTGGCGCTGATTGTGGTTGGGCAGCGCAGGATAGGACCCATCGGGCTTTTGCTTATGGTGATGGGCCTTGCGGGAATATTGCTTCTCCTTTATCTGTATAACAGAAAATTTCGGTAGGAATTTAACGGATTATGGTTGATTGCCTGTGTCACACAGGCGGATGGGAGCAGAGATGAATATGGAAAAAACAGGCAGACTGACATTACCCACCGATGTGGATATGGTGGAGGAGACAATACGACTGAAAAATCTGCTGGGGGCGGATGCCCTGCGGGACTGTGACGGCACCACTATGCCGAAGGAACTTTTAAGCCAGGACGCAAAAATATATGCTACTTATTATACCACCAGGAAGGACAATGACTGGGCCATGGCAAACCCGGAGGAAATCCAGCAGGAATATCTGATCAGCGACCGGGTGACGGCCAGGGACAGCCTCCTGCGCATACAGCTTATGAAAGGATTCCACACACAGCAGTTCAAGGTAAACACCATAGATTCCCCCAAGCGTTGGTGGGAGGTGGTGGACAGGACCACCGGAGAGACTGTTCCCGCAGATAGATGGGAATATGAGGAGGGGACAGGAGAAGTGGTGATCCAGGCAGTCCCCTATCATCAGTACACGGTCAGTTTCCTGGCCTTTCTGATCTGGGATCCCGTACATATGTACAATTTTATTACCAACGACTGGAAGGATGCCCCCCATCAGTTGACCTATGACGTGCGGCAGCCCAAAACCCAGGCTTATGTCAAGGAAAAACTCAAAAAATGGTGTCAGGACAATCCCCATGTGGACGTGGTGCGTTTTACTACTTTTTTTCATCAGTTTACGCTGACCTTTGACGATCAGAAGAGAGAAAAGTATGTTGAGTGGTTCGGATACAGCGCCAGCGTCAGTCCATATATTCTGGAGCAGTTTGAGAAGTGGGCGGGATACAGGTTCCGTCCTGAGTACATTGTGGACCAAGGCTATCACAACTCCATCTTTCGGATGCCTTCCAGGGAATTTCGGGATTTTATGGAATTCCAGCAGATAGAGGTCTGCAAACTGGCCAAGGAATTGGTGGATATCGTGCATAGCTATGGCAAGGAAGCAATGATGTTTTTGGGGGATCACTGGATAGGCACAGAGCCTTACGGAAAGTATTTTGACAGTATTGGCCTGGACGCGGTGGTGGGCTCCGTGGGAGATGGCGTCACCCTGCGTATGATTTCGGATATCAAGGGGGTCAAGTATACGGAAGGCCGTCTTCTTCCCTATTTTTTCCCGGATGTGTTTACAGAAGGCGGAACTCCCATAGAGGAGGCGCAGGACAACTGGATTAAGGCAAGAAGAGCAATTCTGCGTTCTCCCCTGGATAGAATCGGATATGGAGGTTATCTGAAGCTGGCGGCTCAGTGGCCGGGATTTATTGAACAGATTGGCAAGGTGGTGGATGAATTCCGCCAGATTCACCAAAATATCCAGGGCACTCGGGCCTATACGGCGCCTTTCAAGGTAGGGATTTTGAACTGCTGGGGCAATATCAGAAGATGGATGTCCAACCAGGTACACCATGCCCTGTGGTACAGAGAGATCTACTCCTATGTAGGCGTCATAGAGTGTCTGAGCGGAATGCCCATAGATGTGGAGTTTTTGACCTTCGACCAGGTGAGGGAGGGCATTGCCCCTGAAATCAGGGTTATCATTAATGCGGGGGACGCTTACACCTCCTGGAGCGGTGGGGAAAACTGGAAGGATGAAAAGGTGGTATGTGCCATCCGCAGGTTTGTGGATGAAGGCGGCGGCTTTATCGGCGTGGGAGAGCCCAGCGCCTGTCAGTACCAGGGCCGGTATTTTCAGCTCAGCGATGTGCTTGGGGCGGACAGAGAAATGGGCTTTTCCCTGAGCACAGACAAATACAATGAAGTGAACAGGGAGCATTTCATTCTGGAGGATATTCTGGGTGAGATTGATTTCGGAGAGGGAAAAAGCCGTATTTATGCCCAGGGGGAAAACTGCCAGGTTCTGGACATGGATGGGAAGTATTGTCGCCTTGTGGTCAATGAATACGGCAAAGGCCGGAGCGTCTACTTCGCAGGGCTTCCCTATTCTCCCCAGAATTGCCGCATCCTGCTGCGGGCCATCTATTATGCCGCGCACCGGGAAGAGGAAATCAGGAAATATTATGTGTCAAATGTAGATACGGAAGTGGCCTTTTTTGAGAAGACAGGGAAAATTGCGGTAATCAACAATGCAAGGGAGCCAAGGCAGACAGATTTGTATGTGCATGGCAGAGCAATCCGGCATCTTGACATGGCTCCCATGGAAATGGTATGGATAGATTGCTAATGTAATATCACTGGCATGGTCTGTGATATACGGGAAGGGGAAAACATATGATTGCAGAGAATCCGGTCCGCACAAAAGAAGCGGAGAAAGCGATCAGGCAGTTTGTCGCGGAGGGAAGCCTGACAGAGATCGTTCCCTATGGGAACGGCCATATCAATGACACCTATCTGGCAGTATTCCAAACCGGAGACGGCGCAGAGAAGAGATATATCCTGCAGCGGATGAATCACTCTATTTTTAAAAATCCGCCGCTGCTCATGGAAAACGTGGTAGGGGTTACACAGTATTTACGAAAGAGCATCCTGGCCCAGGGCGGCGATCCGGCCAGGGAGACCCTGAATGTGGTAAACACTGTGGAGGGCGCAAGTTATTATGAGGATGACAGTCACAATTTCTGGAGGGTATTCCTGTTTGTAGAGGGAACGCTGTGTCTGGAAAAGGTGGAAAGCCCGCAGGATTTTTATGACTGTGGGGCGGCTTTTGGCAATTTCCAGAGAATGCTTGCGGATTACCCTGCAAAGCAGCTTCACGACACAATCCCGAACTTCCATAACACGGTTTCCCGCTTTCGGGATTTCCAAAGAGCGGTGGGGGAGGACAAAGTGGGAAGATCCGCTCTGGCCGGCCCGGAGATTGCCTTCGCGCTGGACAGAGAAAAAGAAACGGCGGTTCTGACAGATCTGCTGGAAAAAGGGGAACTGCCGCTGCGGGTGACACATAACGACACAAAACTCAACAATATCCTGTTTGACCGGGTGACCAGAAAGGCAGTGTGTATTATTGATTTGGACACTGTCATGCCCGGCCTGTCTCTCTATGATTTTGGTGATTCAATCCGCTTTGGAGCCAGCACGGGAGCCGAGGATGAGAAGGATTTAAGCCGGGTGGAACTGGACCTTAACCTGTTTGAAACCTTTACAGAAGGGTTTTTGACGGGCTGCGGCGGCAAGCTTACCGGGAGGGAGGTGGAGATGCTTCCCATGGGCGCGAAACTTATGACCTACGAGTGCGGCATCCGCTTTCTGGCGGATTTCCTGGAAGGGGATGTATACTTTAAGGTTCACCGGGAAAACCACAATCTTGACCGGGCCAGAACCCAGTTTAAGATCGTGGCGGATATGGAGAAAAAGTGGGAGCGGATGGCGGCTATTGTAGAAAAGTACAAAAATATTTTTTAGGAGTCGTTTTCGTCCAGATACAGCTGCACCCTGTTTTGGATAATGTCGATAACCGTGTCCATATTTTTAACCCCGGCGAAGTAGGGCTCCACCTCCTCCAGCACAATGTTTGCAATGGTGATGTCTCTGGACGGTCTGGGTACACAGCTGTCCGGGACGGCTATGTAATCCTCCACATAGGAAGTGCCGTCCGGTTTTCCCTCCGGTATCAGAGGGTGTATCCTTGCTGACTACCAGAAATGAGCCTGTCTGTACCAGATTGCCGCTTCCGCTCCTGGTGGGGACTCCCACCCAGTGGTAGATACTGGAATTGTCTGCCAGGATGTGATAGAATGAAATGGGATTTCAGAAATGCAGCCAGGAGGAGCAGGATGTACAGTTTTCCAGAAAATCTTTTTACGGAAGTGCGGATAGAGAAAAGCGAATATGTGAATTATTACACTGCCAACGGCGAGGTGGAAGCCAATAACCAGTCCCAGGTTATAGGAGCCCTGATCCGGGTCTTTGACGGTGACATGTGGTATTCCAGCGTCACCAATGAGCCGGGGAAGATTCAGGCGGAGATTGATAACTTGGCCTCTCTGGCCAAAAGAAACGAAAAGATTTATGACCATCCGGTGATCAAAAACTTTGGCAGTCACAAAGCCAGCATCTTAAAATATGACGGTGAGGATGATGTGCGGAAGATCACGCCCCGGCAGAGGGAGGAACTGGTGGCTCATTATATATCGGTCTGTTTAGATAAATCCACAGAGGAGATGAAGGGCTATGGGGGCAGCTATTACAGCACCCACATAGTCAAGGAGTACTATTCCAGCAAGGGAGCGGAGATCCGGCAGGATATGCAGCGGTGCAGCGTGTGGGTGGGCGCTGCCTTTGCGGTGGGTGGGGTGACTACCTGGGGAGGGAAAAATTTCCAAGGTATGTCCTTTGACAGGCTGCTGGGCCGGGAACGGGAGATTCAGGACGAACTGGAGAGGTATCTGGACTATGCCAGAAACGCGGTGAATATACAGCCCGGCGACTATACCTGTGTGCTGTCCCCTGCCGCCACGGCCCTGTTTACCCATGAGAGCTTCGGACATAAGAGTGAGTCCGACTACATGTTGAGCGACAGGACTTTGCAGGAGGAGTGGGTGCTGGGCAAAAAGGTGGGGAATGAGAGGGTTTCCATCTGCGACAATGGCAATATGAGGCACAACGGCTATACCCCCTATGACGACGAGGGCAATGAGGCCGGAGAGACCTGGCTGATCCGGGAGGGCGTACTCACAGGCAGACTGCATGACAGCAAGTCCGCATCGGTGCTGAAGGAGAAAGTCACCGGAAATTCTCGGTCGGATGGCTATGGTTCTGTTCCCATGGTGAGGATGACCAACACCTATATGGCGGCGGGGAGTGATGATCCCAAGGAAATCCTCCAGGGTGTTCAGGACGGCATCTATGTCTACAATACTAATTATGGTACAGGTTCCTCCACCTTTACCATGCAGCCCGGCCTGTGCTATCGGATAAAGGAGGGCAGGATCTGTGAGCCTCTGCGGGTCAATGTGATCACGGGCAGCGTGTTCCAGACCCTGTTCGACATTGACGCGGTGGGCAATGACCTGGAGATTTTTGACACATTTTACTGCGGCAAGAGCGGGCAGACAATACAGGTGTCCGCAGGCGGTCCCACCGTCCGGGTCAGAAAACTCACAGTCAATTAAGCGAGGGAACATGCGGAACTCTAAATGGGGGAAAAGATGAAAGAAAAATATACGCTGCATACGATCATATCCGCCGTAGGGATCGGGGAGAACAGGATTGACACTTTTAATAAGCGGGACGAACTGCGTTTTTCCTTCCGGGTGCAGGAGAAGGGCTATCTGGGCGTACATTTCCAGACAGGCGAAATGGGGGACGAGGAAGGTTATGCCATAGCCAGACAGAACCTGGCCCTGAAAAGGCCATACCCCTTTACGCTGGAGACCGGCAGGCGCAGCAGGGACAAGACAGAGCGGGTGCTCACAGACAGGCTGCTGCTGGAGATTGCCGGGGAGGCGCTGGAACATGTGCATTCCCGATACCCGGACTTTACATTAAATGGCAGCTTTGCGCAGGCTATTATATATTCGGGGCAGGAAAACGACAGGGGACTGGATTATTCCAACAGGGACTGCACCGCCTATTTCGGCTTTTCCTTCAAGCACAGGGACAGTCGTGAACTCAGCGACGGCCGGTTCTCCATAGGCCAGCGGGATTTTGACCCGCAAAAGTTCTACGCCATGGCGGACAATTACCTTGGGAGTTTCGAGATAAAGAGGGAACTGCCGGACGAGATCATTGTCCAGATGCCGTATTATGATCTGCTGGACCTGCTGGCAGGGAGCCTGAATGCGGAGAATATGTGTCTGGGCACTTCCCTGCTGTCCGGCAGGATCGGGGAAAAGGTGTTTGCCGATGATTTCAGTCTGGCTCATGATGTGTCGGATGAGGAGTGCTGGAATACTCCCTTTTTTGACGGAGAGGGTGTCACGCAGGAGGGGGACCGGCTGCCCTACATTGAAAACGGTGTGGTGCTGCGGGGCTATGCGGACAAAAGGACTGCCGCCAAATATGGGGTGGAGCACACGGGCAGCGCCTACAGGACCCATTCCGATATCCCGGGCAACGGCAATGTGAACTTGCGGATTCAGCGCAGTTCTAAGACAATCAGGGAGCTTTTAGGCGGAAGGCTGTCCGTTGTGCCTGTGCGGTACAGCGGCGGCGGATTTAACGAAAAGGGGGATTGGGTCATGCCAGTGCAGCTGGCCTATCTCTGCGACGGGGAGAGCTTCCTGGGCAGGCTGCCGGAATTTGTGCTGGTAAGCAATATGTTTGACATGTTTGGAAAGGACTTTATAGGCGTGGGCAGTGATAACCCGGTGTTCAACGACAAGAGCATTCTGGCGCGGATGGACTTGGGCAAAATTTGATATAACGAATACATTGCGGACAGGGTATGGCGCCACAGCTGTGCCCTGTCCTCTTTCTTTTTATTTTCTGCCTTTCTTTAGAAATTCTTTGGATTTCCATGTCAGAAAACTTCAGAAGCCGGACGTATACTATCCTCAGAAAACAGATAGACCGCAGAGAAGATATGCGGAACTAAAAATGCAGGAGGAAAGAGTATGAAGAAAAAATATCTGACCATAGCCTTGGGCATCGTGGCAGTCATTGCAGTGTCGGTCATATGGCTGTTGAACCGCCCGAAGGCATTGGGTAATATCAACCATTCGTTTTCTTCCCTTGAGCCGGCAACCAACACCTCCACAATCTCTTTTTTTGCGGAGGAAGGCGATAGGATCAGATTTTACTTTGCCTCCGATATTGAGCAGGGAGATCTGGATATCGTCCTATATGACTCGGAGGGGAATATGGTTAAAGAACTGGATCAGGCAAGGGAACTGGTCACTTATCTAACCATACACTACGATGACACATATACTCTGGCGGCAGAATATACAGACTTTGCAGGGAACTTCAAAGCGGAAGTGTTTGATGTGAAATAGGAAGCAAATTGACAACGTAGCAGGAATTATATAGAAAAAGCTGATGAAAACGGCGGATTAAAAGGTATAGGCAAGGGCAGACCCGGACCGCCATAGAAGAACATAAACAGGAGGCAGGAGAAATGGATTATGCAGCAATTTTGGATGTATTTACGAGGTATGGAGCTATCGCCATCTTTGTACTGGTGTTTTTGGAGTATATGAATCTGCCGGGTTTTCCGGCGGGGATCATCATGCCGCTGGCGGGCATTATGGCGGCAGGCGGCAATATCTCGTTCCCTTGGGTGATGGTCATCACGGTGGCGGCGGGGCTTTTAGGCAGCCTGGTGCTGTATGTGCTGGGATTCACAGGCGGACGGTTATTTCTGGAAAAATATATGAACAAGTTTCCGAAGCAGAGACCACGGATAGAAAAGTATCTGGCCTGGGTGCAGGAGAAGGGCGGCATGGGGCTGATTGCCGCTAAACTGATTCCCATGATCCGCACACTGGTGTCTATCCCCGCGGGAGTGTTTCGAATGAGGATGGACCAATATATAATCTGCTCCACCATCGGTATTTTTATATGGAATCTGTTTTTTGTGGGAGCAGGGTATTTCTGCGGGGAGCAGGTGCTTAGCTGGTTTGCCTGATGAGCAGCTTGGTAAAAAGTTTGAATGTTTCACATTCAAATACTGATTGGTGCATATCGCGGGCCAGCCTGCGATATGCAAGGAAGAGGTAAGTTAAAAACACGACACAGCCCGCATTATGCAGGAAAGAAGGTAATATAAAAATGAAAATAGCGATGATGACCAACAATTACAAGCCCTATATCGGTGGAGTGCCCATCTCCATCGAGCGTCTGACGAAGGCTCTGCGGGAGCAGGGACATAAGGTGGTGGTGTTCGCGCCCAAATATAAATATCTGGGGAGCGGACAGGAACAGGAGGAGGACGTGGTGCGCTACAACACCCTGAGCCAGCACTTTTACAGTGACACGGTGCTGCCCAATCCTTTGGATCCGGTGCTTGAGGAGACATTTGCCAGGGAGAACTTTGACGTGATTCATGTGCATCACCCTGTGCTCATCGGCAAGGTGGCGGTTCGCCTGTCCCAGAAGTACAATATTCCTCTGGTGTATACATACCACACCCAGTATGAGCAGTACCTGGATTATGCAGGCCCCATCCACTGGCTGAGCCGCGGAGCGGAAAAAAACAATCTGCTGGGCAGGATCCGCTGTCAGGGCAGCCGGGCCATCAAGCAGGAACTGGCCCCCTGGTATCTCAGCGGCTTTATGCGGCGGTGCCACACCGTCATCGCTCCCACGGAGGGCATGAAAAGGACTTTTAATCTGCAATATGGATATACTTACAACTGTCAGGCGGATGTGAGGGTGCTGCCCACAGGGCTGAACCAGGAGAGTTATCAGGCGGCCCCTGCCGCGGTGAGGGAGATACGGCAGCGTCACGGCGGCGGGGAGATGCCCTTGCTGGTCACGGTGTCCCGGCTGGGACATGAAAAAAACGTGCCCTTCCTGCTGCGGTGCATGGTCCGGCTGAAACAGTATCTGCCGGACTTCAGGATGATGGTTATCGGGGACGGTCCCCAGCGGGAGGAGTACATGGATCTGTGTGACCAGCTAGATATCCGTCAGCAGATCTGCTTTCTGGGAAGTCTGCCCAATCAGGAGATTGCCGCCCATATGGCGGCTGCGGACTGCTTTGTGTTTGCCTCCAAGACGGAGACCCAGGGAATCGTGATCTTAGAGGCAATGGCGGCAAAGACCCCGGTGGTGGCTCTGCGGGCTTCGGGCGTGGAGGATCTGGTGGAAGACGGCGTCAGCGGTTATCTATGCCCGGAAGAGGAGGAGGCCTTCACGGAGCAGCTGCTGCGGGTGCTGCAGAATGAGCCGCTGCGGGAGCAGCTGCGAATCGGAGCCTTTGCGGCGGCGCTTCAGTATCGGGAAGATGCAGTTGCAGAAATGGCTGTCAGGATATATACTGATACCTGTAGGCAATATGCCATGACGCAGCCCGGCGCCCAGACAAGGATATTCAAGGATCTGCGGGAGCGCCTGCGTATGCTGGGGTAATGGTGTTGGAAGAAGTGCCTTCAAATGAATGATGAGGGAGAGTAAATAAAATGAATCAGCAAGAGTACAGCATCCTGGTGGTGGAGGACGACAAGGAGATTCGGCAGGGAATCGAGATCTATCTGCGCAACCAGGGATATCAGGTCTATCAGGCGTCTAACGGTAAGGAGGGATTGGAGATTGTAAAGAGCAGGGAACTGCATTTGATGATCCTGGATGTGATGATGCCGGTGATGGACGGAATTACCATGCTGATGAAGACCAGAGATCTGGGATATGAATTTCCTGTGCTGATGCTGTCGGCCAAGTCCGAGGAAGTGGATAAGATCATGGGGCTGAACATGGGGGCGGATGATTACATTTCCAAGCCGTTTACCCCGCTGGAACTGCTGGCCAGAGTAAATTCCCATCTGCGGCGCTACAGCAAGTATATGAGCGCTGTGAGCGGCGCGACGGCCAGGGACCATATCTATACTTTAGGCGGATTGGAACTGAACGAGGACAGCGTGGAACTGACGGTGGATGGGGAGCCGGTGAAGCTTACCCCCATGGAGTTCAAGATTGTGCAGCTGTTGATGAAGAACCCGGGAAGGGTATTTTCTGCCGATGAGATCTATGAGCGGGTCTGGAACGAGAAAGCTGTCAACACGGATACTATTATGGTCCATGTGCGGAATATACGGGAGAAGATTGAGATAGACCCCAAGAATCCCAAGTACCTGAAAGTGGTCTGGGGTGTGGGGTATAAGATGGAGAAGCAGTAACAGGATTCAATAGGTATCTGGATGTGCAGGAAAGAGGTAACTATGAAAAAAGGGAAGCAGAAAGCGGAAGCCACCCGGACAGAGTCCTGGCAGCAGACAGCCCCAAAGCAGAAGAAAAGAAAGTGGCAAAACATATGGCGGATAGGGATAGTACTGTCTCTGGCAGGTGCGTTTATCATGCTGATGCGCTGTATGAATGTCTCCGAGATTTACCGAACGGAACCCTCGGTGACAGATATGTTCAATGTGGGGATCTGCACCCGCTACAACTATGTGCTGTACCGTGACCTCTATAATGTGGTGAACGGCAGGCGCCTTACCTTTGACCAGCTGTATGGCATACCCGACGGAGAGGAACAGGAGTTGACCCTGAGCAGTGAATTGATAGATCAAGGCAGATATATTCTGGAGACCCGGGGGGACGAGAAAGCCGACTTGGAAAAGATACAGCAGTTCTGGGAGGGGGTAATGCAGGAGTCCCTGGCCAATATATATAGCTATCTGGGGGAACGTCTTGATTTATTGAGTCAGGATATGCAGAATCAAATGGGCGCCTTTGACTATTGGATACGGGACAATGGAACGGGGACTATTGTCACCAACACTCTGCAGACGGAGAAAGGGCAGGATTTCGCGTCGGAGGAGTATGCCGTCTGGTTTCAGATGAACTATGATGCGACAGGCAATTTTTCGGTCAAGGCAGTGATGGACAATGATGTTAATGTATTGACCAAGACGCTGTATGACAGCGCCCGCAATGGTCTGTGCGGAAGCTATATGGAGGGGATCGACATTGCGAGTTATGTGCCTGAAAATATAGAGATAGTGGAAGAAGAGTATGGATATATAGGGAACGCAGTTGCTGGTTCTACTTTTACCAGCCAGTTGGAACAGCGGGCATACAGTTATGGCAGTCCTAAGAACTGCACAGTCGTCTACGGAATTAAGCGCAGTCAGTGGGAAACTCTGGTGAGCAATTACCGGGCCCAAAATGATTATATGGATATTTACAGGGAGTATCGGTACGACGGACTGGGCAGTATCTTTATAGCGATTGTGGCTGTGCTTATATGCTGGGGATTTTTCTTCGGTAATCCTAACAAGGAGGAGAAAAGGCTTCTGCGGTATTTTCGCCGGGCCCCGGCGGAGGCGGTGATAGTGGGGGCGATAGTGCTGCTTCTGGGGACAGACAATCAGATAGTAAACATGGCGACCCGGCTGTATTTATCCAATAATCCTCATTATTATCGTCACACAATATACTGGTGGAGCCTGGGGGATTATCTGGCCTATGGCACGAACATGTTGGTGATGGCGGGCCTGTTTTTCGCCGCCTGGTACATTGGCTGCTGCCTGGGAGAGGTGCGCAGACTGGGCGTCGGGGGATATCTGTGTAAGCGCGCGGTATGCTCGCAGGTCTGGAACTGGTGCAAGGAGCGGATTCGGCGGTATTACCAGACCCTTGTGAATCTGGATATCACCAAGGACTCCCGCAGGCAGGTGATCAAGCTGCTGGTTATCAACGGGATTGTGGTTCTGCTGCTCTGTACCATGTGGGTGGCAGGATGGTTCGGTGTGATCGTCTATTCACTGCTGCTGTATTTCGTGGTAAAGAAATATATAAGTGATCTGCAGAAGAAGTACGGCATTTTGCTGCGGGCCACCAATGAGATAGCAAACGGCAATCTGGAGGTAAGGATAACGGAACACTTGGGGGTGTTTGAACCCTTTAAACCCCAGATTTACCGGATTGAGGAAGGGTTTCAGAAAGCAGTGGCGGAGGAGGTGAAGAGCCAGCGTATGAAGACAGAACTGATTACCAATGTATCCCATGATCTGAAGACGCCCCTGACGGCGATTATCACTTATGTGAATCTGCTGAAGGAGGAAAATGTCACTGAGGAGCAGAGAGCCCAGTATCTGCAGATTTTGGAACAGAAATCGCTGCGGCTGAAAGCTTTGATCGAGGATCTGTTTGAGGTCAGCAAGGCCAACAGCAAGAATGTGACACTGAATCTGGTGGATGTGGATATTGTGAATCTGCTGCGGCAGGTGGAGTTTGAGCAGGAGGACCGGCTGGAGGAGAGGAATCTTGCGGTGCGGATGCGGCTGCCGGAGGAGAAGGTCATAGTACGGCTGGACAGTCAGAAAGCGTACAGAATTTATGAGAATCTGTTTGGAAATATCATCAAGTATGCCATGGAGGGTACCAGGATCTATGTGGATCTGGAGCAGTCCGGGGGAGAAGTGACGGTGCGGCTGAAAAATATTACAGAGCAGGAGATTACAGTCAGCGGCGAGGAACTGACGGAGCGTTTTGTCCGGGGAGACGCTTCCCGCAATACGGAGGGCAGCGGCCTGGGCCTGGCCATCGTCCGCAGTTTTACGGAACTGATGGGCGGAAGGTTTGAGGTGACGGTGGACGGAGATCTGTTTACCGCCAGCACCACCTGGGTGCTGGAACGGGGGCAGCTTACTGCCGACAATACTCTGTATCTGAATCAGGTTTAAGCCTGTTCTTTACAATCGACCTGGCCCAGAAAGGCATTTACGGCGGCGGATTGTTGGGCGGAGCGGGAATAGGCAAAGCCAATGCGGCGCGGGGGGATAGGCTCTCTGATGGAACATTCCATCAGAGAGCCTTCTTTTAATTCGTTTTGGACAAATTCACCGATGACGCAGGCAATGCCCAGGCCGATGCGGGCAAAGTCAATGAGCAGGTCCAGGGTGGTGACTTCGATCTGATGTTCCATGGTAATGTTTTGCAGCAGCATATGCTTATCTATATACTGGCGGGTCACGTTGTTTTTGTCCAGCAGCAGAAAAGTACCCTGGGCCAGCAGATCCCCGTTTTCACCGATCTGACTATGCAGCTTGCTCAGATATTTCGGGGAACAGACAAAGATATCATGGATTTCCCTGATGGGGAGAAACGTTAAATGGCTGCTCTCCAGGCGGTCGCTCTCGCCCACCAGCCCCAGATCCAGCCTTCCGTTTTCCAGGGATGCTATAGTCTCGTAGGTGGATTGGCAGGACAGGGAAACTTTCACATAGGGATTGGCGGTGATATAGTCTTGCAGATAGGGCAGCAGCACATATTTGCACAGAGTGGTGCTGACTCCGATGGACAGACTGCCGGCGCCCAACAGGTCATTCCTGCTTATCATTTCCTCCCCCTGGCGGATGGCCTGAAAAGCGGTGTCCAGATGCTTATACAAAAGCTGTCCGTTCTCCGTCAAGGTGACTCCACGGGAACTGCGGATCAGCAGGGGAGAGGCAAAGGATTCCTCCAGCCGGGAGATGGATTTGCTCACGGCGGGCTGGCTGATATACAGTTTTTTGGCGGCGGCGGAAATATTACCGCACTGAGCCACGGTGTAAAAGATGTGATACAGGTTGAGCTGGTTCATGGCAGATACCTTTCCATAATCTGAAATACATTCTGTTTGGTAGAACTATGCTCATTATAGCATAACACACGACTAAGGCAAACATAAATGCTATATTCTGAGGAATACAGGACTTTTTCAGGGGAGGAAATTGACAGCCAGAAGAGGGAAATAGAACGTCTGGAGAAAAAGAAACTACTCCTGTCCCGTCAGATGGCTTGAGCAAAGGGAAAGGGGTCCATACACTGTGATGAGTAATATATAACATATAGTTATGGAAAATATAAATATTATATATTTGAAGAATAGCAAGAAATATGTTAAGATGAGGACAGATCAAAACAGTGTCCCCGGAGCCTGCGGCTCCATGGTATGGTTTCCGGGACTAAAATCAGGAGGATGACGTTATGGGAATGACGATGACGCAGAAGATTCTGGCAGCGGCGGCAGGGCTTGACAAGGTTGAGGCGGGCCAGCTGATCGAGGCTAATCTTGACCTGGTGCTGGGCAATGACATTACCAGTCCGGTGGCCATCAAGGAGATGGACAAGATGAAGGTGCAGGGAGTGTTCGACAAGGACAAGATCGCCCTGGTGCCGGATCATTTTGTGCCCAACAAGGACATCAAGTCCGCGGAGCACTGCAAATGTGTGAGAGAGTTTGCCAGAAAGAATGAGATTACCAATTATTTTGAAGTGGGAGAGATGGGTATTGAACATGCGCTGCTGCCGGAGAAAGGTCTGACGGTGGCAGGGGACGTGATCATCGGCGCGGATTCCCACACCTGTACCTACGGCGCGCTGGGCGCTTTTTCCACCGGTGTGGGCAGCACGGACATGGCAGCGGGGATGGCCACGGGCAAGGCATGGTTCAAGGTGCCCGCGGCCATCAGGTTCAACCTCACCGGAAAGCTGCCTAAATGGGTCAGCGGCAAGGATGTGATTCTTCATATTATTGGCATGATCGGCGTGGACGGCGCACTGTACAAATCCATGGAATTTGTGGGGGACGGCATCGCCAGCCTGTCCATGGATGACCGCTTTACCATCGCCAACATGGCCATTGAGGCCGGAGGAAAGAACGGGATTTTCCCGGTGGACGACAGGGCGAAAGCCTACATGGAGGAGCACAGCGCCAGAGCTTACAAGATCTACGAGGCCGATGAGGACGCGGTTTATGATCAGGAATATACCATTGATCTAAGCACCCTGCGGCCCACCATTGCGTTTCCTCATCTGCCGGAGAATACCCACACCATCGACGAGATCCGGGAGGATATCGCTATTGACCAGGTGGTAATCGGTTCCTGTACCAATGGGCGCCTTTCGGATCTGCGGACGGCGGCGGAGGTGCTTAAGGGCCGTCATGTACAGAAGGGGATGCGCTGTATCGTGATACCCGCTACCCAGGCCATCTATATGCAGGCCATGGAAGAGGGACTTTTGAAAACATTTATTGAGGCCGGAGCCATTGTCAGCACTCCCACCTGCGGTCCCTGCCTGGGTGGCTATATGGGCATATTGGCGGAGGGAGAGCGCTGCGTCTCCACCACCAACCGCAACTTTGTGGGCCGCATGGGCCATGTGACCAGCGAAATCTATCTGGCCAGCCCCGCCGTGGCTGCCGCCAGCGCAGTGACAGGGAAGATTTCCAGCCCGGAGCAGCTGTAGAAACGGCGGAACTATAAACCAAATTCTAAACAGCATATCCCCGAACGGAACACTGCGCAACATAGGGGCGCCTAAGCGACCATATGCCGCGCGCTGGACTTGTGTGCCGAGAGGGGGATATGCGGAACTGGAACTCTAAATAGGAGGCTATAATCATATGAAAGCAAATGGAACTGTCTTTCGTTACGGAGACAATGTAGATACAGATGTAATCATACCCGCCAGATATCTGAATTCCTCGGACCCGGCGGAACTGGCAACTCACTGCATGGAGGATATTGACCAGGATTTTGTGAAAAAAGTGCAGAAAGGTGATATTATCGTTGCGGATAAAAACTTCGGCTGTGGTTCTTCCAGGGAACATGCGCCCATCGCCATCAAGGCGGCAGGGGTAAGCTGTGTTATCGCGGAGACTTTTGCCAGAATATTTTACCGCAACGCCATCAATATCGGGCTTCCCATTATCGAATGCCCGGAGGCCAGCCAGGGTATAGAGGCAGGAGATCAGGTCGAGGTGGACTTTGACAGCGGTATGATTTACAACCGCACCAAGGGAACCCAGTTCAAAGGGCAGGCGTTCCCCGAGTTCATGCAGAAGATCATCGCCGCCGAAGGGCTGATTAACTACATCAACAACAAGTAAAACAAAGAATCGGGAAGCAGCCGGGAAGGTTGCTTTCCGATTTTTATCGATACCATAGCGGGACTGACAGTGCTGTTTCGGATACTGTGGGAGGTGAATACGGATATGAAACAACCCTCGATACTTTTTAAATACAGACAAGAAAAGTATCTGTTTCATGGAAGCCCAATTAAAATAGAGACTCTGTCTCCGAGACAGGCTCATGACACTGAATATGAGGCGGGCTGCCAAGAGGCCGTATATGCTACGGACAATCTGGATATGGCGATATGCTTTGCAATGGGGTGGAGGGCGGTGAGGATTCTGAGAGGACAATGCTGCCGGAATACGGTATGAAAATGCTGTTTAAGAACTGCCATCCCAGGTATGGACGAAAGGGATATATTTATGTTTTAAACAGAGATGAATTTGTTCATGCCATGGGGAGTCAGTGGGTCGCCTATAAAGAGCAGATCCCGGAGAATAGAAAATTCCTGCAAAAATGTTTTACGATTAGTGACAAGAGTGCTATAATATAAGTTTAGAACTAACGTTCCAAATACACATTAAGGAATATCGCCGGGACAAGGTAAGTTTGGAAGTAAAACTTCCAAATACGCATTAACGCAATATCGCAGGCTCAGCCTGCGATATGCAGGAAAAAGGTAAGTTTGGAAGTGAAACTTCCAAAAAATTATTAACGCAATAACATGGGCATAGCGGGAGTTTGGCTTAGGCCAAACTCCGGTTATGCAGGGACAAGGGAAGTGTATTATGAAAAATGTTTCCGCAAACAAAAACAAATATGAGATGGATATGTGCAGCGGCAGTCTGCTGCCCAAGATTCTGTTGTATTCTCTGCCGCTGATGCTGTCAGGAATTTTACAGCTGTTATTTAACGCCGCGGACATTGTGGTGGTGGGACGCTTCGCGGGCAATGACGCCCTGGCGGCGGTGGGGTCTACCAGTTCGCTGATCAATCTGCTGGTGAACGTGTTCATGGGTCTGTCCGTGGGAACCAATGTGATGGTGGCCAGATTCTATGGGGCAGGACAGAAAAAGGAACTGGAAGAGATGGTACATACCGCCATACTGACATCCATTGTCAGCGGCGTGATCCTGATTTTTGTGGGGCTGGCCCTGTCCCGGCCCGCGCTTCTTTTGATGGACACTCCGGAGAATGTGATTGATCAGTCGGTGCTGTATATCCGTATCTATTTTGTGGGGATGCCTGCCATGATGCTTTATAACTTTGGCAGCGCGGTGCTGCGGGCGGTGGGAGATACCAGACGGCCCCTGTATTTTCTGATGATCGCGGGAGTTATCAATGTGGTTCTGAATCTGTTCTTTGTGATTTCCCTGTCCATGGGTGTGGCGGGAGTGGCGCTGGCCACCATCATCTCCCAGGCTGTCTCGGCAATCCTGGTACTCCTGTGCCTGATGCGTTCCGAGAGCGATTACCGTGTCGAACTGAATAAACTGCGCATTGTGAAGGATAAAATGCTGAAAATGATCCAAATCGGCCTGCCTGCGGGAATGCAGGGAGCCCTGTTTTCCGTCTCCAATGTGTTGATCCAGTCCTCGGTGAACTCCTTTGGATCCATCGCCATGGCGGGCAACACAGCGGCCCAGAACCTGGAGGGCTTTGTCTACACGGCCATGAATGCCCTGCACCAGACCTGCATCAGCTTCACCGGGCAGAATTACGGCGCGAAACAGTATAAACGGATGGGGAAAATTCTGCTGATCTGTCAGGGCTGTGTCATTGTGGTGGGTGTGCTTATGGGCACCGGGGTTTATCTGGCGGGGGGAACCTTGCTAAAACTCTACTCTCCTGACCCGGAGGTGATTCAATATGGAATGCTGCGTCTTTCCTATATCTGTACCACCTACGCCCTGTGCGGCATGATGGATGTGATGGTGGGATCGCTTCGGGGCATGGGCTACAGCATTATGCCCATGCTGGTGTCCCTGACCGGGGCCTGCCTGTTTCGGATAGTGTGGATCATGACCATCTTCAAAGCCCATCACAGCCTGGAGATACTGTATGTGTCCTATCCTATCAGCTGGGGACTGACTTTTGCGGCGCATCTGCTGTGCTTCCTGGTGGTATATGGCAGGATACGGCGGCAGAAGGCAAAATAAACGGAACCATAGATCCAACGTAGCAGAAAATAGCACAATAAAAGAAAGCACTTGAAACATATGTTCTGCTATGATAGAATGGATAAGCAAACTGCAAACAGGATCCGGTCTATGTGAAACAGATCAGGGGTTATTTTTTCTCTCTGTTTTTTCGGGTATTGTGCTGACCTGGGATAGAATACGGAAGAATACTTTAAGGTACTGGTGGATATTTCCATGCTCTATATTTTATGTGGTTTCCGCTCTGCTCAGTACATTCACTGCGTACATAGCCCATGATGATCCCGCGGATCCCAATTTCAGGAGATATGAGAACTGGGGATTAAAAGATTTTGTTCTGAATGATATCAAAACATTAATTATATGGCTGCTGATCGGTGCGGCGCTCTATTTTGTGTTTGAAAGAAAAGCGTGTAAAAGGTTTATAAAAGTGGGATGTATAGCTTTGCTGGCATTTTTGGCGGTTCTGTCGGCGGTGGTAATCCTACTGTCAATTACAAAGCTTTCGTAAATTGTTTGATTCTGGTTTGGGAAGGGGAGCCTATGTTTGCTTATGTAAAGGGAATTGTGGCGGATATAGCGCAGGATTGCTGTGTCATAGACGTGCATGACGTGGGGATGAATATCCATATTTCGGCTCAGACGGCGGCCAGGATGCCGGGGATAGGGCAGGAGGCTAAGCTGTACACCTATACCAGCGTCCGGGAGGACGCGTTCTGGCTCTATGGCTTCCTGTCCAAAGGGGATTTGGAGATGTTTAAGCGCTGTATCACCGTCAGCGGCATCGGTCCCAAAGGGGCGCTGGGCCTGCTGTCCGTGATGGACGGAGATCAGCTGCGCTTTGCGATTCTGGCCCAGGATGTGAAGGCAATCTCCAAGGCTCCCGGCATCGGCAAGCGCACGGCGGAACGGCTGGTGCTGGAATTGAAGGACAAGCTGGATTTGGGGCCTGCTGATATTTCAACGGAAGCGGCTGTCTACGGGAACGAAACAGGGACCGTCATGGATCATCCCGGCAAACGGGAGGCAGTGGAGGCCCTGGTGGCGCTGGGCTACGGGCAGGCCGAGGCCATGAAGGCAGTGGGCCAGGTGGAGGGAGCGGACACACTGGATTCCTCCGCGCTGTTAAAGCAGGCGCTTAAGAAGATGTTTTAGACAGAGGTAAATATGGCGAAGAGAATGATAGAGACCAACCTGACCGAGGAGGACGTAAAGATCGAAGGATCCCTGCGGCCCCAGGTACTTGAGGATTATATCGGACAGTCCAAGGTAAAACAAACCCTGAAAATCTATATAGAGGCGGCCAGGCAGAGGGGGGATGCCCTGGATCATGTGCTGTTTTACGGCCCTCCAGGTCTGGGCAAGACCACTTTAGCCGCTATCATTGCCAATGAGATGGGGGTACACTTGAAGGTGACCAGCGGCCCCGCTATTGAGAAGCCGGGGGAACTGGCCGCTATCCTGAACAATCTGGAGGAAGGGGATCTTCTGTTTGTGGACGAGATTCACCGTTTAAGCCGCCAGGTGGAGGAAGTGTTGTACCCCGCCATGGAGGATTACTGTATTGATGTGATGATCGGCAAGGGACCCACGGCCCGATCCGTGCGTCTGGATCTTCCCAGGTTCACTCTTGTGGGAGCCACCACCAGGGTAGGGCTCTTGACGGCTCCGCTGCGGGATCGCTTCGGCATGATTCATCATCTGGAGTTTTATTCCATCGAGGAACTGAAACTGATAATCCAGCATTCCGCCAGGGTGTTGGGAGTGGAGATTGACGAGAGGGGCGCGGTGGAATTGGCCCGCCGCAGCCGGGGCACCCCCAGACTGGCCAACAGGATACTGAAGCGGGTACGGGATTTTGCCCAGGTAAAGCATGACGGCAGGATCACCGAGGAGGTGGCCCGGGAGGCTCTGGATCTGATGGATGTGGACAAGCTGGGACTGGACCATATTGACCGCAATATCTTAAATACCATGATTGAGAAGTTCCAGGGGGGCCCGGTGGGACTGGACACTCTGGCCGCCGCCATCGGGGAGGATGCCGGAACCATCGAGGATGTGGTGGAGCCCTACCTGCTGAAAAACGGCCTGATCAACCGCACCCCCCGGGGCCGGGTGGTAACGGAGTGCGCCTATCGGCATCTGGGGCTGGAGCCGTTATCGTGACGGGATCAGGGACAGGAGTGGCTGCGCCGGGGAAATCCTGCAGACCCTTTCCGGTGTACTGAAGCGCAATGCGGTTTTCGGGAGTTGTATCCACCAGATACAACACAATCAGAAAAAACCATTCCAGAGGTTTCATCAGAAAGTAGATCAGATCGGCCGTGTATCTGGAGCGGATCAGCTTTGCTACCGGGAAACCGCAGGTGTCATACACATGCCTTATCACTTTGTGAAATCCCGGCGTTTTTTCCTCCAATATTTGTTCGAAAGCGTTTGCCACACAGAGTTGTCTGTTCACAATCACTTCATGACCGTGCCTTACCCCGAGACGCTGGGGCTTCACAATATTTTTATGCCCGCCTGCGGCCACGGTACAGAGGTAATGTTCGTCATAGTAAATGTTCTGAGGCGCCACTTGCTGCGAGAGGTTCCACTGCGCCGTCTCCGTGAAAGCCTTTATGACGGCATCCGGTCTTTGTCCCGCCAAAAGCAGCAGCACAATCAGAATGCCTAACAGCGGCCACATCAGCATAAACGCGGCGAAGGGCCAGCGCCTTGAGCGCATCAAAAGCCGATTGCAGATCTGCAGCCATGAGTGTTCTTCCTGATTCCAGTGAGGATACTGTTCCCATTCCCATACTTTGTGGCGCACTGTTCTGGCGGTGATGATCACACAGTTCAGTGGAAGCAGGAGCAGGTAGATATCCATAAACGAATGCTGTGGAGAATCCGGAGGGTATACCTGTATGCCCCAGAGAATGCTTTCTGCCGTTCCCAGATACATTGCCGCCATCCCCAGCACCGGTATGAGGGGCGGCGTCTTTTTGGGAGAGGCGTAAAAGTTCAGGGTCAAATAGCCGACGTATCCCACCAGAGCCAGTATCCATATGGTGGGGGCATAGTGGGTAAAAATGGGCGTGTGGGTCTCGGCGTTGTACAGGACCTCATTCCAGTTTTTTCCAAACTCTACGCTGTAGAATACTTCCAGATAAATAATACTGTATAGTACCCCCAGCGGAATTGCCGCCACATCAAAACCCCGTCCCCTTCTGTAAGTCTCCTCATGGCCATGTCCCCTTATTGCCAGATATATTTCCGCCGCTGTTATTATCCAGGGAAAGACTAAACAGCCGGCGCCAAGGGATCCCAGCATGATAAGTTCAAGCAGATCATCCAGATCGCGTTCCACTGCCAGCGTCCACAGCACCACAACTACTATTCCTGCCAGCGGTGTCAACAGGGCCAGGGTCAGACAGGGATGTTTTGACCATATTCTGGATTTTGTTTCCGGCTCTTTTCTGCCTGCGGTTTTGTCCCCGGTTTCCGGGATGATTTCGTTAGCCACTGCTTTTCCTTCTTTCTTTTCTCTGTTTCCTGGCTTTGCTTTACCTGTGTCTTTTTCTTGCGAGCCTTTTCAGTGCCCCCAATATAGCATTTATATGATTGAAAGTCAATATATTTTTATTGAATATCAATAAATGTTTGAAATGTTTGATATATGGGAGGCAACTCTATCGTAATAGGCAGGAGTGTCTGCATCAGCGGCAGAATACGTTTCTTCGTAGAAAAGATTTTAGGAAAATAGCGGAATGGGCTTGTCTGCCCGCCGGATCTGATATATAATAGTAAAAATAGATGTTGTGTTCTGATAGTACAAAGGAACGCATATATTGTAGTTTTTTGTCGGAAAGGATGGAAAATATGGCTTCCAAAACAGATACTGAGGTAATCATCGGCGGAAAAGTATTTACACTCAGCGGTTACGAAAGCGAGGAGTATCTGCAGAAAGTGGCCTCCTATATCAATAATAAAGTGAACGAATACAGTAAGATGGACAGCTTTCGCAGGCAGCCGCTGGACACCCAGGGAGTGCTGCTGCAGCTGAATATAGCGGACGATTATTTCAAGGCCAAGAAACAGATCTCCATGCTTGAAGAGGAACTGCAGCGCAAGGAAAAGGAGTTGTACGATTTAAAACATGAGTTGATCTCCTCCCAGATCAAGATGGAGAATATGGAAAAGGATTCCAGGGAGATGGAAATACAACTGCGGGAGAAAGCCAAGCAGATTGAAAAACTGGAAAAGGAACAGAAAAATAAAAAGCTGCCAGTGTAGGGCAGCTTTTCTGCTATACCCGATATGCGGAAGTTGTGCGGAGGCGGCACAGAAGCGACGCAGATCGGAAGGCGGCAAAACTGGAACGATGGCCCGGCGGGGACGGGCAGATAGGAATGGACATGGAGAGACAAAAGCAAGATAGGGAGATAGAGCTGCTGGCTCCGGCAGGCAGCCGGGAAGCCTTTTATGGCGCCGTACACGCGGGAGCGGACGCTGTCTATATGGGCGGGGAAAAATTCGGTGCGCGGGCCTATGCGGACAATTTTTCCAGGGAGGATTTGATCGCCTGTATCCGCTATGGGCACATACATGGATGCAGGAGTTATCTGACGGTAAACACCCTGATGAAGGAGCAGGAACTGACGGAGCTTACGGAGGAACTAAGGCCCCTGTACGAGGCGGGGCTGGACGGTGTGATCGTGCAGGATATCGGGGCGCTGCATGTAATCCGGCAGTATTTTCCGGGGCTTAAGATTCACGCCAGCACCCAGATGACCGTGACCGGGCCGGAGGGGGCAAAACTGCTGAAGGAATTGGGGGTATCCAGGGTGGTGCCCGCCAGGGAACTCAGTCTGCGGGAACTGGGGAACCTTAAGCGGGAAAGCGGACTGGAGGTGGAGGCTTTCGTCCACGGGGCCATGTGCTATTGTTACTCCGGGGCGTGTCTTTTCAGCAGTATTCTGGGGGACCGCAGCGGCAACAGGGGGCGCTGTGCCCAGCCTTGCAGGCTGGCCTACGACACGGACAGCCCCGGCGCGGTTGTTCACAGGAAGGAGTATTATCCTCTAAGTCTGAAGGATCTGTGTACCATAGAGCATCTGCCGGAACTGATAGAGGAGGGCATCGACTCCCTCAAGATCGAGGGGCGCATGAAAAGGCCGGAGTACGCGGCGGGGGTGACGGCTCTTTACCGAAAATATCTGGACAGGTATCTAACCCATCCCGAAAAACCTTTTCATGTGGAGAATGAGGATCTGGAGGCTCTGGCCAAACTGTATATCCGCAGCCAGAGACAGGACGGATATTTTTTCAGGCAGAACGGACGGGAGATGGTGACTCTGGAAAGTCCCTCCTACAGCGGCAGTGACGACACATATCTGGAGCAGGTGCGGCAGCGATATATAGAACATAAAAAGCGGCTTAAAATCTGGATGAAAGCAGAGTTTGTCTGCGGCCGGCCCGCCCGGATCCAAATGGGGACAGGGGATTGCCGGGCAGAGGTATGGGGCGACGCGGTGGAACCTGCCCAGAACCGTCCCGTGCTTGAGGCGGATATCCGAAAACAGCTGCAAAAGCTGGGAGAGACCTGCTTTGAATTGGAGAGCCTGGAGATCCACACCGATGAAAAGGGTTTTTACTCTTTGAAGGGGATCAACGCCCTGCGCCGGGAGGCAGTGCGCAGCCTGGAAGATCAGGTTATAGCAGGCCATGGGCTGACGCCGTTGCGGAAAGCGGTACAGGATACGCTGCCGCCGGACAGTCCGGCGGCGGAGAATATATCGGCCGGAAGCGGAATGGTCCAAGGAGCATCTCCTGACAGGGAATGGCGGGTTCACATTTCCACGGAGGAACAGCTTTTGTGTCTGGCGAAGCACTTGTCCGCCACAGGAGAGTACGGCCCGGATCAGGACGACAGGCGGCGGACCATAGAACGGCTTTATATGGAGAGTCATTTGCTGCTGTCCTCCGGGGGCGGCAAACGGCAGGGAAACTTACATGAGCCGGAGCGGGGCGGAAAAGAGGAAATAATAGGGCAGGCGCTGGAAACCCTGAACAAAGCGGGAATCGCCCTGTGGATCGCCCTCCCTTATATTCTGCGCAGCAAGGACCGAGAAATCATGGAAAACGCCATGGAACTGTACCGTCAGGAAAGGATACAGGGTTTTCTGGTCAGGAATCTGGAAGAATGGGGCTGGTTACAGCGGAAAAATCCACAGTGGCCGATTCAGCTGGATCACACAGTCTATGTGTGGAACAGCCGGTCGGCGGCGTTCTGGCAGGAAAAGGGCTGTGGACTGACCTGTCCGCTGGAGTTAAACGGCAGGGAATGGGACCGGCTATTGAGACAGCTACAGCACTCTGACAGCCAGTCCCGGCAGAGGGGGACCGCCCATGCCCCGGAAAAGCTGATCTATGGCCGCATTCCGATGATGGTGACTGCCAACTGTATCGCCAAGACCGCCGGAAAATGCTTACGCGGACAGAGCGTACGGGCGGAAGGAGCGCTGACGGACCGTTATCGGACCCGGTTCCCTGTGGAGATCCGCTGCGATGTGTGCATGAACATAATCTACAACAGCGTCCCCCTCTCCCTGCACAAAGAACATGTACAAAATGTATACAAACGCCTGTCCTTCACCACGGAAAGCGGCAGTGAAATGTGGCAGATCCTGAACTTTTTTACGGACAAAGCCAATTCAAACGCAGGGGTGCCGCCCTACAAGAACTATACCACCGGCCATGAAAAGAGAGGAGTATTATAGGACACGGCGGTTGCTGAAGCATCCCGCTGGCAACCCGGTGAAAAGTAATCAGGAAGAATCTGGCGCACAAATTTTTTCATTTTGTGGTTGCTATTCCCGGCGATTTCGTCTATACTTACCTTAGTCATATGACACACCGTATCGGAGGGAATTGCAATGATCGAAGCAACGAGCTGTGGTGGTGTGGTAATTTTCCGGGGCAAGATTTTACTCTTGTATAAGAATTACAGGAATAAATACGAAGGCTGGGTTCTTCCCAAGGGCACCGTGGAAGAGGGCGAGGAGTATAAGGAGACCGCCCTGCGGGAGGTGCTTGAGGAATCCGGCGCCAGAGCGTCCATCATTAAGTATATCGGGAAAAGCGAGTATACCTTCGCAGTGCCGGAGGACATCGTGTCCAAGGATGTACATTGGTATCTGATGATGGCGGACAGTTATTACAGCAAGCCACAAAAAGAGGAGTTTTTTGTTGACTCAGGTTTTTATAAGTACCATGAGGCGTGCCACTTGCTGAAATTTGCCAATGAAAAGCAGATTTTGGAGAGAGCGTACAGCGAATATCTGGAACTGAAGAAAAATAACCTGTGGGGCAGCAAAAAATATTATTAGACCTGAGTGACGCAGGTTCTGTTCCGGGGAGAAAATCCCCGGAATTTTGCTTTTTCGTATGCTTTTATAAATTTCATTTCCATTTGCCAATATTTGTGTTATACTAAGAGGCATAAATGGCTTTTTAAGATATCCGGGGAGGAACCCATGCCGCAGCTGGTATATTATCCCAGGCTCTATGTTAGCGAGGGCATAAACAGGGAAAAGTTGGAAAAACTAAAAAAGGACCTGTCAGCCAGGCCCCATAAGGCGGGGGTGTATCTGCTGACCCTGCCGGGGAATGCCTCGGACCAGTTGGATATCTATGCGTCAAAATATCTGCGCCAGAAGTTTTATGACAGGCATCCTCTCTATGTTATAGGAATCGCGGAGGACTATGAGAAGGCTGTGGATATAGTGATGCGGATTACGTGGGAGGCTTGGGCGTCCAGGGGGGATGCCAGGTTGAAGGAATATCTGATGGCGGGCATGGAGAGTGCGGATGTGGAGTGTGGTATTAAAAATACTTAGTATACTGGGAATTATCCTGCTTTGTCTTTTGGCACTCGCGGTTGCGGCATTGCTTCTAGTGCTGTTTTGTCCGGTGTCATACCGGGGAGGCGGCAGTGCGCGGGCGGGGAAATACCGGGCATGGTTCCGGTTCCGATGGCTCTTTGGCCTGGTGCGGGGCTTCTATGCGTATCCTGATAGCGGCAGTCTGAAAGTCAAGTTGTTGTGGCTGACAGTCTATGACAGCGGCGGGAAGCAGGAGAAAGCACCCCCGGAAGATAAGCTGTCCAGGCAAGTGGCGGAGGCGGAAGAGAGGGAGCAGTCAGGAAAGGGAGAGGCAGAGGTAGAAGGGCGGACACAGCCGGAGAGAACCGCTGCCAGAACAGAGAAACAGGCGCCGTCTGAACAGACCGCCATCAAAACAGAGGAACAGGCGCCGTCTGAACAGACCGCCATCAAAACAGAGAAACAGGCACCGCTTGAACAGACTGCCATCAAAACAGGGGAACAGGCGCCGTTTGAACAGACCGCCATCAAAACAGAGAAACAGGCGCCGCTTGAACAGACTGCCATCAAAACAGGGGAACAGGTGCCGTCTGAACAGGCCGCCATAGAGGCGGAGGGACAGAACTCGCCGAATCCGGCAGCAAGCGGAGAGGCTTGGCCGGATGAAGCCAAAGAGGCACCTGCGGATAAACTGTCCGGCTTAAAGGATAAGCTGACTTTCTATCTGGAGATTGTGCGGGATGAGGAGAATCAGGAACTGGTAAAGCATGGTCTGACTCGTCTGGGCAAAATCCTAAAGAGCATCCGCCCCCGTTTTCTGCGGGCAGAGGCTCTGGTGGGTCTGGGAGAGCCGGACCTCACCGGATATGTATATGGAATCTATTGGGCGGTAAAGCCTTTTCTGGGGAAGAAATGCCGCATGACTGTCACTCCGGATTTTGAGAGACGGATTTTGGAGGGAGAGGCCGTCCTGGGAGGGCGGATCATGGCAGCGACGGTATTACACCATGCTGTCAGGGTATTGCTTGACAGGCGTCTGCGCCGGCTGTTGGATAAAATGAAAAGGCAGGAATAATGTAAGCGAACAAATCAAATATATGGAGCTTTACTGTGAAACCTAACCTTTGTTTTAGCTAAAAAAGCGCAGACTACCCCTATA
>CAJUCT010000004.1:0-122322 GCA_910585015.1 uncultured Acetatifactor sp.
GCCCGCAGGCCGTTGACCTTATCCTGCTCTGTGATCCGCGCCGTCAGGAACAGGATAGGGCAGACGATATGATTCCGAATGACCTTGCACAGCTCCAGCCCGTCCATCCCCGGCATATTGATGTCCAGCAGAATGAGATTTGGCTTTGTAGTCAGCTTCGCCAGGGCTTCATCGCTGCTGTTGGCTACGGAAACCGTATAGCCGTGATCCTGCAAATGGGTGGAAAGCAATTCGGTCAGGATAGGTTCATCATCCACGATCAAAATTGTGTATGCCATGCGAACACCTCCAGTCTTTTTCATCATATAGGGAGAAAGTCAAAATTTGGTCAAATTTAATAGAGTTTCCTATTTCAAAACAAAATGACTGCCATACACACAAAATCAAACATGAAGCGTTTTAATAAGACATATTATACTTCCTTTACTCGCATGACACAAGGATACAGATACTTTTCTTTTATCTTGGACATTTCTTGGATTATCGCCGGTATAGGAGCAGGACATATCCTGAATATCACTGACAATACAAAAAAAACAGTTGCCCCTAATACTTGTTGTATTCTGCCGCGTCATCTGCTAAAATAATAATACATATTGAAAGGGACATGGTTAAAAATGGCAAACAAACAGAAGATGCGGATTGCTCTGACAGCGCTCCTGATTGCTTTGGCGGCCGGATTGCTTGGATGGGCGCGGGTAGGGTATTCCGTGGATGTTATGGTGTCGGATGCACTGTGCCAGCGGGCATCGGTTGCCAATAAAAATATATACATTATAGCAATTGACGACAAGACACTGGAACAATATGGTTCGATAACGTCGTGGGGCAGGCAGCTTTCTGCCGATCTTGTACGGCTTTTAAATAAGGACGCGCAGACGAGGCCGGCGGTGATTGCTTTTGATGTTATTTTCAGTGAGATGGGCGATACCGAAGGAGATGCGGCGTTTGCGGAGGCTTGCAGTGAGGCGGGAAACGTTGTAACGGCGATGTCCTATCGCTTTCGGGAACAGCCCGAGTATGATGAAAACGGCGAAATAACGATTAATCAATATCACGTAGACGGCATTGTGATGCCCTATGAGGCATTGCGGCAAGCCACGAAACAAGGCTATGCCAACACATTGGTAGGCGCGGACGGTTATGTGCGGCGCGCGATGGCATACATGGATGATGAGGAGGGACAGCGCAATTACAGCCTTGCCTCGCAGACATATAAAACATATCAGGAGAGCCGGGGGGAGAGCGTAAAATGGCCGGCGCTGGATGACAATAACCAGTATCTCTTTACATATTCCGGAAAAACGGGCTGTTACAGCACGGTTTCCATGACAGACGTTATGGACGGAACAGTTAATCCGGCGATCTTTGCGGACGGCATTGTATTTGTGGGAGCCTACGCGGCGGGCATGCAGGATTCCTACATGCCGGCAATCTCCCACGGGACACAGATGTACGGGGTGGAAATTCAGGCGAATATTGTTGAAGCGCTGTTAGAGGGAAAAACGCAGCAGCAGCTTCCGCCGTCAATATATGCAGGCATGGCGGCAGTTATGGCGGCGGCGTTTTATCTTGCGGTCAGACGGATGAAAATTATTCCGGCGACTGTTATGATGCTGGTATGTGTTGTGGCATTGGGACCGGTATTTGCCGTATTAATGTATGCCCGTGGGATAGTGACACCTGTAATTTTTCTCCCTGTTGTGTTTTTTGTGATTTATGCAGTGCATTTGATTTATGGGTATTTGCAGGAAACCATGCGGCGGCAAAGGGTCGTAAATGTGTTTAAACAATATGTTGCGCCGCAGGTTGTAGACAAAATCAGCAGGGATAAGGATTTTGAACTGGTACTGGGAGGCGAGAACCGCCATATTGCATGTTTGTTTGTGGATATCCGCGGCTTTACGACCATGTCGGAAAGCCTGAAACCGGAAGAGGTTGTGGAAATATTAAATGAATATTTAAGCTTGACAACTAATTCAATTTTCCAAAACGGCGGAACGCTGGATAAGTTTGTGGGAGACGCTACGATGGCGGTGTTCAACGCGCCGTTTGATTTGGAGGACTATATCTATAAAGCGGTATGTACGGCGCGGGATATGAAGGCGGGCGCAGACGCGATTGCCGAGAAATTTGAAAAGCGTTTTGGAAAAAGCGTGGGTTTTGGGATTGGCGTCAACTGCGGCAACGCGGTTGTGGGCAATATTGGCTGCGATTTCCGGATGGATTATACAGCGATTGGCGATACCGTCAACACGGCCGCCCGTTTGGAGAGCAACGCCAAACGAGGACAGATTTTAATCAGCAAAGAGGTCTATGAGGCGGTGAAGGACCGGGTGGAGGTTACTCCGATAGGGGAAATCCCGCTTAAGGGCAAAACGCAGGGCGTGTTTGTATACCAGCTGGATGAGGTGAAACCTGTGAGACGCGTGTAGAGGAAAGCTAAGACTTCATGATTTGAGAGGAGTAAGTTTATAAAAATGGGACAGTTATATATGATTCCGGACAGAAATCGAATGGAGGAATCTTTGGAATTGGCAAAGGACTATCAAGCCGCCTTTGAGTACAATGATTTCTTCAATCCTGTGGTTTTAGATGACAAAAAGATGATAGAAGATTTGATTGCGTTTTATTGTAAACAGCCCCATGACCGTACCAATGACACCATGCATGGCGCGTTTTTAGACGTTACTGTTCACAGTGAGGATTCGCTGATACGGAAAGCTTCCGAGCATCGGATCCGGCAGTCTATGGATATTGCGCAGGAGATGGGACTTCGCGGAGTGGTGTTTCACACAGGCAGGCTTTACGGGTTTCGGGACAAAAAGTACCTCGAGAACTGGCTTAAGGTCAATGAAGAATTTTTCCGTGAAATTTTGCGGAAGTATCCCAATCAGCAGATTTATATGGAAAACATGTTCGACGAGGCGCCGGATGTTTTAGCGCGGCTTGCCAAGCGCCTGCAGGATGAACCTCGTTTTGGCGTCTGCCTTGACTACGCTCACGCGGCGATTACCGACATTTTGGAAGAAGAGTGGGTGGAGACATTGGCGCCCTATATTCTTCATATGCACATCAATGATAATGATAAAAGAAACGATTTGCATCACGAGATAGGGACGGGGCAGATTGACTGGCGTACATTTGACCGCCAAATGCGTCAGTTCGGCGTGAAGGCAAGCGTCCTTATCGAAATGGGAGATCTGGGGCGGCAAAGATGTTCCATGGAGTATTTGGAAAGAAACAATTTGTATCCCTTTGCGGACAAGAATTAAAAATTGCTCGAAAGGCATGATTATTTATGCAGACAATGACAGAGGAAAGAATAAAGCCGACAAATGCGGAATTAAAGAAAATACTGAATATCGGGATTAAACTGTCTACGGAAAAGAATCGCGATCACCTGCTGGCTTTTATTTTGGAAAGCGGGATGGATATTACTCATTGCGACGCGAGTACGTTATATCTTTTTGAAGACGGCAAGCTGCACTTTAAGATTATGAAGACATTATCCCAAAACATAAGCCGCGGAGAAGACGGTGAGCCGATTGACGATATGCCGCCTGTTCCGATGACGGATCGCAATGTATGCTCTTATGCCGCTCTTCATCGGGAAATCATCAACATTCCCGACGTATATGATGAAACACGTTTTGATTTTTCCGGGCCCCAAAAATATGATGCGCTGACAGGTTATCATACCCAGTCGCTGCTGGTTATTCCCATTGAAAATAATGAGGAGGAACTGATTGGTGTGCTGCAGCTTTTGAACGCGATGGATGAAGACGGAAAAGTTATTGCGTTTGATCCGGAGTATGAGATTATCATTCGCTCCCTGGGCGCCCAGGCCGCTATAGAAATGACCAATCTGAAATATGTGCAGGAAGTCAAGCGGCAGCTGTATTCTTTTGTGGAGGCAATGTCAACTGCGATTGACGAGCGAACGCCCTACAACGGTTCCCATACCAGAAAAGTCGCACAATACGCGGGAATGATCGCGGATTATATCAATAAGCAGCATCAATTGGGCAGGAGCGATGAATACTTTGATGAGGAACGTAAAGATAAGTTGGAGCTGGCGGCACTTTTACATGATATCGGGAAAATGGTTGTACCATTGTCAATCATGAATCGGGCAACGCGGCTGGACAGGGAACTCGGAACGGTAGAAACACGGTTTCGACTGCTGCAGGCTTATTATACGATTGACTGTATGAAGGGCAGGATTGATGAGGAGGAATGCCGGCAGAAGATTGCGTATTTGAAGGAGAGCATGGAGTTTATCCGCAGGATAGACGGCAAAAGTTTTCTGGACGACGCGGATTATGACTGTGTACAGGAGCTTGCGAAACACAGCTATGTGGATGAGACAGGGGAGGCGCTTTCCTACCTTACGAAGCGGGAGCGGGATCGTCTCAGTATCCGAAAGGGGACTCTCACAGAGGAGGACCGCAGGCAGATGGAATATCATGTCGTAATGACAGAAAAAATACTGAGCAAGGTGTGGTTCCATAAGAGTTATGAGGATATCCCCAGATGGGCGGCGTCACATCATGAACTGCTGGACGGTTCCGGTTATCCCAGACACCTTAAGGGCGATCAGTTGGAACTGGAAACCAGAATGATCACGGTGGCGGATGTGTATGATGCGCTTACGGCCAGGGATCGTCCTTATAAGAAGCCGGTTTCTCGGGAAAAGGCTCTAGACATTTTAAAGGAAATGGCAGATGAGGGAAAGCTGGATTGTTATTTGGTGGACTGTCTGGTAGCGGCGGTACGGGAAAGACAGGATGAGGGAAAGGAGCGCGATACAAAATGACAAAAAAGGCAGGGGTTATTATTGGCGCGATTTTGGCGGCGGCAGCAGTCATTGGATTCGTGGCCTGCGTGTTTATTGCAGGAGGAAAAAGCGAAAACTATCGATCCATTATGGTATATCAGGTCAACGGCAGCGCGACGATTACGAGAGAGCGCGTAGGAGAAATGGAAGCCTATGAAAATCTGATGCTCCAGTCGGGGGATATTGTAGCAGTGGCGCCAGGCAGCAGTATGCGTTTAAAGCTGGATGATGATAAGTATGTTTTGGCAGAGCAGGATACGCTGATGAGCATTGTGGCCGACGGAGACCATGAAAATGCAAGAACTTATATAGATTTGCAGAGGGGGTCTGTCACCAGTGAGATTCAGAATAAACTGACGGACGGATCCACTTATGAGGTCAATACCCCCAATTCTATCATGGCGGTCCGCGGAACAATCTTCCGCGTGGGCGTGGAACTGGATGAGAACGGAAATTCGAATACGAAGGTGACCGTCTTTAAGGGGGCGGTGAGCGCTAAAACGATAATGCCGGATGGAGCCGTTTCAGAGGAAGAGATTAGGGTAGAAGCAGGAAAAGAGTTGACGGTCCAAGGAACATCCACAACCTCCGAGTATGTGGGCGAACCGGCAGATATCGACTATGACAGTCTGCCGGATATCATAAAGGAATACATAGAAGAAATGCCCCAGAGCGGAACGGAGCAAGCGGAGACGGATGAGACAGAGCAACGGGAACCGGTTTGGCAAACTCCGTCGGTAAAATCGGAAGAGCCTTCATCTAATCCCTTGGAGGGAACAACCCCCCAAAGAGACTCATCGGAGTCAGAACAGCGTGATACACAAAAGACGGGGCAGCAGGAGATAAAGCAGCGGGAACCCCTGAGTGAACAGCATCAAGAAACCGGGCAGCATCAAGAAACCGGGCAGCAGAAAGCAGAACCACAGTCGCCGCCCCAGGATATCCCGCAGGCGGAGCCATCCTCACCGCCGCAGGAAGACGAAGATGCAGGAGACACAAAACCGCAGTATTGCACAGTCACCTTCCAATACAAGGGATATACTTTCGGAACACAGAAAGTAAAGAAGGGAGAAACGGCGACGGAGCCGAAACTGATCCCAACAGAAAACGGTGCCTGGGATTATGACTTCTCGGAGAAGGTAGAAGAGAATCTGATAATTCGGTGGATAGAGAATTAAAAAGAGAGGAAGGGGAACTATGCATAGGAAAGCAAAGAGACTATTGACATTGATATTAACACTTGCAATGGTTGCCGCGTGTGCGACTCCGGCATGGGCAAAGGAACAGTCGGTGGAGCAGCAGTCGGGAGGGGCTGCTTCCGTTTCGAGTTCGGACGCAGATAATTTGTATGATAGCCTGACAGAAGAACAGAAACAGTTTCGTGTCTATGCGGGAACAGACATCTCTTCGGACCTGACATTTATGGACGACGGCATTGCGCCGGATTCCGCAAATCTGGACGCTCAAGGAGGAAGTATTATAAAGACTCTTTTGGAAAGCAGAAAAGGGGATTTAAAATTCTACAAATTATCCGGATGGAATGTATGGAAGGTTGACAGCAACGGGAAGCCAGAGAGCATTTGGATGGCTTCAAAATCAACTCTATTGAGCAAGGCGGCGACGGAAAAAAATTTTAAACAGTCTGCTTATTTGGAGAATAGCCAAACCGCGGCGGTTATATGCCAAAAGCCCATACTGGAGCCTGTTTGGTCGTGTCTTGATTACACCATACCGGTATATGACATAAACGGAAATGATACGGGCGCAACAATTACAATCAACGCTGAGAATTACGGCGATGGCTCACAGGTGGCATTTCCAAACGTGGGAGCGTATTCCTGGAAGCTGATATACAACGGTACAGAGTGCCCCTTGCATAGCGAAAGTGAAATATGGACGAATGAAATCAACGGTATTAGGGCCATTGGAATACATTTTGATACATCTCAGGCGCGGGTTCAGGCGGTGGCCCCGCATACGGTCCTACAGCCAGGAAATGCGGAATTTATACAGCCTGACTGGCATGAGGGCCAGCCCAAGCCTGCTCCCATTGTAAGTTCCGCCACAAACGGGGAAAAGAATATCACATATTATTACAAAAAGGCGGAAGCCGACGACAGCGCTTATACTACGGCGGTACCCGATAAAGCGGGAAAATACACGGCAAAGGCAGTGTTTGCGGCAACAGAGTTCTATCAGGAGGTAATCAGAACTTCGGAATTTGAGATATTACCGTATGCTGTAGCGGATAAAACTGCTCCGGTTATCAGCGGTGTGGCCAACAGTGAGACTTATTATGGAGAGCATACAGTGACGGTAACGGATGAGAATTTGTGCACAGTTACGGTAAATGGTGAAGCGGCGGAAGTATCAAACAATCGTGCTGATATTACACTCATGCCGTCGGAAGATGAGTATATAATTATAGCAGAAGACTCAGCGGGTAATCGGACGGAGTACACGGTGAAAATATGGGAAACGTGGGTTCGGGACGGTATTACCAAGAATGGCATAAAGAATTTGAGGCGCGAAAGAATTTACAGGCTGGGCGGCGGAGAATGGACGATTGACGGCGACAGCACAGTTTACAGCGGCGGTATAACCTTCTATATAAAGAATAGCGGGGAATACAATTTTACACACAAATAAGTAATCCATCATCTGTAAAATTGACCACAACGTAACACGTAAAAAGAATTAAGGTTTGTTTAATGTACTCTTGGCGCTATTCATCACCATACTTGTGTGTTGTCCGGGAATGTGCGGAACTCTAATATAGAAAGGAACAGTAAATAATGGATGAATTACTGAAACAGAAGCTGATTGAGAACGGTGCGGACGTGGAGGGCACTCTGCACCGCTTCATGGGCAATGAGGCGCTTTTTGCAAAGTTCCTGCTGAAGTTTAAAGATGATAAGAACTATGCGGGGCTGGTGGAGAGCCTGGACCAGGGAAACTTTGAGGAGGCTTTCAAGTACGCGCACACCCTCAAGGGAGTGAGCGCCAACCTGGGGCTGGATCCGGTCTGCAAGCCGGTATCGGCCCTGACGGAACTTCTTCGGGGCAAGGCGGCATCCGAAGTGGACATGGAGCAGGTGGCGGCGCAGAGGACGGTGCTGGAAGAAGCCTATGGGCGCTTCATGGAACTAATTGGAAATTAAGACTTTTCTTGACGGAAAAGCAGGTTTGGCTGCAAAGGATCCGCAAAGATGAAGGCACGAATTATTGACATTCGCTGGTGGATATGTTAAGATTGTTCGTGAGCCCGTCAGGCGGCGAGAGCGCTGCTTTACAGGAGGAAATCGCAGGAAAATTTCAGAATTCATGGGGATTAGAAGGTTATGGATGAGCAGAAGATTGTGATTGTGGAGGAAGAGGTAAACAAGACCGGTATGGAGAGACAGAAGATTTTGATCGTGGACGACGAAGAAGTGAACCGGGCTATACTGGAGAACCTGTTCCAAGATGAATATGCCATTGTTCAGGCGGCCAACGGTCAGGAAGCCATAGAGCAGATCGAGGCGAACAAGGATCTGACATTGGTACTGTTGGATATTGTCATGCCCCAGATGGATGGATTTGGCGTACTGGAATACATGAAGTCCAAGGATATGATTCAGCATCTCCCCGTGATACTGATCACCAGCGAGACTGTCAGGAACAGTGAGGACAGAGCCTATGCCTATGGCATTGCGGATGTGATACATAAGCCCTTCTACCCGGATATTGTGAAGCGCAGGGCAAACAATATTGTGGAACTCTATCAAAATAAGCACAATATGGAGGTGCGCCTGAAGGAGCAGGAACTGGAGATTCTCGCACATCAGAAAAGGATTCAGGACAACAACGAGTTTATGATTGATGCGCTCAGTTCCGTGGTGGAGTTCAGAAGTTCGGAGACGGGAGAACATATTCGCCGCATTAAGTATTTCACCAGGATACTTTTGAAGTACATGGAAAAGTATTTCCCCAAATACGGACTTACCAAATCACAGATAGACGCTATTGCCAGAGCTTCTGCACTGCATGATATCGGCAAGATCGGCATCTCGGACGCGATCCTTTTAAAGCCTGCGCGTCTGACGCCGGAAGAGTATGATGTGATTAAGACCCACCCCATCATTGGCTGTGAGATTTTGGAGAAGTTCCGCAAGACACAGACGGATGAATTTTACCGCTACTGCTATGAGATCTGCCGCTGGCACCATGAGAGGTGGGACGGAAACGGATATCCTGATCATCTGGTGGGAGATCAGATTCCCATCAGCGCACAGATTGTATCCGTTGTGGATGTGTATGACGCGTTGGTAAGCGAGAGAGTTTACAAGGGCGTATATGGCAATTCCTTGGCGTACCAGATGATTCTTGGCGGAGAGTGCGGGCAGTTCTCTCCGGATGTGCTGGAATGCTTCCAGCTTGCCAAGGAAGACTTCTTCAACATTGTTGAAGTGATCAAGATGTTTGATTTTTCTAATTAAGGTATCCATACATAAAAACAGCGGAACCACGTTGCGGGGTTCGTTGTTTTTTGTGGTAAATTGTGTTATGCATGTAGAGGAAAGTTTGGAAGTAAAACTTCCAAATACGCATTAACGCAATATCGCAGGCACGGCCTGCGATATGCAGGGAAGAAGTAAGTTTGGATGTTACACATCTAAATACGCATCAACGCAGTATCGCAGGCTCAGCCAGCGATATGCATGTAGAGGAAAGTTTTTATGTGTCAACAAAGTATGGAGATGCTTCCTTTTGAAAATGTATTGGAGATAATTCTGGCATTTGATAAAGAAGGAATGATTGTATATGGCAATGCCGCGGCGAGAGAGAAGCTGGGATACGACCAGGGGCTGGAAGGTCTTTTTGTGGGCGCTGTATTCCCGGGGGCATTTCAGAAGGATGGCGGCGGTTGGAAGGCAGTTTACCCATTCGGTATGAAAACCCACAGAACAACGGCTTATCGCAAAAATCAGACCTGTTTTCCCACAGATATGAGAGTTCTGGTGCAGGAACAGAGCGATGACTATCTCTGTATGGCCAACGATGTGCTGGAAAAAGAATTTCTGAGCCATGAGTTGGAGCAGGTGAAGCAGGAGGCCCAGGATGCCATGCGGGTCAAGTCGGAGTTTGTGGCCAATGTGACCCATGAACTGCGTACACCGGTGAATGGGATCTCGGGACAGGTCAGGGAGTTGTTACCGCTGGAGACAGAGAAAGAGAAGCTCCGCAAGCTGCAGTTGATAGAGCGCTGCTGCGGGGAGATGAATAAGATTATCAACAATATTTTGGATTTTTCCAAGTTGGAGGCGGGGAAGTTTCAGCTGGAAGAGGCCCGGTTCTCCATTCGCAACACGATAGATTATGTGATGGCCAGCCATAAGGGACGTATAACGGAGAAGGGATTGGATTTCTTTGTTACGGTTTCCCCCGGGGTGCCGGAGTATGTGGTGGGAGATGAACTGCGGATCGTGCAGGTGCTGAACAATCTGCTGTCCAATGCGCAGAAGTTTACCAGCGTGGGAAAGATTACGCTGGAGGTTATCAAGACGGCACAGACCAAGGACTCCCAAGAACTCTTTTTCCTGGTTTGTGACACAGGGATCGGGATTGATCCCAAAGATCAGGAGAAACTGTTTCAAAGTTTTTCTCAGGTTGACGCTTCCACCTCCCGCAAATATGGCGGAACCGGGTTGGGACTTTCCATCTGTCGGCAGCTGGTGGAACTCATGGACGGCAGCATTAACGTGGAGAGCGCAAAGGGGAAGGGAACCACGTTCTCCTTTTCCGTATGGGTGGGAAGAGATCCGGAGACAGAGGAAGAGGAAGATAACTCTGTGCAGCCCAGGCCCATGATATCCTTTGGGGGCAGCGCCCCGCAGGAGGAGCAGGATGCTTCCCGTTATGGGACGGCTTCCAACCATGAGGCGCTGGAGAAGAATCTGTCAAAGCTAATTCTCTCTGTGGAGATGGAAAATTGGGAGAAGGCGGAGATGTTTATGGAAACCATCAGGCAACTCACCGCGGACGCTCCTCAGGAGGTAAGTCGGGCTGTTCTGCGGCTTAAGATGGCTATCCAGAAGGAGAACTATGATAAGATTTCCACAGGATTGGAAACCTTGAAGGCTCTGATAGATGAGGAACCCTGAACAGATTCAGATAGATAGTCGTTTCTGGCAGAAGCCGCATCCGCCATGTTTTCGGTTATGCGAAGGCGGGCAGAAACGATTATCTGTTTGAAACGTTCCGCATGGGCTGCTCTGTGAAAAGCAGCTCATGCGGAACTGAGAATAGAGAAAGGGAGCGGAATGTGAAAGATCGTGCAAGAGGTGTTGTTTTAATTGTAGATGATGTGGAAACCAACAGGGTGATCCTTGGCGAGATCATAGGGGATATGGGATGTAAGGCCGTGCTGGCGGAGAATGGCCTGCAGGCCCTGGAGCAGGTTCGGGAGGAAATGCCAAACCTGGTACTGACGGATATCTCCATGCCGGAGATGGACGGCTACGAACTGTGCAGGGTGCTGAAAGCCAATGTGGAGACCAAAAGCATTCCTGTTATCTTTATCTCCGCCTTTGATAACCCCAAGGACATCGTAAAGGGTTTTGATTTGGGGGGCGGGGATTATATTACCAAGCCTTTCATCCCGGAACTGGTGCAGGCCAGGGTCAATGTCCATTTGAAACTGTATGAGGCCGCCAAGGAGATCAAGGAGGCCAACCGACGGTTACAGACCTCCGTCAACGAGCAGCTGCGGCAGATGGAGGAAGAGCGGAAAAATGTGCTGTATGCGCTGGCCGGCGTGGCGGCGGAAAATTCTTCACATGCCGGCGACTACATAGAGCGGATGCGTTACAACTGCCGTATTCTGGCTCAGAGTATGCAGCTGTCACCACTATTTGAAGACCAGATATCGGACAGCTTTGTGGAGACCATAGAGTTTGCGGCGCCATTGTGCGATATTGGCAATATAGGCATACCCAAAGAGATCCTGCAGAAGCAGTCGGCGTTAAGCGAGGAAGAACGGGAGCAAATGAAGAGCCATACCCGGATCGGAACCAAGCTTCTTGAGGATTTAAAAGTTACTAAGGATTACAACGATTTCATACAGATTTCAGCGGATATCACTCATTTCCACCACGAGAATTGGGATGGAAGCGGTTATCCCGAGGGCAAAAAGGGGAATGAGATACCACTGGCTGCGCAGATTGTCGCCATGTCAAGTATATTTTGCGCACTGACGGAGGAGAGAAGTTACCGTCAGGGTTACGACAGGGAGAAGGCACTGGAGATTATGCAGCGAGAGGCTGAACGGAAATTCAACCCCCACATTTTCGGCATATTCTGCAAAGTTGCCAGACAGCTGCGCTAGAGTGGACGGCTCAGGGAAACAATTATTGTTTCAGAATATTGAGAAAATGCAATGGAGGAATGGTACTATGATGACGGATGAGGAGTTTTTAAGGATTGCGCGCTATATGAAACAGCGCTATGGTATTGACCTGAGCCAGAAGAAGGTCATTATGAATGGCAGACTTGAAAACCACATTAAGTCAGGGGGCTGGAACAGTTTCAATGCTTTTATGAACGATATGGAAAAGGACAGTTCAGGGCAGCTGGAGAAGGCGTTAGTCAATCTGCTTACTACAAACCACACCTACTTTATGAGGGAGTTTGAGCATTTTGAATTTTTTAAAAGCGTGGTTTTGCCGGAACTTAGGCAGAGAGAACAAAGCACACGGGATCTGCGGATCTGGTGCGGAGCGGCCTCCACTGGAGAGGAGCCCTATATGATTGCGATGACGATCAAGGACTTCTTTGGACTGGATGCTGCGGCCTGGGATACCAAGGTGCTGGCCACGGATATATCCACCAAGGTGCTGCAGCAGGCGATTGCAGGCATATACACGGAGGAACAGCTGAAAAATATCCCGGACCAATGGAAGAGGCACTTCTTCAAGAAGACGCCGGAGGGCGCTTTCCGGGTAAAGGACGAACTGAAGCAGGAGGTCATCTTCCGCCAGTTTAACCTGATGTCGCCTTTTCCTTTCAAGAAGAGAATGCACACTATCTTTTTGAGAAATGTTATGATATACTTTGATGAGAACACAAAGAATGAGTTGCTGCAAAAGGTGTACAATTTTCTGGAGCCGGGAGGTTATCTTTTCATCGGTATGACGGAAACCCTGGATCGGGCCCAGGTTCCTTTTGAGTTAGTGCAGCCATCAATATTTAGAAAAGCATAAGGAGATAATGGATGTATGCAGCCGATTAAAGTGTTGGTAGTTGAAGATTCCATGGTGTTCCGGGAATTACTAGTACAAAATCTCAACCGGGATCCGGCAATCCAAGTGGTAGCCACCGCAAGAGATCCATATGAGGCCAGGGATGCCATTATCGCACACAAGCCGGATGTCATGACCCTGGATGTGGAGCTGCCGCGTATGAACGGTATTGAGTTCCTGCGCAAGCTGATGCCCCAGTACCCTCTTCCGGTGGTGGTAATCAGTTCTCTGAGCGACAAGGTGTTTGACGCGCTGAACGCGGGAGCCGTGGATTTCGTGGCAAAGCCCGCGGTGACGGCCAGAGAGCAGCTGGAGGCGTTTATTAAAAATGAACTGCTGGTGAAAATCAAGATTGCCTCCACGGCCAACATCAGCCAAATCAAGCAGAAGGCTATGCATCAGATGGAACAGTCTTCGGTACTTACTTCCAGGGGCAGCGATCTGGTAGTGGCTATAGGCGCATCCACTGGCGGTACGGAAGCTATTTTTTCGGTGGTGCAGAATTTTGGAACAGATATTCCGGGTGTCGTGATTGTGCAGCACATGCCGCCGGGATTCACCAGTATGTATGCCAAAAGACTGGATAACCAGTGTCGGGTGATTGTCAAGGAAGCGGAGACGGGGGATCAGGTAAAGCCTGGACATGTGCTGATTGCCCCAGGCGGTGACAGACATATGCGTCTGGTTAAGGTAAACGGCGTCTACCAGGTGGAGTGCAAGGCAGGTCCAAAAGTAAACGGGCATTGTCCCTCCGTGGATGTGCTGTTTGACTCCGTGGCTAAAGTGGCGGGGCCCAAGGCGCTGGGTATCATTCTGACAGGCATGGGCGGCGACGGCGCCAAAGGCTTGCTGGAGATGCGCAGGGCGGGGGCCAGAACCATTGGCCAGGATGAATCCACCTGTGTGGTCTATGGTATGCCCAAGGTAGCTTACGACCTGGGAGCCGTTGAATATCAGGAGAAACTTCAGGATGTCGCCAAGAGAGCCTATGCGGTGCTGGACAGGATGTAGTATTGAATACTGATTGGTGCAATATCGCAGATTGGTCTGCGATATGCGGGAAAGGGGTAAATATGAAGATTTTATTAGCTGAAGACGATTTTGTCACAAGGAAATTCATGGTGAGTTTTCTGTCCAAATACGGTGAATGTGATGTCACTGTGGATGGTATGGAGGCTGTGGACGCGTTCATGATGGCGCTGGAGGACGGTGAACCCTACGATTTGGTTTGCCTGGATATTATGATGCCGGTCATGGACGGTTATCAGGCCCTGATGGGCATCCGCAATCTGGAAAAGGACAGAGGGATTGCGGAGGATAAGAGGGCGAAAGTCATCATGACTACAGCGCTCAACGATGAGAAAAATGTAAAAATGGCTTTTGAACTGGGCTGCACAATATATTCGGGAAAGCCCATTGATAAAGAGAGATTTGAGCAGGCTATGAAAAAATTGGGTCTGATATAATCTGATAAAAATTTACAGGAAAGGAGAAAGTATGGCTGAAGAATTTAACACAGAGGGAATGTTGGACATCTATCTGTTTGAGAACGAACAGCTTCTGGAGCAGTTGCAGGAAATGGTGCTGGAGCAGAAAGACGCTGAGTGTTTTGACCAAGACAGCATCAATGAGATATTCCGCACTATGCATACTATAAAAGGCTCATCGGGTATCATGATGTTTGATAACATCACTGCGATTTCTCACAAACTGGAAGACGTTTTCTTTTATCTGAGAGAGTCCCATCCCGAGCATGTGCCGCACTTAAAGCTGGTGGAGCATGTGCTGGAAGTGGCAGATTTCATTACCGAGGAGATGGATAAAATCCGTAACGGGAACACGGCCGACGGAAACCCGGAAAGCATTATCAAGGAATTGGATGCCTTTCTGGAGGCCATCAAGAAAGGTGTGGGGGAGGACGCACTGATGCCGGAGAACGTGCATGAAGAGCCCAAGCAGTTCTACATAGCTCCCGTTGCCACTGACGCAAGTCGTTTCTACAAGGTGTACATTACATTTTCGCCGGAGACGGTAATGGCCAATGTGCACGCCTATAAGGTGGTCTACGCAATGAAAGAGATTGCGGAGGATTTGCTGTATTCTCCGGAGGATATCATTTCTGATGAATCCAGCGGAGAGACTATCCTGAAGGAAGGCTTTAAGATTCTGCTTCAGGCCCAGTGTACGGAAACGGAAATCAGAGACCTGATAGGCGTTGGCTACGATATCGAGAAAGTAGATGTCTATGAATGCAAGGCAGAGGAGTTTTTGCTGGGCTTTGACTTCGGAAACCAGCCGCCTCATATCGATTTGGAATCCAGCGTGGAGGCCATTGAGGCCAAAGCGGAGAAGAATTCTGAGAAGAAAGCGGCAGACAAGACGCAGATGGCGCCTGGTGACTTCGTCATTCAGACCAAGGAACCCGGTCGTCCCAAGAAACTGGCAAAGGATAAGCAGAAGGGAGCCAAGGACGCATTCATCAGCGTTAATGTGTCTAAGATGGATCAGTTGATGGATCTGATTGGTGAGTTGGTAATCGCGGAGTCCGTAGTGCTGCAGAATCCTGACTTGAAAGTGCCGGGACTGAACCTTTCCAATTTCAATAAAGCGGCGGGGCAGATGTCCAAGATCTCCACGGATCTGCAGAATGTGATCATGTCCATGAGAATGATGCCTCTGACCAACCTATTCCAGAAGATGAACCGAATTGTCTTTGATGTCTCCCGCAAACTGGGCAAGGACATTGACTTTGAGATGATCGGCGAGCACACTGAGGTGGATAAGAACATCATTGAAAATATCTCGGATCCTCTGATGCATCTGGTGCGTAACGCGGTGGATCATGGCATTGAGACCAACCAGGAGCGCAAGGAGAGCGGCAAGACCGATAGAGCGAAGGTAACTCTTTCCGCCAAGACGGAAGCCGGCAAAGTGTGGATCAGCGTTGTGGACAACGGAAAGGGCCTGGACAGGGCAAAAATACTGGCAAAAGCCAGAAAGCAGGGGCTCTTGGAAGATGGCAGGCTGGACAGCGAGTACACGGACAAAGAAGTATTCAAGTTCATCACATTACCCGGGTTCTCCACCAACGAGCAGGTTACGGAGTACTCCGGACGAGGCGTGGGCATGGATGTGGTGGTGCAGAATATCCAGACTATCGGCGGCGCATTGGAGATTGAGAGTGAGGCCGGTCTGGGAACTACCATGACTCTAAAGATTCCTCTCACTTTGGCGATTATCGACGGAATAGTGATGGAGGCCGGAACTTCCTCCTTCGTCGTGGAGACCGGTGTTGTCAAGCAGTTTGTCAGCGTCAGGGAGAATATGATGATCCATGAGCCCAACGGCGATGAGTATATTATGATCCGGGGAGAGTGTTATCCGGTACTTCGGCTGGGTGAATGGTATGGCTTGAAGGATTACCGCAAGTCGGTGGAAGACGGCATGATGCTGATTTTTGAGGTGGAAGGGAAAGCCATATGTCTCTTTGTGGACAAATTGATAGGCGAGCAGGAGATTGTGGTAAAGCCCATTCCTTCTTATATCAAGAAAGTAAAAGGTCTGTCCGGCTGTACGCAATTGGGAGATGGCAGCATTGCGCTGATACTTGATCCGGTAGGATTGATAGAATAAACGCATGAAAAGGAGGTAGCTGCATGGAGGTAAACAGTGAGGCAATAAGACAGACAGACAATGGTCAGAGCGTAGGTAATGAGCGTGACGCGCAGAAAGACAAATACATGACATTCAGGTCAGGCAACGAGTATTTTGGCCTTAAGATCCAATATGTTTCCGAAATTATACCGTTTCAGGCGATAACAGCAATTCCGGAGACGGAAGATTATATTAAGGGCCTGATTAATCTGCGGGGAAAGATTATTCCGGTCATTGACATCTGCCTTCGGTTCAAACAGGAGCCTTTTGAGTATAATGACAGAACCTGTATTGTAGTGATCAACGTGCAGTCCACAGTGGTGGGGCTGATCATTGAGAATATTGCCGAGGTGGTGGAGATCCAGGAGGAGAATATTCTGCCGCCGCCCAGCATTGGCAGGTCAGACAGGGTACAGAACAAGTATGTGTACGGTATCGGAAAGGTAGGAGATTCGGTCAAACTGTTGTTAGATCCGGATAAGCTGTTAAATGACGAAGATTTATCACTTGCTGATCAGGCCAATGAAATGAATATTGATGAAGAATGAGAGGTATGAGATATGAAGGACATGAAGATTAAAACAAAAATGATTATAGGTTTTGCAATCCCGATTATACTTACAATAATTAATGTATTAGTGGGAATGTCTTCCGTGAGGAGAATCGAAGACACTATAAAAGATATGCAGGTAGAGCAGTATTCTACTATAACGAAAACGATGCAGGAAATTGGAGCGGATGAGGCGAAGGCAAAAATTCTCACCGACACTTTGACGGCATCAATGGCGGCAGACAATGAACTTATAGCCAGAACCGCTAATCTATCTAACCTGGCCAGTGCCGGATTGATTGTGATTTCCGTTATAATTACACTTGTAATCGCATTTTCGCTGATAAAGATTATAAATAAGTCCGTGGCACAGCTGTCCAAGGCGGCCGCCGATATTGCAATGGGTCGTGTGGATATCGAACTGGTGAAGTACCATAACGATGAGTTCGGCGAACTGGTAGATGACTATCAGAAGGTGATTGAAAATATCAAGTACCAGGCCGGCATTGCCGAGGAGGTGGCGAAGGGCAACCTCACCGTAGTTGTAAATCCCAAATCGCAGGATGATCTGCTGGGCCAGTCCTTGAAAAAGCTGGTTGAAGATAACAATCAGGCATTGAGCAGCATCAGCGAGGCTGCATACCAGGTGACTATTGGTTCTTCCCAGATGGCAAGCGCAAGTCAGTCCCTGGCACAGGGTTCAACAGAGCAGGCAAGCGCAATTCAGCAGATTACTGCTTCTATGGATGAGATTGTAGAGGCAACTGCCCAGAATGCGGAGCAGGCTAACCAGGCTGCTGAACTTGTAGAAAACGCAATTAAGGATGTAAAACAGGGCAATAAGCGGATGCAGGATATGATGTCCGCCATGGAGGACATCAACAAGTCATCCGAGAGCATTTCCAAGATTATCAAGACCATTGATGACATTGCGTTCCAGACCAATATTCTGGCGCTGAATGCGGCGGTAGAGGCTGCAAGAGCCGGTGAGGCAGGCAAGGGCTTCGCTGTGGTGGCAGAAGAGGTGAGAAGCCTGGCTGCGAAGAGTGCGGCTGCCGCATCCGAGACCGCAGGGTTAATCGAGGATTCCATCAGTAAGGTAAGCCAGGGGTCCCAGATGGCAGACGAGACAGCAAAGGCGCTGGAACTGATCACGGACGTGGTAAACCAGAGCGAAGTGCTGATTAACAATATTGCCCAGGCTTGCAACTATCAGGCAACCAGCGGCGCACAGATCAAGCAGGCCATCACACAGGTCTCCCAGGTGGTACAGACCAACTCCGCTACCAGCGAGCAGTGTGCTTCCGCAAGTGAGGAGCTTTCCAACCAGGCAGACCGGATGCGTGAGAAGCTTTCCGCATACAACCTTGGAAACAGGAGTTCTTCCTCCTCTTCCAGCATAGGTTCTTTCACCGCCTCCAGCACGAATGAGCAGATCATTTCCCTTGACGGAGATAGCTTTGGAAAATATTAATTTTCTATAAAATTATGAAAGATCGGCTGTGTGAAGCAATTCACGCAGCCGATTTGACTTCAAATGTGTTATACTGATAAGGTTTTTGGAGGTCAGCTTAAGTGGAGAATGGAATAACAAAAAAACAGTCCGCGGTTTTGCAGGGGGTGGCAATCTGGATGATGGTCTATCATCATTTGTATTCTTTTGCGGTAGAATATGACTCTCTGCTTCCCTTCCTACAGGCGGACGCGGCTCAGCGGATTGCCTGGTTCTGCAAGCTCTGCGTGGGGATATTCGCATTTGTCAGCGGCTATGGCATGTACCATGTGATGGACAGGCAGACCCGGGGGCGGTTCTTTGGAAGGCTGCTGGCGGAGTACCGCTGCGCTTTGGTGCGGATCTTGAAGCTGTATGGAAAGCTTTGGACGGTGTTGTTGATCTATATGGGAATCGTGTTTGGTATATTGGGTCTTCCCTTTGACCCGTCGCAGCTGCCCGGAAACCTGACAGCGCTGAATCCCACCTACAACGGGGCCTGGTGGTATGTGGAGCAGTACGCGAAGATGCTGCTGGTATTGCCGTTTTTGGATCTGCTTCTGACCCGCTTTGACCAGCCGGAGGAGAGAAGGCGCAAAAGAGTATTTTACCTGACGCTGGCGCTGCTGGGGACAGGGGCGGTGCTGGTGGGAAGGCTCTGGTGGCCCGGACTGTGGAATGTGATATTGGCTGTTAAGAGCGGCCTGCGGCTTTCGTTTTTACTGATCTTCGTGGTGGGTTATCTAGCGGCCCGCTTTGCTCTGTATCAGAGAGTAGACAGAGCATTGCGGCGCAGGGGTTCATGGCTGCCGGTGTGTGTGGCAGCGGTCCTGGTGGGCATTGTCATAGCCCTGCGGGTGATGCTGGCCACAGACGCGGCCTACGCGAAGCTGGACTTTTTATTTGCCCCTCTGCTGGCTTACGGACTGGTGACATTGTTATCCCATATTCCTCCTCTGTGCAGCTTTCTGGCATGGTGGGGACACCAATCCACCTATATCTGGCTTGTGCATGGCTTTTTATACGGGTGGCTGTACTTTTTCATCAAGCCCCTGGTTCGCCTGGACATAGGGGTATATCTGGTGGTGATTCTGGCATCGGCGGCAGTTTCCCTGTTGCTGCGGGCGCTGGGAAGCCTGCCTGGCCGATGGCATGGGAGAAGGCGGAAAACATAGGTTAAATTAACTATAATTAAGGAGGGACTTTTGTGGCATCAATCAAGGATGTGGCTGCGAGGGCAGGGGTGGCTGTCTCTACAGTTTCAAAAGTACTAAATCATTATCCCAATGTGAGTGAGAATACCCGGAAGAAGGTGAACGAAGCCATTGAAGAGTTGGGGTTTGTGCCCAATGCTGTGGCGGCAGCATTGTCCTCCAAACAAGCGGGAAGGATTGCTTTGCTGATCCATCTGAATACCAACACCCAGGCTATAGATGAGATCAGTATGCAGTACCTGGCTGGCGCGTTGGAGAGCGCCAGGGAATATGCCCTGGATGTGGTTACGGTGTTTTTTTCCATGTTGGAAGGCATGGGAGTGGAGGAAGTCATAGGGTATTTCCGCTCACAGAGCATCCATGGTATTATCATTTATGGGATATCCAGAGAGGATCAGGTGCTCCAGGAACTGGTTCGGCGGCAGATTTTCCGGATTGTGCTGGTGGATGTACCGCTGGTCAACGAGTGTACTTCCTGCGTGTGGATCGACCAGGCGGCGGCACAGTATGCGGTAGCGGAAAAAACCATGCTGATGGACACCATACCCTATAAGAAAGTGCTTTATATTGCGGGAAAAAGCAATGGCTATGTGACCCGGGAACGGATCAGGGGTATGGAGAAGTTTGCCAGGGATTACGGCCTGGAGATGATTGTGCGTAACGGAGAGTTCTCAGAGAAAAAGGCCCGGGAACTGACTATGGAGTATGCCGAGGAGCAGGATATGGTGGTCTGCGCATCGGACTTGATGGCCATAGGCGCCATGCGGGCCCTTATGTATATGGATATCTTCCGGCCGGTGTGCGGTTTTGACGGGCTGACATTGATGGGCTATGTGGGACAGCAGATGAATACGGTACGCCAGGACTTCGCCAGGATCTCCCAGGAGGCGGTGACAGAACTGGAGATCCTGATGAATGGCGGCAGCGGCCGTGAAGTCGTGCTGGACTATACCCTGGTGCGACTTAAATATGAAGATATAATCCGTTGACTGCCTGTTTGTTCCCGTGAACAATGAACCTGTGGTACACGGGCTCAACAGTTCAGCACATGCAGTTCATGCAGCGCGCGGGTGGCGGCCACATACAGGAGCTTGGCCTGGCGGGGATCGTCAGGGCCGTGCTGCATGTCCAGGTTCCAGAGAATGACCGCGTCAAATTCCAGACCCTTCACCAGGCGGATGGGCAGCACCATGGTGCCTGTGGAGAAATTGGCGGCGGCTCCGTCGGTCAGAGGTGTCAGCGGAGAGAGCAGCGAGTGTGCCTTGGCGGCGTCCTTCTCATCCCGGCAGATCACGGCGGTGGTATGGTACCCCTTGGTCTGAATAGCGGAGATGAGCCCTGCCGTGTGTTCAGCCATCTCCAAGTCGCTCCAGAACCGGGTTTCCTCCACAGGGATGCCATGGCGGATCACCGGTTGGATCTTATAGCGGCCGGAAGATGCCTTTTCCAGAATCCGGCCTGCGTACTGGGAGATTTCAATGGTGTTTCGATAGCTCTTCTGCAGCAGCAGAAATTGGTCCCGCTCATTTTTTAAAAACAGCTTATGCAGTTCATACCAGTCGTTCAGTCCCGTGTCATAATGTATATTCTGAGATACATCCCCCATAATAGTAAAATAGGTGGCAGGCAGCAAGGTCCGCAGTACATAGTAGATACCGATGCCAAAGTCCTGTGCCTCATCTAAAAACAGCAGGCCAAACTCTTCGTTGGGGGCTTTTTGATATACCCGGTAGTGGATCAGGGCCAGGGCGGCAATGTCATACACATCGTACTCCCGGCGCTGCAGGCGGTCTAGATGGGTCTGCCATGCCTGCGCCGCAGGGGAGGAAAAAGGTGCCTGGGGATCGCCCTGGACAGGCGTCCCCGCCATTATGGGGAGTTCATCTTTATGTGTATCCCACCATTGCTGCAGATACGCAAGGTACATTTCATAGATGCTCTGGGTGGGGCGCATAGCCTTGTAGTGGCCGGCATGCTGCTTTAGTTTGGCCTGAAGCTTGTCCCTGTCTTCCCCGCTCATCAGGAACTTGATCCTGGTCTTTGCCCGTTCATCCAGTGTGGTCAGCATAGTGCAAATGCTGAAGGTGGGATTTTCCTGATAGAGTGTGGTATTGCTGCTCTGCGACAGAATGATGCCGATCTGTTTGTCCTTCAGAGGGGACAGGTCCACCAGATCCTCCCGCAGATGTAACAGGTACAATTCCAGTTCCTGCATGAAGGAGAGTGTGCAGCGCCACGGCGCAGTGGAGTATGTCCCTCCATCCGGTTCCACACATTTGTTTTTCTTTAACCAGTCCTTTTCGCAGAGGCGGGCGAAGAGTTGGTCCATGCGCATATGCTTGATATTGGGCACATCCAACTCCGGCAGGCCGCTGGTGATATAGTTCAGCAGCAAGTCGTTGCTGCCGATGATGCAGTACTCGTTTGACTCAAAGCGATGCTTATAATTGTAGAGCAGATAGGAGATGCGATGCATAGCCACTGTGGTCTTGCCGCTGCCCGCCACGCCCTGGACGATCAGATTGGCAAAGGGGGACTTGCGGATGATGGCATTCTGTTCCTTTTGGATGGTGGCAATGATCTCTCCCAGCACGGCATCCTTGTTTTTGGACAGATACTGCACCAGCAGTTCGTCGCTGGAGGCCACATCACTGTCATAGTAGCCCAGGAGTCTGCTGTTTTCCACGCTGTAGGTTCGCTTTAAGTGCAGGTCGATGGAGATGGGCTTTTCGTCCGGCAGGCCGTACTCGCCCCGGCCCAGTTCGTTCTCGTAGTAGACACTGGAGATGGGCGCCCGCCAGTCGGCGATCAGCACATCCGTCTTGTTGCGGAACACGCCGTTTTTGCCGATATATACCTGCTGCTCCAAATCGGCGGCCTTCTCCGTGTAGTCGATGCGCCCGAAGTAGGGTTTGTCCTGTGCTGCCCGATTCTTGCGCAGGGAGGCTGCCGCATGTTCCTCCAGGCTGCTGGCGGTCATCAGCTGGTTATACAGTTCCACATCGCCGCTGTTTACCGCTTTGTACAATTCCTGTACCTGGGCATGCCGCTGCTCATATTCCTGCTCGTACCTGGCCACGTTTCGGCTGATGATATCCAGGCATTCCTGGAAGTGCAGCTGCTCCTGCCTCATATCCTGATCTTGATTTGCCATTGGTTTCCTCCGTTCTGATATTATTGGGGTGGAAAGTAACTTGCTATAAAAGATTATATAGGAAAAATGAAAAAATACTAGACTTTTATTTGCGGATATGCTATGATGCTTACTAGAGTTCTACCTAAAATAGCTGTCGCATAAGCGATAGCTATTTGACGTATAGGAGTATAAATTGTATGATAAACTTCTTCGTAAGCTTGCTTGTGGGAATATTTATGGGGGACAATTACCTAAAAGAGCGTATGGAGCGTCAGCTGACGCCTGGGGAGGAGCAGGAGATCTGCGGCGGCAGGCTGCTGCTGCGTATGCACCATAATCCGGGGGCCATGCTGGGCCTGGGAGGGAAAAAGGGGATTGTGGTGACGACCTTGGCGTTAGCGCTCACCGTGATTGCCGCCCTGGCATTCATTCTCAGCCTGGGTATCTATGGCAGCAATCTGCTGCGGGCGGGTTTGTCCCTGCTGCTGGGCGGCGCGTTCAGCAACACCTATGACCGGCTGAAGCGGCAGTATGTGACGGATTATGTGTCCTTTAATGTAAAGTGGAAGCCGCTGCGAAGGCTGGTATTCAATGTATCGGATTTCTGCATTATCCTGGGAGCCATGCTGTCTGCCCTGGGGCTGAAACAGCAAGGGCGGAAACTGCGGAAAATGGTGGAAAAGCGAAAGAAGAGGCGTGAAGTATCCAAGACAGCAGGGAAAAAACATAACAAAGCATATTAAAAGGCAGTGGAGCGCTGATGCGATTTTCACTGCCTTTTTGCAGGATTTCTTGCTTATAGAGTAATTTTAGTGCCATTTTTTCCCTTTAATGCATCTTTTAATGCATCCATGGAGGTAATCAGCACCTCCCCTTGGGGATTGGCACTCAGATAGGTGATGGCGGCTTCTATCTTGGGCAGCATGGTACCCGGTTCAAACTGCCCCTGTGCCATCAGCTTTTGGGCCTGTGCCACGGTCATGGCAGGGATGGGCTTCTGGGTTTCCGTGCCATAGTTTTCGCAGACCTGCTCCACCCCTGTCAGGATGATCAGCTGGTCGCTTTGCAGCTGCGCCGCCAGCCTGCCTGCGATGGCGTCTTTTTCAATGACGGCGGAGGCTCCCCTCAGCACATGCTTTTGTTCGATGACGGGGATACCGCCGCCGCCGCAGGCGATGACCACCTGATCCGCCATGGCCAGGGTACGGATGGACTCAAGTTCCACGATATCAATGGGCTTGGGCGCGGCGATCACACGGCGGTAGCCTTTGCCGGGAAATTCCCTGACATAATTTCCCTTCTTGATTTCCGTCTCCGCATCCTCATGGGACATATAGCGGCCGATGACTTTGGTGGGCTCATAGAAAGCCTCATCATAAGGGTCCACCGTCACCTGGGTCAGGATGGTGCATACCGATTTGGAGATGCCCCGGGACAGAAGCTCGCTGCGCAGGGCATTCTGAAGATCATAGCCCACATAGCCCTGGCTCATGGCGGAGCAGACGCACATAGGGGCGGGCGTGTAATCAATATAGACCCGGCGCAGTTCCGTCATGGCCTTATGGATCATGCTGACCTGAGGCCCATTGCTGTGGGTGATGGTCAACTGACAGTCCGCCTCCACCAGATCCGCCAGAGCCAGGGCAGTCTTTCTGACTGCGTCCCTCTGTTCCAGGGTGGTATATCCTAATGCATCGTGTCCCAGGGACACTACCACATGTTTTTTACTCATAATTGTGCCTCCCATCTTTGGATCTTATAAAATATAGAATAAACCTAAATCGGGCATATGGCAAGAAAAAAGTATTATCTGTCATCCAGCGCCATACACCGGAAAAGCATTTTCATGTTTTGGGCGTTATATTTGGAAGAGAACGCATGTGTAAAATAATTAATAACTTGACAAAATGCCCAAATTTTTGTACACTGTAGACAGGAAAGGAAGTGGAGCTATGGCACAGAACGAGCGGGGCGCAGGGAGAAAACCAACCCTGTCTGAGGAGACATTGCAGGAGATTCGCAGGCGGCATGAGGCCGGGGAGACGATCACGGCTCTGGCCCAGGTTTATGGGGTATCCCGGCAGACATTGCACAATTACTTAAAGGAGCCAAAGGAGGGGCATAGGCGGATCTACCGGAGCCTGAAGCAGTGGCAGAGGCTGAACCGTGATTTTCCCGGAGTGGATGTCCAGGATTATATGATCCGTATGGACTATATGAACGGCGACGAGTGCTGCAGCCGGCTGCTGGTGAGCTTTCAGAAGCGCCAGGTGGTGGCGGAGAATACAACGGATGTGCCATTCCACCGCGCCTTTGGCATGAAGGCCAAGCCCACCTGGGAGGATTTCGAGGAATTTCTGGAGGATCGCTGTATGCCCAGAACCAGGGATCATCTGCGGCTGGTGCTGGAGGAGATCGGTGTGGACAGCTATGATCCTATGGCTATCATAGAGAAGACGCAGGGGCGTATGGCGGAGGATCAGCAGTGGCTGAAGCTTTCTTATTTTGCCCCCGGACAGGAGTGTGAGAGTGATGCCTGAACGGACGGTGGAGAGAATAACGGTTCCGGTGATACGGATACAGGGCGATAGCATTGAGACATCGGGACACACCAGCAAAGGCAACCAGCTGAAGTGGTATCAGGACGGCTGGTGGTACAAGGCGGACGCCTTTGGGTATGAGAGTTTGGCGGAGACTCTGGTGACACGGCTGCTGAAGGAAACGGATTGGACGGACTATGTGCGCTATGAACCGGTGACAGTGGACTGGAACGGCAGGTTGTATCGGAGCTGCCGCAGCCAAAATTTCCTGCGGCAGGGGGAGGAACTGCTGCCGCTGGAGAAGCTCTACCGCAGTGTGACAGGCTTTAGCCTGGCTGAGCAGCTGTCCCATATGCATGAGGTGGATCAGAGGGTTGCTCACGCGGTGGAGTTTGTGGAAAACCTGACGGGCATAGAGGGCTTCGGGGCGTATCTGTCCGGCATGTTGGAGATGGATATGTTTTTTCTGAATGAGGACCGCCATACCAACAACATTGTGCTGATCTACCGGCAGGCGGACAGAAGCTACAGGCTGTGCCCCTATTTTGATATGGGGTTGTCCCTGTACGCGGATACCCGGGAGGAATATCCGCTGGATATGGATGTGGAGACCTGCCGGAAGAGGGTCAGGGCTAAACCGTTCAGTCAGGATTTCGATGAGCAGATGGATGCGGCGGGCAGACTTTATGGATGGAGTCTGCATTTCCCCATGGGACGCAGCAGATTGTGGCATCTGCTGGAGGATATGCAGGCTGCCTATGAACCGGATCCGGGAGCCCCATGGTACAGCCCCCGGGAGTGGAAACGGATGCGGGCGGCGGTTATGGATCAGGCGCTGTCCTATCCGCATCTGTTTGACTCACAGTTTTGACGGGGCCTGTAACTGTTGGAGGCAGGACTCTAAAACCTCGTAATAATCTTCAAAAGTCTTGCGGCAGCAGCCGGGATTGTGGATGACGATTCCGGCTGTCTTAAGGCCCGTCAAGGTAAAACCCATGGCCATCCGGTGATCCTCATAGGTCTGGACAGTGCAGGGCCGGGGGGCGCCGGGATAGACGGTGATGCTGTCCTGAGTAGATTCGCAGCGGATGCCCATACGCCCCAGCTGGGCAGTGATGGCGCTTAAGCGGTCACATTCCTGAAAACGGATGTGGCCTATGCCGGTGATGGTAGTTGGGGTATCCGCATAGGGAGCGATGGCCGCCAGGGTGATGGCCTGGTCGGAGCAGGCGGACATATCCGCTTTTACACCGGCCAGCCGTCCATTGGCCGGGGGCAGCAGAAGCAGCCCGTCGGCATCCTCTTGCAGCGTACATCCCATCCGCGCCAGAATATCCAGAAAAGCTATGTCCCCCTGCATACTTTCACGATATATCTGCATAACCTGCACGGGTACGCCCAGCAGCGCCCCCATGGCGTAAAAATAGCAGGCGGCGGACACATCCGGTTCGATCCGGTAGTCCAGCGCCCGGTAGTTTTGCCCGGCGGCGACGAGGTAGCCCATGGGCCGGGTGCTGTTGACACAGCCGGGGCAGTGGTGGTTATTTCCGCTGCCTGCGCAGTAGTACTGAGGAGCGGCGTGGACACCGAACTGCTCCATCATCCGGGTGGTGATTTGGATATAGGACATACCATGTTCGCCCTGGATATGGATGGTCATATCCTCTGGGGACAGGCAGGAGGATATGAGCAGGGCACTGAGGAACTGACTGCTGTGCTTTATATCCACGGTGATAAGCTTTCTGCCGAAGCCATGCCCCCTGAGGGTAAAGGGAAAATGTCCCTCCTCCCCCTGGCACAGGATCTGGCAGCCAAGCTCCCTCAGGGAGGCCATCAGCGGGGCCATGGGCCGTCTGCGCATCTGCTCCGAGGCGTCCATGTGGTAAACGCCCTGAGAGACTCCCAGGTAGGCGGTCAGGAACCGGGCGGCAGTACCGGCGCTGCCCACATAGAGGCTGGCCTCCGCCTTGGGGACCGCTCCGCCCAGGCCCGTGACCCGGACGGTCTTCTTTTCCTCGTCTACTTCGGTTTCAAAGCCCAATTCCTGAACACATTTCAGAAAATGCCGGGAGTCGTCGGAAAACAACACACCCCGCAGGGTGGAGGTGCCCCGGGCCAGGGTGGCCAGCAGCAAGGCACGGCCTGTTATGCTCTTGGAGCCGGGCACCGCCACACGGATAGGCGGGCGGCCTGCTTTACCATATTCCTGTTTTATATCATACACACAGGGCACAGCATAGGATTTATCCGTTATCATTTTCAAAACCTCTTTTCCCTAATACGTTTACAATAAACTTACCAAAAAAAGGCGGAATGCGCAAGGGGCAATGGCATCTGTACTTGCGCGGAAACCATATATAGATAAAAAGGAATTGACAAATACTGGCACTTGGTATATATTTATTCCATAATATTCATATCAAATAAGTATGAAATGGATGGAGGGACTTATCATGGCTAAAATATACAGCAAGGCCACAGAGTTGATCGGACATACTCCGCTGCTGAGAGTAGAGAATTATATGAGGGAAAAGGGCATAGAGGATGCCGACATCCTGGTGAAACTGGAGTATTTGAACCCTGCGGGCAGTGTGAAAGACAGGATAGCGCTGTCCATGGTGGAGGACGCGGAGAGGAAAGGTATCTTAAAGCCCGGGGCCACCATCATCGAGCCCACCAGCGGCAACACAGGCATCGGGCTGGCCAGCGTGGCGGCGGCAAAGGGGTATCGAACGATTCTGACACTGCCGGATACCATGAGCGTGGAACGGCGCAATCTGCTGAAAGCCTATGGGGCCCAGCTGGTGCTGACGGAAGGCGCAAAGGGCATGAAGGGGGCTATCGCCAGGGCGGAGGAACTTCGGCAGGAGATTCCCGGCGCGGTGATTCTGGGACAGTTTGACAACGCGGCCAACCCGGCGGCTCATGCGGCTGCCACCGGTCCCGAGATCTGGGAGGACACGGACGGCCAGGTGGATATCTTTGTGGCAGGCGTGGGCACCGGCGGTACTATAACAGGTATCGGAACTTATCTGAAATCCAAAAATCCCAGGGTGCAGATCGTGGCGGTGGAGCCCTCGGATTCGCCGGTGCTCTCCGGCGGCAAGCCCGGCCCCCACAAACTGCAGGGGATTGGGGCGGGATTTGTGCCCTCCATTTTGAATACCCAGGTGTATGACGAGATCTTCACCGTGACCACGGAACAGGCATTTTCCACAGGAAGGGAGATCGCCCGCAGGGAGGGTGTGCTGGTGGGCATCACCTCCGGCGCGGCGCTGTACGCCGCGTCCCAGCTGGCGCTCCGGCCCCAGAATAAGGGCAAAACCATCGTGGCTCTGCTGCCGGACTCCGGGGATCGGTATCTGTCTACAGCGATGTTTGCGGAATAGAGAAGCGACGGGCGCGCGGTTTGAGGGGGTAAGGTAATGCCGGCGCGGCAGATGTAGGTGAGGTGACTATGAAAATATCAACCAAGGGGCGTTACGCGGTGCGGGTCATGTTGGACCTGGCGCTGAATAACAACGGAGAATGTATTAAGGTAAAAGAGATTGCGGGCAGACAGGGTATCTCGGAAAAATATTTGGAACAGATCATCGCCGTGCTGAACCGGGCCGGCTATGTGAAAAGCGTCCGGGGGGCCCAGGGAGGCTACCGCCTGGCCAGAGAGCCGGAAGCTTACACGGTGGGTATGGTGCTGCGGCTCACGGAAGGGTCGCTGGCGCCGGTGGCCTGCCTGGAGGAGGACTACGGCACCTGCGAGCGCTGTGATACCTGCGAGACATTGCAGGTGTGGAAAGATGTGTACGAGGCGGTCAACAACGTGGTGGACAATGTTACCATCGGGGATCTGGCCGCAAGGCACAGACAGCGGCTGGAGGCCATGGACTACACGATCTGAAACTAATATTGTTTTTTTCCGCCATGTTCGTACCGCCATTGCCGCGGGGAAACGCCATATACATTTTTAAAAGCTCTGGAGAAATGCAGTTGGTTAGAATAGCCGACTGCATTTCCAATATCCCCCACAGACAGGCCCGTGAGCTTCAATAGCTCCGTTGCCTTTGTCATGCGGTAGTTTATGAGAAATTCCTGAGGGGTTTTCCCCATACTTTCATGGAAAATTTTTCCGAAGTAGCTGCGGTTCAGCCCGATGGACGCAGCAATATCCTCCACAGAAATATCATACTGAAAGTTTTGTTCAATAAAGGAAAAAGCCTCTTTTATATAAAAATCGCGCAGACTGCTGCCTCTGCTGATCTGGGCAGAGGTGGAGGAGCGGACAAGGCTGTCCATAAACAGATAAAGATGCCCGATTAAATGGAAAGAGGATTCTTCCCTGTGATTTACAATATATAACATTTCTTCCTTCATCGTTTCAGAGATATCTTTATATCGTGCCCGGTATACCGGCTGTTCCAGTTTAAAGCCTGCTAATTCAACGGTTTCCTTCGCGCGCAGTCCGTCAAATTCCAGCCACACATATTCCCAGGGAATCTTTTGATCCGCAATGTATGTACATATCTGATTAGGAAAAATCATAAAGCCCTGTCCGCTCTTGATCTGGAAGGAGTTGGTTTCTTTCCTGTCATCATAGGCATAAAGGGTACCGGTGCCGGAAAGGCAATAGTGGAACAGATAGTGATTTCTGGCGGCAGGACCAAAGGAATGAGATGGATCGCACTGCTCCCAGCCAAATTGATACAAGCCCAGGTCAATAAAATTTTCGCTTGGAAAGACAGAAAAGATGACTTCGCTCATATGACACCTCATAATGCGCCAATCGGCATATTTTCTTATGTTTACGAATATTATATACCAAAATGCTATGTGATTTCAAATATATCTCCTAAAAGTAGTAAAAAGGAATAAAATGTCTAAAATGCTGATATTTTAGGTGGCATATAGATATGTTGTGATGTTTCTATCAAAAAGAGAGGAGAGATACTATGAAAGGAAACAGGTTAAAATGCTTGGGGCTGGCCTTGGGATGCATGGTCACTGCTCTGCCCCTTCAAGGCTGCGGGGCTTCCTCGGACAAGATCGAAATCGAGATTGTCCAATATAAGCCGGAAGCGGCCAATTACTTCAAGACGGTGGAAGACGAGTTCAATGCGGCCCATGACACAATCCATCTGATCATCAGTTCCCCGAATGACGCTATGACCATCTTAAAGACGAGATTTATCCGGGAGGATTATCCGGACATTATCGGGATCGGCGGAGACATCAATTATTCCTATTTTGTGGATGCGGAGATTCTGGCGGACATTTCGGATTATGAGGGACTGCAGGATATCAATCAGGGATATCTGGACATTGCCGAGTCATTGGAGTTGATCCCCACGGATGGAACCTACATTGTGCCCTATGTGGCGAATGCGGCCGGGATTCTCTATAACAAGGATTTGTTTGCCGAGCACGGATGGCAGATTCCTGAGACCTGGAGTGAACTGATGCAGCTGTGTGAAGAGATTGAAGCGGAAGGGATACTTCCATTCTATTTTGGGTTTAAGGACACCTGGACCTGTCTGGCGCCGTGGAATGCCATGGCTGTGGAACTCTCCCCCGCAGATACGGCAAAACAGGTAAACCGAGGACAAACCACATTTACGCAGGAATACAGGCAGCTGGCGGAGAAATATCTGGCATTATTGCCCTATGGGCCGGATGACCCCTTTGCCTATGGGTATAATGACGCATGTACCGCTTTTGCCAGAGGGGAATCGGCAATGTACCCCATCGGAAGTTACGCCACGCCCCAGATCCTGTCGGTGAACCCGGACTTGCATATTGATTCCTTTGTCATGCCGGCAAGCGATGAGAGAGAGGGCAGGACACTGAATTCCGGCATTGATCTTGGATTCTGCGTCACGGCTGAGTGCGAGAACAAGGAAGCGGCCTATGAGGTTCTTGACTTTCTCTTATCATATGAAAATATACAGAAATATATTGATGACCAAAATGCCATTCCCTGCAAAAAAGGTGATTTCCGGCTTGCCTCCATGCTGGACGGAATGCTTACATTTATTGAAGAAGGAAATATGACGGATTACCAGGATCACTATTATCCTTCGGAAATGTCTGCGGACGCATTGCTTCAGACTTTCCTGCTGGAGAAGGATGTGGATGCTTTCCTCGCAGCCTTTGACGCGAACTGGCAGAGATATAACAGGGATATCATCCGCATGGTGCAGGATTATGAGCAATCCCTGCAGTAGCCATGAAATAAAACTTTGTATAGGAGAAGATGATGAAAAATGAGAGAAAAAGAACATTTTTGCTGATTACCATACCGATCCTGGCCTTGTTTGTCTGTTTTAATACCATCCCTCTGATACGCGGTGTGATATACAGTTTTACCAATTTCAAGGGTTTTGGAAAATATGACTGGGTCGGACTGCGCAACTATATTGACCTGTTTTCCGATGCCCGTGTGGGGAAATCCTACTTATTTACGATCAAACTGGCGGTTGTGACAACGATTGTGGTAAACGTGCTCAGCTTGATTCTGGCCATAGGACTGAACAGCAAAATACGCGCGAAAGGTTTTTTTCGAGGCGCCTATTTCCTGCCGAATATATTGGGATCTCTTGTTGTGGGCTATATTTTCAATTACTTTTTTACTTACATCCTTCCGGCTTTGGCGGACATGATGGGCATAAGCTCTCTGAGCACAAGTATTTTGTCAAACCCCAGCAAAGCGTGGATCGGCGTCATGATTGTATGTGCATGGCAGGCGGTTGCGATGAATACCATTATCTACATCTCAGGACTGCAGACTGTGCCGGAGGATGTGTATGAAGCAGGCGGATTGGACGGCGCCACCGGGTGGAAAAGGTTCCGTTACCTGACGTTCCCGCTGATTATCCCGTTCTTTTCCATTAACATGGTCCTCTGCGTGAAGAATTTTCTGATGGTATTTGACCAGATTATGGCATTGACCAAAGGCGGTCCGGCACAGAGTACGGAATCCATTTCCTATTTGATCTATAACAATGGTATGTCGGGCGGACAGTTTGGGTTCCAGAGCGCGAACGCGGTGGTATTCTTTATCGTAATTGTAGTGATTTCTGTGGCACAGATGAAATTTTCCGGTTCAAAGGAGGAGCAGCTATGAAACATACATCTACTGTGGGAAAATCCAACAGGGTTGCGCTTTGTCTGCTGATTCTCGGTCTCTCTACGATAGTATTTCCGCTCTATATGACCGTTGTGATTGCGTTTAAGCAGCCGTCGGAAATGACAACCAGCATCAGCGGTATTTTGTCTCTGCCCAAGACATGGAGCCTTGACAATTTCAGGGAGGCCATGGAAGTGACTGATTTCTGGCACTCTCTGAAGAACAGTTTAGTAATCTCCGTGATTACCGTGGGTTTATCCATCCTGATCCATTCCCTGATGGGATATGCGCTGGGCAGAAACAAAGCGCACAGCAAATTTTATAACTTTGTCTATCTGTTCATCGTCAGCGGTATGTTCGTGCCCTTTGCCATTCTGATGATGCCGCTGGCAAAGCAGACGGCGGAATTGGGGCTGGCCAACTGGGCGGGGGTTATTATCTTATATGTCGTGTTTTACATGCCGATGAATATCATGCTGTATTCCGGATATCTGGTCAATATCCCCATGGCTCTGGAGGAAGCGGCAAAAGTGGACGGCGCTTCCACCTGGACCACTTATTGGAAGGTTATTTTCCCGATTATGTCTCCCATGCACGCTACAGTGGCGGTCATCACGGCGCTGGCTGTGTGGAACGATGTAATGACTCCCCTTATCATTATGGCGGGTTCAGGCGAAAACACTCTGCCGCTGGCACAGTTGAACTTCCAGTCGCAGTTCGGCACAAATTATAATTTGGCCTTCGCTTCTTATCTTTTGTCCTTGATACCGATATTGATTTTTTATATAATATGTCAGAGACAGATTTTGAACGGGGTTACAAATGGAGCGGTAAAGTAGATAATTGCGGATTATGCAAAGAAACCGGCAGGAAGAGAGATTATGGGAATATATTATCAGCAGGAAAATCGTATTTTTACATTGCATACGACTCATACCACATACCAGATGAAAGTGGATGCTTTTGGCTTCCTCCTGCATATGTACTATGGGGGAAAAATATCCGGCAATATGGACTATCTGCTGACCTATTATGACAGAGGGTTTTCAGGAAATCCTTTTGACGTGGGGGCTGACAGAACGTATTCGCTGGATGTGCTTCCCCAGGAATACCCGGTGATGGGGATGGGAGATTATCGGAACAGCGCGCTCATTATCCGCAATGGGGATGAATCAGAGTGCTGCGATCTGCGCTACAAAAGTCACAGGATATATAAAGGCAAATATGGACTAAAGGGGCTTCCCGCAGTCTATGCGTCGGAGGATGAGGCGCAGACATTGGAAATTCTTCTGGAGGATTCTGTCAGCGGGGTGCAGGTAAAGCTTTTGTACGGAGTTCTGGAAAAGGAAGATATTATCACCAGAAGCGCGGAAATCAGTAATTGCGGTACGGCTGGTATTGTTGTGGAGAAAGCGGCGTCCGCCTGCCTGGATTTTGTGACCGGAGATTATGATCTGCTCAGCTTTTGGGGGAGACATGTGATGGAGCGCAATCTCCAGCGCAGGGAAATTGCCCACGGCAGTTTTGGGATCGGAAGCCGCAGGGGAACATCAAGCCATCAGTATAATCCGGCAGTTATCCTTGCGGGAAAAAATACCACGGAAGAACATGGAAATTGCTATGGACTGGTCTTCGTCTACAGCGGAAACTTTATGTGCGAGGCGGAGAAGGATCAGTTTGAGCAGACAAGAGTGCTTATGGGACTGCACAGTGATTTGTTCCATTATTCCTTAGAGCCGGGTGAGACTTTGACAGTTCCGGAAACAATTCTTGGCTATACGGATAAAGGGCTTGGGCAGCTGTCCATACTGTTTCACCGATGCATCATGGAACATATCTGTCGGGGCGGATATCGCGATCTGCCCCGGCCGGTGATTCTCAACAGCTGGGAGGCCGCGTACTTTGATTTTGACGGGGAGACGATCTGCGGACTGGCAAAAGACGCGGCGGCGCTGGGAATTGATATGGTGGTCATGGATGACGGCTGGTTTGGAAAACGGGAGGACGATAACAGCGGTCTGGGAGATTGGCAGGTCAACCAGCGGAAATTGGGATGTACCCTGAAAGAACTGACAGAAAAAGTAAACGGATTCGGTGTGAAATTTGGAATATGGATTGAACCGGAGATGGTTTCGGAGGACAGTTCCCTCTATCGGGAACATCCTGACTGGGCTCTCCAGACACCCGGCAGAAAGCCTGTGCGGGGCAGAAACCAGCTTGTGCTGGATTTCACGAGAAAAGACGTGAGAGACGCGGTTTTTAAGGCCATATGCGGAGTTTTGGATCAGGGCAATATAGAATATATAAAGTGGGATATGAACAGAAGCATCTCGGATGTATATTCCATGCAGGACAAGCAGGGAAAGGTTGCCTATGACTATGTGCTTGGGGTGTATGATTTCCTGGAGAAGCTGATAAAGAGATATCCTGATATGCTGATAGAGGGCTGCAGCGGCGGGGGAGGGAGATTTGACGCGGGAATGCTGTACTATACCCCTCAGATATGGTGCAGCGATAATACGGACGCGCTGGATCGGGTGCTGATTCAGTATGGGACATCTTTCCTTTATCCCGTTGCTGCGGTGGGGGCTCACGTTTCGGCAGTGCCAAACCATCAGACCGGGCGCAGTGTGAGCCTGCATACAAGGGGCGTGACGGCCATGGCGGGCGCTTTCGGCTATGAACTGGACCCGGGAGAACTGACAGATGAGGAGAGAGACGAGATCAGGAGACAGATCAGGCAGTATAAAAAGCATGAAGAACTGATTCGGAAGGGCGATTATTTCCGTCTCTCGGATCCGTTCCAAGACACCTATGCCGCATGGCAGTTCACTTCCAAGGACAAAGACAGGGTGCTTCTTAATGTGGTAATGCTGGAAGTCCACGGGAATATGCCGGTAACATATGTGAAGCTGAGAGGGCTGCAGGGGGACATGGTATATGAGGATGTGGACACCGGAAAAAGGTATTATGGTTCGGCGCTGATGGAGGCAGGGATGCCAATGCCCATGGAGCCGGGAGAATACCTTGCGTGGCAGGTGGAATTGACCGCGAAAGCAAAATCGCATCCTGTATGAAAAAGGAATGCTTATACAAGATCAGGAGGTTGTCGTTGTGGCGGATAAAAACAGGGAGAACACAGAGAAACAGATAGCGGATGCGGGAAAAATCTATACAAAGCGGTTGGAGAAACATCATGACGAACTTCGGTGGCTCTACATGGAGCTGTATGATAACAGCTCCATGTTTGCCGAGTTGACGGAAAGGCTGGAAGGCTTATACAGGGAGCGGAGCCGGGAATTAAAATCCATGGATTTGAGCCGCGAGAGTCGTCCGGATTGGTATAAACAGAATGATATGCTGGGGATGATGTTCTATATTGACAATTTTGCCGGAAATATGAAGGGTGTGGAGTCCAAGCTGGATTATATGGAACAGTGCAATGTGAACTATATACACTTAATGCCCTTTCTTGAGACCCCCAAAGGGCGCTCCGACGGCGGATACGCGGTATCGGATTTCAGAAAAGTACAGGAAAACCTGGGATCTATGGAGGACTTGGAAAGCCTGACAGCGGCCTGCCATAAGAAAGGCATTAGAGTCTGCATGGACTTTGTGATGAACCACACTTCGGAGGACCACGAGTGGGCAAAGAAGGCAAGGCAGGGAGACGGAGAGTATATGAGCCGCTATTTTTTCTTTGACAGCGACCAGATCCCCAACCAGTATGAGAAGACGGTGCCCCAGGTATTTCCCACCACGGCCCCGGGAAACTTCACATGGCTGCCGGATGCGGGGCACTATGTCATGACAACATTTTATCCCTATCAATGGGATCTGAATTACAAGAATCCCCGGGTATTTAATGAGATGATGTATAATTTTCTGTATCTGACAAACCGTGGAATTGATATTGTCCGCATTGACGCAGTGCCATACATTTGGAAGGAGTTGAATACACAATGCCGGAATCTCAAGCAGGTACACACGATTGTGCGGATGATGCGCATTATCAGTGAAATTGTCTGTCCGGGGGTGCTGCTGCTGGGCGAGGTGGTCATGGAGCCGGAAAAGGTGGTTCCGTATTTCGGAACAGTGGAAAAACCGGAATGTCATATGCTCTATAACGTGACGACGATGGCGACCACCTGGCATACAGTGGCCACCCGGGATGTGCGCCTTTTGAAGAAGCAGCTGGACATAGTGAACGGACTGCCGAAGGAATATGTATTTTTGAACTATCTGCGCTGCCATGATGATATTGGGTGGGGGCTTGACTATGACACACTGCTTGGCGAAGGGATTAGAGAGCGCTCCCATAAAGAATATTTGAACCATTACTTTCTGGGATTGGAAGGCGGCAGCAACAGCAGAGGGGAACTGTATAACGCCGATCCGGTAACAGGGGATGCCCGTTTTTGCGGAACCACCGCATCCATGTGCGGTATTGAAAAGGCGGGGGCCGGGCAGGACAGGGAGGCGATGGAGAAGGCTGTCAGGCTGGATGTGATGCTCCATGCCTATATGTTTATGCAGTCCGGAATCCCTGTGCTTTACAGCGGTGACGAGGTTGGGCAGGTGAATGATTATACTTATAAAAAGGATCCGGACAAAGCGGAGGATGCACGCTATATCCACCGCGGAGCCATGGATTGGAAGCTGGCCGAACTGATTCGGGATAAAACCAGTGTGCCGGCCCGGATTTTTAGCAGACTGGACCAGCTGGAAAAAATAAGAAAGTCAGAGAAAGTATTTACCTGTCAGGCGGATACGTGGACGATTGATACCTTCGACGCCAGTGTGCTGTGTATTGGGAGATATTATGAAGGTGAAAAAATCATCGGGATATTTAATTTCAGTGAATATGATAAGACGGCGTGGATAAATGAGACAGACGGGATATACACGGATATGATATCCGGGGAAAAGAGGAAGGCGGCTGGGGTGGATATTCCTGCCTGTGGTTTTGTGTATATGAAAAGGGAAGAATAGTTGAAAAGCCTCTCAACAGGTGAATAAGGCGAGAGGTTTTGCAGTCTTTTTGCTTGACGCAGCACGGATGTTTTGTTACTGTTAAATTAAGGAAGTAAGGCTAAGAAAACATTTGTACAGGCAGTATTCTCAAGGGAGGATAAAATGTTAGTCTACCATGGCAGTTCTCAAATTGTGGAAGCGCCGGAAATACGAATAGCGAAATACAATAAAGACTTTTACTTTGGGTTTTATTGTACCGTTATGCGGCAGCAGGCACAGCGCTGGGCAACCAGATTTGGCGCAAAGGGATATATCAATATATATGAGTACGTGCCAAATGACGGCTTGAGGATGCTCAAGTTTGAGAGGATGACAGAGGAATGGTTGGATTTTATTGCAGCTTGCCGTAATGGAAAGGCACATGATTATGACATTGCGGAAGGCCCAATGGCAGATGACACGATTTATAACTATGTGCAGGGATTTATTGATGGTAAGTATTCAAGGGCTGCTTTTTGGGAACTGGCAAAATTCAAATGTCCAACTCATCAGATCAGTTTTCACACTGCTAGGGCATTAACTACTTTGAAGTTTTTGGAGGGGGTGGCTGTATATGAACAATGATGCCTTGTTTTATGAATGCAGTCTCATAGAATATATTGCAAGACAGACAAAGAATCGCAGATGTGATGTGGTAAAGAAGCTGGGGGGAGATATAAAACGTATTTACGACTATGCAGAGGTTTTTCACTGTGAACCAATAGAGAAAGTTGCAGATGATTTCATACAAAAGAACAGTATTTCCGACGGACATTATGACAATGTTGCGGAGTGCAGATATACGATTCCCGATTACTGGGATATCGGGGAAGTATTTGCCCGATTGATAGAGGATTGTTATGAGGGAGAAAATTTAGTTAATGGAATCAAAGAAGTATATGGCTCCTGGATGGCAGATCAAATCTTAAATTTCAACTCGGATTTATATTATCAATCCAGAGAATATATAGCGCTTTGCTATAAAGAAGGTAAAATGTTGTTGGCTTAGCTTAACAAGGAACCCACACAGACAAAAGCTTGTCCTGTGTTATAGGCGGTTCCTTTTTTTGCGCGCAAAAGCCTTCCGATAGGCGGTGGCGGTGATGCCCTCATACCGCTTAAAAAGGCGCATAAAGTATTTCTCATCTCCGATGCCCACCTGTTCGCCGATCTCGGACAACGTGAGTTTCGGTGTGGAAACCAGAAGATTTTTGGCTACACGAATGCGCTGTCGGTTCAGATATTCCGTGACAGTGTACCCGCTGCAGCGTTTGAAGAGGGAGGTCAGATAAGAGGGGTGGTATCCGAATTTTTCCGCAATGTCGGCTACGGAGAAGGAGGTGTCATAGTTGAGCTGCAGCCATTCCATAAGGTCGGCGATCTCCAGGGGGATCTTTTCATCCTGCAGCAGCCGGCGGCGGAAGAAACATTCGTTGGTCAGCTCCAGCAGCAGGGTACTCTGGGCGTAGCCGCATTGGGTCGTGGAAAAGCTGCCCAGACGCTTGGACAGATCCAGAAGCTGGACAAACAGGACATTGACCCGGCTGTTTGCGGAGAGGGATCCGGTCTCGGGCAGAATGTAGCGCGGGCAGGAGGGATCATGAAAACAGGCGGCGGCTTCCTGCTCTCCATGCACACCGGCCTTCTCGTCATTAATGAAAAAGTGGGTCCAGTAAAAAGACAGTTCCCCCTGAGAGGGGCGGGTCCCGAAATGACATTCCCCGGGGAAAAGAAGCAGGAACTGGCCGGGGGTGAGACGATGGCAGCGACTGCCGGACTGGATATGCAGGGTGCCCTTGGTCACGGAGATAAACTCATAGGAATCCATGACGCGCCGAGGATGCAAAAATTCATCTTCATTAGTCAGATTGCCTGCGGACAAAAAAGAGACAGGCCGGGAGGCGTCGGATATCAGGTATAACATCTGGGATTTGTCCACCTTTCATTGAAAACTGTGTGTTGCGTAAATACAGGAAAATGATAACATGAACTGTAGAAAAAGGCAATTATCCTGCCAGAAATCTTTATTTTTATGCACATTTCCGGAAAGGGCATTGAATGATGGTGTCCGCGGGGATATGCGGAACTTAAGAAGGGAGAGAGCAGATGAACAGTCAGGAATTCAGTACCCCCCTGGACTTAAAGCAGATCCAGGTGACAGACGCCTTTTGGCACAGAGAGCAGGAACTGGTACGCACAGAGGTGATTCCCTATCAGTGGGAGGCTTTGAACGACCGGGTGGAGGGGGCGGCCCCCAGCTACTGTATGCGCAACTTCAAGGTGGCAGGCCGTATGATGCGGGAGAAAAAGGACAAGGGCGCTGCCTATGTGGCTCCGGCCTATACCTTCCGGGGCTTTGAGGCCCTGCCCGAGGATCCGGCCCACCCCGATGAGGATAAGTTTTACGGCTTCGTCTTTCAGGACACGGATTTTTCAAAATGGATAGAGGCGGTGGGATACTCCCTGCTTCAACACCCGGACCCCGCGCTGGAGCAGACGGCGGACGAGGCCATTGACATTGTCTGCGCCGCCCAGCTGGAGAACGGCTATCTGGACACCTACTATATTATCAACGGCATGGACCGGGCCTTTACCAACCTGCGGGATCACCATGAACTGTATTGTCTGGGGCACCTGGTGGAGGGGGCGGTGGCCTACTACCAGGCCACAGGCAAGGATAAGCTGCTGAAAGCCGCCATGGGTTTTGCGGATTACTGCTGCGCGTATTTTGGCCCGGCCCAGGGGCAGTGCAAAGGATATCCGGGGCATGAGATTGCGGAGATGGCCCTGGTGCGCCTGTACCAGGTCACCGGAGAGGAGAAATATCTGGAACTCTCAAGGTTTTTCCTGGATCAGAGGGGGACAGAGCCCTTTTATTTTGACCAGGAGGAAAAGGAACGGGCAGTTCATGAGGGCCAGCCCTATCGAAGGACCACCAACAATTTCTACCATCAGGCCCATCTGCCCGTGCGGGAGCAGGCGGAGGCCACAGGCCATGCGGTGCGTGCGGTGTACTTGTACAGCGGTATGGCGGATGTGGCCAGGCTTTGCCGGGATGAGGCCATGGAGGCGGCCTGTGACAGGCTATGGGACAATGTGACCCGGGAAAAAATGTATGTCACAGGCGGTATCGGCGCCACCCATTTGGGGGAGGCATTTTCCTTTAACTATGATCTGCCTAATGACACGGCCTACTCCGAGACCTGCGCGGCCATCGGCCTGGTGTTCTGGGCCAGAAGGATGCTGCAGCTAAAGCCTTGCGGGAAATATGGGGACGTCATGGAGTCGGCCCTGTATAACACGGTGTTGGCGGGCATGGCCCTGGATGGCAGGAGCTTCTTCTATGTGAATCCCCTGGAGGTATTTCCCCAGGCTTGCCATAAGGATGGCCGGAAGGCCCATGTCAAGAGTGTGCGGCAGAAATGGTTCGGCTGCGCCTGCTGCCCGCCTAACATTGCCCGTCTGGTCAGTTCCGTGGCCTCCTATGCATACACGGAGTCCGGGACTGCCGCTTATGGGGACTTCCGGCAGTCTGAGCAGTCCGAGATCCCGGTTTCCAAGGAGTCCCGGCTTCCCGGGAAAGACAGGATATCCGATGAAGCAGAGGCGCCGGATACTCTGTGGATACATCTGTATATGGGCAGTGTGCTGACCAAGAAGGTGGGAGAGAAGACACTGGATTTGAAGGTGGAGTCGGAAATGCCCTGGAATGGTATGGTGAAGGTGCAGCTACATGGCGATCATGTCCCCTGCAGGCTGGCTTTCCGCATACCCGGCTGGAGCGGCGGGGTGAAAGCAGAGTATCGCTGCGGCGGCAGGCCGGGCCAGGTGACCGTGGATGGGGCGGGCGCGGCGGTAAGGCCGATGCCAGGGGAAGCCCATGAGGCTGCCGGTCTGGCGGCGGAGAAGAACTGCGCGTCTGGGCGGCAGGGCGCGGCGGTCTGCAGAGACGGCTATTTATATATAGACGGAATCTGGCAGGACGGCGATGAAGTGATCTTGGAGATGGATATGCCGGTGCGGATACTGGAGGCGGATTCCAGGGTGCGGGAAAACATCGGCAAGGTTGCCATTGCCCGCGGCCCTGTGGTATACTGCCTGGAGGAAGCGGATAACGGCAAGGATCTGCATCTGTGCAGGCTGGATTTGCAGAACCTGAAAGCATCCGACATTGAGACGGAGGTGACGGAAGAACTGGGCCATCCCATGACGGTGCTGAAGGCGCCCGGCAAGCGGATGATCCCGGCGGAGAGTGAAAAGCTTTACCGCCCGGCCCGGCCCGTCCGGGAGAGGGATGTAACCCTGCGCATGGTGCCCTATTACGCTTGGAACAACCGGGGCGAGGGTGAGATGAGCGTGTGGGTGCGCATATAAGGAATTTGCCAAAAGGACCGAAAACCCCACGGGCGGCCGGTCCTTTTTTCGTGTAGGATCCACACAGAGGCCCTATATATTCTCCCGGATCCGAATATCCACAGCCACATAATTATATTCCTTCTCCGGCAGTTCCCCGGTGGTCAGATAGGCGAACAGCAGCGTCAAAGGCTTGGAGCCCTGCACCTTGGGCTGCTGACAGATGGTGGCGGCTATGACGCCCTTTTTCACCAGCGCCTTGGTGGTGGGAACCTTGTCAAACGCGATGACACGGACCTGCCCCTCCCGGCCCAGCACAGACAGGCTGCGGCATCCGCCGTTGACGCCTCCCGCGGCAAAAAACAGTGCGTTGATCTCCGGGTGTTCCGTCAGCAGCCGGGTGGTTTTTTCGTAGCTTTCAAACTCGTCGTCGTGGTTCTCGATGATATCCACGATCTCCATGTCGGATTTATAGCGTTTCAGGGAACTGACAAAACCGGCCACCCGCTCCGTGTGGCACAGGATGTCCGGGGAACCGGTGATGATGCCCACCCGCACCCGCTCGTGGGTCATCAGGTGCATAAGCCCTGCGGCGGTTTCCCCGCTTCTCCCGTAATGGCTGCCCACATAGGCGATGCGCCGGGAATTTTCTATATCCGTGTTGAAAGTCACCACCGGGATGTCCCGGTCGTACAGGGAGTTGATGCGTTTTCGTATGCGCTCATCGTTGTAGGGGGCCAGGGCGATGCCGTTTACCTCCTCCTCCTCCAGTTCCCGGATGGCCTGCAGCTGCTGTTCCACACCGTAGGTGATATGCCTGACAATCACCGTACAGTTGTATCCGGCCAACTCCTCCGCTTTCTCCGTGACTCCCTCCTCCACATCTATGAAAAAAGGATTCTCGGCGGAAAACAGCACAACTCCCAGCTTCAGCTTCTTTTTCTGGGCGGCCAGCACCAGCCCGGCGATATTGGGCCTGTAGTCCAGGACCCTGGCAATTTCCCGGATTTTTTCCGCCGTCTCTGGATTCACGGAACCCCGGTTGTTCAGTACCCTGTCTACGGTTCCTCTGGACACGCCCGCCAAAGCGGCGATCTCTTTTATTGTGGCCATGGTATACCTCCCGTTCTCCTGCATTTATTCTCGGAATAAAATGCTTAACCCAGTCAATAATGTGCAAAATCCGCAATATAGGAATAGGTGATGAGGATAAAAGATCCGTCTGAATAGAAATAGTAATACAGCAGCAAATCCTTGTCCGCCGTGACGGCCCAGTAAATTTTTTCGTCCTTCAGCATCTCCAGCGCCTCCTCCACATTCATTTCCCTGTGGTGGTCATACGCCTCCTCCTCATATACGCAGAAAGCATCCACAAAGCTATAGTATGCGGTGTGTGTCGGACGGTCATAATCGGGTGCTTCATAATTCTCAGACCTGTAATCCACAATTCTCCTGTCCAATTCAACAAAATCGGACAGGCTCAACTGCCGCCCGGTGCTTATGTCAAATAAATAATGCCATTTGTGCGATGGTGTAGAACTGGTTTTTCAGCGCCGCAATGGCCTGAAAAATATTGTCGTATTGATGCAGGTCAGACACAAACTCCCCCGCTATGCGAAAGGTTTCCCGTTCCAAAATATAATTTATATTGGCATATGCTTCTTCGTTGCCGGTTCCGACTATTTTGGGAAATTTTATGACGGCATGCCTGCCGTCGGGAAATCTTTCATACCATCTTGTCCTGACCTGATATGTGGGGGAGTCCTCAGGAGCCGCTCTCACGGGTATCTTCGGTGAGAGTATAACCGATAAAAAGAGAGCGGCAGCCAGTATATGGCACAGGGCCCGCATCCGATCCTGTGACCTGTGAAGCCGTTTTTTTATATTCTGGGTGTTTTTCATAATATGCTCCTCTCTTAGAGAGTTACCCTCGCTGTATAGACAGTATGCTGCTCTTGCCATACAGTGTTCCCGCTCAGCATGCCATCCTCGCGCACAGTATTCTCCCTGTATAGACAGTATAATTGGTTTTGCCGGATCTGTAAATATCATTAAGGGCAATCCGGCCCCGTTTCTTTGCCGGCATCGCTCTGCCGAAATCCATGCTCCGCTTAAGGCCGTCATCCGCCGGGATGGGACATGTGGCACCCTGCCGGAGGGGACAGTGCCGTGCCCGGGCACGGAATAAATGTACCGCAAAGACAGCAGCTTTTGCCCCGGGCCTGCCACCCCTTCAGGCACTAACATATTTCACTAGTTTTTATCAATGAAAATGTGCATAATCCCGAAAATGCAAAAGGGATATTGATTTTAGTCTTAAAAACGAGTATGCTATAAATAACGTGCCCGTACACATCACTTTTTATACTCACGACCGTCGTCAGTATAAGTGCAGGTCCCCAAGCGCGGCCAGGTGAGAGGGGACGGGCGGGGCGCAGACAGGGTATCTGCCCCACAACAAAGCAGCATTGCAGGCACAGCGGGAGTTTGCCTGAGGCGGACTTCAAATATGCAGAAAAGAGGTAAATATGTTGTACATCGGAATTGATTTAGGCACATCGGCGGTTAAGCTTCTGCTGATGGACAGCGAGGGAAAGATTCAGAATATCGTTTCCAGAGAGTATCCTATCTATTTCCCCAATCCGGGCTGGTCGGAGCAAAGGCCCGAGGACTGGTACGAGCAGACCATGATCGGCATTAAGGAACTGCTTAAGGACGCGGACAAGAGCCAGGTGGCGGGCATCAGCTTCGGCGGGCAGATGCACGGTCTGGTGATTCTGGATGCGGACGACAATGTGATCCGCCCCGCGCTGCTGTGGAACGACGGACGTACCTACGAGGAGTGCGACTACTTAAACAATGTGATCGGCAAGGAAAAGCTGTCCGAGTATACGGCCAACATCTCCTTCACTGGCTTTACCGCCCCCAAGATCCTGTGGGTGAAAAACAAAGAGCCGGAGAATTTTGCCAGAATCGCCAAGATCATGCTGCCCAAGGATTACATAGCCTACAAGCTCACCGGAGTACACTGCACGGACGTGTCCGACGCCTCCGGCATGCTGATTTTTGATGTGAAGAACCGCAGGTGGTCCAAGGAGATGTGTGAGATCTGCGGTATTACCGAGGACCAGCTGGCAACCTGCTACGAGAGCTATGAGTCCGTGGGCTGCGTGCTGCCCGAGATTGCGGATCAGCTGGGCATCCCCCACACGGTAAAAGTGGCGGCGGGCGCAGGGGACAACGCGGCGGCGGCCGTGGGCACCGGCACCGTGGGCGACGGCATGTGCAATATCTCCCTGGGCACCAGCGGCACCATCTTCATCTCCTCCAAAAATTTCGGCGTGGATAAGTACAACGCGCTCCACTCCTTTGCTCATGCGGACGGCAGCTACCATCTGATGGGCTGCATGCTCAGCGCCGCCAGCTGCAACAAGTGGTGGATGGACGATATCATAGGTACCAAGGACTACGCGCAGGAGCAGAAAGCCATTGAGAAACTGGGCGAGAACCATGTTTATTTCCTGCCCTACCTGATGGGAGAGCGCTCTCCCCACAACAACCCCAACGCCAGGGGAACATTCATCGGCATGACCATGGACACCACCAGGGCAGATATGACCCAGGCTGTGTTGGAGGGCGTGGCCTTTGCCCTGCGGGATTCCTTCGAGGTAGCCAAGTCTCTGGGCATTAAGATCGAGCGCACCAAGATCTGCGGCGGCGGCGCCAAGAGCCCTCTGTGGAAGAAGATGATTGCCAACATCCTGAACCTGAAGGTGGATGTGATCGAAGTGGAGGAAGGTCCCTCTCTGGGCGGCGCCATGCTGGCGGCAGTGGCCTGCGGCGAGTTTGCCAATGTGGAGGAAGCGGCAGCCAGGATTGTGAAAGTGGTGGATACCGTGGAACCCGATCCCGAACTGGTGGCCAAATATGAGAAACGCTATGCCCAGTTCAAGGAGATCTACCCGGCCTGCAAGCCCTTATTTGAGATCATTAAATAAATCTATACGACAGAGAGGCTTTGGGCGAGGAGGAACTGGACATTTTTGCCGGCGCAATCAATGTGGTTGCATCTGCGCCTGGGGCGCAAAAGGTAGAGTTATTTGGAAAATACTTTCCAAAATATATCAACGCAGCATCGCAGGCCCTGTCTGCGATATGCAGAAAAGAGGAAATCATGAAAATATTACCCATCACTGATCCCGCTTTCCGCAAGTACGGGCGGCAGATCACCAATGTGGACCTGACCGGACTGGTTGAGGTCCTGAGCGGGCAGCCCGTGCCCGAGGGCGTGGTGTACGAGCCCAGCGTGGAGGCCCTGGAGGCCACTTCCGCCATGGAGGCGCTGACCACGGAGGCCTTCGGCGAACTGCCCATTCAGATCGGCTACTGCAACGGCCACAATGAACTGCTGAACGCAGTGGAGTACCACAGGAGCAGCGAACTGAATATCGCCGCCACCGATGCCATCCTGATTCTGGGCATGCAGCAGGATATCCAGGAGGATTTCACCTATGACACTTCCAAGATGGAGGCGTTCCTGGTGCCTGCGGGCGTGGGCGTGGAGATCTACGCAACCACCCTGCACTATGCGCCCTGCGGCGTGAATGGCGCAGGTTTCCAGGTGGCGGTTGTGCTGCCTAAGGGAACCAACTATCCTCTGGAGAAGTCCCATGCGGATCTGTCCGTTGCCGCCGCCAATGAGGATGCGCTGCTGACCGCCAAGAATAAGTGGCTCATTGGCCATGCAGAGGGCGGCCTGGACGCGGGAAGTTATATCGGACTAAAGGGAAAGAACTTGAATGTTAACGAGTAGTGCGGTATAATGAGTTAAAAGCATAACTCTTCTGAACAGAGTATGCGCTGAAGCTAAACAGCACGTTTCCTGCCGGCACAGGGATCAGTATACGGATGCCCGGGCGGGCACATGTGGATCACGGATATTGTGCGACGACAGGGAATATGCGGAATTAAAAAATGAATGGAGGAGAGTACAATGAACAATCTACCCAAAATTAAAATCGGTATCGTGGCCGTGAGCCGCGACTGCTTCCCGGAGAGTCTGTCTGTGAACAGAAGAAAGGCCCTGGTGGAAGCTTACAAGGCCAAGTATGATGAGACCGACATCTACGAGTGCCCCATCTGCATCGTGGAGAGCGAGATCCATATGGTACAGGCTCTGGAGGATGTGAAAAAGAACGGCTGTAATGCCCTGTGCGTATATCTGGGCAACTTCGGTCCCGAGATTTCCGAGACCCTGCTGGCCAAGCATTTTGACGGCCCTTCCATCTTTGTGGCAGCCGCCGAGGAGAGCCAGGCGGATCTGATGGACGGCAGAGGCGACGCGTACTGCGGTATGCTGAATGCAAGCTATAATCTGAAACTGCGCAATATCAAGGCATATATCCCCGAGTATCCTGTGGGCACTGCCCAGGAGTGCGCCGACATGATCAATGAGTTTGTTCCCATTGCCAGGGCCATTGTGGGCCTTTCCGACTTAAAGATCATTTCCTTCGGCCCCAGACCCTTGAATTTCCTGGCCTGCAACGCACCCATCAAGCAGCTGTACAATCTGGGCGTTGAGATCGAGGAGAACTCCGAGTTGGATCTGTTCGAGTCCTTCAATAAACATGCCGGAGACGAGAGAATCCCTGCTAAAGTGGAAGAGATGGCCCAGGAGTTGGGCGCAGGCAACAAGAAGCCCGAAGTGCTGGAGAAGCTGGCTCAGTACGAGTTAACTTTGCTTGACTGGGTGGAGGCACACAGAGGCTACCGCAAGTATGTTGCCATCGCCGGCAAGTGCTGGCCTGCGTTCCAGACCCAGTTTGGTTTCGTTCCCTGCTATGTAAACAGCCGTTTGACCGGCATGGGCATCCCTGTATCCTGTGAAGTGGATATCTATGGCTGTCTGTCCGAGTTTATCGGCACCTGCGTGAGCCAGGATGCGGTAACGCTGTTAGATATCAACAACTCCGTACCTGCGGACATGTTCAAGGAATCCATCGAGGGCAAGTTCCCTTACACCCACAAGGATACCTTCATGGGCTTCCACTGCGGCAACACCTGCTCCAAGAAGCTGGCATTCTGCGAGATGAAGTACCAGAAGATCATGGCCAGAAATCTGCCCATCGAGGTTACCAACGGCACTCTGGAGGGAGATATCGCTCCCGGCGAGATCACCTTCTATCGTCTGCAGTCCACCGCTGACTGTAAGCTGCGCGCATACATCGCCCAGGGCGAAGTACTGAATGTACCCTCCAAGTCCTTCGGATCCATCGGTGTGTTCGCCATCCCTGAGATGGGACGCTTCTACCGCCATGTGTTGATTGAGAAGAATTATCCTCATCATGGCGCAGTGGCCTTCGGTCACTTCGGCAAAGCGCTGTATGAGGTGTTCAAGTTCATCGGCGTACCGGTGGAGGATTTGAACTACAACCAGCCTAAGAGCCTGCCTTATCCTACAGAGAATCCTTTCTGCTAATCAGGGCCAGCAAAAATACGGGGCGGAGACGTAAGTCTCTGCCCTTTTCTCAATCTCTCGGCGATTCCTACAATACATTGCGGGGGGAAAGCCAGGTTCCGCCTTTTGCGCCGGCAGGGGTTCCTTTCCGAACCGCAATGTATTGTTCTGTAAAAAGAACAAAATAGGGCAAAAAAACATATTGCACATTTGCCGGACTGCGTCTATACTCTCTATTTGGCAAAAGGAAGTGCCGATGTGGGCCTTCTAAGGTTTTGCAGGAAGAGGTATTGCGTTATGGTCAAGGATATGACAAAGGGTTCGCCCATGAAGCTGATTCTGGGCTTTTCCATCCCGCTTTTGTTTGGCTTTCTGTTCCAGCAGTTTTACAATCTGGTGGACACGGTGATCGTGGGCCGTTTTCTGGGGACGGACAATTTGGCGGCGGTGGGGGCCACAGGCTCGGTGAATTTTCTGATTATCGGTTTCTGCATGGGGATATGCAGCGGCTTTTCCATCCCTGTCTCCCATAAGTTCGGGGCGGGGGATCCGGTGGGGATGCGCCGGGTGGTGGCCAACTGCGTCTGGCTGACGTTGGGTTTTGCCCTGTTGATGACGGTGCTGACCACGGTGCTTTGCCGTCCTATTCTGGTGATGATGAAGACTCCCGGCAATATCCTGGATGCGGCCTACTCTTACATATGGGTGATTTTCCTGGGGATTCCCGTGACCTTTTTGTACAATATGACTTCGGGGGTGATCCGTGCCCTGGGGGACAGCAGGACACCGGTTATTTTCCTGGTTATGTCTTCCTTTCTCAATATCGGCCTGGATCTTTTCTTTATCATTACACTGCAATGGGGTGTGCAGGGGGCGGCCTGGGCTACAGTCATCTCCCAGGGAGTGTCGGGGCTGTGCTGCCTGCTGTTTATGATCAGGAAGTTTGAGATTCTGCGGATTCAGAGAGGGGAGTGGGCGCCTGACAGACATCTTATGGGAGTCCTGTGCGGTATGGGGGTTCCCATGGGACTACAGTATTCCATCACCGCCATCGGCAGTGTCATACTGCAGAGCGCCACCAACACGCTGGGATCCGACGCGGTGGCGGCAGTGACGGCGGCGGGAAAGATCAGCGGGTTTCTGGCCTGCCCTTTTGACGCCATGGGTTCCACCATGGCCACCTACGGCGGGCAGAATGTGGGCGCCGGGAAGCTGGACCGCATCGGCCAGGGGCTGAAGTCCTGTATCCTGCTGGGGGCGGGATACTCGGTGATCGCCCTGGGCATCAGCACTCTGTTTGGCAGGCCCCTGGCAAAGCTGTTTCTGGATGCTTCCGAGGCGGCGATTATCGACGATGTGAAGCTGTTTCTGACTCTGGCCACAGCGTTCTATTTCCCGCTGGCCCTGGTCAACATTATCCGCTTCATGATACAGGGGGTGGGCTTTCCGTTTTTTGCCATTCTGGCAGGGGTGTTCGAGATGGTGGCCAGAGCCCTGGCCGGTTTTGTACTGGTGCCCCAGCTGGGCTTTATGGGTTCCTGTCTGGGCAGTCCCATCGCCTGGATCCTGGCGGATGCCTTTCTTATTCCGGCCTATTTCCATGTAAGAAAGCGGCTCCGGAGGATGGCGGGGAGTTCTGCCGGAAGATAAATGTGCCGACATATCAAATAAGAGGAGAACATTTATGTACAATTACCAACAAGCGATAGATCAGATCATGCGGCAGGAGGTGGACACCGGGCAGATTGCCGGGGCGGGCTATATGCTGCTGCAGGGAGGCCGGGAGCGGTATTTCAGCGCCTGCGGCTACGCGGACCGGGAGAGAAAGACACCCATCGGGCGGGATACTATTTTCCGGCTTTTCTCCATGACCAAGCCCATCACGGCGGCGGCGGTAATGCTTCTGGTGGAAAGGGGACAGCTGGATCTGCGGGATACGGTGAGCCGTTATCTGCCCTGTTTCAGGAACCAGACCGTGTGGAACCCGGGCGGGGAGCCGCTGCCGGCGAAGCGGGAGACCACGATCTACGACCTGCTGAACATGACTTCCGGCATTCCCTATCCGGAAAATTGGGAGGGCTGCAGCCCTTCGGGCCTTTTGATGGATGATTTGTTCCGGGAGTTGAAAAGCGCTCAAGCGGAGGGACAGAGGCTGACTACCCGGGAATGGATCCACCGCATAGCGGAGGTTCCCCTGGCGTTTCAGCCGGGAGAGCGCTGGATGTACGGTTTATCCGCCGATGTGCTGGGGGCGGTGGCGGAAGTAGTGACGGGAAAGCGCTATGGGACTTTTCTGCGGGAAGAGATCTTCCTGCCGCTGGGCATGGAGGACACGGGATTCTATGTACACCGGGACAAGCGGCAGCGTTTTGCCCAGAACTATGCTTGGAATGAGGAGACAAATGCCCTGGAGGTTTTTGAAGACTGCCATCTGGGAGAATACTACGGCGAGGATGTATCCTTTGAGTCCGGCGGCGCGGGACTGGTGTCCACCATGGAGGATTACAGCCATTTTGCACAGATGCTGCTGCAGGGCGGCATCTATAACGGAATCCGGATTCTGGGGGAGAAGACAGTGGAGTTCATGCGTCAGGACAGGCTTTCTCCCAGTCAGAAGGGGGCGCTTAACTGGGACAGCAACCTGGGCTGCGGCTATGGATGTCTGATGCGGGTGCTGACAGATCAGGGCGCGGCGGGAACCATCGGCAGTCCGGGAGAATATGGCTGGGACGGCTGGACAGGCAATTATGTGACCATTGACCCTGCGGATGATATGGTGATGCTGTATTTTATCCAGAGATGCGGGTACAGCAGCAGTTCCGCGCTGCGCAGACTGCGCAACGCCACCTACGGAGCGCTGGAACGGCTGGAAGTCTAGCAAGGCAGAGAAAAGCAGGCAAAAAAGCCGGTGAGCAGTCACCGGCTTTGGTTTATTCCACCATTTACTCCGTGGTGTCCGATTCGGCAGCCACGGCGGAGGCAACAGAAGATACCACGGCGACGATAACCGCCACAATAATGATCAACAATCCACCTGCCAACAGTATAAACATGTTTTTTCCCTCCTGTTTCTTTATGTACCGTTTCTCTAATAAGTATAGCGTGTCCTGAGGGAAAAAACAACTACCAAATAAAAATTTTCCCGAAATTGGATAATCTTAGCGGACATCCGCCGTATTTCTCAGGTCTTATTGCGTATATGCAGCTTTTCTCCGGTCTTTAGAAAATAACAGGTTCCGCGATAGCAGGCATTCTCATATAGTTTTACTATGATTTCACGCATGCGGCTGTCCAGCCTGTGATACACGATCTTTTCCGGCCAGGGGAGCCCTTGGATATAATCCTGCTGCCGTTTATCCAGAACCTGAAAGGACGCTTTGGGGGAGGCGGATTCCCTTTCGGCATTTAGCCCGAAGGCACAGGAAACGTAGGCATTATCCGGACTGTTCTCCCTGCATTTTGCCGCTAAAAAATCTGTGAAGGTCCCGTCTCTTTCTGGGCTGAAGTCCCGTTCTCGCCAGATGACAGGCTCTCCGGGGCCGCCGGCCGATACTGCCACCCGCCTGAAGCTGGCCTTTCCGTATTGGTCATACTCTCTTATATAGTCGAACTTTTCCGATGTTCCCTGTTTTCCCGGTTCCTCCAGGCACAAAGCCCCTGTGTCAAGCATGTGCTCCCATACCGTTTTCCGCACCTTTTCCAGGGCAGTGGGAAAAGCCAGCTGTTCCTTTATCTGGGAAACCGTATAGCCCAGATCCGCCAGATGGCGGATTGCCCCGCCGCATGCCGCCTCAAAGGTAAAGTCGGACAGCGCGTTTTTGAAGTAGTCCTGTTCTGACATTTCTCATAATCCTCCTCGCACAGCTATATTGTATTGCTTTTTATGGTTTCGGTAAAGCAAATAATGCCGCAGACAAAATTATATTATTTTTGATTTTCCTATTGACAAATCCCGGAAAAAGGAGTATCTTTTGAAATACCCTATATAGGACAGGGAAGAGCGTCTATTCTTCCCCAGGTATATCAGTCTTCAGGTGAATCTCCGATTTCGGAAGTTACCCATGATGCAGAGAATTTTTAGCAGCAGGCAGAGAAGTACATTGGCGTATTGACGAATACACGGGTGTACAGTCGCTTCCTTTTTGAACGGACAAAAGGGAAAGAACAGTTAAAAAGGAAAGGACAGGTGAAGATTTTTTCTACATGACAGAAACAATACAGGCAGCAGGCGCGGCGGGCCCTTTGGAGGCGGATTTGTCCGTGCTGCTGGGCAGACTGGTGGACGACTATTCCACCAAGAAGCAGCCGTCCCTGATCCAGATGAAAAAGGGTCTGATCAGCAGGGAGATCTTTCTGGGGGAGGTCACACAGTATGCAAGGCTTACCTACGGGGTAACCCCGGAGCAGGCCGGTGAACTGACGGACTTGTTTGAGCAGTATATCTTTGGATATGCAAGGATCTCTCCTCTGATCGACGATGCGGAAATCTCGGATATCCGTATTGTCAGCCATGACAATATCCGCGTCAAGAGACAGGGACGGCGCATGGATGCCGGGATAGGCTTTTTGTCGGAGAAGGAGTACCGGCAGTTTGTGGACTATGTGGCCACAAAAAATCAGGTCAACATCTCTAATCTGAACGCCATCCAGCGGTTCACGGATTCGGACAGCCACCCGGACTTCATTCTGCGTTTCACCGTCTCCATGCCCCTGGTAAACACCTACAGCGAGCCTTATCTGTGTATCCGCAAGGTGCCCCGGGATTTTCCGGAGATGGAGGAACTGATTCGCAGGGGAATGTTGGAGCGGGAACTGGCGGAACTTTTGATCTGCCGTTTCCGCGGCGGATCCACTCTGATCTGCGGCGGCAATTCCTCCGGCAAAACCACATTGCTGAACGCTCTCAAGGAGACCCTGCCGGATGATGTGGCCATTCTGGTGACCCAGCAGGCGGACGAACTGACCACCAAGCGGCACCCGGATATGATGTTCCTGCATTCTCTGCCGGGCAGCGGGGAGAGCCAGGTCAGCTATGACCTGAAGAATATCAGCATTGCGGGACTGACCATGGATGTGGATTTTTTCATCATCGGCGAGGTGAAGGGGGAGGAGGCGCTGTATCTGCTGAATGCGGCGTATACAGGGCAGCTCTGCGCGGCCACTCTCCATGCCCCGTCGGCCGACAGGGCGGTGGACAAGCTGGTGGACTATGCCATGTACGGCAGCCGTTACTCCCGGGAGGAACTGATGAAGATGATGGAGTGCTTTACCACCATGGTTTTCATGGAAAAATACCGGGTGAAGCAGGTATTTGCGAACCGGGGCTGGAACCGGGAGACCAAGGAGATGAACTATGAGCGATTATATTAAGATACTGCTGCTGGCGGAACTGGCGGCGGGATTCACAGCACTGTTTCAGTGGATCCGGCGGGAGAGCATTCTGCATCAGCTGTGGCACAGAGCCTATGATTCCCTGGAGACGGCTGCCGCCAGAAGAGTACAGGACAACAGGCGCAGTCTGCAGCTGCTGCAGGGAAAAAAGGGCTTTTGGCAGCGCATGGAGCAGAGGCTGTTATACAGCGGCATCAGCAGGCGATTCCCGTTTCTGACCCCGGAGCTTTGGATTCTGGGCAATCTGGCGGCGGGCATGGCGGCGTATTTTCTGGCACTGCTGTTGGGAGCGGCCTGGCAGCAGGCCCTGCTGGCGGCAGGGGGCTTATGGCTGTTGGTCTCCGTGGCGGTGAATCAATGTATGAGCCACAATTACAATGCCACGGACGAAAACCTCATGAAGTTTCTGGATTTTTTGGGCAATTACAGCATCACCTCCGGCGAGATCACGGCAGTGCTGGGACAGGTCAGCCCCTATGTGGGGGAGCCGCTGCGAGGGGTGCTGGACGCCTGCTATTACGAGGCACAGACCTCAGGAGATACCAATATCGCGCTGCTGGCCATGGCAGAAAAGATCCAGCATCCCAAATTCCGGGAACTGGTCAGGAACCTGGAGGTCAGTCTGCGGTACTCTGCGGACCTGACGGTGCTGGTCTCCCAGAGCAGACGGTCTCTCCGGGAGTATACCCGTATGCGGCAGGAGCGCAAGTCTCTGGTGCGGGAAGCCTGGGTAAACATCTTGATTCTGGGTGCGATGACCCTGGTAATTCTGAAGGCGCTGGAGGCTCTGGTGGGCATTCCGCTGTCGGAAATCATGCTCCACACTTTGCCGGGAATCGGCTGCCTGACGGTGATCGGCGTGATACTGCTGCTGTTCTACAGGCAGGTGAGGATGCTGGATCAGTAAAAGAGGAAACAGGCAATTGCGAAAGGTTCTCTGCAAGTGACGCGGCTGGTCAATATATACAAAAACGGGCTCCGACGCAGTGGCAAGTCGCCCTTATTTTGTATATATTGCCCATCCACTGTTACCGGAAAGGGAGTTTCACAATCGCCTAAAAAGAGGAAAACCAGAAAGGAGAGAACAGGGGTATTTGACCCTGGCGGCATATGTCCAAGGGACAGGCCGGCATGGCCACCAGGCCCATTGCCCGGGGAAATAAAGAGGAGGGAGGACGACAAGCAATATGGACTACATAACAATACATAGGATACTTCAAGGGATACAGGTGACAACGGCGCTGTTGATCGGCATAGAGTGGATCTGCCTGATGTCCGGAGGGCATACGGGGGAGGTGGTGCTGAGAGCCTACGATACCTTCTGTATGCAGGCCCGCAGCAGGAAGAGCAGACTGTGGGATTATGAGAAATGGGAGGAATTTTTGAGAGTGAACGGTGCTGCTTACCACTACGGAAAGTGGATCAATCCCGTCAGTTACCTTACACTATGCCTGGTTCTGGCGGGCGCAGGCTTTCTGATCGGGCTTGCCTGGGGACTGCCTGTGGGAATTGCCGGGGCGGCACTGGCGGCGTTTCTGCCGGGAATCCTGCTGGAGCGAATGAACCGCCGGGACAATGAAGCCATGCTGACGGAACTGAACTTGGTCTATAATGCCCTGGCCATACAGATCCGGGCGGGGGTCTATGTCACGGACGCTCTGGCGGAGGTGTATGGCAGCGTAAAGCAGGTCCGGCTCAGGGAGGGACTGCAGACTTTGTCAGGCGACATCGTGATGAAGGCGGATCTGGACGAGGCTCTGGAGCGGTTTCAGGGACAATTCAGCAATCGCTATATTGACTCCCTGTGCATCACGATTCTTCAGGCCATGGAGTCGGGACAGGCGGTAGAACTGCTGGGAGATATCGCGGACCAGATCAAGGATATGGAACTGACGCTGCAAAGCCGCAGGAAAGAGAGACTGGACCGCAGCATCACCTTTTACCAGCTGGGCATCTTCGCCGCCATCATTGCGGTGGTGCTGTATGCCTGCGTGGAGCATATGTTTATGAACAACATGTTTTGGAGTTGAGGAAATTTCCTCACAACACACGGATGAATGTCTGGACGCCTCAAGCGGCCGGATGTTCATCACCGGGCCTGAGTGTTGGGAGGGAGTATGCGGTACTTAAATAGGAGGACAAAAATGGAAAGATATGATATTTTAGGGAATGTTTTAAACTGCAAAAGAAAGAAAAAGATATCCGCCCGCATCTGGACGGAGAGATTACGGTGCGCCATGACGGGCAAGAGCAGCGGAATTGACGGTCTGCTGGTAACGGTGGGGCTTTGCATCATCGCTCTGCTGCTCTGCGTGGTGATGAAGGACAAGCTGGAAATTTTTATTGGCACGATTGTGGATGCGCTGACCGCAAAGGCCACCGGGATACTGGGATAGGAGGCGGCGTATGGCAAGAAAGCGGGAAGGATCCGCACTGGATTTCCTGTCGGTCTGTATCTGCATCCTGGCCATGTCCATAGTGGTGACGGCGTATTTTTACTGCAGCGACCTGCTTCTGCGAAAGGGGCAGGTCAGCCAGGTGGCCAGATGCTATATCCTGAAAATGGAAACCGTGGGATGTCTGACGGAGGGAGATAAGAACCGAATGCTGGCAGAATTACAGAGCATCGGCCTGCAGGGGATTGATCTGACCGGGAGCACCATGAATCCTGTGGAATACGGGGACTCAGTCATTTTACATATCCGGGGAAAAATACAGGGAAAGATGTGGGGAGAGAATCATGATCTGTTTCAGTCGATATTCACGGTCCGGGAGGTGCCGGTGGAAGAGATGCGCATGTCCACGGCCAAACATTAGCCGAATGGGCGTTGACGGCGGAGGACGCTCCGCCCGCAGGAGACTTTCTGTCCGTATAGGGCAGGCGGATGTGGTGGCGGCAATGTTTTTCTTTTTGATGGTGTTGATTGCTGCGCTGTTTCAGTTCAAGATCTATGCCTATATGGTGGCGGGGGCTTATGTGGAAGACGCCCTGGCGGCGTCCAATCTGGCATCGGCATTGATTGATGTGGAAGAATACGGAAGGAACCACAATGTACGGATTGGGGATACACAGAATGCCTTTCGGATCTACAGGGATGCGCTGCATTATAATCTGGCGCTGGACGAGGAAGGATATAGCGCCAGAGAGGAACTGCTGGCCGGAAGGGTGCAGCTGCAGGAATACATTGTCTATAATGTGCTGGATCAGGAGGTATGCATCACGGTATATGACGGAGAAGGAAACTGTCTGGGCCAGGAAAATGCCCGGACGGGGAATGTCCGAACGCCGGACGGTGTACTGGTGGAGCATACCACTGTATACAGCCGGGTAAGATTCCAGGTCAAAGGTCTTTTAGGGCGCAGCATCGATGCGGAGAAGGAAAAAAGCATAGATATAGTGAGGTGTGAAAGTGAGGAATAAAGTGAGAGACAAGGAACCAAAGCAAAAACAGTACGGGGAACATAAAGCCGGGAGCGGAGCGAAAAAGGGATTGCCCGGAATTATCCTGGCAGCTTTTGCAGCAGCGGTGATTACCTATGTGGTGCTGCTCAACGTGGAAAAAAATGCCCTCAGTGCATATGAGAAAGCAGACTGTTGGATTTTGACGGAGACAGTGGAGAAGGACACGGAACTGACTACAGACAACATCGATCGTCTGTTTCGGCAGACCCAGGTGGATGTACAACATATTCCCCAGGAGGCGGTGAAGGACCCTCAGTCCTTAGTGGGTAGCCAGGCGGCCATTGCGATCCCCGCGGGAAGCATGGCGACCGATTCCATGTTTATACAGGCTGCCGTCCAAAGGGCAGCGCTGACCAAGCCGGTGATTGCGGGATGTAAAGCGGAAGATTTGTATCAGTTGGTCAGCGGTACACTGCGCAGCGGGGACAGAATCCACATCTACACGGTGGACGAAGAACTGGGGCAGGCGTACCTGACCTGGGATGATGTGATGGTGTATCAGGCATTTGATTCCTCCGGAAATCTGATCCCGCCCCAGGACACGACGTCGGCTGCGGCCAGAATCAATGTGCTGCTGGAGGAAGGGAATGCGGAGCTTTTTTACAGTGAATTGTACAAGGGCTCCCTGCGGGTGGTGAAGCTATGGGAGTAAATGGGATCAGAAGGGGAATTGCCATTCTGCTGATGGTTTTGCTGCTGGGGGAATTGCGGCTGGCCGCATGGGCAGGCAGCGGGGCGCAGATCACGTACAGTCCCGACGGACAGGCTTTTACGACCAACAGCGGGGAGACCTCCGTCATATGGTATGAGCAGGGAACCACTGTTCACATACGAGAGGCCGGTTCAGCGACCGTGCCGGGAGTGGGGGAACATTGGTATTATTGGAAGCGCACTGGAGAAATTCCGATTGCCTGTTGGAAAGTGGAACATCCCTACGGGAAGTGTATTCACAACGCCTATGGACAGTCCGGAAACTTCCATGGGGTAGTATTTAATAAGAATAAATGTAATAAAAACTATTATTCCGGATGGGTGCCTTACTGTGAGGATTGCGGGGAGAGGGCTGCGGATTTTCTGGTCTACATGAGTGCGGATACTGCTGCCGGGATCCGGAGCCTGCATACAGGGACGGGATACTACTACCTCTGTCCCTGGTGCAGCAATCTGGAACAGGCCAGGGAAATTATGCCCCATACCTGCAGGGCTGTTTCCGCCAACCGCTATGAGGTAGTATATGACGGCAACGGGGGCAGCGGCTATATGGTACCCAGCATACATATGTACCATGACGCAACAGTTTATGAGGGCAGAGAGGTGACACCTCAGACCACTCTGTCCCTGTGCGGCTTTTGGAGAACGGGCTATCGTTTTGCGGGTTGGAATACCCAGCCGGATGGTACGGGGCAGGAATTTGCTGACGGGGAGAGAATCTGTGATCTGTCGGATCAGGAAGGGGGGCAGGTGGTGCTGTATGCCCAGTGGAACAGGACAGAATCGGTACTTTGTATTGATCCCGCCGGGGGCAGTTATCAGAATAACAGAGGAGTTACCACTATACCGGGGGACTATGGCAGCACCTGCTTTCTGGATGATAGGCAGCTGATTCCTCCCCAGGGATATCGGGTATCCTTTGATACCAGAGGAGGCGGGCCGGTAAACAGCATTGTCAGCAGCCAGCAGTTCCGGGAGTGGAGTATGACGCTGCCCTTCCATGGGAAGCTGGAGGGGTGTACTTACCATTATCTGGGGGACCACGGGACAGAGGACAAGGTCACAGCCCTCTATGCCATGCAGAGCATTGTTCTGCCCCAGGCCGAAAAAACGGGAGAGTCTTTTGGGGGGTGGTATTATGATCCGGAGTGTACCCGTCCCGCAGGCGCTGCCGGGGACAGTTTTACGCCAAAGGAGGATTTGACTCTGTACGCGGGATGGGTAGAACTGCGGCTGCAGGCCCAGGACAATTACAGCGCAAACCAGGGAAAAGGAGCCGTAAACTTAAGCTGGAGCCAGCAGGACAATAGGGGCAAGATTTATAAGCTGTATCAGCAGCGGGAGGGAGAAGCCTGGCAGCAGATCAGTTCCGCAGAGGATATCGGCGCTGGCGTTAGTGTATCCCGCAGCATTGCGTATTCCGGAGGGCAGGGCAGTTACCGGGTGCCTTATACCGGTTTCTACCGATTTACTCTGACCGGCGCCCAGGGAGGCAATTTCGGAAGCTTCCAGGGGGGGAAGGGCGGTCTGGCGCAGGGCCTTATTTACTTGTCCCAAGGGGAACTGCTACACTATGATCTGGGAGGTCAAAACGGATACCATGGGGGAGGCGGCGCCACGGCCTATGGCACAGGCGGCGGCTACAGTCTGCTGTCCTCGGACAGACAGGGCGTACTGCTGATTGCCGGGGGCGGAGGAGGAGCCTCGGAGGCGCAGGACGGGATGCCCGGCGGTTCCGCCCAGAAAATTGTGGATGGCAGCGACGGGGAGAGCGGCAAGGCCGGAGGAGGAGGCGGCTACAGAGGAGGAAGCGGAGGCACCTGGGTGGTGCATCAACATGACGGACTCTGCCGCCATATACACCAGGGGGATGCGGTGCGCGGAGGAGGCTGTTACACTCTGAAGATAACTTGCGGCAGCACTTCCTTCCGAAGGGAAGAAAAGCGCAGTATTTTTTATTATGGCAACAGGGACGAAAACGGCAATCTATGTTATTGTGTGCGCTGCGGAGGATACGACTGTCCGGGCCATACCCATCGTATCTATCGGTATACCTGTAATGGCTGCGGCAGAGTATACGATGAATACGAGCCAACTGTATGTACGGCCCGCACAGGATACGCGCCGGGCTGCGGTAGGGAAGAGGAATATATCTGTGGTATGGACGAAGGACAGGTGCTCTCCTCCCAGCCCGCCTACGGCGGATCCAATTATATCAACACAGAGGTTTGCAGCAGCTACGCGGATCAGGCAGGGTATCAGAATGGGAATGGTACCCTTCAGATCACTTCCGTTGCCCTGGGATATCTGGAGAATAATCTGCTAAACGGTGTAGTGGCCCGGGATATGGGAAAGCCGGAGCAGATTGATCTGAATACGCTGCGCCTTGCGGCGACGGGGGAGAACCAGGTGCGGGCATCCTTTGCGAGACCATCAGATACTGGCACAGTCTATTATCATAAGGCAGAGTCCTACCCTATGGGATCGGACCGCATGCTATGCAATTCCAATGTCACGGCCAACACATTGATCACCCAGGTGCAAGGGTATCGCTATGTGGTGGACAACAGAGCAGGGACCACAGTAAAGGCCACGCACACATGGCATGGGGATGCGGGGGAGCGTCCTTCCCTGAATGTTACAATGGGAGAGGGACTGCAATATCTGCACATAGCAGCCCAGGATAAAGCCGGAAACTTGGGGGAAACGGTGCATATTCCTCTGTCTGACCAGACTGTGATTGCATGGCCTGTGAGGACGGAGCAGATTCGGCTGGAGCAGGCGGACAGTCTGTGGCCTGCCCTGGAGGAAAATACCTATTATGTCAGGGCGGGGGAGGATGCGTCTTTTGGACTTTCTTTTCTTGGCGCCCTGTGCGGCCCGGCCAGAAAGGATTATCAGGTGACTCACTTATATGTGGAGGCCCAGGATCTGACCGATGGCGGGGAGGCGGGGAGGCTGGGAACGGTCACTCCTCTTGAGAGTAATCTTTCTCCGGGGAGCCATACTTATCCGGCCCAGCAGCTGCAAAAGGTCTCTGAGGGCAGGCCCTGTATCCGGGATGGGGGGTATACTGTAACCAGGCGCAGCAACAGATGCAGAGACCTGGAGATAAGTCAGAAACTGTCTGTGCCGGAGAGCCTGGACGGACACAGGATTCGTTTGACTCCCATAGCCGCGGCTCAGGAGAGTACCGAAATGATTTTTTCTGACTATGACCAGGATTTGCTGGGCAGCGTCTGGCTGGTGGTGGACGCCAGGCCGCCCGAGATTGGCGGTATGGAACTGCTGGAGGCAGTGGATGTTATGGAAGCATGGGAAGAGGGCCCTGTGGAAGTGGAACTGACAGCTGGGGATGAAGGCAGCGGGCTGGCGGAATTTTTCGTGGAAGTATACAACCAGGACAATGGCAGCAGCCAGAAGTTCGAGGACCAGGGGACAGGCAGGGTACATATGACTCTGTGCGAAGGGGATGCCCTGTTCAGCGGCGCGTTCACAGTCATTGCCCACGCAGTGGACCATGTGGGAAACGAAGCCGTGGCCAGCAGCCAGATGCAGGGGATATCTCTGCATGTGGAACTGGAAAGGATACTGGAGCCCCATGATCCGGTGTTCAAGGCTGGGGAAAGCGGTTTTCTGACCATTCTAACCACGGGATATGTGGACCGCGTCGAAGTGATTTTCCCGGAGGAGATGACGGAACTGGATTCCTCTTTGAATCGGATTTATGTGTATGATACGCCCGAGTACATAAGGGAAGAAAAACTGACTTTTATGGTTCCGCTGAAAGTGCCGGAGGCCGTGATGGATATTACGGTCAGAGCCTACAAACAGGATTCCAGCATAGAACAGCATCCCCGGCTGGCCACCATGACGGTGAAGGGCAATGTGCTGGATGAACTTCGCACCAGGCTTAAACTGCAGGGAACAGAGGGGGATACCTGATGTTTTTTCTGAAGCTGTTTGGATTGCAGCTGACGCTGACATTGGCAGTTCTGCAGCTGATTACCGTGCTGGATCGGGGGCATGGACTGAAGGCGAACCGGGCGGCGGGAGGGATACTGCTGGCGGGCTGCTTTTTGGGGGCAGGATACACTGCATCCCTATGCAGCTTACAGCGGCCAATGTTTTGGCTGGGCTATCTGGTACTGGCAGTCTATCTGACGGTATGCTCCATCACTGATTTCCAGACCTGCAAGGTTTATGACATCCTGCAAGTGCCCACAGCTGTGGCGGGAGCCATTCTGTGTCTGCTGCAGGAACCTTTGCCGGGAGGGGGATGTGGACTGGTGCTGTTTGCCTTGCTCCAGTACCTGCTGTTTATGCGGTTCTACGGCGAAGGGGATGTCATGGCATTTCAGATATGCAGCCTGTATCTTGTGGGAAAAGGCGGGGATTTGCAGACATTGCTGCTGCATATGGCGCTGGCCTTTATCCAGCTGGGCGTAGTGCAGGCGTTCAAGCGCAATATCAATCAAAAAGGGAACCTGAAGGTTCCGGTTCCCTTTCTCCCCTATATTTCCTGCAGCCTGTTATGGTTTCTGTAAGGAAAGTTTATGTATACGCACATAATAGGCGGTGATTAGGATCAGATCGGCTCCCACCCAGGCCAAAACCTCCGCGTAGAAGATACCCTCTTGTCCCAGTATATGGGGCAGAGTCAGGGCAGCCCCGGTCCGCATGACAAATTCCGCAATGCCGGAGGCCATGGGCAGCACGGTATCCCCCATGCCCTGCAGGGAGGAACGGTAGAGATGCAGCAGATATAGGATGGGCAGGAAGATACTCATAATCGCCAGATAGTGGTAGGCAATCTCCGTTGCCTCCAGTACTTCCTGGGGGCTGCCGGTGATAAAAGAGCCCACCAGCATACGGCCTGTCAGCAACATGGCGATGGCGATGACCACGGAGGTGGCCAGAGCAATGCCCAGAGCATGCCGTACTCCCTGGCGGATGCGCTGCCAGAGCCCGGCGCCCAGGTTCTGTCCCACATAGGTGACCATGGCATAGCCGTAGGAGGTGGCGGCGATTTCCAGTATCCCATAGAGTTTGTTGGAGGCGGTATAACCGGCGATGAAAATGACTCCGAAGCCGTTGACGATGGACTGTATCACCAGTCCGCCCACGGCGATGATGGTGTTCTGCGCCGCCATGGGGGTGCCCAGGGAAAAAAGCTGCCAGGCCAGCCGTCGGTCAGGCCGCAGATGGGATGGCCGGATGCGCAGGATTTCCATCCGCAGGATCACCCGTAGGCAGTACAGGGCAGCCACGGCCTGGGCGATCAGCGTGGCCGCGGCTGCGCCGCCCACGCCGGTGTGAAAACCCGCCACAAAAAGGATATCCAGCAGGATGTTCAGCACCGAGGCCACTACCATGGCATAGAGCGGAGTGCGGCCGTCTCCCAGCGCCCGCAGCAGGGAGGCCAGCAGATTGTAAGTCATGACGATGGGGATGCCCGCAAACAGGATCCTCAGGTACAGCAGCGCCATGGGCAGGATGTCCGAAGGGGTGTCCAGCAGCTTTAAAAGGGGCAGCACCAATATCTGGCTCAAGATTTCGATGACGATGGCGGTGACGGCTGAGAGTGTGACGGAGGCTCCCACGGTCTCCTTCAACTCCTCCGTCTTGCCTGCGCCGAATTTTTGGGCGGCCAGGATGCAGAAGCCCTGGGTAATGCCGGTGACCAGCCCCAGAATCATCCAGTTGAGCCAGTCGGAAGCGCCCAGGGCGGCCAGCGCGTGGACTCCCAGCACCCGCCCTACTATCAGAGTGTCCATCACGGTGTAGAGCTGCTGGAATATATTGCCAAACATCAAGGGAAGCGCCAGTCCCAGGATCAGCTTCCAGGGCCTGCCCTCCGTCATAATCTGTGTATTTTTAGACATGTGTCATTTTCACTTTCTATATAGATTTTTGTATTCCGAAATTGCTGCCGGATTGATCCAGTTTAGGACATAATAACCAGCAAGTCAATGTATTTTCTTGTAAAGCGGGACGACCTGGAAATTGCCAGTCCATAAGGAACTTAACCCTACATTTCAGAGGTTAGCCGGCACGGGACGCCGCATAAGGATAAGTATCTGAATAAAACATAGATTGTTATTCCACAGACTTCATGTTATACTTGGGATAATATGGATGATTATATGCACAGGAGGAAATAACTTTGGTCAAAAAGTTATATATTAACAAATATCGAAAGTTAGAAAAGATGGAATTATCAATGACACCAAATATAAACATTATTTCGGGAACAAATGGTACGTGTAAAACTTCTTTACTGTCATAAATGACTTTGATCCTGCTATTTATTCTTTCTGGCATATTTTTTTCAGTAACAATTTGCATCTGCCCAAATCTATCATATTGAGAGAAGCGTAAAAGAGAGTTAGTTATTTTACATAATATACTCTCTTTTTGAATGTTGTTTATTGTTGTATATTCATCCTTTTTTTGGTATGATAAGGATACTTTGAAGTTTAGGCAGCGGCTCTCTGGCAGTGCAGGGGCGTATAGACTCAAATATAGGGATGGCAGGAATATGATATCCATAAGTTTATGTATGATCGTGAAAAATGAGGAGGCGGTGTTGGCCCGGTGTCTGGACAGTGTGGCTGACCTGGTAGATGAAATCATTATCGTGGACACCGGTTCCACGGACCGCACCAAAGAGATTGGGGCGGGGTATACAGACAGGATCTATGATTTCCAGTGGAGCCATGACTTTAGCGCCGCCCGCAACTATGCGTTTTCTCTGGCATCCTGTGACTATATCTACAGCGCGGACGCGGACGAGGTGCTGGAGGGGGAGAACCGGGAGCGTTTCCGTCTGCTGAAGGAGACGCTGCTGCCCGAGGTGGAGATCGTGCAGATGAAGTATGGCAACCAACTGCAATACAACACGGTCTATAATTATGATGAGGAATACCGTCCCAAGCTTTTCAAAAGGCTGCGGCAGTTTACATGGATAGAGCCCATTCATGAGAACATACGCCTGCAGCCGGTTATCTATGACAGCGATATCGTGATTACCCATATGCCCCAGGAAAGCCACGGCGGTCGTGATCTGGCCAATTTTGAGCGCCAGGTGAGACAGGGGCGCAGGCTGTCAAGACATTTGCACAATATGTACGCCCGGGAACTGCTGATTGCGGGAGAGCCGGAACATTTTCAGAGAGCCTGTGCCTGTTTTGAAGCTTCTGTGGAGGATATGGAACGCAGCGGGGAGGAACTGCTGGAGGCTTTCTGTGTGCTGGCCAGGGCTTACCGCGTACAGGGAGAGGTACTGGGCTTTTTCCGGTATGCCATGAAGGCCATGGCGGCGGGAGGATGTTCGGAGATATGTCTGGAACTGGGGCTTTTCTACGAACAGAACCAACGGGATCCGGCGGAGGCAGCTATGTGGTATTACAATGCGGCCTATGAGACAGAACCCGTACTGATTCTGGAGAGCGGCAGGGCACAGGCGCTGGAGGGACTGGCGCGCTGTCACCGGCAGCTGGGCCAGGAGGAGCAGGCTGCGGAATATGAGAGACAGTTGGAAGAGTATTAGGGTCATAGCGAAGCTTCTGTTAGGAGAGTGGGATGATTTGTGAGAATTGTGGTGGGGAATATAGAATGAAGGATATAAAGTGCCCCTTTTGTCAGTCAGAGAATCCTGTGCTGGCGGAAATCCGCAGGGAGCAGGCGTTGGCAAAGTTTGATGCGGACGCGCGGCAGTTGCAGTCAGCCGTATCACAAAAGGCAATGAAAAAGTGGACAAAGCTGTTGCTGACGGTCTGCGGGGTATTGGCGGGAATGGCCCTTTTAACCGGAATCGTTCTGGCCATATGGGCGCCGGTCAGGGCCAGGCTGAATTATCAGGCGCATCTGCGTGGGCAGCAGGAGTTGGAGGAGTTGTTTGCCAGAGAAGATATAGAAGAGATTTGTCATATTCTCGGCAGGGATAAAAATGCCGATAACTATCCAAAGTTTGCTGAGATATGGGATGTGTATTCCGCTTACAGTTCTTTTTGCTATTATGCGGAGACTCTGGAGCAGTATAAAGAGGAAGTTTACAGGGAGAGATATGACGAAGCCGGTATGCGGGAGGAGACAGGGCAATCGGCTGACAGATTGATTTGGTATGCCGGCAATACTTTGCGGCTCTGCCGGCAGTATGGCCGTGACAGGGTGATACAGGGCAATGAGGCTCTCTTTGAAGGTTATAGGGAAGAAATATGCTCACGGCTGCGGGAGATGGGCGTATCTGAACTGCTGCTGGAGTGGATGGGCAGAGAACAGGATGACATGCAGGAGGACTCCCGGTTTCGGCAGGCGGTGGACCTTATAACAGAGGCTTATATGAAACAGTATTATCCGAAATAAATTTGGGATAGGGGAAAAAGATGAAATGTGTTAATTGTGGGGGAGAGGTGGATTCCCAGGCTGTCAGATGTCCCTATTGCGGCGGCAGGAATGAGGCAGGGATTTCCTTTTACAAAGAAGTATATCAGAAGGTGAACCGCAACAAACTGCTGGCTCCCGTATTGCTGCGGCAGAAAACCCCGGAACTGATACAGCGTATGTTAAACAGGATCATCCTCGCCATGGGAATACTGGGTGTAGTATTTATCGCGATCAGCATAGCATTGTACCTGATGATAGACGATCCTGTATACAGGAATGATGAACCTGCTCCCGATAGCTACGCGGCGGAATATGTAAAGATCAGTGACAGTTATAATAACAGCAGTTATCAGGACTGGACCAGATATGTAAACGAGTTTTTGGATCGATGGAACAGTGGCAGTAAGATAGAAAGCTATAGAATCGAGATGATGCTGGAATATGGATTCCGGGTCTGCTATTCGGACAAAGTAGATGGGCAGCTGCAGCAACAGGCCCAATTGGAGGTAAATGCCCTGTTGGAGGGAGTTCTGGGGCTGAGTGAGGAAGGACTGGCGCTGTTTAACAAAGCAGACGGGCATAGCGTGTACTCTGTGCGTCCCGATCCGGACGCTCAGGCACAATTGGTATCCCTGATTGAAGCGAAATTGGCGGACAGGGAAGATGCGGTATTCTGGAACGATTACAATTGAGGAGCAAAACATGGGATATGGTCTGTTGATATGTTTGGGGATTATCATAGGCGTTTGCCTGAAAATCCACAGTATGAGCTTTATGAAGAAGCTGGCCGTCAAAATCGTTTTGGTCTATGTGACGATGGGCTGGCTGGCATTGTGTATTTACATGGTGGTGTTCAGCGCCATAGACTTGTATGACGGGAAATATGGCTATGCCAGGGAGGAGAGGCTTCTGCAGATACAGCGGAAACTGGGCCGGGGAAACATGGAAGGCGCCATGACCGATATGTATTATGACAAGAGTTATGAGGCGGAATTTGAATATGCCTGGGAGCGGTGCGCCATGTACAGGGCTTACAATCGGTACAGCCTTTTTACACAGGCATCCGATGCCGACCCGGTATATGCCCTGGAGGCAGAGCGGTACAGGCAGCAGCTGCTGCAGATCTGCACAGACAGTGAGTGTCCTGAAAACAAGCCCTATGTGGAATTATATCTGAGGGAACTGGAATAATAGTGGACGAATGGCGGCGATGGTGGTATGATGTAAAGGTTCATGATACTGTGCGGGCAAAACCGCGGACAAGGAGATAACGATTGATGAAATGGGAGGAAAATGTTCGCAGGGTGGTTCCCTATGTACCGGGGGAGCAGCCCGATAAACCGAACATGATTAAGCTTAATACCAACGAGTGCCCCTATCCTCCGGCCCCCGGAGTGCAGGCGGCCCTTGCGGCTATGCAGAGTGCGGATATGCGCCTGTATCCCGACCCCGGCGCGGAGGTGCTGATACAGGGACTGGCGGATTATTACGGTGTGAAAAAGGAGCAGGTGTTTGTGGGGGTGGGTTCGGATGATGTGCTGTCCATGGCATATTTGACGTTCTTCAACGGGGATAAGCCCATTCTGTTTCCCGATATTACCTATTCTTTTTATGATGTGTGGGCGGATTTGTACCGGATTCCCTATGAAACCTGCGCTTTGGACGGAGATTTTCACATCCGTCCGGAGGATTACAGGCGTCCTAACGGAGGCGTGATATTCCCCAACCCCAATGCCCCTACCGGGGTGTATGAACCGCTGGCGCTGGTGGAGGAGATTCTGCAGGCCAACCGGGATGTGGTGGTGATTGTGGATGAAGCTTATATTGATTTTGGCGGGGAGAGCGCGCTTCCCCTCATCAAAAAATATGACAACCTGCTGGTGGTGCAGACTTTCAGCAAGTCCCGGGCTATGGCGGGTATGCGCATCGGCTTTGCCATGGGCAATGAGAAGCTGATCAGATATCTCAGCGATGTCAAGTTCTCTTTCAACTCCTATACCATGAACCGCCCCACGCTGGCGCTGGGTATAGAGGCGCTGAAGGATAGAGCCTATTTTGAGGAGATTACGGGCAGAATTGTGTCCACCAGAGAGAGGGTCAAAGGGGAGTTGAAGGAGTTGGGATTCACTTTTCCGGATTCCATGGCCAATTTCATCTTCGCCTCCCACAGCCGGATTCCGGCGCGGCAGATTTTCCAGGCCCTGAAGGAGCGGGACATCTATGTGCGGTACTGGGACAAGCCCCGAATCAGCAATTCCCTGCGGATCACGGTGGGGACGGACGCGGAGATGGATTCGCTGCTTGCTTTTCTGAGAGAATATATTAACTAGAATATGCAAAACTGAAGGTCCCAAGACCTTCTTGGCAGCATATTCCCGGAGAGCGCATTGATCCATATCAGGACGCCAGAGCGGTCTGATATGGATCACCCGTCTTGTGCGCTTGTAGGGAATATGCGGAACTTATAATGGAGGAAAGAGATGTTAAAACACTACCTGATAATTTTTTTGATTTCCATGGTTCCCCTGATTGAACTGCGGGGCGCTATCCCTTATGCCGTGGGATTTGACCTGCCGCTGCTGCCCAGCTATATCATCTGTATCCTGGGCAACATGCTTCCGGTGCCGATTATCTTTTTGTTTGCGCGGAAGGTGCTGGAATGGGGGGCGGATAAGCCGGTGATTGGCAAATTCTTTACCTTCTGTCTGGAGAAGGGGCACAAAGGGGGCGAGAAGTTACAGCAAAAAGCCGGCAGAGGGCTGTTTGTGGCGCTGCTTTTGTTTGTGGGTATTCCTGTGCCCGGCACCGGTGCGTGGACCGGCACCCTGGCGGCCAGTCTGCTGGATATGGACTTTAAGTCCAGCGTCATCGCCGTGCTGCTGGGCGTAGTGCTGGCGGGTGTGATCATGGGGCTGGTCAGCGCGGGACTGTTTGGAGCCATCGGGCTGGCTGCATAGAAGGTTCGGCAGCGGGAGTCCCGGGAACCGATTGGCACGGATTCGCAGGCACAGCAGGGGATTGACCGGGGGCAAATCCCGGATGCAGAGAGAGGGACGACATGGCGGATGTATATTCGGACTTTGCCAGAGTGTATGACGAACTCATGGACAACGCCCCTTATGGGGATTGGTGTGAAAATATTGCCGCGCTGATTCAGGAGTATGGGATCAGCAGGCCGGTGCGGGGCGGGGAGGGATTTTGCCCGGACGGCGCGTTGGGGAGTTCCCAAGGCGTCTGTGAAGCCTGCGGAGGGCGCTTTGGCGGTGAAACAGACGCAGGGATGTCAGACCCGGAAACCCTGCTGGCATCAGAGCGCAATCTGGTGCTGGACCTGGGCTGCGGCACCGGCACGTTGACGGAATTGCTCTGCCAAAAGGGCTATGATATGATCGGTGTGGACAATTCCCCCCAGATGCTGGAGATCGCCATGGAGAAGCGTGAGGAGAGCGGCAGCGGAATCCTGTATCTGCTGCAGGATATGAGGGAACTGGAATTGTACAGTACAGTGGGGACGGTGCTCTCTGTCTGTGATTCTCTGAACTATCTGCTGGAGGAGAAAGAACTGCTGCAGGTGTTCCGGCTGGTGGATAATTACCTGTACCCAGGCGGACTTTTTCTCTTTGATTTCAATACGGTGTATAAGTACAGCCAGGTCATCGGGGATGCGGTCATTGCGGAGAACCGGGAGGACTGCAGCTTTATATGGGAGAACTACTACCATGAGGAAGAGGAGATCAACGAGTATGATCTGACGGTTTTTGTGCAGGAGGAGGGAGACCGTTTTCGACGGTTTACGGAGAATCATTTCCAGAGAGGCTATACGCCGGAGACTATGCGCAGGTTGGTGGAGCAGGCTGGGATGCGGCTGCTCCGGCTGTTGGACGCGGACACGCTGGGAGAGGTCACTGACAGGAGCGAGAGAGTCTATGTTCTGGCCAGGGAGTGCAGGAAGACACCGGAAAGCGCTAGGTAAGAGGAGTCACTTACTATATATTGGCATGATAGGGTAGGTAGGCTGCAACTTTGTACCCTGAACCGGTAGGGTGTAGCAAGGACATAACATAGGACATGTGCGGAGGTTATATGAAGGATTATATAGTACGTGCCACGGCTGCGGGAGCGCAGATCCGGGCGTTTGCGGCCACAACCCGGAATCTGGTGGAGGAGGCCAGAAAGGCCCACAACACCAGCCCGGTGATGACGGCGGCTCTGGGGCGCCTGCTGACGGCAGGGGCTATGATGGGGGTAATGTTAAAGGGGGAAAAAGACCTGCTGACCTTGCAGATCCGGGGGGACGGCCCCGGCAGGGGTCTGACGGTGACGGCGGACAGTCTGGGACGGGTCAAGGGCTACCCCCTGGCGGCGGATGTGATCCTGCCGGCCAATTCCCAGGGAAAGCTGGATGTATCAGGGGCCATGGGCTCGGGGATACTGAGCGTGATACGGGATATGGGGATGAAGGAGCCCTACGTGGGGCAGACACCTTTGCAGACCGGGGAGATAGCGGAGGATCTGACCTACTATTTTGCCGCGTCGGAGCAGGTGCCCTCCAGCGTGGGACTGGGAGTGCTGATGGAGCGGGACAACACGGTAAAGCAGGCGGGCGGTTTCATTCTTCAGCTGATGCCGGATACGGAGGAGGCAGTGGTTGCCCGGCTGGAGGAGAATCTGGCAAAGGTGTCTTCCGTGACTACGCTGCTGGAGGAGGGCAACACGCCGGAGCAGATTCTGAGGCTTCTTCTTGAGGGGCTGGACGTGGAACTTACGGATACTCTGGAGACCAAGTTTTTCTGCAACTGTGACAAATCCCGGGTGGAGAAGGCGCTGATCAGTATCGGCCGGGAAGAATTGCAGGCAATGATTGACGAGGGCAGGGAGATAGAGGTGAACTGTCAGTTCTGCAACCGGCACTATGTTTTTTCCGTGGAGGAGCTTATACTGCTTAACAGTTAAAATTGCCGAGTAACCTGACTGCATAACTTAAGCCTATACATTTAACTAGTGCGATACGGTAAATTCTGGCGTTATGTAGTATAACAGCCTTTGTGAGAAGGCCAGATGAACAGGCAAAAAAGCGCGCCTTAGTGACTAAGGCTGCGCTTTTTCCAGAGAGTTGCGGATGGCTTCCAGCAGTACCAGCGAGGTATATTTGCTGTCTGCGTCATAGCTGATATTATCCAGCGACTGCTGCTCACAGATCTGTGACACCAGAGAATCAAAGGCGGGCTGGAGCAGAGGATACATAGTGGTCACGGCTTCGCTTAAGTTCACCAGCTGGATGGAGGTGATGGTATTTCTGTCCACCATGACTTCCACATTCAAAGTCTGATCGCCCAGAACCAGTTCCGTGTTGTACACGCCGGGTATGTAGAGGGAGGCAGCGTCTGAGACGGGCGAGGTGCCGTCTGTGACATCTGTACTGCCATCGGGGCTTTCCGTTCCCGTGGGAGCATCGGATCCGGGGGAATCTTCTTTATCCGGAAGGAACATCATGACCAACAGCACCACGAACAGGATGCCCAGCACGGCGAAGATTCCGGTATAAATCAGTTCTTTCATATGGAGGACCACGATTTTTGTTTTTGCGCTCATGTTTACCTCTTTCCCGGATATTGCCGGCGGCGCCCGCAATATCCCTTGATGCGTATTGGGAAGCTTTGCTTGTTGTTAATATAAAGTATGCGCGGGAAAAAGTGTTTATGACGGAAAAGTGGTTTGCATTTTCCAAAAAAAGAGATTATTATGGGAGAGAGGAAAGGCGGTGGGATGAGAATATGAGGTTTACTAAAATGCATGGCTGCGGCAATGATTATGTCTATATAGACGGGGCGGCGCAGCAGATTTCACAGGAGGATAAGCCCCGGGTGGTACGTTTCCTGAGCGACCGTCACTTCGGCGTGGGCGGCGACGGGGCAATCTTTATAAACCCCAGCGGTGCGGCGGACTTTGAGATGGAGATGTACAATGCGGACGGCACCAGGGCCGAGATGTGCGGCAACGGCATCCGCTGTGTGGCGAAATATGTGTACGACAAGGGGCTGACGGATAAGCGGCAGCTGTCCATCGTCAGCGCCGGACAGGTCAAATATCTGGAACTGACAGTGGATGAGGAGAATAAAGTGTCCGGGGTGAAGGTCAACATGGGAAAGCCCATTTTGGAGCCGGAGCGGATACCTGTGGCGCTCCCCGGGGAACGGGCGGTGGATGTTCCCATCCGGGCAGGGGAGCGGGAGTACCGCATGACCTGTGTATCCATGGGAAACCCCCACGCCGTGGTATTTGTGGAGAACGTGGGAGATATGGATCTGGAGCGGATTGGACCGCTGTTTGAACACCATGATCTTTTTCCCAACCGCACCAACACGGAGTTCGTGGAGATCGTGGACAGGCGGCATGTGAAGATGCGTGTCTGGGAGCGGGGCACAGGGGAGACTCTGGCCTGCGGAACGGGATGCTGTGCCACAGCGGTGGCCTGTGTGCTGAACGGACTGACGGAGGATCAGGTGACTGTGGGTGTGCTGGGCGGAGAGATCGAAGTCACATGGGACCGAGAGGAGAATCTGGTGTATATGACGGGACCTGCGGCCACCGTATATGAGGGGGAAATCAGGTTGGATGCCATACCTCCGATTGCGGATTGAATAGCGAATAACATTAGGCGATTGCGATACCCTCTTTCAAGGCACAGGGAGTGGGCAATATATACAAAATAAGGGCGACTGGCCACTGCATCGGAGCCCGTTTTTGTATATATTGACCATTCCCGTCACTTGCGGGGAACATTTCGCAATTGTCTAGCGAATAACATATGTGAAAGGGGCAGTTATGTTTAAGATAAATGACAACTATTTGAAACTTCCGGGAAGTTATCTTTTTTCCACGATTGGCAAGAAAGTAAACGCCTATGCGGCGGCGCATCCGGATAAAAGAATCATCCGTCTGGGCATCGGCGATGTGACGCAGCCGCTGGTTCCGGCGGTCATCAGCGCTTTGCACGGCGCAGTGGACGAGATGGGGGATGCGGCTACTTTCCGGGGATATGCTCCCGATTTGGGCTATGATTTTTTGAGAAATGCCATTGCGGACAATGACTATAAAGCCAGGGGCTGTGATATCAGCCCGGACGAGATTTTCATTTCGGATGGGGCAAAGTGCGACTCCGGCAATATCCAGGAGATTTTCAGCCTGGACAATCGGATTGCCGTGTGCGACCCGGTTTACCCCGTGTATGTGGACACCAATGTGATGGCCGGGCGGACGGGGACTTACGATCCCCAAGGGGAGACTTGGAGCAATGTGATCTATATGCCCTGCACCGCGGAGAACGATTTCACCCCCGAGCTGCCCAGGGAGACACCGGATATCATTTACCTATGTTTTCCCAACAATCCCACGGGATCGGCTATCACTAAAGGCCAGCTGCAGGAGTGGGTGGATTATGCCAATAAGGTGGGGGCGGTGATTATCTATGACGCGGCCTACGAGGCATATATCTCCCGGGAGGAAGTGCCTCATAGCATCTATGAGTGTCAGGGGGCAAGAACCTGTGCCATTGAACTGCGGTCCTTCTCCAAGAAGGCGGGCTTTACCGGTGTGCGTCTGGGCTTTACCGTGATTCCCAGGGAGTTGAAGGCCGGGGAGGTGAGCCTGCACAGTCTTTGGGCAAGGCGCCACGGCACCAAGTACAACGGTGCGCCCTATATTGTGCAGCGGGCCGGCGAGGCGGTATACTCCCAGGAGGGCAAGGTTCAGCTGGAGCAGCAGATCGCTTATTATATGAGGAATGCGGCCTACATCTATCAGGGGCTGAAGGATGCGGGCTATACAGTGTCCGGCGGCGTGGACGCGCCTTACATATGGCTGAAGGCCCCGAAGGGCATGAGCAGTTGGGAATTTTTTGACTACCTGCTGGAGAATGCCAATGTGGTGGGAACCCCCGGTTCCGGCTTCGGCCCCAGCGGGGAAACCTATTTCCGCCTGACAGCTTTTGGAAGCTATGAGAACACAGTGGAAGCCGTGGATCGGATCAAGGCATTGTAGGGAGATGCGGAACTAAAACAGCATCTCCCCGGACAATGCCTGGAATAAATACTGGCCGCGTTATGGACAGGATTTATTCCACGGGGAAAGGTATTGGCAGGGGAGATGCGGAACTAAAACAGCATCTCCCCGGACAATGCCTGGAATAAATACTGGCCGCGTTATGGACAGGATTTATTCCACGGGGAAAGGTATTGGCAGGGGAGATGCGGAACTTTAATGGAGGAAAATGGGATGGAGTATGAACAGGATTATCTGACAGGACTGTGGACCCGTCAGGCCATGTACACCTATTACCAGAGCCTGGAGCCTGGCAGCAGGATTCATTTCATGTTCCTGGATGTAGATAATTTTAAAATAGTCAATGATATCTACGGTCATAACGAGGGCGATGCGCTGCTGGTAAATATCGCGGGTATATTGCGGAAAAACGCTCCCATGGCCCACGGAATCAGAATGGGCGGCGATGAATTTGTGCTGATTTTCCCGGGGGAGACCAGCCGGGAGGCGCTGTGCGGTATTGCCGCCGACATTATTGCGCGGGTACAGAGCAAAGAGGGCGCGGAACATATCCTGACCAATGTCTCCATGAGCATTGGCATTCTCTATGACGAGAAGGTAGAGGAGACCCTGGAGGATACGCTGTTAAAAAGCGATATGGCCATGTACCATGCCAAGGACAACGGCAAGGGCCGGTACGTTGTATTCAACGATATAGCGGAGATTGTCCTGGGCGAACTGGAGATGGAAAAAAGGCAGCAGCAGGCTCTGTCAAACCGAGAATTTGAGGTGCGCTATACACCCATCGTCATGGCCCAGACGCCAAGACTCTACATGGCTCAAGCTTATGTGGTCTGGAACATGGCGGATGGCCGGTGCAGGGGGCAGGAGGAGTTTTTGCCGCTGTTTGTGAAAAACGGCTTTGCCACAGAACTTAACGCCTGGGTCATAGAGAGGGTGCTCCAGGACATTGCTGCGTCCAAAGGAAAAAAGGGAAGCCCGGACAAAGTTGGTGTGCGAATCTCACGGCTGCAGCTGTTAAACGGCAGTTTTCTGCCCTGGCTGGAGGGACTGATGCATGATCACAGGGTCAAGGCGGAGGAACTGGAACTGGAGATAGATGAGTCTGCCTTTACCAGAGGCAAGGAGGAGATGTTTGCCAATATCCGGGCGTTACACAAGAGCGGTTTTCGGATATCCATCACCGGCGTGGGGCTGGATTTTGCCAGTTTGCGGTACTGGGATATGCTGCCCATCGATACACTGAAATTCCAGAGGGAATATTTGCAGCATGCGCTAAGAAACCCAAAGGGCCGCCGTATTATGAAGACGCTGATGGCCGTGGGGCGGGAGATGAAGATGGATATTGTGGCGGACGGCGTGACTTCCCGCGAGGATATCATGTATCTGATCGAATGCGGCTGTAACGCTGTGGGAGGAGAATATTTTTCCCGGCCGCTGGGGGCGTCGGATTTTCTGGACTATGTGAGAAAAAACCTCCGCACGGAGATGCGGGTTACGGAGTTCCCCTTCTGGACGGATTACGCGGCTGTGGACAGTTCCATGCAGGCCGCCCCGTCCGGCACGGGAGTGCATCTTGCGGAGGGGATAAGCGCCAACTGGGGCGGTGTGCTGTTTGACGGCGGCGAAGTGAGGGAGAATGTGCTCAAGCTGCCCTCGGATCTGCTGTCCAGCGATTCCTATACCATATGTCTGTGGATGAAGCCTTTGGAATTAAACGGCTGGAGCAGCGTATTGTATGCCAGGTACAACAGCGGTTTTATGTCTCTGGTGCCGTATACGCCGGACCGATCCAGCGTATACAGGGTTCATCAGGATGACTTTGTGAATCAGTTCCACGATATTCTGATACGGATGGTACAGCGGAATAAATGGAGTTTTCTGTGTGTGACCTTTGATGCCGTCACCGGCGTGGGACGGTTGTATCTGAACGGGCGTCTGGCGGGAGAGGCCGAGGATATTCCCCAGCTTCCGGCCTGCAAGGAAATTCTGCTCGGAGGGGATCCTTTTCAGCAGTCCTTCCGGGGATATGTGTCCGGCCTTATTTTCTGCGACAGTGTTATGACGGAGGCGGAGATCAAGGATCTATACCAGGATTTCTGCAAGGATCCCGGGTTTGCGGGGGATGTTGAAAAATTCTAAGTGGACTGGCAGCGTTGGCGGCGTGGTTACTCATGCCGTACAATGTCTGCATACTCCGCCCTGGCGGCGCAGAGCAGGTCATCCGGGGCAAGTTCAATCTGGGAGCCGATGCGGCCTCCGCTGACAATGATGGCGGCCTGGCTTTGGGCGGAGGCATCCACCCGGGTCACATACTGCTTTTTCATGCCGATGGCGGTGCAGCCGCCCCGGATATAGCCGGTGACGGCATTGATTTCCTTCACATGAAGCATTTCCACGCTCTTTTCCCCCACACTGCGGGCGGCGGCCTTCAGATCCAGCTCTTTGGCGATGGGGATCACAAACACAAAATAGTCGCGGGCGCCCTTGGTCACCAGGGTCTTGTACACCTTCTCATAGGGCAGGCTCAGTTGGTCCGCAATCTGCAGCGCGTCAATGAATTCATCGCAATCGTAGGTGTATTGGGTATAGGGAATCTTCATGGATTCCAGAATACGCATAGCATTGGTCTTGATTTCTTTTGGTTTGGACATGTTTTTCCCTCTTTTTACTATATGTTTACATGCTTGTCAAAACGGATTATAACACAAAGGCGCGGATAATTCTATGAAATCCAAGCATTATTTTAACCAGTATGGGGTAAAAGAAACACTTGACATTAACGTAACGTAAACCCCTATACTGTAGATACAGAGGGTGAGCTGATGGAAAAGCGATACACGGCGGGGGAATTGGCCAGGTGGGCGGGGGTATCCGCCCGTACAATCCGGTTTTATGAGGAAAAAGGTATATTGCGGCCCAGAGAGCGCTCCGCCGAGGGATATCGATTGTACGACGACAGCGCTATTCTGCGGCTTCAGGAGATTCTGATGCTGAAATATGTGGGGATGTCCCTGGAAGGGATCCAGCAGGCTCTGACCCAGGGAGAGAATTTGCCGGTGGCTGAACTGCTGAGCCGTCAGAGAGAATTGGTTCTGGAGGAACGCCGCCGTCTGGACCATATTCTGAAAGTGATTGACCAGGCACAGCGGCACTGCCAGGGCGGGCAGCTGCCCATATCCCGCTTTGCAGAGATCATGCAGCTGCTTACCAAGAACCAGCAGGCCAATTTTCGGTATAGTCTGTATGAGCGTTATGGAACCAGCGGGCAGAGATGGCATGAGTGGCTGTTTCAGCAGCTTCTGCTGGGGCCTGAGACGCGGGTGCTGGATGTGGGCTGCGGTCATGGAAATGTCTGGCGCGGCAGTTGGAGAGAGATTCCCGTAGGTTGTCAGATCACGCTGCTTGACAAGGAGATGGATGGACTACAATATTTGCACGGGATTTATCTGGAGCGTCGAAGGGAACTGGCGGAGGGAGCGGCATTTTCCTTCCTGTGCGAGGACACGGAGGAATGGGAGTGTCCTGCGGAAAGGTATGACCTGATTCTGGCGGGGCATCTCTGGAATTATATCCGTGAGAAAGATGGACTTTTGAGAAAGCTGCACCGGGGACTGGCAGAGGGAGGCAGGCTGGTTTCCACATTTACCTCAAAGGTTTCTGTGGGGGATGTGAACCGCCTGTTGGAACCGGTGCTGCACAGAAGGGTGCTGGAAGCCTATGAAGAGCGCAGGAGGGACTTTGTGGGACAGATGGAAGGGCTTTTTGCCGGGGAGTTTGCCAGAGTGTCCCGAAAAGTATTCCGGAATGGTCTGCGGATTGACCAGGCGGAGCAGCTGCTTAGCTATCTGTGCAATCTGGACGGAGAACTGGAGGCCCGGATCAGGACCCGGGAATCAGAAATGCGAAAGTATTTGCAGGAATTGATACGACAGGGACCGGTGCCGGAAATCGGCACGGAGGGGTATTGCTATTTCTGTGAGTGATAAAGCGAAAGTTTGAATGTTTCACATTCAAATACTGATTGGTGCAATATCGCAGGCAAAGCCAGCGATATGCATATAGAGGTAAGTTTGGATGTTACACATCCAAATACGTATTAACGCAGTATCGCAGGCCAGTCTGCGATATGCAGGAAAGAGGTAAGTTTGGATTAGGGGAAGCGTTCAGCCAATTTGTGACACAGGCGGGAAAATAGTAGTGAATGACACATGTTGTCAACAGGAGGATAGGAAGATGATACCTACAAGGGAAGCGGCAGAGGAATTACTTAGAGACGGAGAGGCATGTAATCCGGGAGCGTGGGCGGATCATAGCCGGGTGGTGGCCATGTGCGCAGAGCGGATTGCGGCAGCCTGCGGGGGCATGGACCCGGAGAAAGCCTATGTGCTGGGTTTGCTCCATGACATAGGCCGCAAGTTTGGAGTCAAGCATATGGGACACATATATGACGGATACCACTATATGACGCGGCTTGGCTATGACGAGGCGGCCCGGATATGCTTAAGCCATTCTTTTAGCATTCAAAGGCTGGAGGACTACATAGGAAAGTGGGATATCACGGCGGAGCAGCAGGAGGAGCTTCGAAGGCTGCTGGAGGAATTGGAATATGATGACTATGACAGGTTAATCCAGGTCTGCGACAGCCTGGCGGGAACCGAGGTGGTGGATATGGAGGAGCGCATGGCGGACGTGAAGCGGCGCTATGGCGCGTATCCCCAAGACAAGTGGGACAAGAACCTGGAACTGAAAGCATATTTTGAGGAGAAAATGCGGCAGGATATATATAAGGTTGTGGGGCGCTGACGCAGCGGGATGGGGACGAGCGGCTGGGAAATGAGATGGCGGACTATTGTAATGTAGACCTTGAAAGGGTGTTTATCGAGGCAAGGGAAGATATAGACAGATATTGGCAATCCAGAGATGTTTAGTTAAGTAGGGTACGGAGGATTGGATTATGGCTTCATGGATGGTGCATTTGCGGGTGGCAGACAGACTGCTGGACCGCCTGGAGGGAATCAGGGAAAAGGAGTTTATAATGGGGAATATCGCTCCGGACAGCGGTGTGCCCAACGCGGACTGGACAGCCTATGCGCCGCCCACGGAGGTGTCCCATTTCAAGACATATCTGGGGGATAGGGCAGTTAAAATAGATGTGGAGAGTTATCTACAGCAATATTTTACAGTAGAGAAGAGGAAGAAATACAGCCCGGAGCAATACTCTTTTTACCTTGGGTACTTAATTCATCTGCTGACGGATCTGGAGTGGATTGCCCGTGTATATAATCCCAGTATCGCCAGATATCAGGAGGCCCATGGGGCGGATTCTTATAAGCTGCTGTGGACGCTGAAAAAGGACTGGTATGATCTTGACTTTTTATACCTGCGAAAGCACCCGGATTTCAGGGCATTTCGAATCTACGAGAACGCGGTGGGTTTCGTCAACCGCTATATGGATATTTTCGCGGAGGATGCCTTTGAGAACCGGCGGGAATACATCATCGGTTTTTACCGGGGTGACCGGGAGAACATAGAGCGGGAATATATCTATCTGACTGAGGCCCAGGCCCAGCAGTTTGTGGAGGACTGCGTGGAGGCCGTGCAGGGAAAACTGGAGGAAATGGGATGCGCGAAAATTCGGTTTTAGACGGGAGACAGCCGGGGGAACGGCAATATCAGGGACGTTTTGTGATCCTGGTGACGGGGATTCCGGCATCGGGAAAGAGTGTGCTGGCGGAGCAGATGATGCAGTGCCATAAGTCCTTTATACTGGAGAACAATTTCGAGGCAAGCTCCAAGCCGGAACTTGTGCGGATGCTGGAGCGCTATGGATACCGGGCGCTGACCCTGCGCCTGACGGGGGATTATGCCCGCATCTATGAACGCTTTGTGCAGCGGGAGAACAGCCCCCAAAGGCATCCGGGCCATGTGACCAATAGCCGCTATTCCAAGGAGGAAGGCGCAGCTTCGAGCCAGACAATCACGCTGGAACAGTATATCGCCGGAATCCGGGCCAGGGAGATGGACAGCCTTTGTGTTGGCGGTCCGGCAATCACTGTTGACACTACGGATTTTTCCGCAGTGGATTGGAAAAAACTTTATCAAGAAATAGACAATTTCTGCCTTTCTCACCGGAAATAGGGATTTCAAGAAAAATAAAAGCGCCTCTCTGCCTAAGCCGCAGAGAGGTGAAGTCTTTTAGAATAAAACATTTTCAGCACATCACATACTTCACACATCTCAACCAACGGTTGACATTTACTCCATGAAGCGTTTATTGCGCAATATATATCCACATGGTATATTAGGCGTAGCAGAATAGGATAACAAGGATTCCCTGCACATAAGGGTATTAGGCGATTGCGAAACTATTTCCGCAAGTGACGGGACTGGTCAATATATACAAAAACGGGCTCCGATGCAGTGGCAAGTCGCCCTTATTTTGTATATATTGCCCATTCCCTGTTCCAGAAAAGAGGCGTTTCGCAAACGCCTAATAAGGGTATAATTGAGAGGGGAGACGACGCCGGCAGGGCACGGAAAGGCTGGATGATATATGTTGAACAAAGAAATAATCGGCAAAAGAATTGCCTTTTTTAGAAGAGAAAAGGGGATCACGCAGCGGGAACATAATATCCGCCAATTACGCTGATGCCTATCTGTTCCAGATAGATACCTCCCGGATGCGGGAGCCGGTGTATTCCTGCATTACCTGCGTTCCGGGTTCCAAGGAGAAATTGGCAAAGAAATACGGATACAATCAGGAGATTTGCGCGGATGTGGCGGCCAGCGCCATGAACCACATATTGCAGCATGGCATGAGACCGGTGATTTTAAAAGGGATGATAGTCTGCGGGAATTACAGCCACGATCAGCTGTATTTGATGGCTCAGTCCTTTCAGAAGATTCGTGAAGAAAACCAAGTCTCTTTCGCGGGGATGGAGATTGCCGCCCAGCCGGTCAACTATGGTCCGGAGGACTATGAGTTATCCGCTACGGTGGTAGGGGTGCAGGACAGGGACAAGCTGCTGACAGGGAACTGCCTGAGAGAGGGAGATGTGCTGATTGGCATAAGGACAGAGGGCATAGACGGAACGAACTATCCTATTGTAAAAATAATACTGGACAAAAACCCCGCTCTCTATCATGCCAAAATAGACGGAAGCCCCCAGGGCAAGACTGTGGCGGTGGTGGGAGCCAGCGGAGGCGGCAAAAGTACTCTGCTTCGCCTGCTTTGTGGGTTTTACCGTCCCCAGCAGGGGGAAATTCTGGTGGAGGGGGTCAGTCTTGGAGACTGGAATCTGGAGGCGCTGCGATCACGTCTTTCCTATGTGTCCCAACATGCCTATCTGTTTCCGGCATCCGTGGGGGAAAATATTGCCATAGGCAAATCCGGGGCGGGCGGGGAGGAGATCCACAAGGCCGCAAAGGCAGCCAACGCGGCCGGATTTATAGGGGAACTTCCCCAGCGGTACGATACTTTGGCGGGGGAGCGGGGATCACGCCTGTCGGGAGGGCAGATACAGCGTATTTCCATCGCCCGGGCTATCCTGAAGGATGCACCCATACTGCTTCTGGATGAGGCCACTTCGGCACTGGACGTACAGGCGGAGGCCGAGGTGCAAAAAGCGCTGGAGGAACTGGCAAAAGGGCGTACAACGCTTGTGGTGGCACACAATCCTTTGCGGGGATGGTGGATTTCGGCACGGTGGTGGCTATTCTCAGCCTCCAGGGTATGGTCTCTTATTTTCTCAGCAACATCGGCAGCGCGTGGGGGAGCCTTATGGATTCCCTTGTCCTTGGAGACAGGGTGTTTGAGATTCTGGATCAGCCAGTGTCGCAGGAGTGTGAACGTTACCTGGGCGTGAAGGAGGATTATCCTTCACTTCCGGAAGAGCGTTTGCCTTCGTCAGATATGCACATGGATTCCTGCGGGAATGCAGAAGGCTTTTCTTCAACAGGGGACTGCGGCATTCAGATCAGCGACGCCATATTTACCTATGACGGTTCGGAAAGGGTGCTGGACGGCGTGGATATTACGGTGGACAGGGGAAAGACGGCTGCGCTTGTGGGGGAGAGCGGCGGAGGCAAGAGTACGGTGGTGAAGCTTCTGCTGGGTTTTTACCCGCTGGAGAGCGGCGCTGTCAGAGTACTTGGGAAACCGCTGGCAGGATATACCCCGGATGAACTGCGGAGAAACATTGCGTATGTTCCGCAGGATGCCTATCTGTTTACCACAAGCATAAGGGAGAACATACGGTATGGCCGGTTGGGAGCCAGCGACGAGGAGGTGGAGCAGGCGGCCAGGCGGGCCTATGCCCATGAGTTTATCATGTCCTTTCCAAAGGGGTATGACACGCTGGTGGGAGAGAGGGGCGAAAGCCTGTCCGGCGGGCAGCGCCAGCGGATCGCCATAGCCCGTGCGTTCATCAGAAACGCGCCGATACTGCTTCTGGATGAGGCGACTTCCGCCCTGGACGCGGAGAGTGAGCAGCTGGTCCAAAAGGGCATTGAGGCGCTTATGGGAGGCCGCACCACGCTGGTGGTGGCCCACCGGCTCTCCACCATAGAGAAAGCGGACGTGATCTATGTCATAGAGAGAGGGAAGGTATGTGAAAAGGGCAGACATGCCGAATTGATGGAGCAAGGCGGCGTATATAGAAGGCTGGTGGAATTGTCCAAGAGCAATGTGGGTGTGTAGCTAAGAACCTTGAGGGTGACAGAGGCGGCACATAAATGGCAATAGAGGTATGAGGAGAGCCCCGGAAAATCCGGGGCTCTTCATATATTGAAGGCCGTGTACACACTATGGAGTCGGGGCGTTTTTCTGCATCTTCTCGTTATAAAACAGCTTCCGGAGCGTACAGATATCCCGCGGCACACTTTCTAAGTCCGGTGTGTCGTGCAGCTTCTTCGCCCATGCGTAAAACTCGTTGGCCGTGGGAGTGGTCAGGGTGGAAGTTCTGCTGATATGTCCCTTTTGGATGGTCTCATGGGCCACGCCCCGCATGAACTTCCAGAAGTTGTAATAGGCCAGTTTCAGTTTGGTCATATACCCTGCGCTGTCCTCGATGACAAAGCCCTCGATCTTCCTGCCCTCGTACTCGTAATCCTCCTCCAGCACATCATAGTACCAGTCGAAGAACTCCTGCCAGGAGGCGATCTCATAGGCTTTTTCCTTGGGGGTCAGCCTCAGAGTGTTTGCCACATGGCACATGTCATCGTAGCTGAATTTGGCAAAATCCATCTGGTTATAGACAATGTCCAGCAGGTACAGATTGCTCTCAGGATATTCGATGATATGAGGGTCATGCTTCATATCCACACACTCAAAGACAAAGGATACATTGTTTTCCCTGATAAAATCTTTCATCTTAGCCAGGTTTTCAGAAGAGACTTTCTGATACAGCATATCCTTAAGCCATCCGGCAAACTGGCTGTCAATAGTGGACTTGCTGGCGATAAACAGATCGTCCTCATATTCGTTGTAGCTCACAATGCCCAGAAAGCCGTTTTCCTTGACATAGGCGGTGACGGGGAACTGCAATTTGTGCTGCAGCAGGTCAAATTTGGTCTCCGGGCGCTCATTGACATTGAAAAACTTGTCATAGGCCCTGGCGGCAACCTTTCCCTTTACCGTATCCAGATACAAGCCCCTGGCCTTGGTGGTCTGTTCATCCCACACTTTGTCGTAGAATGCCTTGCTGGTAAAATTGAAGGAGGATATATTGCCAAACTTCTTTTCCCGGATGTATCGGTTGGCCCGCAGGGCCATGAGCGTGTCCGCGATGGAACTGCTGGTGACAGTTTCCTCCTGCCGCGTCTCCGGGGTTTTGAACACCTCGTTTTTGACCTCCACCGTGTGAATGCCCTCTCTGTCCACCTGCACACACCGCAGGCATCCGCCGTATTCCACCTGGCCCTCCAGGTTGTATACCCTGTCGTTGACCATGATGGGGAGTTGTTTGGTGTTCCTGTGGCCGTGGATCTGGATATAATTGTCCGGCGTGGTCTCATAGAAGGTATCCGCCACCTTCTCAAAATCATTGTAATTGCCCACGCCCTTGATCATCTGCTCCGTCGCCACAAAGGACAGGTTCTCAGGAACCGTGCTTAAGCCCGCGTGGGTGACGAGAAAGACCTGATCGCCGTAGGTATAGTAGGCGCACTGGCCGAATTTGCGGTACAACTGGCGGAGCTGCTTCTTGTCCATACGGGCCCCGTCCAGGGCGGGCCTGGTTATCAGTTCAAACTCTTTGGACCTGCCTACACAGTCGTTGGCATACAGCCACAGCCATCTCTCATGGTTGCCCTCCAGCATCAGCACGTTTTTCCTGTCTTTGATGGAGATCAGGAAATTCAATACCTCCACATTTTCCAGGCCCCGATCTATGTAGTCCCCCACGAATATGTAAAATTCGTCGTCCCTGATGCCGCCGTTGTCGGAGAGATATTTCTGCAGCGCCGTATTGCAGCCGTGGACATCCCCGATATGGTGAATCCGATTGTAACCGGACAGATCGATCCTCTTCAGCCAGATGGTGTCCAGTTCGTCGGGCTTAATCACTTTTACGCCGGAGGGAATCTTCTGGGTGGCGAACCGGGAATACATCCGGTCGATGACTTCCTCGGGAACTATCTTCAGGGGCTCCCTGCTCAGATTCCTTCTCTTTACCTCCTCTATGGGAATGTGGGTAAAGTCCACGCAGTACATCCTGTACCGGTAGGTGTCGCACATCTCTTTATAGCGGTTGATTTCGGCGGTCTTGGAGTTGGTGGCATCGATCACTGTGAACTCGCCGTTCTGCATCCTAATCTCCAGCAGGCCAAACAGCATTTTCCACACAGCCTTGTCATTGCTCTGGCTGATGCCCACCGTCCCGTCCACCTGCAGGATGGGACTTTGGCAGAGCAGACGGATATCGTCAGCCGACAAAGCATATCTCTTTAAGTTGTTTTCCGCGATCCATGTGGACTTGCCGCATCCGGCGGAGCCCCTTAGCAATAGTAAAATTCTCATAGGTATAACCTCTCCGTTTAAAGTGCCGTTTACTCGTTGTCATCTATTATAATATGCGGAAAGTTCTTTATCAATAGCCCTGTGGTATAAGGCTTCTGCTTTTTCCGGCGCCGTTCAGGCCGCATACAAGGATGCCTGTTCCCACGATGTTTCCTCCGTCTACTTATGGGCATCGCATATTTCCTGTGAGTAAAAATGTTCAATCAGCTAATTTGGCAATTAAGCGCCAAGAAGGGAAAGGCTATCGACAGTCAATACTCTTTATGCTATGATTTTATTGTTCTTTTATCGGATGACCAGAAATTATTGGAAGTGAAGCACAAGGAGGGTTCCCAGGATGAAGCGGATTAACATGGCGATTATAGGAGCGGGCAATATCGCCCGGTATATGGCACAGGCTATAGGCGGATTGCAGGAGCAGGTCTGCGCCTATGCGGTGGCTTCCCGCAGCCTGGACAAGGCGGAGGTTTTTGCGAAGGAATGGCATTTTCAGAGGGCTTATGGCTCCTACGAGGAACTGGCGGCAGATCCGGCGGTGGATTTGGTCTATATTGCCACGCCCCACGCCATGCATTATGACAACGCCAGGCTCTGCGTGGAGCATGGCAGGGCTGTTCTGGTGGAGAAGGCATTCACTGCCAACGCGGCCCAGGCCAGGGAGTTGATAGAACTGGCAGAGAAAAAGGGGGTCTTTCTGACCGAAGCCATCTGGACCCGGTACATACCCGCAAGGCGGATTGTGGAAAAACTGCTGGAGGAAGGGGCTATCGGAGAGCCTCTTTCTCTGGAGGCTGAATTTTCCGTACCCTTAAGACACAAGCAGCGCATGTATGACCCTGCCCTGGCGGGAGGGGCCCTGCTGGATCTGGGGATGTACTGTCTGACTTTTGCCTCCATGTATTTCGGGGACGCGGTCACAGAGGTGACTTCCCATGTGGAAAAGCTGGACACGGGCGTGGATGCCACGGATGATATTTATTATACCTATGCGGACGGCCGCAGGGCCCATCTGCGTACATCCATGGTGACAGGCCCTGTCAACCGGGGAGAGATCCGGGGAACCCAGGGGTGTATTCAGGTAGAGACGCTGAATAATTTTTCCGCCATCCGGGTGTATGACGCGGCGGGAAATCTGCGGCAGGAGCCGGAGATTCCGGCACAGATCAACGGTTACGAGTATGAAGTGCTGGCCTGCGTCCGGGCCATGGAGGCAGGGGCGCTGGAGTGCGGTGAGATGCCTCACAGCGAGACCATAGAGATCATGGAGCAGATGGATCGCCTGCGCCGGGACTGGGGCGTGGTGTATCCCTTTGAGGAGACGGCGGGGAATTGAGCATGACCAGGAAAGCCTTTAAATATGACATGCAGCGGGGGCTGGGGAGTTGTGTTCTGGAACTGCGAAACACCCGGGACATAGAAAAATTCCGTCCTCTGGTTCTCTGGGGCTGTTCCCGTGACATGGCATATGATGCCCAGAGCGAGGGGTGCAGGAGCGTCTACCTGTATCAGCTGATTACACAATTTCCGGATGCCGCGCCTTTTATGGATGTCCTTGAGAGACGGCTGTATCAATGTTTGCGTTCCAAGGGCTGGGAGTTTCTGCAGGATTGTGAGATTCTGTCCTATTTTGCCCAGGATGGAGAAAAACGGGCATGGGATATTTTAAAGAACTGTTATCGGAAAACGCTCCAGCTTTTGAATAGAAAACGAAAATATATAGAGGATGGTCTGGCGGACAATTTTGAGTCACTGTGTGTTACTTTGGTCACCATGCGCCCTGAAATGTATCGGATGCTTGTGAGGGATATAGGGCTTATGATAGAGAGCAATTCTCTGTACTCGGCCTCTGATTTCACTTGGTTTCAGGCTGTGAGCGAGAGCAGACTGGGGAAAAAGGCCATTAATAGGATATTGTACCGTCCCGATGCGGAGGATGGGATCAAAGCTTATGCGCGTTCTATGGAGGAGTACAGGGAGCGCTGGGACAGGGCAGAAACAGAGCGCAGAAAATCCGAGCCGAATACTGCGGATGAGATTTACGAAGGTTTGAAGGAGGGAAAGGGGGCTGAGGGGGCGGTCTCCCCGTATCTGGCCCGCAGAATGATGAACCAGGGCAGGCAGCAGGAGGCCGCAAAACTGGCAGCGTATTATAGGGACGAGAAGGAACCTGCCCTGCGTTATCAGCTGCTGCGGATGCTGGCCAATAAAGCCTGTGCGGGGATGCTTGACGTTGAGCGGCTGCTTGCGGATTCCCGGTGGGACTACGACGAACTTGCCGCAAGGGCCTTTGACGCATTGAACTATATAAGAGATACCAGAGTGCGGGAATACGCCTACCAGCTTCTGGGAGACGGAAAGCGTCTGGCCCAGGCGGTATCCCTGCTTGCGGCCAATTACGAAGATGGGGACAGGGAAGTTTTAGTCCGGGCGGTAAAGCAGATTCCCATCACCTATGAGGACGGGGCGTGGCATGGGGTATTTGATGATATCATGAACCTGTTTTCCGGCCCGGCAAAGCATAAGCCCAAGGAACTGCTGCCCTATATGTACCGCAATACACTGTGTTCCTTCTGTAGGGAATATGTTGTCCGGGAGATGGGCCGCAGGCGGATGCTGACTGAGGAAATGCTGGAGGAGATGCGGTATGACTGCAACGGGAAGATTAGGGATTACGCGGAGAGGAAGCTGGGCAAAGGGCAGGGGATGGAAGCGGGAGCGCGGTGAATTTCATTTAGCGTGATTTATTGTTTTGCTGGCATTTTTACTAACTTGTGGTATTATTGTAGTATATATACTGCTTAACAGTTAAAATTGCCGAGTAACCTGACTACATAACGCCAGCCATATACGTTAACTAATGCAATACGGTAAATTCTGGCGTTATGTAGTATAAAATGTGGAGAAGCTGAAAATAAAGCTGAATACGCATCTCAATGTGCCGGATGGGAGGGACAGAATGGAACAGATTTTCATGACGAATTTAATAATAGAGAAGGTCAGACATTTAAAGGATATTTCTATTCCCTTGTCAGACACCCAGATCAGGCATTTGATATTGACGGGGAAAAACGGCAGTGGAAAGACAAGTGTGTTGGAGGCATTGGCAAATTATATAAATAATGCCATTTCTGATAGATATTTTGCCGATAGAGAGTTGTGGCTGAATAATGCTAAAAAGCGGAGGGATGCGGCAATTCAAAATGGTCAGGAGGAAGGGGAGATTGCCAGCCTGGAATTAGAACTAGATAAGCACAAGACACAGTTTATAAAAAGCAGAAGCGGCTTGGATATATGTTTTAATCAAAAGTTAAAAAATATTCCGGCGCTGCAGGAAAAGTATCACTATATTCTGGCGTATTACAGGGCAGATAGGACGTTTAAGGCAGAATGCCCCAAACATGTAGAAAAAGTACGGCTGAAAGACGATTATGGACTGAAAGAATTTCCCAGAAATGAATTTGTAAAGTATCTGCTGGATCTGAAAATGACGGAAGCCCTGGCAAGGAATAGCAAGAAAGCTGAAAAAGCAGATGAAATCCATACATGGTTTGAGAACCTTGAACAGCTGCTGAAAAATATATTTGCGGACGAGTCAATAGAACTGGCTTTTGACGAGGATACCTTCGCGTTTCACATTCTACAGCAGGGGAAGGAACCCTTTGACTTCAACACATTGTCCAGCGGCTATCAGGCGGTTCTGGACATTGTGCTGGACGTTATGATGCGCATGGCAAACCAGACCCAGCGTTCCTTTGATTTTAATCTTCCGGGTATCGTGTTGATTGATGAGATAGAGACGCATCTGCATCTGGAATTGCAGAAAGATATTATGCCTTTGCTGACCACCATATTTCCCAACATTCAGTTTGTGGTGACAACGCATTCGCCATTTGTTTTAAACAGCCTGGGGAATGTGGTTATTTATGACCTGGAGAATCATCTGTTGGTGGAAAACGGCATGAACAACCTGCCTTATGAGGGCATTGTGGAGGGATACTTCAGAGCGGATAGGATGTCACATACGCTTAAGGCAAATTTTGAGAGATATAAAAATCTAGTGCAGAAAGAAAAACTGTCCGACGATGAAATAAGCGAGATTGCGAAGCTGGAACTCTATCTGGATGAAATTCCCGACTATCTCGCCATCGGCATCACCACAGAATACCAGAGGCTAAAGCTGGAATATATGAATCGGGAGGATATAGATGGTTAAAATCGAACGCTCTTTTCCTGCCCCCAAATCCCTGGCGGAAGAGGCCCAAAAGACGAATGGAAGATATGACAGAGAGGATGTGGTAGAGCAATTAAAAAATGATTTCCACAATAAATGTTATATCTGTGAGATGAAAGAATTGCAGGATCCCAATGTGGAGCATCTGCTTCCGCACAAAAACGGTAAATACCCTGAGAGGAAATTTGACTGGGAGAATCTGTTTTGGTCCTGCGGACACTGTAATGGTATCAAGAACAATGGAAAATATGACGGGGGAGTCATGGATTGCTGTAAATATGACCCCGAACAATATCTATCCTTTCAGATAAAGGGCAGCGATGTGGATATAGTAGTATCGAATCCCGATGATGCTATTCAAAAGAGGACGGCCATGTTGGTCACAGAAACATTTTCCCTGAAAAATACAGGAATGAGAACCTACACCAGCGATGAAAGGCTGAAACTGCTTCAAACGGAAATGAACCTGCTGTACAAACAACTTGAAAAAATGCGCAATAGCCAAGACTCCAAAGTGACCATGAGAACCCTTCGCAGCTTGCTTCGTAGGGAGTCGGCGTTTGCTGCGTTTAAAAGGTGCTATATTCGCGAACATGCCGCAGAGTATCCGGAATTGCAACAATATGTGGCCTTAGATACATAGATGGGATTATTTCTATAGGAAAATAAAGAATTGGGCATCCGGGCCTGGCCCAGAAGCCAGGTGACCATGGCTTACCAGGACTGGCTGCTCACCCAGGAGTAATGAAATATAGTCAACCAGACGGATCCTTGGACGGGCCGGGGAGTATAAACTATGTGTCAGGAGGAAAAAAGCAGATGATTTCCAATACCATATTTCAGACCGTAAAGGGTGATATCACCCAAAACCATGGAGTACAGGCAATTGTAAATGCCGCCAACACCAGCCTTTTGGGCGGCGGCGGTGTGGACGGCGCGATCCACCGGGCCGCGGGGCCGCAGCTGCTGGCGGAGTGCAGGCTGTTAAACGGTTGCAGGACGGGCAAAGCGAAGATTACCAAGGGGTACAATCTGCCCTGCGAATATATCATCCACACCCCTGGTCCCCACTGGAACGGCGGCAAATCCGGGGAGCATGAACTGCTCGCCTCCTGCTATCGGTCCTGCCTGGAAATGGCGGTGGAAAAGGGTATACGCAGTTTGGCGTTTCCTTCCATTTCCACCGGGATATATCATTTCCCTGTGGACGAGGCGGCTAAAATAGCCATCGGCACCGCCAAAGAGTTCGTCGCCGCGCACCCGGGGGAGCTGGACCTTATCCTGTGGGTGCTTTTTGACGCTCAAACCCTTTCCGTATACGAAAACGAACTTAAAACAGCAGAGCCTGTGCAACCTTAAGTTGCGTTTTTCTCTAAAAAGGAACCATATAGTTGGTGGTGTTTGGGTGCTGAATATTATATGATCATCTCATCAATTCTAGATCAATTATTGAGCATCTGTCAAGCAATATCCGGTACCAATGCCGCCCCGCTTCGGGCAGGATTGATGCCCCGGTCACATATCAGAGGGCGGATGCGTAACCATAAACAGCACTTGCCCGCACAATGCCAAGAAGTAGTGCCGATCCTGCATGAGACAGGATAAGGCAGCATTGGCATTGGATGTGGAACCTATATTTGGAGGAAAACAAAATGAGCTTAGGACAAAATCTACTGTTTCTCAGAAAAATGAGAGACAACATGACCCAGGAGGAATTGGCGGAGCTTCTCAATGTGAGCAGGCAGACCGTGTCAAAATGGGAACTGGATGCCGCCTACCCGGAGATGGAAAAGCTGCTGGCGCTGTGCGAGTTATTTTCCTGTACGCTGGATCAGCTGATACGGGAAAACATGAATATTATCAATGACGCCTATTCCAACATCCGCATAGAGGAGGTGGATGGTTTCCGGTATATCCGGTATGCGGTGATCAGCCCAGAACCGGAGGAGGATGCCATAGCCCATGTAAAGCGATGGGCAGATCAGATCGGCATTCAGGACCCGAAGATCATCGGCTGGGATTTTCCCATGGTGTCCCAGGAACAGACGAATGTACACCATATGCACGGTTATGCGGCGGCGTTGATTCTGAACGACGATATTTCGGAGGAGGGCCTGCCCGCGGAGGTCAGGAGGCAGAATCGGCAGCGGTATATTGCCATCACAATCACAGCGCCGCATATAGCTCCCTTTGAGTTGATCCCCAATGCCTACAAGGTTTTGATGGCCTATATGCAGGCCAACGGTTACAAGGGAAAATGGGATGGCCATATCATCGACTGCTTTGAGAAGGAGTACGATTTGAACGGCGTGTGGCACATGGATGTATATATTGCGATAGAATAGGAATATGGCTATGGCAGCTGTTGAACAGCCTTGAGAGATTGTTCTTATTCCCATAACAGTAACAGAAGATCGAGGGCAGGGATGGAAAGGATCTAAAGAACAGGGGAGATATGGGATATGAGGAGAAGGCATAAGACGCGGCATCGTCTAAATTGTATGGGCAAAGGGAACGAAGAATTTTATGCCGGCAGGCATAAGTATTCTGGTTTTTTCCGCCTATGAACGGATTGGGTATCTCTGTAAGTGGAAACATATTTTCTGCTCGTTTCAAAATGCCTATCACCAGAAAATGACGCCGGACAGCATTGACTGGGACTTGGTATCAAAGACGGATGCCTATCTGATTCCAGGTATCTTTGCTTTATTTGGAGTGATCCTATTATTGCTGTGAATATATTGCCTGTTAGGAGTTGGGCAGTTGTCCTGGGTGGACAACTGCCCTTTTTGTATATCCTATAGAGCGCACCACCAGCGGGGACATGCCGCAGTTTCTTGCGGCTTTTTTGAAAGATCGCAAGCTGACCAGCAGAGAGGCCGCCAGAATCAAAAAGCTCATCGAAGAAGCGGAAGAGTAAATTCAACGTTAATATAAAACGGTTGCAGATATGCAAAAAAAGAGGAAACGATAATGAGGATATGGGAAATTTTGGAACAACTGCGTATAGTGGAGCGTCTTTGGCAGATGAGCCTGCTGGCCTGTATGTTGATCGGATTTGTTCTGCTGCTTCGCCTGTTGCTGAGAAAATGTTCCAAGGGGTATAGTTATGGATTATGGCTGCAGGCGCTGCAATCTTTTTGACGGTGCCCCAGGGGAGCAGGGCCAAAGCAGGGGATGACATGGGGCAGCCGGGGCAGGGAGGCGCAGTGATGAATTTTCCTTTCCGGGATTTTCCCTGGTATTTTGAGGACTACAATCTGGACGGGCAGCAGGATTTTTTCCTGGGCACATGTACTGGGGACAGCGAAAATTATCAAAGTTATCACTATCTCATGACGGTTACAGCGGAGGGAGAGATAGGGTATCTCTATGATGGTCCCATGTGGGCAGGCTTCTGGACTTTGGACGCGGAGAATATTACCAACATGTTCCTGGAGAGCGGCGGAGGCGAGCCTGATTACCGCACCTTTTTTTTATACCAGATGAACCGGGAGTATTCCTCCCATGATTACTACACCTGGGAGCCCTATTTTGGAGAGTACCGCAAAAATGTGGTATTCACGGGGGTATATCCCCAGGGGCAGGACCGGGAGGCAGCGGACTATCTGGAGGGCGCCTGGCGCGTGGCGGGAGTGGATATGTGGGATCAGGAACAGCCCAGGCCGGATAATCGGATCGGGGAGGTGCTCAGCTATGAGAACGGCAGCCTCCGGCAGCTGAATCAGGCGGGGGATCTGGCATATGATCATGTCACCCGGGGCGTCAGTTCCCTGCTGCAGAGCAAGGAGGAGTTCTGGGATACCTACAATATGCTTTTCCCCGGTGATAATGAAGAGCCGGTGAGGAGGATTCTGGTCAATGCAGGCGAGGACTGCCTGTTTGGCAATGTAGTCTATGTGGTAAGCGAAAATGAGATGCTGGTCTGCGACCTGAAGAATACGGGCACTTTCTGGACAGTTATCCGGGAGGACCTGCGGGGAGAAGCCAAGGAGGTTCAGGAGTATCTGCAGGGGACCTGGGAGATCACAGGCATAGCCAGCAGGCCCTATGACGCCCTGGAACAGGAAGAGGCGGAGGCGTTTCTGGGGACGAAACTGACCTATGACTGGCAGAATAAGGCCGGAGAATATGCCGTAGAGGGAGTGTATAACTATAGTATGCCGGTTCTGGGCTTTGGCCGGGGCGTGGACAATTCCGCCAACTGGCCCTCGGAGGCAGGGCTTATGGAGGGAGAATTGCAGTGGCAATATGTGTATCTGGGGGAGGGGGAATTCTTTGGCGTCGATTTGGTGAGGATGGACGAGAACAGGGTTTGGATCTATCATATGGGCACGTTTTTTGAGGCAGAGCGGGTCAACTGAGAGAAGCAGGCGAAGGTATGATGATCTTTGTCCGGAAAAAAATTTCTATTTTATCTTGACAAATCCAGTGTCCTCGTTTACACTGTACAAAGCAGAACACTCAAAGGCGAGGTTTCGGACTGTAGTTTTTGTGTGTTCTGTTTTTATATTTAATTTTTGATATGGTAAAATGCAGTGAAGGAGACCCTTGTCAGGGGAAGCAACAGGAAGGCCACGGGTTTGGCAAGTCCAGCCTGGTAAGCTTCAGAAAGAGGAAGCTTATCGTCACCGACTGAGAGCATGGCCGGCGGAAACTGACTCACAGGCAACACTCCGGAGCAGACTGTCTGAACCCGACTGCAGGGGCCGGATGGCGGAGGGAAATTGTTCCGTCAGGGCTTATACAGAATATGCAAGTAGGACAGCCCGTTGCACGCGTTAAGTGTAAGAGAGGGCAGAAGCACAGAAAAGGCTTTTGCCAATGCGGGTGGTACCGCGGATATGAACATATCCGTCCCGGAATACAGCAGTTGTATTCCGGGATTTTTTATATTCCGGAATACGAGACAGACGCGGAACTCTCAAACAGCATCTGCTCCGTCAGGGCAGACGCAGACCTCTCAACCGGAAAGGAGAAGCGGGCATGGCACAGAAAAACATTTACAGGGACATGCACATAGGACAGATCAGCGAAGAACTTATCGGCAGCACGATTCGGGCGGCCGGATGGGTAGAGAACATCAGGGATCACGGCGGCGTATCTTTTGTGGATTTGCGGGATATGTACGGCGTATTGCAGGTGGTGATGCGCAATACTGCGCTGCTGAAGGGACTGAGCCGTGAGATGTGTATCTCCGTCAGCGGCGTTATGGAAAAGAGGGATCAGGATACTTACAATCCCCGCATCCCCACCGGCACCATCGAGTTGGAAGCCCACAGCGTGGACGTGCTGGGAAAAGTATACCAGCAGCTGCCTTTTGAGGTGATGACCTCCAAGGAGACCCGGGAGGAGGTGCGCCTAAAATACCGTTACCTGGATCTGCGAAATGCCAAGGTAAAGGATGCCATCGTGTTCCGTTCCCAGGTGATCGGTTTTCTGCGGCAGAAGATGACGGAACTGGGATTTCTGGAGATCCAGACCCCCATATTGTGCGCATCCTCTCCGGAGGGGGCCAGGGACTATATCGTTCCCTCCCGCAGACACAAGGGAAAGTTTTACGCGCTGCCCCAGGCGCCCCAGCAATACAAGCAGCTGCTGATGGTGTCGGGATTTGACAGATATTTCCAGATTGCTCCCTGTTTTCGGGACGAGGACGCCAGGGCGGACCGCTCTCCCGGCGAATTTTATCAGCTGGACTTTGAGATGAGCTTTGCCACTCAGGAGGATGTGTTTCGAGTGGGCGAGGAAGTGTTGACCGCTACTTTCGAGAAATTCGCCCCGGCAGGCGCCGCTGTTACCCAGGCCCCCTTCCCGGTGATCAGCTATAGGCAGGCCATGCTGGCGTTTGGGACTGACAAGCCGGACCTGCGCAATCCGCTGCGGATTCTGGATGTGACGGCGTTCTTCCAGGGGTGCAGCTTCAAGCCTTTTTTGAATAGAACCGTGCGGGCTATCCGGGTCCATGCCGAGATGAGCAAGGGTTTTCACGAAAAGCTGCTGGCCTTTGCCACCGGTATGGGCATGGGCGGGCTGGGCTACCTGGAGGTGGCGCAGGATCTGTCCTACAAAGGGCCCATTGACAAGTTTATCCCTCAGGAGAAAAAAGGGGAACTGGCCCGGCTGGCCGGATTGACGGCGGGGGATACCATATTTTTCATAGCGGACAAGGAAGAGCGGGCCAACTATTATGCCGGCAGGCTGCGGTGCGAACTGGGGGAGAAGCTGGATCTGGTGGAAAAAAATGCTTTCCGGTTCTGCTATGTGAATGATTTCCCCATGTATGAGATAGACGAGGAGACTAAGGAACTGGGCTTCACTCACAATCCTTTCTCCATGCCCCAGGGTGGTCTGGAGGCGCTGGAGCAGCAAGATCCTCTTGACATCCTGGCTTATCAGTATGATATTGTATGTAACGGTGTGGAACTTTCCTCCGGGGCCGTGCGCAACCATGACATGCAGATCATGGTCAAGGCTTTCGCCATTGCCGGCTATGACGAGGAGACCCTGAAGAACAAATTCGGCGCCCTGTATCAGGCGTTCCAATTCGGCGCGCCGCCCCACGCGGGCATGGCCCCCGGTGTGGATCGAATGCTGATGCTGCTCCGGGGAGAGGAGAACATCCGGGAGGTCATTGCGTTTCCCATGAGCGGCACAGCCCAGGATCTGATGTGCGGCGCGCCGAACGAAGTGACGGAGCAGCAGCTGCGGGAGGTCCATATCAAGGTGAGAGACTGACAGAAGGAACAGGCGTGATTCTTAATGAAGGTATAGTTCATATGCTGCACATTCATTATGGAGCGTAGTAATAGCACAGGTACAGTCGGAGCCTGGTTTAAGCCAGCTTGGGCTGCGTGGGAGAGAGGTAAAGTTTGGATGTTGCACATCCAAATACTGATTGATGCAATATCGCAGGCAAAGCCAGCGATATGCAGGGAAGAGGTAAATATGGCAAATCAGATTACAGAGGAAACCATCGAATATGTCAGCATTCTGGCGAAACTTGAACTGTCTGGCGAGGAGAAGGAGCAGGCCAGAAAAGACATGGGAAACATGCTGGAGTATATCGACCGGCTCGGAGAACTGGACACCACCGACGTGGAACCCCTGTCCCATGTTTTCCCGCTGCGGAACGTGTTCCGGGAGGATGTGGTGACAAATGGGGACGGGAGTCGTGAGACGTTACAGAACGCTCCCGAGGAGAAGGACGATATGTTTGTAGTTCCAAGAACATTTGACTAGACAGCATATCCCGGGAATGCAGACTGATCAAAATCAGGACGCCTAAGCGGCATGAATTTGATCACCGGAACTGTGTGCATGAAGGGGATATGCGGTACTCTAAATAAGAAAGAGGAAACAGAGATGGAATTGCTATCACTTTCGGCGGTGGAGTTATCCGCGGCCATCAGGGAGGGAAAAGCCTCCGCGCCGGAGGCCATGGAGGCAGTGTTGGCGCAGATAGACAGGACAGAAGAGATTTACCACTGCTATGTGACGATTGACAGGGACGGGGCCATGGCTCGGGCCAGGCAGGCCCAGTGCCGGATAGAGGCGGGGGAACTGACCGGGCCGCTGGCCGGTGTCCCCATGGCTGTAAAAGACAATCTGTGTACGGAGGGAATGCTGACTACCTGCTCCTCCAAAATACTGGAAAATTTTGTGCCCACATATACCGCGCAGGCGGTGAGGAATTTGGAGAATGCGGGAGCGGTGCTGATCGGCAAGACCAATATGGATGAATTTGCCATGGGATCCACCACAGAGACATCCTGCTTTGGCCCGACCCGCAATCCCCGCAACCCGGGATATGTGCCTGGGGGCTCCTCCGGCGGCAGCGCGGCGGCGGTGGCAGCCGGAGAATGCTTTTTTGCCTTAGGGTCCGACACCGGCGGCTCTATCCGCCAGCCTGCGGGCTACTGTGGTGTGGTGGGAATGAAGCCCACCTATGGCACAGTGTCACGGTACGGTCTTGTGGCCTATGGATCTTCTCTGGATCAGATCGGCCCGCTGACGGGAAATGTGTCGGATTGCGCAGCCGTGCTGGAGGCTATATCCTCCCACGATCCCAAGGATTCCACTTCGGTGGAGCGGCAGGATACAGACTTTACAAGCGCGCTGACGGCGGATATCGCGGGAATGCGAATCGGGATTCCCAAAGATTATCTGAGGGAAGGGCTGGATCAGGAGGTAAAAGCGGCGGTACTGCGGGCGGCGGAGGCGCTGAGAGAGCGTGGCGCTGTGGTGGAGGAGTTTGACCTGGGTCTGGTAGAGTATGCCATTCCTGCCTACTACACCATTGCCGCCGCAGAAGCCAGTTCCAATCTGGAGCGTTTTGACGGCATAAAGTACGGATATCGCGCACCAGGGGATATGGGGCTGCACAGCATGTACAAAAAGACCCGCTCACAGGGGTTCGGACCGGAAGTAAAGCGCCGGATCATGCTGGGATCCTTTGTATTGAGTTCCGGATATTATGACGCTTATTATCTGAAGGCTCTGAAGGTGAAGGCCATGATAAAGAAGGCTTTTGACCAGGCATTTGCCGGGTATGATCTGATTCTGGGCCCTGTGGCTCCCACCACCGCTCCCAGACTGGGGGAAAGCCTGGGGGATCCAATCAAGATGTATCTGGGCGATATCTATACCATATCCGTAAACCTGGCCGGCCTGCCGGGGATCTGTGTGCCCTGCGGCAGAGACAGGGATGGACTGCCCATAGGGCTGCAGTTGATCGGAGATTGTTTCCAGGAGAAAAAGATTCTGCGCGCGGCATACACCTACGAGCAGGCTCAGTATGCGGAATGCAAGGAATAAAGGCTTTCAAAACAGCATACTCCCGGACAACGCACTGATGGATATCCGGACGCCTCAAGCGGTCGGATATCCGTCACAGGTATGTGTGTTATCCGGCAACATGCGGAACTCTAATAGGAGGATTAAGTAATGGCAAGGGAATATGAAACTGTCATCGGTCTGGAAGTGCATGTGGAACTGGCCACTCGGACCAAGATTTTCTGCGGCTGTTCCACCGCCTTCGGAGGCAGGCCCAACGCCCATACCTGTCCGGTATGCACCGGTATGCCCGGCTCATTGCCTGTGCTCAACAGACGGGTGCTGGAGTATGCAGTCTCGGTAGGGCTGGCCATGAACTGCGATATAACCAGAAACTGTAAATTTGACCGCAAGAATTATTTCTATCCGGATAATCCACAGAATTACCAGATATCCCAGCTATACCTGCCAATCTGCCAAAATGGCCATATAGAGATTGAATGCCCGGAGGGCAGCAAAAAAATAGGCATTCATGAGATCCATATGGAGGAGGATGCGGGTAAACTGATTCATGATACCTGGGAGGAATGCACATTGGTGGATTATAACCGATCGGGGGTGCCTCTGATTGAGATTGTGACTGAGCCCGATATGCGCAGTTCCCAGGAGGTCATTGCTTTTCTGGAGAAGCTGCGTCTGATAATCCAGTATCTGGGTGCCAGCGACTGTAAACTACAGGAAGGCTCCATGCGCGTGGATGTGAATTTGTCCGTGAGGGAAAAGGGAGCGCCCGTCTATGGTACCCGCACCGAGATGAAGAATCTGAACAGCTTTCACGCCATCTCCAGAGCCATCGAGGGGGAGAGAAACCGGCAGATTGATTTGTTGGAGGAAGGGGAAGCCATAGTACAGGAAACCCGCCGCTGGGATGACGAAAAGGGTTGTTCCTATGCTATGCGTTCCAAGGAGGACGCCCAGGATTACCGCTATTTCCCCGACCCGGATCTGGTGCCCATCCATATCAGCCAGGAGTATCTGGAGGGAATCCGCGCGGGGCTTCCGGAGTTTCGCACGGAGAAGATGGCCAGATATAAGGCGGAATATGATATCCCGGACTATGACATAGAGATCATCACCGGCAGCAAGCATATGGCGGATCTTTTTGAGGCCGCCGCGGCGATCTGCGGCCAGCCCAAGAAGGTTTCCAACTGGCTCATGGGGGAAACCCTGCGTCTGCTGCGGGAGCAGGAGATGGATCCTCAGGATATCCGGGTAAGTCCGGAACATCTGGCGGCTTTGATTGTGTTGGTGGAGAAAAAGGAGATTACCGGCAGCGTGGCCAAGGAAGTTTATGAGGTCATGTTTGCCCAGAATGTTGACCCGATACAATATGTGGAGGAAAAGGGACTTAAGACAGTCAATGACGAGAGCGCTCTCTGCAGTGTGGTGGAGCAAGTGATCGCTGCCAATCCCCAGTCTGTGTCGGACTACCGCAGCGGCAAGGAAAAAGCCCTGGGTTTTCTGGTGGGACAGACCATGAAGGCCATGAAGGGAAAGGCGGACCCTGTCAGCGTGGATAGACTGTTGAGAGAATTGCTGTAGTTTTCTTGCCGGAAGCATCCATATCAATGCACGGCGCCTAAAAGTTTACAGGTGCAGACACAAATACCCCGCGGACTTGCAGCGGGGTATTTGACTTTAGCGGGCTAGTTTTCAATACCGTAGATCATGCGGATAAAAGCCAAGATGGTATCCGTTTCCGTCACATTGCCGGCCACGCCGAGAATTACATCGTCTTCCTGGAAGATGAAAGCCTCCCGGATCCGGGGACAGTCTTGAATATACAGCCCCACGGGCACCGGTTCTTCCATACCCTCCGGACTGGACGGATCGGCGGGATATGGCGGAACATCGCTTGTCTCACCGCTCTGCTGCAGAGCGTCAAACTCCTCGGCCAGCGCCATGTCCATATAATAATAGTAGGGTTCCAACTGTGCCTGCATTTCCTGAGGCAATAGCTGGCGCAGGTCCTGGAAAGTATCATAGTAGGCATATCTGTTTATGATCGTAGGGCCGCTGGCCATCACATCCATATCCCCGGCGGCGATATAGACCATCAGGCGTTCCATGGTATCTACATTGCCCGGGTCAAAGATACTGTCCGTAATGTAAATATTCGTATCCAGCAAAACATCATATTCTCCCAGATCAATGTCCGCGTATCCGGCAAAATCCTCACAGAAAGCATTGTAGTCCGGCGTCTGGTAGGCATTGACAAAAGCTCCGTAAAATGCCCATTCCTTGCGGGTAGCCAGAGAGTGTATCAAGGAGATTACAATAGCGATCAGAGCCACACCGCCGATAACGTGCCACTTGTAATAATCACAAAAGTATAGAAACCGTTCTTTAAAGCTTTTCTGTTTTATTGCCTCCCGCTCTTCACGGAATTCATCCATTACCGGCATTTTAGTCCTCCTTATTAAGAGTTCCGCATCCAACCGGGTGCCGCTCTATTTATTCTTATGTAAGAATAATAAGGGTTTCCCGGCCGCATGTCAATAAAGTGTTCATTATGGGAATCTAAAAAAAGGATAAAAACCTTGCAAGTTTGTCTCAACTGGTATATCATTTTATTACAGGCTGATGATGATCAGGCCAATACAAATAAAGGATAGGTAAATGTATGAGCGAGACGTATGTGGAATGCCTGATAAAGGCGAAAGCGAAAATGGGAATGAAGCTTTTGAAATATCTGTTGATTGGCCTGACGGTCATATTTGTGTTGCTGGCGCTGGTGGGTATCATTCTGGCCATCATTCCGGGTGTAATTACCGGCGTGGGCGCCTATTTTGTGACGCTGTACTCCGATCTGGAGTATGAGTACCTGTATCTGGACAAGGAACTGGTGATTGACAAGGTTCTGGCCAAGAGTAAGCGCAAGCGTGTGGCCACTTATCAGGTGGAACGGATGGAGATTCTGGCGCCTTTTCATTCCTACCATCTGGACAACTATAAGAACCGCCAGGTCAAAATCAGGGACTACAGCATCGGCGAGGAACTGAAGCCCGATCTGCGCTACGCAGCGTATTACGAGGGCGGCGAGAAGTTGATTCTAAGCCCTTCTGAGGAACTGGTAAAGGCCATCCGCAACGTGGCCCCCAGGAAAGTTTTTATGGATTAAAAAATAATCAAAAATCACGAATTGACAGTTGACATCGGCTGTCAATTTTGTTACACTCGAATGCAAACCCAAAAGCAACTAAAATATACTTAAATAAGGAGGACTGGAAATGGGACAGATTATTGGCGAAGGCATTACCTTTGACGATGTGCTGCTGGTACCGGCATATTCCCAGGTGGTGCCGAATCAAGTTGACTTGACCACATGGCTTACCAAGAAGATCAAGCTGAACATTCCGATGATGAGTGCGGGCATGGACACCGTCACGGAACACCGTATGGCGATTGCCATGGCCAGACAGGGCGGCATCGGCATCATTCACAAGAACATGTCTATTGAAGCGCAGGCGGAAGAGGTGGACAAGGTTAAGCGTTCCGAGAACGGCGTAATCACGGATCCCTTCTCCCTGACTCCCGAACATACCCTGGCAGACGCGGACAACCTGATGGGCAAGTTCCGTATCTCCGGCGTACCCATCACGGAGGGACGCAGGCTGGTGGGTATCATTACCAACCGTGATCTGAAATTCGAGACTGATTTTTCCAAAAAAATAAAAGAATCCATGACCTCCGAAGGCCTGATTACCGCTCCTGAGGGCATCACCCTGGAGGAGGCCAAGCAGATCCTTGCCAAGGCCCGCAAGGAGAAGCTTCCCATTGTGGACAAGGATTTCAATCTGAAAGGGCTTATCACCATCAAAGACATTGAGAAGACAATCAAGTACCCTTTGGCGGCCAAGGATGAGCAGGGCAGGCTTTTGTGCGGCGCCGCAGTTGGCATTACCGCCAATGTGCTGGATCGTGTGGCAGCGCTGGTGGCGGCCAAGGTGGACGTGATCGTGCTGGACAGTGCCCACGGACATTCCGAGAACGTATTGCGCTGCATCCGTATGATTAAGGAAAAGTACCCGGAGGTACAGATTATCGCGGGCAATGTGGCAACCGGCGAGGGGGCAAGAGCTCTGATCGAGGCCGGCGCGGACGCGGTGAAGGTGGGCATCGGTCCCGGCTCCATCTGTACTACCCGTGTGGTGGCGGGCATCGGTGTGCCCCAGGTCACGGCTGTGATGGATGCCTATTCCGTGGCCAAAGAGTATGGAATCCCCATTATCGCGGACGGCGGCATCAAATATTCCGGTGATATTACCAAGGCCATCGCGGCGGGCGGCAATGTCTGCATGATGGGCAGTATGTTTGCGGGCTGTGACGAGAGCCCCGGGGACTTCGAACTGTTCCAGGGCAGGAAATATAAGGTTTACCGTGGCATGGGTTCCATCTCCGCCATGGAAAACGGCAGCAAGGATCGCTATTTTCAGGAGAATGCCAAGAAGCTGGTGCCCGAGGGCGTGGAGGGCCGGGTGGCCTACAAGGGCCTGGTGGAGGACACCGTGTTCCAGCTCATGGGCGGCCTGCGTTCAGGCATGGGCTATTGTGGAGCCCACAACATCGAGGAGTTGAAGGAGAACGGCAGGTTTGTGAAGATCTCCGCTGCGTCCCTGAAAGAGAGCCATCCCCACGACATACATATCACCAAGGAAGCGCCCAATTACAGCGTGGACGCATAATATGGCCGGGGTATCTGTATTCATCAGCGCAGTTTCATAGATGAGGGGTCTCGGATACCGATTAACCAATAATTCACCGGGCGGAAGTTGTCGTCCAACTGTGGGAATATTCCGAATGGTGCATATTAAGCTAAGCCACCGAGCATTATCGGTGGCTTAGCGTATATATTTTTTCCTAAATTCCTAAAATCCCCGAAAATTGTATTGACAACACTTGCGTTATCTCATATAATCTACCCAAGTGAAAGAGTATCTTTCCGTGTGAAATTCTTTGCCCTATTCAGCAAGGGTGAAATTCGGATAAATAATCCGATTCCGGCGTTATCAGCCATATTTCACAATCAATAAGTTTATAATGGCTGGAAATTGTTCTGTGGCGGGACTGCCGCTGCGATGTGTTTACGGTCGGAAAGGGTTATATGGGAAGAAAAGATATTGCGGACAGGTCATATTTTTCTGATTGTCGGCGTTTTGCGGAACTCATGAATGTTGTCCTCTATCATGGGGAGGAAGTGCTCCTGCCTGGCAATCTGTCTTTGTTAAGGCGAAAGTATCCTTCCCTGTCAAGCGCCTGCGGCGAACTGGAGAGGTCCTTTATCTGGGAGAAGGCCATTGGGAGGGCAGACGCCGATTGACACAGATGTTCCGGCTATCGGCAAAGAGCAGGAAACTCCTGGAGGGAAATCTGCGCGACTACGATTTTCCGCTGTTGGAGGCGGATTATATGAACCCAGAATATTACAGGACGGATTTGAGAGATTTTTTCCGGGCAATGCAGTGCCGCAGAGACAAGGCGAAATTAAAAGAACTGTTTCTGACAGATGCTTTCCAGCGTCTTGGTCCGGAAACAGAGCAGGTAATAGCAAGACATTTGCATGTATCGCGACTGGTACATAAAATGGAGAAGGAGGGATTGTCCATGTGTAAGGCATTTGATGACCTGATGGGTGAAAAATTGCAGGAAGGAAAAGCAGTTGGGCGAAAGGAAGGCAGAAAGGAAGGCAGAAAAGAAGGGAAAAGAGAAGAAAAAATCCGAATCATCCGGCAGATGATAAAGGAGGGCCTTGACGAGGCGCTTATACACAGGACGACAAGGTGTACCAGGGAAGAATTTTCCGCGGCAACAAGGTGAGCAAACTATATGATGCTGTAATAGCTGCCGGTCTTGAAGCCCAGATCAAAGTATACAAAAAATTTTCTTAAAAATTATATGCGTAAGAGGTCTTGCAACAAGGGGGCGGATGCATTATAATATAGAAAAAGGAAACATATGGGAATAGTGCGCAGATGACTCTGTGCAGGAAAGGAGTACTCATGAGAATATCAAGTATGAGCAATCCCAACTCTATATACGGGAAGATTGCCAGCGGCAAAAGGATCCAGACAGCGGCGGATGATGCGGCGGGGCTCGCCATTTCCAACAAGCTGAAGAGAAATGAAAACGGACTGGATGTAGGCGCCTCCAATATCATGGATGGAATTGGTGTTGCCAATATCAAGGATGGGGCTCTTGGCACCATGCAGGACTCTCTGCAGCGAATCAGGGAACTCAGTATTAAGGCATCCAACGGATTGTACGGCGATTCTGAGAAACAGATGATCCAGAAAGAGGTTGATCAACTGTTGGAGGGCATCCAGTATACGGCAACCGCCACTCAGTTTAACGACATGAAACTGCTGGACGGAAGTATGGCGGACATGGATATTGTATCCAATCCGGATGGTACGGGTATGAAGATCCAGATGGAGAATATGTCGCTGAAGGCATTGGGAATTGACGGCTACAATATCACCGGTGAATTTGATATCAGCGTTATTGATGCGGCAATGGACAAGATAAGCAGTGCCAGGAGCAGCACAGGAGCGTCCACCAACGCCATGGAACACGCCTACAATTACAACACAGGGGCATCCTACAACCTGCTGAGCGCCAGGAGCAGGATAGAGGATCTGGATATTCCCAAGGCGGTTTCTGATATGAAGAAAAACAAGCTGCTTCAGGACTACCACATGGGTATGCTTCGAAAGAAGATGCAGAACGATTCCCTGATTACAAGGATGTTTGGCAGTATGTAGACACATACAGCTATGAATCGGTAAAATGTAATTCCGATGGATTTTATTGTCCATCGGAATTTTCTTTTGGTAAACTGAAAAAGTAATTTCCGCACTTGCCAAAACGCCTCAAACCATGTACTATATAGATAATCGTTACACGACTGGCGGAAAGACAGCTAAAGCTGTTATGGGAGGACCCATGGGGAGTGCATACGTAATATAAGCCGACCGCCTGGGCAGCCACCTTAACTGTGTATGCTCAGGTGGTTTTTTCACTCATTTTACCGAAGGAGGTATTGCAGTATGGTATCACTCAAACAGGAATTGGAAAACAATGCGTATCCCGGGAGAGGCATCGTTATAGGTCTTACTCCGGATGGAACCAGGGCTGTGACAGCTTATTTTATTATGGGAAGAAGTTCCAACAGCCGCAACCGTGTTTTTGTCACGGAGGGGGAAGGCATACGTACACAAGCCTTTGATCCCTCCAAGCTGGAGGATCCCAGTCTGATCATCTATGCGCCGGTGCGTGTGCTGGGCAACAAGACCATCGTGACCAATGGGGATCAGACCGATACTATCTATGAGGGCATGGTCCATCAGCTGACCTTTGAACAGTCTCTGCGCTGCCGGGAGTTTGAGCCGGACGGCCCTAACTTCACTCCCAGAATCTCTGGGATTATGCAGATCCAGGATGGTAAATATAGCTATGCCATGTCCATCTTGAAAAGCAACCATGGTGACGGCTCTTCCTGCGTCCGCCACACCTTTGCTTACGAGGCGCCGCTGGCGGGGGAGGGACATTTTATCCATACTTACATGCATGATGGAAATCCGCTTCCCAGCTTTGAGGGCGAACCCAAGTTGACAGAGATGATGGACGATATGAATGCGTTCACGGACATGCTGTGGGAAAGCCTGAATGAAGAGAACAAAGTTTCCCTGTTCGTGCGCTATATCGACATTGCCACCGGGCAGTACGACACAAAAATCATAAACAAGAACCAATAACAAGAGTAGAAATCTGCGGAATTAGAATAAGGAGAGAACAATCATGAGCGAGATCGAATTAAAATACGGATGCAATCCCAATCAGAAGCCTTCCCGCATTTATATGGAGGACGGCAGTGAATTACCGGTGACTGTTTTGAACGGCAAACCCGGTTACATCAACTTCCTGGATGCCTTCAACGGCTGGCAGCTGGTGAAGGAGTTGAAGGAGGCCACCGGTCTGCCCGCAGCCACTTCCTTTAAACATGTTTCCCCGGCGGGCGCGGCGGTGGGGCTGCCCCTGCCGGAGACCCTGGCCAAAATTTATTGGGTGGACGATCTGGGAGAACTGTCTCCTCTGGCCTGCGCATATGCCCGTGCAAGAGGCGCTGACAGGATGTCTTCCTTTGGAGACTTTATCGCCCTGTCCGACGTATGTGACGCGGATACGGCCCGTCTGATCAAGCGGGAGGTGTCCGACGGCGTTATTGCGCCCGGATACACCGAGGAGGCGTTGGAAATGTTGAAAGCCAAGAAAAAGGGCAATTACAACGTGATTCAGATAGATCCGTCCTATCAGCCCGCTCCTATTGAAAAAAAGCAGGTATATGGCATCACCTTTGAGCAGGGCAGAAACGAACTGGATATCAACAGCGATCTGCTGTCCCATTTTGTGACGAAGAATCAGACCATCCCCCGGGAGGCCCTGATTGATATGAAGATTGCAATGATCACCTTAAAATATACTCAGTCCAACTCCGTGTGTTATGTGAAGGGGGGGCAGGCCATAGGTATCGGCGCAGGCCAGCAGTCCCGTATCCACTGCACCAGGCTTGCGGGCAGCAAGGCGGACAACTGGTATCTGCGCCAGGCCCCCCAGGTGCTGGGACTGGAGTTTTTGGACAGCATCGGCAGGGCGGACAGGGACAATGCCATTGACCTGTACATTGGAGAGGAGTATATGGATGTGCTGGCGGAGGGAGCATGGCAGAAGATTTTTAAGGTAAAGCCTCCAGTGTTTACCGCTTCGGAGAAGAGGGCGTGGCTGGACGGCAACAGGGATGTGACCCTGGGATCCGATGCTTTCTTCCCCTTCTCCGACAACATTGAGAGGGCCCATAAGAGCGGCGTGAAGTATATTGCCCAGCCCGGCGGATCCGTGCGGGATGACTTAGTGATTGAGTGCTGTGACAAGTACGATATGGTCATGGTGTTCACGGGCATTCGACTTTTCCACCATTAAATGCAAAACGGCCTGTCGCCCGGAAGAAATTATGGTGTGTGCCAGCTCGGCATGAGGAGATATACAGAATATGAGATTGGCAGATTTGGAACAATACAACCCGATTACAATACAATGTCACGACAACCCAGACGCGGACGCATTGGGGTCCGCATATGGCCTTTATTGTTATTTCCGGGACAGAGGAAAGCAGGTTCGCATGATTTACAGCGGTTTTTCCCGGATACAGAAAGCCAATCTGCGTATGATGTGCGACAAGCTGAAACTTCCTATAGAATATGTGGAGCGGGAGGGGCAGCCGCCCTTCCCGGGTCTGTTGATTACGGTGGATTGTCAGTATGGGGCGGGCAATGTGACCCGGTTTGAGGCTGAGAGTGTGGCGGTGATCGACCATCACCGCATAGAGATAGAGAATATGGGCATGAGCCGCATTCAGTCTGACCTTGGAAGCTGCTGTACGCTGGTGTGGATCATGCTGCAGGAGGAGAGTTATCCGGTGAATGAGGATGTGGTGCTGGGAACGGCGCTGTACTACGGACTGTACACAGACACCAACCAGCTTTCGGAGATGAATAATCCTCAGGACAAGGATATGTGGGAGACTCTGAACACGAACAGGCGTCTGCTTACCATGTTCCGCAATTCCAACCTGTCCCTGCAGGAATTGATGATTGCGGGCATCGCCATGATTCGCTATAGCTACAACGACGAGTATCGTTTTGCCGTGATCCATTCCCAGCCCTGTGATCCCAACATTCTGGGGCTGATCAGTGACTTTCTGTTGCAAGTGGACGAGATTGATGTCTGTCTGGTATACAATGAGGTGGGAGACGGCTACAAAATCTCCGTGCGCAGCTGTATCCGGGAGGTCAACGCCAACGAACTGGCAGCATATCTGACAGAGGGTATAGGCTCCGGCGGCGGCCATGCCGAGAAGGCTGGTGGGTACATCAGCCAAAGGCTGTACGGAGAGAAATTTAATGCTCTCCATGCGGACGCTTATTTCAACAACCGAATGAATGAATACTTCACAGAGTTCCAGATAATAGACGCCAGAGAGTACCGGATCGATCTGACGGGGCTTAAGCGATACCGTAAACGTCAGGATTTGATGGGGTATGTGCGGGTGGATGCCATCGAAGGCGTGGGCAAGAGCGCCATTCTCCGTACCCAGGAGGGGGATGTTACGCTGAATGTGGCGGAAGGAACTTACCTGGTACTGGAAGACGACGGGGATATTATCCAGACCAGCAGCAGTCAGTTTGAGCCATATTATGATCTTCTGGACGAGAAGTTTGACTGGAAGGCAGTATTCTCTTATGAACCCACCATTAAGGATCATGTCAGAAATACTACTTTTCACTTACAGGATTATGCCAAATGCTGCCGCCCCAATGCTAATCTGCAAGTCTATGTGAAGCAGCTGGATAAGGGAGTAAAGCTTTTTCCTCTCTGGGACGAAGACGGCTATATGCTGGGGGGTTCGGGTGATTATCTGGCGGCATATTGCGACAATCCTCAGAATATTTTTATCATAAGGCACAAGCAGCTGGGGGAAAATTACGAGGAAGTGAGTGAAACTCTTGCGGTGTAACCCCGGCGGCAGGTGATGAAAGGTCTGGATATGTAAATGAAAAGAGAACAAAAAAGGGGCAGAGCGGACAAAGGATATCCCTTACTATTCTCCATCATACTGATTTTCTGTATTCTGGGGTTCATGGTTTTTTCGGTCTCGCGAAAAATAATTAAGGAAATGTCTGTGTCGGCCATACAGAATTTGAGTGAAAGCCTCGATTTGATTCAATGTACCATAGAGGCAATTTTGAGTAAGGAAGCGGAAACTCAGATCCTGATGGCTCATGAGATTGCCGGGAGGGAGGATCCGGAGGATTATATCCGTACCTTCCAGAAGAATCACACAATGGTGAAGATAGCGCTGATCCGTGCCGGGGAGACGGAGGGTATTTCCAGCACAGGGGAAATTTTTACCGAGTCAGGGCTGGATTTTTCCTCCGGCGGCATGGTGGAAGGGCTGGAGGTCTCCGATTCCTATATGAACTATATGGGCACATGGGCATATACACTCAGGTGTCCTGTGGTGAAGGACGACAGAGAGATAGGTATGCTTTATGTGGAGTATACCTATGACTCCCTGGACAGGTACCTTCCCACCAGGTTTTATGACAACCGCGCCATGCTCTACATTATGGACCCCAGGACAGAAAGATTCGTGCTGAAGCCGAAAGGAATGGGGGAGCGGAGCGCGGGACACGTTAATCTGGAGGACTATTACAGGGCCAACAATATCCAGGAGGAGGATATCCTGGCGGAGGTGCAGGAGAGTATTCGAAATGGGAAAAACCTTATGTTTTACCATGACATACGTAGGAAAAGTGCCCTGAACTATATGTGGAAAGTGAATGACGGCACGATTTACCTGGTGGGCTATGTGCCCATTGAGGCTATCCAACAGGAAGGGAAAACCGTCAATCAGAACATTTACATTGTGGTGCTGGTGATGTTGATTGCCTTTTTTCTGTGCTGCGTCTTGTACTATCTCAATCAGAGACAACAGAATAAGGTAAGAAGGGAGCGGGAGGCGGAGAGGGAACTGCACAACAAACAACTGACAGAGGCATTGCAGGCCGCGCAGTTGGCAAGTAATTCCAAGACCATGTTCCTCTCCAATATGTCCCATGATATTCGTACCCCCATGAACGCGGTACTGGGGTTCACTACGCTGTTGGCCAGGGATGCGGACAATGCGGATAAGGTGCGGGAATATACAGGGAAGATTATGGCCTCCGGACAGCATTTGCTGAGTCTGATCAACGATATTCTGGATGTCTCCAAGATTGAAAGCGGCAAAGTCGTACTCAATCTGGAGGAGTTTACTTTGAATGACATGGTATCCTCCGTAGACGCCATCATTCGGCCCATGGCCAGTGCCAGAGCGCAGCAGTTCCATGTGGAGGTCAGAGATATCAAACATGAGTACCTGATAGGAGATGAGACCAGGGTCAATCAGATTCTGATCAATCTTCTCTCCAACGCTGTCAAGTATACGCCGGAGGGGGGAAACATTTGGCTCCGCATCATCGGGTTAAAGCAGCGTTCCAACCAGTTTGAGCATATTCGGATAGAAGTGGAGGACGATGGCTATGGGATGACGCAGGAGTATCTTAAAACGATATTTGACGCGTTTACCAGGGCGGAGAACAGCACTACCAACAAGGTTCAGGGAACGGGACTGGGCATGGCCATCACGAAAAATATTGTGGAACTTATGGGAGGAACCATTGAGGTTTCCAGTGAGGTGGACAAGGGAAGCCTCTTTCGGGTGGATCTGGAGTTCCGTATCCCCGAGGGGCAGTCGGATAAGCTGTTCTGGGAGAAACGGGGTGTATCCCGTATTCTGGCTATGGACGGGGAAGCGCAGGTCTGCAATAATATTCGGATATTGATGGAAGATATGGGCATTTCGGTGGATACCGCAGCCAGTGCGGAGGAAGTCTTGAGCAGATTGCAGGAAGACGGCGCAGGGGAAGGCTGCCATATGGCCCTGTTGGATTGGGATATGCTTGGCAGGGATGGTTTTATGCTGGCGGAGAAGATCAGGCGGCTCCTGCCGGAGAAGGCGCCGCTCATATTTATGACATCTCATGGCGCAGAGAGTCCGCAGCTTATGGAGGAAGTGCTCAGACTGGAACACACGGGTGTTTTGGGTAAGCCGTTTTTCATATCCGCCCTGAAAGAACAGGTTATGAAGATACAGGCGCGGGCATTGGGGGAAAGCGGTCTGCCGGAAACAGAAGACAATGTCAGTCTGGAAGGGCTGCGGTTTCTGGCTGCGGAGGACAATGAGATCAATGCGGAAATTCTCACAGAGATATTGAGTATTGAAGGCGCAAGCTGTGTGATTGCCGAAAATGGCAAGCAGGTGCTGGAGCGCTTCAAGGAGTCTGAGGAGGGCGAGTTTGACGCTATTTTGATGGATGTGCAGATGCCGGTGATGAACGGCTATGACGCAACCAGAGCCATCAGGACGCTTGCGCGTGGGGATGCCGGACGGATTCCCATCATCGCCATGACGGCCAACGCTTTCGCAGAGGACGAGAAGGAGGCATTGAGCGCCGGCATGAATGTGCATCTGGCAAAACCCATCGATGTGGGGATGCTCAAGCAGGTAATCCGCGAGTATGTTCTTATAAAAAATCATGCAGAGTAAAACAGTACTTCCCGGAAAGTGTGTTGATGAATATGCGAGGGCCTCAAGCGTCCGTATATTCATCAACGGATGGTGTGCTTGCAGGGGACATGGGAACTCAATAGGCAATTGCAAAATGTTCTCTGCAAGTGACGTGACTGGTATATATATACAAAAACGGGCTCCGGCGCAGTGGCAAGTAGCCCTTATTTTGTATATATTGCCCATCCGCTGTTACCAGAAGGGGAGTTTTGCAAACGCCTATGGGAACTCAAATCAGAAAGGAAGATATAGGATAAAATATGAAAATGCGCAAGGAATGGAATCTGAAATATTGGAGGCCGATCTGTCTGGCAGGGGCCTTGGCCCTGTTCATGACAGCCTGCGGGGAGAAAGGGGGGCAGGAACTGAATTTGGCGGCGTCCAAGGAGGACAACGTCCGCATCGTAAATCTGTTCAGCCCCATGGAAAAAACAGATCCCGATGCGGAGAACGTTGCCAGGAGCGCGGCGGACAAGACCATTGGGATGGCGGAGGACAGGCTGGGTGTAACCGTTGGTTATATCACCTATACGGCAGAGGACTATCAGGATAAGACATATGACGACGTGGCGCTGGACAGGGCGCGCAACGACATGGACGATCTGTATCTGCTGAATCCGGATGTCATTCAGGCCCTGGGGGACGAAGGAAAGCTTATGGACCTGTCGGGCCTTGCGTGCGTGGAGAATCTGAGGGATGTGGTGAAGAAAGCCAACACGGTGGACGGGAAACTGGTGGCAATTCCCCAGGAGGTGGTGGCCTACGGCCTGTTTGTAAATAAGGATATGTTTGACAGTTATTCTCTGGAACTGCCCGAGACACCTGAGGAATTTCTGGAATGCTGCAGGGTGTTTAAGGAAAGCGGGATTGAGACCCCTGTGGGGGCTAATCGTTGGTGGCTGGAGACTTTTGTTCTGGCGCAGGCATATGCGGATCTGTACAACGGAGGGAATACGGAGGCGGAAATCGCGTCGCTGAACAGCGGGGAAAGCAAATATAGTGATTATTTGCGCCCGGGCTTTGAATTTTTACAAGAGATGATAGATCAGGGTTATATTGACGCCGAAAAGGCCCTTGTGAGCGAAGCCATCGAGGGGGAGCGGGAGGACTTTCTCGCCGGGAAAACCCCCATTGTCATAGCCTACTGGGGAGCGGCCAACACAGAGACCGCATACGGCAAAACGGATTTCAACATGCAGGTGATCGGTTTTCCCAGCAGCCGCGGGCAGATACCGGTCATGCCTATGACAGGATACGGAGTGGGTGTGAACGCGGAACACGCCGAGGACGCGATGAAGGTTCTGGAGGTGATTCTCTCCGACGAGGCGCTCCGGGTATATGCGGAGACCAACAGAGTGATCTCCCCGTCCAAAAATGTGGAGGTGGAATGTGTTCCCGCCCTGAAGCCGCTGAATGACAGAATACAGGAGAACGTATATGTCCTTGGGGCAAATGCGGGGATGAAGATGGAGCAATGGGGAAATATCTGTCTGGTGGTGCGGCAGCTTTTAAACGGAGCCACAGTGGATGAGTGTATGGCGGAATTTGACAGGCTTCAGGAGGAATCTCTGGCGAAGTAAGGAATTTGATTGAAAGTTGAAGTAGGGTATGCTATGATAGAAACAATAGTTCACAGGAAAGGAAATGCTGATTATGAGTGAATTGGATAATATAACAGCCGGGGAAGATACAGGAGAACGGGTTTCCCGGAATTTTATTGAACAGATCATAGACAAGGATCTGGCGGAGGGCGTGTGTGACACCGTGCACACCCGCTTCCCACCGGAACCCAACGGATATCTGCATATTGGCCATGCCAAGGCGATCTTGACCAACTACCTTCTGGCGCAGCAGTATGGCGGAAAATTCAATATGCGCTTTGACGATACCAATCCCACCAAGGAGGACGTCGAGTTTGTGGAGTCCATCAAGGCGGATGTGCAGTGGCTGGGTGCGGATTGGGAGGACAGGCTGTTCTATGCCTCCGATTACTTCGGACAGATGTATGAGGCGGCGGTGAAGCTGATCAAAAAAGGCAGGGCGTATGTATCGGATCTGACGGCGGAGCAGATCAAGGAGTACAGGGGCAGTTTTACCGAGCCGGGCAAGGAAGATCCAAACAGCGGCCGCTCCGTGGAGGAGAACCTGAAGCTCTTTGAGGAGATGAAGGAGGGGAAATATGCGGACGGGGAAAAGGTGCTTCGCGCCCGCATCGACATGACTTCCCCCAACATCAATATGCGTGATCCGGTAATCTACCGGGTGGCCCATATGAGTCATCACAACACAGGAGATGCCTGGTGCATCTATCCCATGTATGACTTTGCCCATCCCATAGAGGATGCCATCGAGGGAATCACCCACTCTATCTGTACCCTGGAGTTCGAGGACCACAGACCCCTGTATGACTGGGTGGTGAGAGAACTGGAATACCCCCATCCTCCCAAGCAGATCGAGCAGGCGAAGATGTATCTGAAAAATGTGGTGACAGGCAAGCGCTACATCAAGAAGCTGGTGCTGGACGGTAAAGTGGACGGCTGGGACGATCCCAGGCTGGTGTCCATAGCGGCGCTGCGCCGCAGGGGCTTTACGCCTCAGTCTATCCGCAGATTTGTGGAAATGTGCGGTGTGTCCAAGGCTCATTCCGTTGCGGACTATGCGGCGCTGGAGTATTGTATCAGGGAGGATCTGAAGGTGCAGGCTCCCCGCTATATGGCGATTCTGGATCCCGTAAAGCTGGTCATTGACAACTATCCGGAGGGGCAGACAGAACTCCTGCCTGCCGTGAATAATCCGGAGAACGAGGGGCTGGGCGGCCGGGAGGTTCCTTTCGGCCGGGAGTTGTATATTGAAAGGGAAGACTTCATGGAGGAGCCGCCCAAGAAGTACTTCCGAATGTTCCCAGGCAACGAGGTGCGCCTGATGAATGCCTACTTTGTGACCTGCACGGGCTGCGAGAAGGACGAAGAAGGCAATGTCATCGTGGTACACTGCACTTATGACCCGGCGTCCAAGGGGGGCAACAGTCCCGACGGACGGAAGGTAAAGGGCACTATTCACTGGGTGGCAGTACACACAGCCATTCCCGCCGAGATTCGTCTGTATGAGAATCTGATCGACGAGGAAAAGGCGGATGAGCATGGATCCATCTATGACGAGAGTGGGGAACTGTACCTGAATCCCAACTCCCTGGTGGTAAAACAAGGGTATCTGGAGCCTGTATTCGCAGGGGCACAGGCATATGAGAGGTTCCAGTTTGTACGGCAGGGCTTTTTCTGCGTGGATGCCAAGGATTCCACGCCGGAGCATCCGGTATTTAATCGGATTGTATCGCTGAAAAGTTCCTTTGTACTGCCTAAATAATAGGTATTATCACCGGGATGAAAACTAAAAACAGCATATTTCCGGAAAGCGCGCTGAACAATATACGGGCGTCGAAGCGACCGGATATTGTTCACCGGTAATGAGGGCTTGCAGGAAATATGCGGAACTATAAATAAGAGAGGAAAGAAAATCATGGGTATATTTTCAGGACTGAAAAATATGGGACTTGGCGACATGGAGGGAAGCGATCTGTTTGCCGAGGAGGAAAAGGTAGAACAGGCGGCGGCGGAGCCTGCTCAGCCGGAGGAGAAGGATTTTATATATGATAAGACCTATACCTGTCCGGTGTGTGACAGCAGTTTTACCTCCCGCGTTATGAAGACCGGCAAGGCGAAGCTGGTGTCCATGGATCTGGACTTGCGGCCCAGGTATGTGGGGATCGATGCCACCAAGTATGATGTGGAACTTTGTCCGCACTGCAAATTTGCGGCTCTGACCCGTTATTTTACAGCCATGACGCCCGCTCAGGCCAATCTGATTAAGGAGCAGATCAGCAACAAGGTGAAGCTGCAGCCCCACACAGAGGATTACTATACTTATGAGGAGGCCATGGAGCGTTATAAGTTAGCGTTGGTCTGCGCTATGGTGAAGAAGGCGAAAAACAGCGAGAAAGCTTATATCTGTTTAAAATCGGCATGGCTGCTGCGGGGCTACCGTGAGGACCTGGAGAGCAAACGCCAGCTGCTGCCCCAGCAGAGGGAGGAACTGACCCAGCAGGAGATGGAATATCTGCAGAATGCCTTCAAAGGCTTTGTGGAAGCGCAGAAGAGTGAGAGATATCCCATGTGCGGCATGGATGAATACACCATGGACTATCTGACTGCGGCGCTGGCTTACGAGGTGGGAGAACTGGATACGGCATCCCAGTATGTATCAAGACTGCTGGCTTCCGCAGCCAACAATCGGGTCAAGGATAAGGCCAGGGATTTAAAGGAACAGATCGTGGCCAAGAAGAAGGAATCGGGAAACTAAGGTATGTACGATTTGACCGTGGAACTTCGTCCGGGCCGTGAGAAGTGCCTGTATGAACAGATTTATGAGTATATCAGACAGGAGATCAGAGAGGGGAAGCTGCGCCCTGGGGAGCGGCTTCCCTCTACCCGTTCTCTGGCGGAATATCTTCAGATTTCCCGCAGTACGGCTTCGCTGGCCTATGACCAGCTGCTGGCGGAGGGGTATATCGCCTCCCAGCCTTACCGGGGATATTATGTATGCCGGATGGAGGAGTTGTACCGGCTGGATACCGGAGAGGAGAGTGTGGCCGGGGAGGTGGAGCCCGGGGGAGCAAGGGTCCCCTGCGTGGTGGATTTTTCCCCCACCGCCACGGACATGTCCCGGTTTCCCTTCAGCGTCTGGCGTAAAATAAACAAAAACATCTTAAGTCAGGGCGGCGGCAGTTTATTCGTCCAGGGGGATGCCCAAGGAGAGTACAGTCTGCGGGAGACCATATCCAGATATCTGCACTCCTCCCGGGGCGTGAACTGTACACCCCAGCAGATCATTGTGGGCGCGGGGAACGACTATCTACTGCTTTTGCTGGAAAAAATTCTGGGGCGGCATGTGCGGATCGCCATGGAGAACCCCACCTATAAAAGAGCTTATCAGATTTTTGGTTCCTTTGCCTATGAGATCACCACGGTGGATATGGACGAGTCGGGAATGACCGTGTCCGGCCTGCGCCAAAGCGATGCCACAGCGGCCTATGTGATGCCCTCTCACCAATATCCCACCGGAGTGCTTATGCCCATTGGACGGCGGCTGGAACTGTTGAAATGGGCGAATGAAGCGCCGGGACGTTATCTGATTGAGGATGATTACGACAGTGAGTTCCGCTATAAGGGCAAGCCCATTCCCTCCCTTCAGGCATCGGACACCCAGGGGCGGGTGATATACATAGGAACCTTCAGCAAATCCATTGCCCCGGCCATCCGTGTCAGCTATATGGTGCTGCCTCAGGACCTGCTGGAGCGCTATCGGCAGCAGTGCTATTTTTATTCTGCTACTGTGTCCAGAATTGATCAGAAGGTGCTGGAGGAGTTTATCGGGGAGGGATATTTTGAGCGGTATCTGAACAAGATGCGCAAGTGCTATAAGGAGAAACATGATCTGCTGCTGGAAGGGCTGGCGGATTTTGAGGCTGATTTCCGGGTCACGGGGGAGAACGCAGGGCTGCATCTGCTGCTTACCGGCAGGAGAGGGCAGACGGAGGACGAACTGATCGCGACAGCCCTGGCGCAGGGAGTCCGGGTCTATGGTCTCTCGGATAGTCTGGTGGGAAAAGCGGAGGAGCAGCCTGGTCGAACAGTGCTTTTGGGATATGGGGGACTGGGCCTTGAAGATATCAAAAACGGCCTGGCGCTTCTGCGCCAGGCTTGGCTGTAAACACGGTTATTCTTCCTTGGAATCTTTCTGAGCGGGGGTTTCCTCCTCGATGGAATCCTCCTCTGCGGCCTCGTCCTCGTCAAAGAACTCTTCCACATCCTTCTCTACTTTCTCTTCCGCATCGGATATGGTCTGGGACAGGGTGGTGAAATTCTCTTCAGCGCCGGAAAACTTCTCGGAGAGGGTGTTCATGGCATCGCCAACCTTCTGGACCATGGTCTCGGCGACAGCGCCTGCCTTCTCCACGGCCTTCTCAGAGGCTTCTTTAGCCAGGGACACATAGTTGCGGCCAGGGGTATCATCCTCCAGATCATCGCTGAAGTTATCGTAATCGTCGTCCTCCTCAGCGGCGGCGGGAGTGTTATCTTTCTTGGCCAGGAAGTGATAGGCAACGGCGGCAGCAGTGCCGGCGGCAGCAGTAAAGAGTAAGAACTTACCAAATTTTTTAGCCATGGGGTTGCTCCTTTCAAAGTGAATCTTCTTTATATATTAAGTATTTTAATACTATTCTGTGAAAATGAAAAGAGAATATGTATAAAAACTTTATAAAAACTGGGGGAAGTAAAACATTGCAAGCAGATTCCGGGTGTGCTAAAATGTTTCCTCGAAGGATATGCTGAAAATAGGATTTTTGACTGCAAAGGGTATAACATGAACGGGAAATTTTTTGATCTGAAGAAGGAAAAACAGGATAGAATGATTAACGCTGCCCTGAAAGTGTTCGCGCTGCAGGGCTACCGTCATGCCAGCACCGACGAGATAGTGCGGGAGGCGGGCATCAGCAAGGGGCTGCTGTTCCACTATTTTACCAGCAAACTGGGCGTCTATACCTTCGTTTATGATTATAGTGTCAGGTATATGATCCTGGAACTGGGAGCCAGAGTGCCGGCGGGGGAGAAGGACTTGTTCAATGTCTACAGGGCGATGGAACTGGCCCGGATGCAGGCCATGAAGGGTTACCCATATATGCAGCAGTTTTTAAATCGCTGTATGCAGGAGGATGTGAGCGAGGCTCTGCTGGCCACGGAGCAGAAGCGGGAGAGTCTGGCGGATGAATATGAGAGGATACAGAGGCAGATCGACTATGAGGCCCTGCCTGCCGGGGTGGACGGTCCCAAACTGGAGCGGATGCTGCATTACACCGTACAGGGGCTGATGCGGCAGCGCTTCCTGGACGCGTCCTTCCAGCCGGAGATGCTGTATGCCGAAACTTTGGAATATATTGAGATGCTGGAACATATTGTAAAGAAATAAGGCCCATGGTTCAGGGGCCTTATTAAAATTTATTTGTTCATCTTGTGGGGCGGGTCGGCGGGATAGCCTCCTTTCAGTTTCTGCATACCCCGCTGTATGGCATCGCGGGAATTTTTCCAGTCCGCGTCCTTGTTCTGGTAGTCAAATTTCTCCACCATCCAGGATACGTCCTCGTACAAGCGCTCCATGTTGCGCTCCATCAGGGGCAGCACCATGTCGTAGAACTGCTTCAGATCCTTTTCCGAAAGCCGTTCGTCCGCCGCGCTGCACAGGTCGCCGAAATGGCTCAGGCAGAAGCCTTTGCTGCTTTTCACCTTTTCACGGAAATCTTCGTCCCGGCTGTACATATAGAAGAAGGTATCCATATAGCGGGAATAGTTGTCCTTGAAATGGTCGCAGATGTAGCAGGATTCGTTTTTTCGGGAGACCCACATGCTGATGGCGTTGCCGTTTACATTGCCCCGCAGCTTGTCTTTCAGGGAGACTCTGCCCGGGGTGAAGGAGGCGAACTGCTGCTTCATCTCCTTGATGGTCTTTTGGTAGTGGGTTTTCAGGATCCATGCGTTGCCCAGGGTGTTGCCGTAGTCAAACATCTTTTTGAAATGCATGCGGCAGAAGCCAGCCTTGTCTGTGGCCTCCCGGATATCGGATTCCATGTAGGAGCTGCTGTTGCCCAGGCAGAAGTCCATCACGTCCTGTTCCACCGCCCGCTCGATAAAGCAGAAAGGGCATTCATCGTGGGCTTCCATGGCATCGTTCAGTGGTATGGTGTAGAGTTGTTCTTTCATATGATAGGCACCGTCCTTTTCCTGTTTTTACAACAGTGTAATCCATTTTGGGGCTCTTGGCAATAATTCTTAAAAAGATGTTGCGAAGTTGTGAATAAAAGAAATGAAAATTTAAGATTAATTTTCTTGTATTTTGTAGAAATTGGGTCTAAAATTTTATTATAAAAATTACGTGAGAGATGTGGTCGTCTTGGTATTCAGTAGTATTGAATTCTTGTTGTACTTCCTCCCGATTTTTATCCTGATTTATATGATTGTCCCGCAGAAGTTGAAGAATGTGGTTTTGGTGCTGGGGAGCATGGTCTTTTACGCATATGGAGACCTGTTCGGGCTGGGGCTTTTGGCAGTGTCCACTGCCGTCAATTATCTGCTGGCCAGGATGATTCGCAGGAGGTCTGGGCTGGTGGCCGCGCTGGCGGCGAACATCGGCGTGTTGATTTTATTTAAATATTACCAGGGTGGGGCGATGCTCCCTATAGGCATCAGCTTCTATACTTTCCAGATTGTCTCCTATCTGGTGGATGTATATCGCGGAGAAGTTGCGGCGGAGAGAAACTTTATAGATTTTGCGGCATATGTTATGATGTTCCCCAAATTAGTCATGGGGCCCATCACAAGCTACAAGGATCTTCGGAAGCAGCTGCACCGCCGCCGCTGTGACGCGGAGTGTATGCAGGACGGGCTGAAGTTGTTCATACTGGGCCTGGGCGGCAAGGTGCTGCTGGCGGATCGGCTGGCGCTGCTGTGGAATGAGGTGCAGGTCACCGGTTTTGAGAGTATTTCCACGCCTCTGGCTTGGATCGCCGCAGTGGCTTATTCCCTGCAGCTGTACTTTGATTTTGCGGGCTATTCCGTGATGGCCATGGGTCTGGGACGTATGCTGGGCTTTAAACTCCCGGAGAATTTCCGCCAGCCCTATATGTCCGCTTCTGTGAGAGAGTTTTATCGCAGGTGGCATATGTCGCTGGGGAACTGGTTCTGCAAGTACGTGTATATTCCTCTGGGCGGAAGCCGCAGAAGCGAGGGAAGGACGTTTTGCAACCTGTTGGCGGTATGGCTGTTGACTTCCCTGTGGCATGGCACTACCGGAAACTTTATGATCTGGGGAATGGGGATCTGTCTGCTGATCGTTCTGGAAAGGCAGATGGGACGGCTGTGGAAGCGGATGACCCAAAACAGGGACGGGGGCAAAGTCCCTATGATTTGTCACCTATATTTGGTGGCGGTAATCCCGGTGACCTGGATGTGCTTCGCCATTCCGGATTTGGAACAGCTGGGCATCTATCTGAGCAGAATGTTCGGACTTAGAAGTGCTGTGGCGATGTATGTGGGGGACTGGCAGAAAGCGCTTGGCGATTACGGTCTGCTGCTTGCAGCTGGCATAGTGGCCAGTACGCCCATGGTGCGCTGGATATACCAGAAGCTGGAGAAGAAATGGTTCGGGATGATCCTGCTGGCGGTTTGTTTCTGGTTCTGTGTACACAGGATATTGCTGCAGGGGGAGAACCCTTTTATGTACTTGAACTTTTAATGTCGGATAAAGGTGGAGGATGACCTTGAAGAGGTTTAAGAAATGGTCCTTTGTGATCCTATTGGCAATAACGGGCATAGTGTATTGCGGTATAGACAGGGATTTGCTGGAGATAACCCGCTGGGAGAGCCTGGTTCCCATGGTGGAGGGAAGTCCGGAGGATGACTGGAACTTACAGCAGGAAGAAAGCGTTTCCGCTTCTGGAATGGAAGGAGATATCCGGAACGGGGAAGCGGATCAGACCGGTGTCCCCGTTCCGGGGGCCCAGGGCGAAGAGCCTGGTCAGGCGCAGCCGGACGACCCGGAGAACATGGCCTCTCAGTCCCAGGATTTGACAGTTTCCGGGGAGCCGGAAGGGGAGGAAGTGCCTCCGGAACCCGAACCGGAGGTTGTCATAGGGAGAGTGGAGGAGGATTATTTTGCCGATGCCTTGTTTCTGGGGGATTCCAGGACCGTGGGATTGGGCCAGTACGGTAGTCTAAAAGATATTGCAACCTTCTATGCGTCCACCGGCATGACGATCTACAAGCTTCTTGGCGCGGAGATTGTGGAGATGCCGGAGCAGCAGAAAAAGATCACGGTGGAAGAGGCATTGCAGCATCTGAACTTCCGCAAGATCTATATCATGATGGGGATTAACGAGGTAGGTGGCGGTACAGCGGAGAGTTTTGCGAAAGCCTATGGTGAGGTCATTGCGCGCATACAGGAATTGCAGCCGGATGCGATTATCTATATCGAGGGTATATTAAAGGTTACGAAGGCCAGGTCCGACAAGGGGGACTATATTAACAATGAAGCAATCGAGGCCCGCAATGAAGCCATAAGCCAGCTGGCTGACGGGGAGAAGATCTTTTACCTGGATGTCAACCAGGCGGTCTGCGATGAGGACGGGGGCCTGGTGAAGGACTATACCTCTGACGGGGTGCATCTGAAGGCAAAATACATTACCCTGTGGGAAGAATATTTAAAAGACAACGCGGTTTTGCTTGACGGGACTTCTGGGGAGTCTA
>CAJUCT010000004.1:122422-170004 GCA_910585015.1 uncultured Acetatifactor sp.
CGGATCCTGCAGTGCCAGTGGATTCCGCTCCTACGGATCCTGCAGTGCCAGTGGATTCCGCTCCTACGGATCCTGCAGTGCCAGTGGAGTCTGCTCCTATAGATCCTGCGGTGCCAGTGGATCCCGCTCCTATAGATCCTGCGGTGTCTGCGAATCCCGATCCTATGGACCCTGCGGATTCCGCGCCTATGGCTCCCGCGGAACCAGCGGCTCCCATGGAAAACGGAGAACAATAATGAACATATGCTGAAAAGGGCTGCGAGGGGCTTGCTCACCAAGCAGCTTTTTTCGTGGGAAAAGGCAAACGGAGTTAAATCTTTTTAGAGGGAATTAACAGATCGGAAAGAGAGGAATATAGATGATTATTGATATGCATTGTGATACCGTCAGTGAAATCCGTCATCGCCGAACCGGAAAGGGAGAGGAGTGTGGGCTGCGGGAGAATAAGCTGCATATTGATGCCCGGCGGTTAAAGGAAAACGGTTATCTGCTCCAATGCTTTGCCCTGTTTGTGAGCCTGCGGGGCTGCGGGGCCATTGACGGACAGGGGTTACTGCGGCCGGATAATGCGTGGGCGGATCTGCAAAAGCTGTACCAGATCTACCAGCAGGAAATGGCCCGGAATACGGATCTGCTGCAACCGGTAACTGATGCCGGGGATCTGGAACAGTGCAGGCAGACAGGAAAGGTGGGGGCAATGCTGACCGTGGAGGAGGGCGGCGTCTGCGGCGGCCGTCCGGAACGTCTGGAGGAACTGTATGCCATGGGCGTCAGGATGTTGACTTTGACATGGAATTTTCCCAATGAACTGGGGCATCCCAATATCAATGCCTTAAACCGTCAACTGGGTTATCGAACTCTGTTTCAGGCGGACGAGGAACACGGTCTGACGGACATGGGACGGGTCTTTGTGCGGCGGATGGAGGAATTGGGGATGCTGGTAGATGTATCCCATCTGTCCGACAGGGGATTTTGGGATGTGGCGGAGACAGGAACCAGGCCCTTTGTGGCCAGTCATTCCAATGCCCGGGCGGTGTGTCCTTGTGTACGTAATCTTACGGATGAAATGATCAAAGCCCTGGCACAGCGGGGCGGTGTCATGGGACTTAATTTCTGTGCGGATTTTCTGCGGACCATGCCGGAGGGGGAGGAAAACCCCGGCAGGATGGGGGACGTGACGGCCCATGCCCTGCATATTTTCAGGACAGGGGGCGAGGAATGTCTGGGGCTTGGAAGTGACTTTGACGGTATAGACACCAACGAGGCTCTGCCCGGCGTTCAGGACATGGAGAAACTATGGGAAGCCCTGAAGCGGAGCGGATTCACAGAGAGGCAGTTGGATAAAATTTTTTACGGCAATGTACTGCGGGTGCTGGGCAATGTGATCTAAGGAATTGTCCAGTATCAACTTGTGTATTTGACTTGTCTAAATCCGCACAAGTTATTTTCGGACAGTTCCTAACTCTGGCGGCAGGCATCCAGCAGTTCCTGTATATCGGAAAAAGCGTATGTGGGTTTGTATTGGGTATGGGCCACCTCTTCGGGGGTGGCTTCCCCGGTGTAGAGGACACAGGTGTCTACCTTGGAGTTGATGCCGCAGGCGATATCCGTGTAGAGCCGATCCCCCACCACCAGAGTCTGGTCGTCTCTAAAGCCGCTGTCGGCCTGGCACAGGGATACCACCTTGGGGTTGGGCTTGCCCAGATACCGGGGGGTTTGGCCGGTGGAGGCGGTGAGCATCTGACAGATGGCGCCGCAGTCCGGAATAAAGCCAAAGTCCACAGGGCAGCACAGATCCGGGTTGGTGGCGTAGAAGGGTATATCCATTGTAGACAGTAGCTTGCAGGTATTGACCAGCTTCTGATAAGTCAGTTCATCATCGTATGCCGCCACAACGCACTGTACATTGGCATCCGGACTCTCGGTGATGTACAGCCCGGCGCTGCGCAGTGAAGCGATATAGGAGGCGGTGCCCAGCACAAAGATTTTATCCCAGGCGTGATGCTGCCGCAGATGGCGCATAGTCATATAACCGGAGGTGATGAATTGCTCCCTGCTGGTCTCCAGGCCGAAAACATCCCGGAATTTTTTAACGTAGTCCGCACTGCTCTTGGTGGAATTGTTGGTAATATAGTATGCTTTTCCCCCAATGGACTGGATGTAATCTAACATAGGACGGGTGCCGGGATACAATGTATCCCCCACGGCGATGGTGCCGTCGATATCAAAGAGAAATAATTTTTTTGCCGAAAGTGGTGTCATATGGTTTATCCTTTTCCTGATTTGCTGCTCCAATCTTATCATAAGTATTTGGGAGTTGCAAGCCAGATGTAAAGATTCATTCTTTAACAGTTCCTTATTGTGAAACGGAAGAGCCGGGGGTATAATGGAATCAGAAATGACTGAAAAGACCAAGGAGGAACTTTCATGAAACTGACCTGTTTTGCCAGGCCGTCCAAATTCTGGACCCGGCTGGTCATGATGATAATCGGAGTAACTGTACAGGGTTTCGGCTTGTCTCTGCTGATCCGGCTGGCACTGGGCACGGACCCCTGCTCCTGCCTGACCCAGGGCGTGATCAATTATGTGCCCATTAGTTTTGGCACGGCCCAGCTGCTGTGCCATCTGGTGACATTCGTATTTGTGCTGCGATTTGACATGAGCTATATCGGCTTTGGCACTATCGGAAACATGGTGTTTTTGGGATACATAGCGGATTTTTTTGGATGGATATGGGACGGTGTGCTGCCCCAGGGCTTTTTTTCTTCCCAGGCGGTGCGCTGGGGGCTGCTGGTACCGGTGTTGATCGTGTTCATTCTGGGGGCGGCCACCTATATGACGGCGGGGCTGGGTTCCTCCCCCTACGACGCCATGCCCTTTATCATTTCCCACAAATGTAAAAAGATCCCGTTTAAGGCCATCCGCATGATCTGGGATATCTCCTTTATGGCGGCGGGTTTCGCGCTGGGCGGGGATGTGGGCATTGTGACGCTGGGAGTGGCCTTTTTCCTGGGACCGGTGATTTCGTTTATGCAGAAGAAGCTGGCAGTGCTGTTAAAATGATTGCGGGAGGAAATTATGGGAGAGAGAAAATACAAATCATCTGTACTGATCAAACGGTTTTTACCTTATTATAGGCCCCATGTGAAGGTGCTTTGTCTGGATCTGCTGTGTGCGGCCCTGACCACCATCTGCGAGATTGTACTGCCCTTGATTATTCGGCATATCACCAACCAGGCCATGGAGGATCTGGCGCTGCTGACGGCGCGCACCGTGGGAGGGCTGGGGCTGCTGTACCTGGTGCTGCGGCTGATTGACGCCGCTGCCTATTACTATATGGCTTACACAGGCCATGTGATGGGGGTGGATATGGAGACGGACATGCGCCGTGATGCTTATGGACACTTGCAGAAGCTGTCCAACACCTATTACAACAACACCAAGGTGGGGCAGATCATGGGGCGGATTACCAATGACCTGTTTGATGTGACGGAGTTTGCCCACCACTGTCCGGAGGAATTTTTTATCGCCGGGATCAAGGGAGTGGCCTCCTTTATAATCCTGTGTACCATCAATGTGCCGCTGACCCTGATTATCTTCTGTGTCATCCCGGTGATGGTGGTGGTCTGCAGCAAGATCAATTTCAGGCTGCGGGCGCTGTTCCGCCAGCAGCGGCAGCAGGTGGGAGAACTGAACGCCCGGATTGAGGACAGCCTGCTGGGCCAGAAGGTGGTAAAGGCTTTCGCCAATGAGCATGTGGAGAATGCCAAGTTTGAGCAGGACAACCAGAAATTCTACCGGATTAAGAAGCGCAGCTACCGTTTTATGGGTATTTTTCAGTGTTCCACCAGACTGTTTGACGGCCTGATGTACCTGGTGACCATTGTGGCGGGAGGGCTTTTCGTTATACAGGGTTCTATCCGGCCCAGCGATTTGGTGGCTTATGTGATGTATGTGTCCACCTTTATCGCCACTGTGCGCCGGATAATTGAATTTGCCGAGCAGTTCCAGCGGGGCATGACGGGGATCGAGCGTTTTCTGGAGATCATGGATGCGGATATTGAGATTTTTGACGAGCCGGGGGCGGTGGATCTGGAGGAGCCCAAGGGACATATCGTGTTTGAAAATGTGAGTTTTGAGTATCCCGACGACCATAACCAGGTGTTCCGCAATCTGAATCTAAGCATCAGCCCCGGGGAGAAGGTAGCCCTGGTAGGCCCCTCCGGCGGCGGCAAGACCACGCTGTGCAACCTGATTCCCCGGTTTTATGACGTGACGGCGGGGGAGATCTATCTGGATGGGAAAAATATCAGGGAACTGACCTTGAAGAGCCTGCGCCGAAGCATTGGCGTGGTTCAGCAGGAGGTGTATCTGTTCTCCGGAACTGTCTATGAGAATATCGTTTACGGGCGCATGGACGCGTCCCGTCAGGAGGTGGAGGACGCGGCTCGGCGCGCGGGAGCCCATGAATTTATCATGGGACTGAAGGACGGATATGACACTTATATCGGCGAGCGGGGCGTGAAGCTCTCCGGCGGGCAGAAGCAGCGCATCAGTATCGCCCGGATGTTTTTGAAAGACGCTCCTATCATTATCTTGGACGAAGCTACCTCGGCGCTGGACAATGAGAGTGAATACGAGGTGGCCAAATCTCTGGCGGCGCTGTCCGAAGGCCGTACCACGCTGACGGTGGCCCACAGGCTGTCCACAATCCGGGGCAGCGACCGAATTCTGGTGCTGACAGAGGAGGGGATCACCGAGGAAGGCAACCACGATCAGCTGATGGCTCTGAAGGGGATCTATTATCATCTGTACCAGATGGCCAACGAGATGAAATAAGAACGCAAGGGTTTATTTCTCCACAAATACAGCGGTGCCTCCGGCAATGTGCAGGGTATTGTCCCTTATCTCGGCGGCATTGCCCACTTTATACAGGATTGCGCCGCTTGTATCAGGAATAGCGGCTCCCTCCCGGGAGGGGTTGATTACCACCCGGATGCGCTGACTGCCGGATGTCCGCTCATAGACAAGAGGACAGCCGTCTTGCAGAAAGGTGATGCTGCCTCTGCTTTGCAGGGCGGGGTGTTTTTGTCTGAAAGCGATAAGTCTCTTGACCTCGCTTCGCAGGGAACAGATATCTGCGGACTGGCTCTCGGCGTTGGGGCGGTCCTCGCTCTCATCCTGGGGAATGTACAGCTTTTCCTTACATGCGGAGGAAAAGCCTGCGTTCAGTCCCTTGTTCCACTGCATGGGGCTGCGGGAGCCGGTTCTGCCGTACCCGCCCTCCACGGAAACCAGATTCTCCACATAGCGCATCCCGATTTCATCTCCGTAATAGATGAAGGGCGCCCCCGGCATGGAGAGCAGGAAAGCAAAGGAAATCTTCATCTCCTCCGGGTCCAGTCGGCGGGCCAATCTGTCCATATCATGGTTCCCGGAGGGGATGCAGATCAGGCCCCGGTCGCCGACTTTTTCATAGTTTTCCCGGTAGGCAGCCACAAATTCTTTGGCGCTGCCTTTTCCCCTTCTGGAAAAATACGGTTCGTCACAGCGGAACAGGTCATTGTAGTGGGAAGGGCCGAAGTGCAGCAGGAAGTCCATGTGGAAGCCCCCCACCAGAGATTTATCAGGCTCGCCCCACTCGGAAACCATGGCTGCCTTGGGAAACTCCTTATCCAGGAATTGGCGGATATCCTGCCACAGGGCGATAGTGCCCTTCCCCTCCTCGTCATGTTTCACCAGTGATCCGGCCATGTCCACCCTAAAGCCGTCACAGCCTGCCTTCAGCCAGAAGCGCATAATATCCTTGAGGGCTTCACGGGTTGCCAGGGGGCCTTCTGCGTCCATGGCCTGCTGCCACTTGCAGTCGGGGGCAGGGCGGTAGAAGCCGTAGTTGAGGGAGGGCTGGTGAGAGAAAAAGTTCACTGCGCAGGATCCGTCTCTGTCAGAGATTCCACGGATGCAGCCCATTTCCTGGGGCTCCGCCCACACGCTGTCCGTCCAGATATAGCGGTCCGTGTATTCATTTTTCTCCGCTTTCATGGATTCCCGGAACCATGGGTGGGTCACTGCGGTGTGTCCCGGCACAAGGTCCAGAAGCACATGCATGTCTCGCCTGTGAGCCTCCTGAAACAGATTGACCAAGTCCTCGTTGGTGCCGTATCTGGGGGCTACGGTATAATAGTCCTCCACATCATAGCCGGCGTCCCCAAAGGGGGACTGGAAACAGGGATTGAGCCAGAGCGCCGTGCAGCCCAGATCTTTGATGTAGTCCAGTTTCCGTGTGATTCCGTTGATATCTCCGATACCGTCGGCGTTGGTGTCGTAAAAGGACTGGGGGTAGATCTCATAGAATATAGCCTTGTCCAGCCATATTGGTCCATTGTCCATTATGTTTTCCTCCTTTATAAATCGCTGCGCAACTCCTCCGTCATTGTGAGATTTTGCGTATTCGTTAAAGTTCTTATAAATATGATAATACTATTCACATAAAGCAAAAGCAAGTGGTTTTCGTTGACATAGAGTTGCGGAGATGATACACTAAGTACAGTTACATACGTTTTCAGATGGGGGAGTATTATGGGTACAGCGAAAGAGAAGTTTACTGGAAAGCAGCAGAAAAAGGCAGTGAAGCATTCCGGTCCCCGCAGGAAGCCAACCACAGAAGAGGGCAGGGGGGCAGGCCGTAGACTATCTCCCAACAGCCTGATGGTAAAAATGATAGGCGCTTTTGTAATTCTGATTATCATGATCTTCCTGGTGGGCACGGTTTCCTACTCGGTGGCCAAGAATGTGGTCAGCGAGTAGGTGAAGGAGTCATTGGCAGAGACGGTTTCCGCCAAAGGAAGCTATCTGGAAGAGAAGGCAAGGCAGATGGAGCAGGCTGTGAGCCAGTTGAAGGTGGAGTAAATTTATACTTATGGTATAATGACAAATTTGCCAAAATATGCTATAGTAGGTGCAGAATAGAAATAGATTATATTAAAAAGGCGGTCCGAAGATGGGCCGGCCGGAAAGGATAAAGGCCATGTTAAGCAGATGTTTCATTCCAGGATACCCGAAACACGCAAGTTTCAAAGCGCTGAGAATATATCAGAGCTTTCATTTGCTATGCTTTTACAGGATAGAGCGAGAAGGGAAACGGCTGCAGAGCCTGGCCGGATGAGGTTTCGGGAGAGCCCGGAATGGATGCGTAGATGTGATAACCGCTTATCTTGTAGGAGATAGGCGGTTTTTTAGTTTGCGGCGATTGCGGAACTCAAGACAGCAAGAGTCCGGACAGTGCCTGGAATAAGCACTGGCCGCAGTATGGACAGAACTTATTCCACCGGGAGAGGTACTGGCAGGGCGATGGCGGAACTTAAAATAAGGAGGTTTAAAATGAGACAGATACCTGCCATCGACATGGTGGCAACAGGACAAAACATCATAAGGCTGCGGGATGCAAGGGGGTTGACGGTCAGGGATTTGCAGGAGATCTTTGGATTTGCCACGCCCCAGGCCATATACAAGTGGCAGCATGGCACGGCATTGCCCACGGTGGATAACCTGCTGGTACTGGCGGCAGTGTTTGATGTTCATATAGAAGAAATCCTGGCGGTGCGCCAGATACAGGCGGCGGCCAGTGCTTAAGGCAGCGAGGCTGTGAAAAAAGCCCTTTGGGGCGCTTTCGGGACTTTTTCACAGCCACACAATGCCGCAAGGCGTAGGCAGTCGTAGTTCAATGGCAGAATGGCAGACTTTTAATCTGTAAGATGAGGGTTCAAATCCCTCCGGCTGTATTTTCCTGTATCAATTCTCCCGTGACCTGGCTGTGATTATCCAAGGAGCGGGATCGGTCTTAAAGGTATTGTTGCTGCCCAGCTTGGACACGGACACTTGGATTGTATCCACGTCATCCAGCCCCAGGGCGTTCAGCATGGCGGGCAGACCGGCGGCAGTCTGGAAATCCAGGGTATAAATCACCACATTGATGTTGGGATTGATGCCGGTCAGATAGGTCAGTTCCTGGTGGGTGCTGGCGGAGGCCACCAGGAACACCAGGGAGGGTATCGGGCAGTCTTTCATGCTTTCGGCATCCACATGGTCAATGATTCTCACGTTATGCAGGTCGAAATGAGCCACATTGTCTTCCAGGGTAGCCCGGTCGGCCTGACTGTACTCCACAGCGGTGACGGAACCTTCCGCGGCGATCAGCGCTGCCTCAATGGCGATGCTTTCACCGCCGATCACCACCAGGTCGTCCTGGGGGTCCACCGCCATCTTGTTCAGGATGATGGCCCGGATCTCGCTGCCCACATACTGAATGGAGCCTCTTTGCAGCAGTTCATTGCTCAGGCCGATTTTGGCGGTATTGCGGGCATTGGGATTGAGAATCAACATTCCTGCGGAGGCGTTTATGCCTCGATCGATCATGTCCTTGACCTGTTTGTGCAGGATCTGTCCGCTGGGATCCGAACCCTCATTATACCAGACCTCACATTCTCCCAGGCCCGCGTTCCACAGCCGATAAAAGATATCGTTGATTCCGGCGTTGGTAAACACCAGAGTGGTCTTATGCGCCTCCACTGTGGGAATCACGTTCTTATTTTTCTTGGTAATGTCAATGATCTTTACATGCTCCAGATCAATCGCGGTGTTCTGGGAATAGTATTGCAGCCAGGACAGGATCACGTCGTTGGTAAAAATCTGTTTTTCCATAGGTAGGCCCCCTTTTTTGTCTTTTTCTATTTGTCTAAATGTGCAGCAGTTCATAGGTGTTAAGCAGGGTGCTCAGTTCCCAAAGCAGCGCTTGGTGTATCTGCCCATCAAAACTTCTGCTCCGATAGCTTCGGGAAGTGTTCCGTACTGCTACGTGGTTGTTCCCGACTGTAGTTGTAATGATAGCGACATAATATATACGCCTCTGTTATGGTGTTCAATATCTAATTCGATCAGATTTCCGATCTGCATGTCCGCTATTCCATTTCAATGGTTCCGGGCGGTTTACTGGTCAAGTCGTAAAATACCCTGTTTACGCCCTTGACCTCATTGATGATCCGGCTCATTATCTTCTGCAGCACGTCAAAGGGAATCTCTGCCGCTTCCGCCGTCATGAAATCTACGGTTTTCACGGCCCGCAGAGCAACGGCGTAATCGTAGGTTCTCTCATCCCCCATGACGCCCACGCTTCTCATGTTCGTCAGAGCGGCAAAATACTGGTTTATCTCACGATCCAGGCCCGCGTTGGCAATTTCCTCCTGGTAGATGGCGTCGGCATCCTGCACAATTTTTACCTTTTCCGCAGTGACTTCTCCCACAATGCGGACGCCCAGGCCGGGGCCGGGGAAGGGCTGGCGGAACACCAGATTTTCCGAAATGCCCAATTCCAGACCCGCTTTGCGCACTTCGTCCTTGAACAGGTTGCGCAAAGGCTCGATAATCTCCTTGAAATCCACATAGTCGGGCAGCCCGCCCACATTGTGGTGGGATTTGATCACTGCGCTCTCACCGCCTAAGCCGCTCTCCACCACGTCGGGATAGATGGTTCCCTGGGCCAGGAAGTCCACTGCGCCGATTTTTTTTGCCTCCTCCTCAAACACACGGATGAATTCCTCGCCGATGATTTTGCGCTTCTCCTCAGGCTCCGACACACCCGCCAGTTTGCCATAGTAGCGCTCTTGGGCATTGACGCGGATGAAGTTCAACTCAAACTGACCACCCTTGCCGAAGATGGCCTCCACCTCGTCGCCTTCATTTTTTCTCAACAAACCGTGATCCACGAACACGCATGTCAATTGCCTGCCCACGGCTCTGGACAACAGGCCCGCCGCCACGGAGGAGTCCACGCCGCCGGAAAGCGCCAACAGCACCTTGCCGTTTCCAACTTTTTCCCGGATCGCCCTGATAGATTCCTCCACAAAGGAGTCCATGCTCCAGTCACCGCAGCAGCCGCAGATGCCCCGCACGAAATTGTACAACATCTTGGATCCTTCCACGGTGTGCAGCACCTCCGGGTGGAATTGGATGGCATACAGTTTTTGGTCTGTACACTCCGCCGCCGCTACAGGGCAGTTGGCGGTGGTGGCAATGGCCCGGAAGCCGGGCGCCATCTGGGCTATATAGTCATTGTGGCTCATCCAGCAGATGGTATCGGCCGATACCCCCGCAAACAGGGGGGAGGAGTCGTCCACATGGACCTGGGTCTTGCCGTACTCTTTTAACGCCGCGCGCTCCACACGTCCGCCCAGCGCCAGGGACATCAGCTGTGCGCCATAGCACAGGCCCAGCACAGGGATGCCCAGCCGGAACAACTCCGGTGAACAGGTGGCCGCGTTTTCCTCATAACAGCTGTTAGGACCTCCTGTGAGAATGATTCCTTTAGGGTTCATAGACTTGATTTTTTTCAAATCCGTCTTGTAAGAATAGATCTCGCAATATACATTGCATTCTCTGACACGCCTTGCCACCAGCTGGTTGTATTGGCCCCCAAAGTCGATGACAATTACCAGTTCCTTGTTCATGCTTGTCCTCCTTATTAGAGTTCAGTATTCCTGTTCCTGTCTTTTCTGAAATATATACCATTATACTTTTATCGTCCTGCAAAGTCAAAGAAAATTACATATATTTTGTGCCGGGAAAATATGCGTCACAAAAACCACCACAGATTACTCTGCAGTGGTTTGATTAGGTGATATGTGATTTCATCCCACATGCTGGTGCATGTATTTCTCCTTGGTTGCCAGCCCGCCCCGGATATGGCGCTCTGATTTGTTTACGTCCAGCACTTTCCGGGCCTCCTTTGCTAAGGTGGGGTTGATCTGCATGAGCCGGTCAGTCACGTCCTTATGTACAGTGCTCTTACTCACACCGAACTCCCTGGCTGTCTGTCTGACTGTGGCATTGTGGTCAACGATATAATTGGCAATGCTGATCGCACGCTCTTCAATATAATCCTTCAAAGGTAATCCCCTCAGAACACTTTTATACAGTGTATGAGAGGGACAAAGGAGTTATGCGCTTCCGTTGAATGAAATAATATTTACAGAGTGAATCCCAGTTGCGTCTTGTAAAATAGTAATGTGTACGTTATAATATTTTACAAGACTGGATTACTTGCACATCAAAGAGGACTTGATAATTTTGTGTATTTTATCGAAAAGGAGACCATCACCGATGAAACAGGACTTAATCGTAATTCTGGACTTAGGAAGCACACAGAACACAGTTATCGCCCGAGAGATCCGTGACTTGGGCGTGTACAGCGAGATTCATCCCCATGATATCACTGTGGAGGAACTGCGGTCTATTCCCAATGTGAAGGGAATCATACTGAACGGCGGAGAGAACCGCATCGTAGACGGAGAGGCCGTGGAGGTCAGGCCGGAGTTGTATGGGTTGGACTGCCCCATGATTTCCATTGATTATCCCCAGTCAAAATGTGACACGCAGTTTGCAGAACTTCCGGACAGGGAGACGTTAAAAAAGTTCCTGTTTGAGGACTGCGGGGCTGAAGCAAATTGGAACATGAAGAATTTCATCGAAGACCAGATTGAACTGATCCGTAGTCAGGTAGGGCATAAGAAGGTACTGTTGGCGCTGTCCGGCGGCGTGGACTCCTCTGTGGTGGCAGCCATGCTGATTAAGGCCATCGGCCAGCAGTTGGTATGTGTGCATGTAAACCACGGCCTGATGCGCAAAAACGAGTCTGAGAGCGTCGTGAAAGTATTCCGTGACGAACTCCATGCCAACCTGATCTACGTGGATGCGTCAGAGCGTTTTCTGAGCAAGCTGGAGAATGTGTCTGACCCTGAGCAGAAGAGAAAAATCATTGGCGGTGAGTTTATCCGTGTATTTGAGGAGGAGGCCCGAAAGCTGGAGGAAATTGATTTCCTGGGACAGGGAACTATCTATCCGGACATCATAGAGAGCGGCACCAAGACAGCAAAAATGGTGAAATCCCACCACAATGTGGGCGGTCTGCCGGAAGATCTGAAGTTTGAACTGGTGGAGCCGTTAAAGCAGCTTTTCAAGGACGAAGTGCGGGCCTGCGGCGTGGAACTGGGATTGCCCCACAATATGGTATACCGTCAGCCCTTCCCCGGTCCCGGCCTCGGCGTAAGATGCCTGGGCGCAATCACCAGGGACAGGCTCGAGGCGGTCCGTGAATCCGACGCCATCCTGCGGGAAGAATTTGCCAAGGCCGGGCTGGATAAGAAAGTATGGCAGTATTTTACTGTGGTGCCGGATTTCAAGTCGGTGGGCATGAAAAACAACGCAAGGGTGTTTGAGTACATGGTGATCATCCGGGCCATCAACACAGTGGATGCCATGACCGCCTCCGTGGAGAAGGTGGACTGGGATGTGCTGGAGAGGATAACGGAGAGGATATTGGCGGAGGTGGAGAATGTGAACAGGGTGTGCTATGATATGAGCCCGAAGCCGCCGGCTACTATTGAGTTCGAGTAACGGATAGAAATCTCGGAAGCCTTGATTTTACTGGGTTTCCGAGGTTTTTCTATCTCCAAAAGTTCCACCTGCGTTCCATTTTAAGCCCAAAAGAGGTAGAAATAGCAGGGGTTTGTGGGAAAAACAGTTAAAATTTACAGGTGGGATATATCAGAAAACTGCCGCATAGACGGAGATGGAAAATACTGTGTGGACAAAAGCGGAGTATTCTTTCTTTTCTGTGGAAGGACTGCTGGAAATCTGATTGCGTTTCGGCTGCCATATAGGTATAATATGAATAAGGAAAGGAAGATGCGTATGCAGAAAAAGACACCGGATTATGACAATGTATTTAAGACAATGAAGATGAAACACAAAAGATTGTTCGTCTCCGTTATCAATGATGTGTTCGGCAGGAATTACCCCAGAGATGTAAAAGTGGAGATTCTACCATCGGAGGGTTATCTGACAGAAAATGAAACGGCGGACGGAAGCAAGGAAATAGAGGAACAGGTTTCAGATTTCCTAATTCGGATAGGAAGCGAAATTTATCTTCTGGAATGCCAGAGCTATGATGATGGTTCTATGGCGATCAGGATAGCGGAGTATGCTTTTATTGTAGCCAGACAGTTTGCAACATGGGATATTGGTCATGCAACAATCCCAATGCCGAGATTTTCAATTATTTATGTCAAGAGGACGGACAGGACGCCGAAAACAACAACGATTACCTTTACCTTTCCAGACGGGCAGACAGTGGATTATCAATCGGACAATGTAATTTTAGAGGATTTTACAAAAGAAAATATTGTTGAAAAAAGGCTGTTCCCTTATATTCCATTTTACATTGCGAGATACGAGAAAGAAATTGCATCAGAAGGTGACATTGAAAAAGCGGTAGAGGAGCTGATATATTTCAGGGATGAAATGGTGCGTCTGCATCAGGCGGGGGAATTATCAGATGATGAGCTGGTAGACTTAAAGGGATTTGTAAATACTATCATTACACATATCACGAATGGCAATAAAAATGAAGAAAGGCTGGTGAATATTATGGGTGGAACTGTTATTGAAACGGAATCTGATAAGATCAAAATACAGATGATTATTGAGTTGGGGAAAGAAGATGGTCTTGATGATGAAGTAATTTTAAAAAGGCTGCAGCAGAAAATTATTGGGCTGCCTTTAAAGAGGGCACAGGCGTATTTGGATCAGTATGGAAAGCAGCTTGTGTAAGTTAATGGATTTGATGTAACAATAAAAAATTTTTAAGCAGAGGGAAGTATTTCCGTTAAAGATGGAGATACTTCCCTTTTTGCGTGGAAAATTTCACCTGAAAGGAGAATTTCAATGTTGAAAAAACCAATGACAACGGAAGAACTGTTCGACAAGATTAAGGGTATCCTGAAAGAAAAGGACAAGCTGCCGGAGATTTTGGATTATGGACTGGGGGCTTACCGCCCGGTTCCGATTAAAACCTATGGATTTGACCTGAAAAGCAATCTTGCCTATGGAGGCAGCGAGGGGATTTATCTGGATCTGTGGATAGAATATTTTGAGGATGATAAAAAGCGTACAAGCAGTATCGGCACATTTAAAACGCTTCACGAAAACGAGGAAGCTATGCACATTATGGCTGCTTTGCTGGCAGATTTCATCCTTGAAGAAAGAGCTTATGTCAATGCAAATCTTGATGATTTCACTTGGGAAGGTGCGGACGTTTATCCGCTTGATGAATCGGGGAACAGGCTGAAATGGGGGTATTCCTGCAGCAATATGGAAGTTGCGCTAAAGCGGAAGGATGAACTGTTGGAAAAGCATCCGCAGGTAATTGTAAGGGATAATGCGACAAGGAAAGAAAAGGTGTTTAAACAGCCAGCCCGGAAAGAAAAGGGAGGGGAAAGAAAAATATGAGCCTGTATAATAAAAGCGGTGGGAAAATACCAGAGATTACAGTGGAGGAAAGGCTCAAAGTCCTGTTGGCAAATGCTATCGGAATCTATGCGGAAGCACATTCTGACCGATACAACAGCAGCAGCGAATTTCTGGGATTTCTGTATGGGGAGCTTGGCACTGATGGGGAAGAAATGAAAGAACTGGGTATTGATTTATCCGATATTCTGTAGGAAAGAGAGGTTTTATAATGATTAAGTTGGAAAATGGGAGTTATATCATAGGGTTTGATGACGGATACCAGCTTGGGAAAACGTCTGATTTTGTATTTGACAACGGGGTACACAGGCTTGGCAGCGTGGAGCCGACACTAAAAGAAAATTCCCTGTTTTATGACGGGGAATATTTTAAGGTCGGGGAAGGCAGGGCGGCTCTTACGGAGGATAAAATCTCTGATGATACGGCAATGCTGCGGACAATGGCGGCTGTTGCTATGGAGCTTAGGAAAGCAGGAATCCATAAAGCGGAGATTGTGCTTGCGGTAGGTCTGCCGTTTTCAAACTATGGCAGGGATAAGCTGAAACTGATTGACTATTATAACCGGAAGAACAGACTGGATTTTTCATACGAGGGTGAAGACTATTCTGTAAATATAGCAAAAGTGATTGTCTGCCCACAGTGCTATTCTGCCATTGCTTCAAGGCTCGGTAACATGAAAGGAGATTATCTGATCGTGGATATAGGGAGCAAGACAACGGATGTCGTATATGTGCAGAATGGACTTCCTGTTGAGAGTAAATCCATTACAATCGAAAAGGCAATGGTGAAGTGGATAAAAGAAATCCAGCGTGAAATGAAAGTCCAGACAGGGAAAGACATACCGGAACATGAGGTGATGAAGATTGCGCTGAAGGAGGACAGCAATCTTCCGGCGGCGTATGCGGAGCTGATCCGTGGCATGCTGCGTGAGAAGATACATTCGCTGGAACTGGAGCTTGCGGAACGTGGGTACAGCCTTGACTATATCAATATCATCTATGTGGGCGGCGGTGCGCTGATGGCGCGTGATTATGCCGGAAAATACAGGGGCTATACGGCGTATGACTGTGACCTGTGCGCAAATGCAAAGGGATATGAATTTCTCGCCAGCCAGATAGAAAGAAAGCAGGTGGCATGATGGCAGAACAGCAGAAATCCATATTTATCCGTTTTAATATGGATGATAAAAACGACAGGGAGCTTTATATGAAACTGACAGGGGAAGCGGGCAGTTCCGCTTCCCTGACCGCTTACGTCAAGAGGGTGCTTGAGGAATATTTTACCCTGAATATCAAGATTGCGGACAGACAGGAATTTCATAGCCAGATGCTTTCTGCTGTCAGGGAGGAAATGCAGTCGCAGGGGATGAAGCTGGTGGGCGCACTGCTCGCAGGAATTGGAACAGGCGTTGTTCCTGTGCAGCGGAAAGACAGCGAATCTGCAGAAACAGCGCTGCCGGAAGTCTGTGAAAAACTGCCGGATGAACTAAGCGGCGTGCTTGATTTTATACGTTAAAAAGTTATGGCAGCCATGTTGTGAGATGCAGTGGTAGAAAGTGCAACAGGCATTTTGTGAACAGAGTGTCTGTTGCACATACGCTGTCAGATGCAAGCAAAATGTTGCAAAACGGATATTTTTTTCGGATAAATTGCAGATATGCAACAAAATATAGCAGATATGCTGTTTTTGCGTTTGAGCCGCATTGTGGGATAGGTCTTTATGATATGCGGCAGAGCTTTCGGTAAAAGATACTCCGGGTAGATACATAGGACAGGTTTCTTATGGTTTCGACATAATTTTACAAAGCTGTAAAACATAATATGCCATTTTCCACCAAATCTTAAACTATAGTAAATAGTATTTATGGGAAGCGAGGTATTAAAATGGTAGAATTTGGCACACGGTTGCGACAATTAAGAAAGGAAAAGAATCTGACACAGAAACAGCTTGCGGCACAAATCAGGGTACAGAACAGCATCATCTCATTTTATGAAAACGGGGACAGGCTGCCGTCCCCGGAAACAATCAAGAAACTTGCGGCGGTTTTTCATGTAAGCGCGGACTATCTTATGGGGATAGAGAAAAAAGAGTCCATAGACGTGACAGGTCTGGATGAGGACGATAAGAACCTTGTGAGGATGCTGGTAGACAAACTTAGAGAAAAAAATGCCAAATGCCAAAAAAGGAGTTCCGGCAATAACTGGCTGTAATTCCTTATTTTTTGCCATTTTCTCCCTCGGTACAGATTAAAAGGAAGGAAAGGGTAACGCATGAAGAAAAGGAAAAAATATGGTAAGATACTGCTGACGTTTGCTTTGGTGGCAGCTCTTTTTATTGTGCAGGGATTGCAGATTGCGGCGAGTACCACAACGCCGGAACCGGATTTATCAAATCCGTCAGTTATAGTGCATGGCTATGATCAGTTTATGGAAGCGGTAGAGAACGCACAGGACGGGGATGTTATTGGCATTACTGATAATATTGCATTTGATGGCGAAGATGTAACTATTGGGAGCGACAATAAGCATATTTACATTGTCAGGTCAGGCGAATTTGGTTCGCTAAGAGTTATAGGTAATGGAAGTCTTACCATGAAAAATGTCACAGTGGATGGGGGTGGTAAGCCGGGGCAAGGTATGATGATAGATGTAGCGCAGGGGCATTTGACACTGAATGATGTTACTTTGCAGAGGTGTGACGCTCATTTAAGTGCAATTTATGTTAATTCTGGTGGCATTGCAGAGATTAACAGTTGTGTATTCAATAGCAATTATGCTGCATCTGGAGGTCATATTTATGTAGGTGGAGATGCCCAAATAACAAACTGTAGTTTTACAAAGGGCTATGCTTATGATTATGGTGGTGCAATTAATATATCGGTAAATGCAACAGCAACAATATCATCCAGTGTGATTTGTAATAATACGTCAAACTTATATGGCGGAGGCATATACAATAACGGCACTCTGACTATTGATAGTACGGTAATATATGATAATACTGCTCCCAATGGTTCAGATATAGCCAATACGAAAACGTCACAATTTCAAATAGACAGCCTTGATGATGTAAGGGCTTTGTATGAGGCAAGAAATATTGTTCCAAAAGAATGGGCTTTAGACAGTAATAATCCCGATTCTTCTTTTGATACCACAAGTGCTACATCTCTTATGAAGCTGGTTTATGAAATAAAAGGTGAAGAACCACCGAGTACGGAAGAACCGCCAAGCACCGAAGAGCCGCCAAGTACGGAAGAACCACCGAGTACGGAGGAACCGCCAAGCACCGAGGAGCCGCCGAGTACAGAAGAACCGCCGAGTACAGAAGAACCACCAAGCACCGAAGAACCGCCAAGTACAGAAGAACCACCAAGCACCGAAGAACCACCAAGCACCGAAGAACCGCCAAGTACGGAAGAACCACCAAGTACGGAGGAGCCGCCGAGTACGGAGGAGCCGCCAAGTACGGAGGAACCACCAAGCAGCGAACAGCCGCCGAGTACAGAAGAACCGCCGAGTGCGGAGCAGCCACCAAGCACCGAAGAACCGCCGAGCAGTGAACAGCCTCCAAGTGGAGATGATAAAAAAGATGATACAAGTTCTGGTGGCGATAATTCTGGCAGTGGTACGGGAAGCTCCACAACTAATTCAAGTACGGATAACTCGAAAACAGATAACTCAAAACAAACAGATTCGCATAACGCTACTACAAACAACTACTATACATATAATAATCCGGCAAACAGCACTAATACAGGAAAAGATTCGACAAGTGTGAAATCCAGTCCGGCGACAAATAATATTACAGTAGCTTCAACTGCCGACACGAAAACACAAAATTCATTTCCGGCAAAAGAAGATACCGTTACGGAAGTTAAAGAAGATGAGGATACAGCTCCGAACGTACAGATGCCGGATAATATTAAGCTGAATCTTCAATATGTAGATGTAATATATGAGATGACAGACGGAAGATCAAATATTGAAATTTCGACTTCTACACAGCAACAAGCGAATGCCGCTATGGCAAGTGCAAGCCAGCCTGTTATGGAATCGGCGGCAGTTCAGGAACGGTCAGTTATGCAGACCGCCAGTGCCTTTTCGGATAATATGCCACAGCAGGAATCATCTTCTATTGACTGGTATGAGGTAATAAAAATATTGCTGTTAGCGGCGTTATTCATTGTATTAGTGCCAAAGCCCAAAAAGAAGGGAATTTCTCAAAACAAAATTGATACACCAAAACCTAAAAAGAAATTAAAACAACAAAGCGAGGATGATACGCCAAGACTTAAACGCAAAAAAGAAAAGGAATAAGGGGTATCTGGAAAACTGAAACAAGACAAATGTATATTATAATCCTGAAAGAGCAGTGGACTCCGGTTCATTGCTCTTATCTTATTTTCAGGAGGATTTTCAAAATGAGTAAAGGACAGAAAGACAGGGTATCAAAAGCGCAGGACAGGGCATTGGAAAGGCTGGATTATATCCTTGAAACAATTCCGGCGCCGGATTTTGTTGAAATTGTCGGTCGTATGGGAGGCGATACCATTACATACAGGGTGTATGATGATGGTTCCGTGTATGAAAGGTAATCAGCAGATTTACAGGAGGTCAGTTATGGGAAATATTTTGGATGCGTTTGCGCAGGATGAACTTCATGTGATCCCGTCAGAGGAAATACGCAGTCCCAAGCATCAGAAATTATGTGACAGGGTTTGCGAGCTTCAGGAGAAGCTGGAAGAAAAATTGAATAATGAGGAAAAGGAACTTTTTAACGAGCTTATGGATGTTATGGCTGATGAAAACTGCTGCTATGCACAAAGCAAATTTATCAGAGGCTACCGTCTGGGAACATTGATGACTATGGAAATAATGGAAGGGCAGGAAACTTTCTTCGGCAGAAACGGATAAAAATAGGTCGATTATGGCAATTACAGGAGGTTTGGTATGGCAAGATTAGATTATGGAAAAGAGGCTTTTGAAAAAGTCAGTGTATGCGGCATAGAATGTGAATTTAATGATATGCGTATAGAGCGTAGTACCGTTCCAAAGGGGAAATATCATTATGAAGTCGCAGGAGATGATGACAGCGGCGGTGATCCGGCAAGAGTTAAGCTGGCAGTTCTGGTTAATTTCTTTGGTACGCTGATTTGTGACAGACCGCTGCCGGTTGGGGCTGATGGCGTGTTATGGCTTACGGATGGTGATTTCGTATGGCTGTAAAGATTTGTGAGCGTATTGGCATCTGTAAAGTTGATACGGATGGGAATATTGTAGAGTTACAAAGGGAGTTCTTTAGTCAGGGATGGGTATTCAAGGATTGGGAGGCATTTCAGAACCGTCCGGATGCTCCCTGTTACGTTCCAGAGCTTGATGATGCTGTTTATACGAGGCATGATTTTATGGCTCTTTGCAATGGTCAGGAAGAAATTGCAGAAGAATTGTTTTATGAAGTGGACTGGCAAAGTCCGTCTACCCTTATGAACGATTGGGAGATTGCCGGAGAAATTGATACCTGTGGGAAATGCGGAAAACTTTTTATGGCATACAATGTGAAGAAATGTCCGCATTGCGGGGCTGATGTACCAGAAGAATAGAGCTACTAAGGACAAGAGCAATTTAAAAATGGAGATGTGTTGTAATGGCAGTACAGAGAACGTATTACAAGGATAAGTATAACAGCAATAAAGTGTGGGAAGTTGTAAAATTAAGCGGCGGCTATTATCTGCGTCAATATGTATGCGGAGAGCAGTTCGGAAAAGGGCTTAGAACCACAAAAAAATTTATCCAGAGTTTAGGTATTCTTGATTTTGAAAGAGTCAAAAGAATAAAGGAGAGTGAGGAATGAGAAGTGTATATAAAAGATATTGACTGCACAAAAGATACACCTGTTGTTTTAGGTAAACCTGATAATCCGGTATATGGAAAAGGTATCAGCATCAAACCCAGAGTGGACGGCAGGAAAGATAGCGAGCATTTCAAAAAGATATATTTATCAGAGATATTACCGTTGGAAGATTATGATCTGATTGTTGTGCTTTTATCTGGTGGTAAAGATTCGGTTGCCTGTTTTTATAAGCTGTTGGAGCTTGGCGTTCCAAAAGATAAAATCGAACTCTGGCATCACGACATAGACGGCGGACACCCATCAAGACGTATGGACTGGCGGTGTACGCAAAACTATGTAAAGGCACTGGCAAAAGCGGAGGGCGTGGAATTGCGGATTTCTTATAGGGTAAACGGTTTCTTTGGGGAATTATACAGGATTGGGGCATCAGAACCGATTGAATGGATAGAGCCGGACACCGAAGAAGTGAAACAGTGCAGGCTGTCACCGAATTACAAAAAATGCCTGAAACTGAAAGAACAGGCTACGGAGGAAATGGAGTCTTTATTAAAAGAGTACGGTTACAGAATGAAATTTCCTGCAAAATCACCTGACCTATCTAAACGCTGGTGTTCCGCTTATTTAAAGATATGTGTTGCGGATGCGGTTGTGAATAATTTAGACCGACTTGGGGAATTGGAAAAGCTGGGAGGAAAGAGGTTAAAGTTTCCGGCAAAAGGAGGAACCCATCAGGGGCGCTGGTGTTCGGGCAGCCTGAAAGCAGCTGTACAGGACAGCGTTACAAGCAGCCTTGAAAAAACCAGAGCGGATAAAAAGATTCTTATCGTTTCCGGTGAAAGGCGTGGCGAGTCAGCAGGACGGTCAAAATATAATGAGATGGAGATACACCGTACCAATGCTGAAAAGCGTTCCCATAGGATTGCGCATCAGTGGAGGGCAGTTATAGATTATTCGGAAAAGGATGTCTGGGAAGTCCTTAAACGCCATAATGTGAATCCCCATCCATGCTATCGCATTGGGTGGAATCGTTGTAGCTGTGCCATGTGCATATTTTCCACCCCGCCGTTATTTGCAGGAATAAAAGAGATATATCCTGATGAATACGAGGCATTAAGGCAGGATGAAAATACACTCGGCTTTACTCTGGATAATAAAAAGTGCTTGGATGACTTTGTTGGCGAAGCAAAGTCCTGTGTATATTGGAAAGACAAGGCAGCAGTCCGTTCTATTCGGACTGGCGTTTTTTCGGTTAAGGAAATGTATGTAAGGAATTGGAAATATCCGGCAGGGGCGTTTCATGGGGCAGAGGGCGGTCCATGTTGAGAAAGGGGGAAAAGATGCAGGAAATAAATTTTATAGAAAAAGAGCCCTGGCATGACAACAGCCCATTTACGGGAGCGTGTGATATGTTCCCTGTATATATGGTAAAGGATGGGAAAGAGTTTTTTGTGATGAACAGGCGCGTACCTGATGACTCTTGGAAAGCTGCGGAACTGGAAGAAATAAAGAAGCTGCTTATGGAAACAGGAGGGGCATATACAAAATTTCATGGAATGTATCGGAATCCGCTTGATATGTTAAAAGAAATTGTGGAAAGAAAGCATACTTTCAGGGAGCCGGATAAATTTTTCATAATTTCAGAGGACAGGGGATTTACGGATTTTCATGGAAACAGAAATGAAGTATCGGCGGCATTTCATTACAGGCTTTATGAAGCTAGTTTTATCGGAACAGTCCAAAGAATATCAGGATATATAAATAACAGGGATTGGGAAAGGGCAAGGCATGATTTACATATGTACGAAACAAAGTAAGATAGATCGGCTTTGGGGTATTTTCATCCAGCATTTAATCCAGATGAAAAATGCCGGAATCAGCGTGGAATATGTAAGAAAAGGCGAGGTTATCTTAAATGGCAGACGGTATAAACCAGTATATTTTGAAAATACCATGCGGTATGAACCGATAGGGTGGCAGTATGGAGGCGGCTATATTACTTTAACAGGGCATGACATACAGCCGCTTGTTGCTTATCTGAACTCGAATTAAGGTGAAATATTGTTGGGCAGGATAAAAACATATGCCGCAAGGATGCAGACTTAAATAAAAAGCCAGTGCATCTTTGCGGCATGATTAACAGAAAGCTTATTTTTTTTGATACAGATAAGGCTAATCCTAAATATTGTTATTTAAGCATAGCGATTGCTTCTTCTTTAGTTTTTGCAACTTTAATATTTATATTAGGTAGATATGAAGTATTATTATTTATAAATATAAGTACAAATTCCCAACGTTCAAACATCTGTATACAATTAATAAATTCCTTGGTTTGTAAAAATTGACTTGATATCGCATTCATTTCAATTACTATTTTATGACAATTTGGTTTGAATAATTTCATTGAGACAGCTAATTCTAGAAAGATTTGCCCATCATTTATCGTAATTGAATTATCTTTTATTAAAATTATACCATCTACAAGATTAGGTAGTATAGATTTGTATCTTTCTAATTTAGTCTTTATACTGTTAAGATAATTTTCTTCTCCTATAATTTGTCTAAAGCTATTGGTCATTGATATTGCGCTTTCGATAGTTCTTGGAACTAAAAAATCTACTTCTTCTTGAGTAAGATATTTAATAAGTTCATTATTCTTTGTGAGTGATACCGGATATAATGCTAACGCTATTCGCGGAGATATAATAATTCTTACAGTCTCACCAATGGGAACAAAATGTTGTGGTGAAAGAATAAATGTTGAACCTATTTGGTTTGGAATAATTAAAATATGAGGAACAAAGTTCTTATAAGCTTCAAATATTTTGGAATTATTTTGACCTATTATGCGTTGTGCATAATATCGAAATGTGTTAATGTTTTTGCTTGCTTGCTCAAATTTCTGTTTTCTTTCTTGAAACTCTTTAGGATAAATTCCTTGACGAAGAAAAAATAAGCTTTCCTGTCTGTATTGTTCTTTGAAATGCTCTAAAAGTTTATATAAATATTCGTCGTCCGCTATTACAGTTCTCTGAAATTGAATATTAACAATGTCTATAATATCTGTTTTTAATTGTTGTGGGTAAATATTGATGTCTGTATTTTGATTGTAGGCATCGGTTATCATTTTATAATATTTACCCGTCATTGTTTCATATATTTTTATTTTATCATCATATTCAGGAATGTAATAGTTAAGTTGTGTATGAAAAGAACGAGGAGATTTTTCTTTAATTTCTATATTTTCGGGATTATTTAAGTCCAGATATTTTATTTTTTGTGTTTCTGGATTTACAAACCGTTTTAAAGTAGATTTGGGTAATATTATATGATCATTTTGTCTAAATACTCTTTTTTTAGTCATCTTATTTCCCCCTAAAAGTGTTATTTTAAATATTATATCATGTTGACATTAGAAAAACAGTATTAATGTAGAAGATTTTTTGTTAAACTATAGTTCCGCAATCAAATTCTACTTACATTTTGGGGAAGTGCTTGAACACGCATTATTTGATAGTCTGAAAGCCTATTCGCTCATATGTAAGTAGAATTTATTAGAATTACAATCAGCCATGCAAACGCCGTATTTATCATAATTATCCTGTAAGTCGAAAATTTATGTGGAATTATAGTTAAATGAATATATATGCTAGAATCAGATTGCTTTATGTTTTAAATCCGGTTATAATATTTGTAATGTATAAGCGAAATAGGAGAATAAAATATGAAGATAATTGCAGTTTTTCATAATAAAGGTGGAGTGGGAAAGTCAACATTATTGTTTCATACCGCTTGTGCCCTTGCAGAGCAAGGACATAAAATATTAATGATAGATGCAGATCCACAATCGAATTTGTCATTATATGGATTAAGTGATATAGATTTGCAGGCAATTTGGGAGGACGAGGAGAATGTTATTATTGATGGATTCCCAATTGGAACAAACACATTTAATACAGCCTCAAGTAGTCTGTTAAATTCTCCACGAACGATTCATTTTTTATTGAAACCCGTGGAAAGTGGTGTTGATGATTATAATGTATTGCCACCAGCTATACATTTATTCGATAATCTTTCACTTATTCCGGGCAGAATAACACTTAGCCAGTTTGAGAGTATATTAGCAGATAGATGGTCTATTTCACCAGATGAAAATGTATTAGCAATTCGTACAATAACTCAATTTAGAACAATAGCAACAAGATACGCTGAGACATATGGATATGAGTATGTATTTTTTGATGTATCACCGAGTTTAGGGTTGTTGAATCGAGCGATATTAACAACTTGTGATGCATTTTTTATGCCTGCTACACCTGATTTATTTTCAATGTATGGAATCAGAAACATAGGGCAGTCATTAACAAGGTGGAAGAAATCATATGATTCGATGTATAATGCGGTTGGAGTTCAATTAAAGAAATTGTTTGCACCTGATTTTGTAAAGTTTTTAGGATATACTATATATAACGCTAGAGGAAGAAGTGATCAACCTTTGGGATTGGCAAAAGCACATAGGGACTTTGCAGAGAAGATTCCAGAAGAAATAAAGAAATGGATTCCGAAAGAAAATGTAGCTTTACAAGCAACAAACAATATAGAATATTCTATTGGTGGAAATGCGGTTTGGGGTTCTCATAATACCTATCCAGCTATGGCACAAAAGTATAAGTGTCCAATGTGGATGATACCGGGAAAAGAGTTAGAAAATGAAGATAAGCTAACAGTAACGTCTAATAAAGTGCGTTTTTTAGATACGCAGAAAAGTTACTATAAGTTTTCAAATGATTTAATAGATAGAATCTAATAAAATTGACCTACTATTAAAAATCTTTTTCTTGGTATATGTAGAGAAAAGTATGTTGTAATTATGCAAATTACATATGTAACATGATTAAGTACAACAATTAAAGTTATGAGGTATGATGTCTAGAAAATCATACCTCATAATAATCCGATTAACCAATATAGGCATATCCGAAATGAAATTGTGATTTGGTAATGGCTCTTTTCACACTTCCGTTCCCTTTTCTAAATTTTAACATATCAGCCCTTATGGTATTTTCTTCTTGTAGGTCTGTAAGTTTTATCCAGATTTTCCCTGTTTCATCAGTACCAAATTCTTCCGGAATAGTATCGGGATTTCCGGGACATTCAAATTCCTCTCTTTTAGATTCAATATCAGTAATTGTAGCGGAGTATCGTATTTCGTTGATTCCCATTCCAATGACAAAAAGAATTTTCACAGTTTCCCCGTTGCTGATTGCATTTTTATAAAACTTTATTTTGGCATCTGCCATTCCAGAGTGTAGGCTTATGGTACTGAACCATGAATAACCATGCTGCTTTACTGCTTTTATATAAGCTTTGACAGTTTCTTCTCCATTTAATTCATCACCATTAAGCGTATATGCTGTACCAAGTTTCATAATGATATAGTCATTGATAGGGGTAGTATCTTCTCTTTGCAAAAGAATATCCCGCACATAGTCAACGTTCAAGGATTTCTTTTTTAACTCTATATAGAGTTCTTCATCCTGTGCCAGCATATAGGTATCCATCATTTCAGTAAGGGCAGTGGATTTGCTGATTCCTTTGATTTTTGTAAATTCATCAAAGATAGTTTGTGTTCTTTCGTCTGCATAAATTGATAAATAACCCGGACGTGCCATAATTGTGTTCTCCTCTCGTTACGAAAAATTATTGTACCGCAAAACTTTATTGACTAACACCACTATATCATATTGAAACTTGCCTGTCAATACAGTGTACCGCAAAACTTTATTAAGAAAATGCTGTTAATATTTATAAACTATACTTATTCATTTTTATCTATTTTGATTTGACGTGAAATTTACCAAAACATTCTGATATTTAATGATATATAATAATTTGATACACATATTAACAATTCTGAAGACAACATTTTTATAAAGAATAAAGCTGATAAGGGAGGAATTGGTAATGTATAACACGAATCCATTTTATGTGGCACAGAACATGAACAATGAGGAAAGCGCACTGATGACGCCGCCAGAGCTGGCGGTTTATCTGGGCATTGGGAAGAACAGGGCGTATGATTTGTTGAAACAAGGAACAATCAAGGGATTCCGCATAGGCTCTACATGGAAAGTCAGCAGGGAAGCGGTTGACCAGTACATCAGGGAGCAGTCAGGTATGTAAACGGGAGTCTGTTATTTCAATCGCATATTATATATGTGCATGGCTGGGGAATTGCCCCAATCCGCTTTGCGGGAACATAAAGGAACGTAAACCAAAGACTGTCGTAGGCTTAACAGCCTGCGGTATTTTTTGTGCCTTGAAAAATGTATTGGTTGTGGGCGGCATTAGGAAAAGCAGATTTTCACAATCGTATATTATATCCGTGAAGCAGGATAGAAAATAAGATATTGACGCAGATTTGATAAGGCAGTATTAAGGATATTTATATCTGCACAGGGAAGGAGGTTACAACAAAATCTGCGGTTAAACAAATGTAATGGAAACTATAAAAATTATATCAAATTCAAGAAGAAAAGGAGAAATGAATTATGGCAGCATTAGTAGAAACAATGTTTAGTGTAAGAGAAAAACCGTGGCATGGACTGGGGGCTATTGTTATGGAAGCACCGACATCAGCGGAGGCGCTCCGTCTGGCAGGGCTGGACTGGAACGTGGTGCAGGAGCCGATTTATACGGATTTCAACGAACCGATTGAGGGCTACAAGGCAAATGTGCGGGATTCTGACAGAAAGGTGCTGGGCGTGGTATCTGACCGTTACAAGGTGGTGCAGAATACGGATGCGTTCAGCTTTACGGATGAACTGCTTGGAAAAGGCGTCCGCTATGAAACTGCCGGATCACTGCAGGAGGGGAAGAAAGTCTGGCTGCTTGCAAGGCTTCCGAGGGAATACATCATTGCGGGGGAACGGATCAGCCCCTATCTTGTATTCAGCAATACACATGACGGCTCCGGTTCTGTAAAGGTAGCCATTACCCCGGTAAGGGTGGTGTGCAACAATACCCTGAATCTGGCATTGAACACAGCTAAGAGAAGTTTCAGCATGATCCACACAGGCAACATTCAGGACAAGATACAGGAGGCGAAGGACACGCTTTTCATGGCGGAAGAATACATGGACTGCCTCGGTATCGAGTTTGAACAGCTCCGCAGACAGAAAATGACGGACGAACAGGTGAAAGAGTATATTGAGCTGCTCCTTCCAATGGAGAAAGAGCCTACGCCGATACAGCAGAAGAATATTATCCGGCTCCGTAAGGATATGGAGAAGCGGTATTATGACGCCCCTGATCTGCAGAAGGTGGGAAACAATGCGTACCGCTTCATCAATGCAGTATCTGATTTTGCGACACACAGCAATCCGCTCCGCAGGACAGCGAATTACAATGAAAACCTGTTTGCCCGTACCGTTGACGGCAATCCGCTTATCGACAAGGCATACCAGCTTGTAAAGGCTGCTTAAAACTGTGCCGGTAAGCTTTGGATAATTTCAAGATGGGGAGGTGGTGTCTGCTATGGATAATGGGGCTTTCCGTCTTGGGTTTTCTGCAGAAAGGTAATGTGTGTATTTGGGATTTAAAATGATTCTTTTGGTCTTATGGTCACAGTCAGGGAAATTGTATATCACGAAACGGAATCTGAAAATACATATATGCTGTAAAGCAGAAAGCCTTGGATTGGAAAGCGGTTGTAAGTAATGAAAAAAGTGAATCATAACAGTAAATGGGATGGCAGGGATTGTTTTAATCTTAGCCATCCTTATTATTTGTGTCTTTGCAGGAAAGGAGATACTGTGAAAAATAAATTTTTCACAGGGCAAATTTGAGCTTGCGCCCAAATTCGCTGCATAAAGAATGGAGGATTTATATGTTTGAGAAAATATCGTTGGCAGGAGTTAATAATATGGAATGGCTGCGTTTAAGAAAGGCGGGGATTGGCGGTTCTGATGCAGGGGCAATCTGCGGTGTGAATCCGTACAGCAGCGCCATGAAAGTATTCCATGACAAAACGAGCGAGGAAGTGGAGGAACAGGACAACGAGGCTATCCGTATCGGTCACGATCTGGAAGATTATGTTGCGCAGCGGTTCATGGAGGCGACAGGGTTAAAGGTCAGAAAGTCCAATTTCATGTACCGGAGTAAGGAGCATCCGTTTATGATTGCAGATGTTGACCGTCTGGTTGTTGGTGAGGATGCAGGACTGGAATGTAAGACGGCGAGCGCCTATAATGCGGATAAGTGGGCAGACGGGAATATTCCGCTTCATTATGTCATGCAGTGTTATCATTACATGGCGGTTACAGGAAAGCGCACATGGTACATTGCGGCGGTTATTTTAGGCAGGGAATTTACATACCGCAAGTTAGGGTGGGATAATGAACTGATAAGCCGTCTGATTGGAATAGAAGAAGATTTCTGGAATAACCATGTTGTTCCGGGAAAAATCCCACCGCCGGACGGGAGCGAAGCCTGTGATGAAGTAATCGAGCAGTATTTCCATACAGCTAAAAAAGCGAGTGCCATTAAACTTGTTGGGTTTGATGAAAAGTTAAACAGGCGTGAGGAAATACTCGGCTTTATCGCGGAACTGCAGGCGGAACAGAAACAGATTGAGCAGGAAGTGAAGCTGTTCATGGGTGATAACCAGTATGCGACCAGCGACCATTACCGTGTATCATGGGGCAATATTGATTCCATAAGGCTTGATTCACAGCGCATTAAAACAGAGAAGCCGGAAATCTATGCGGACTATGGAAAGGCGTCACATTACAGGCGGTTTGAAGTAAAGGCGGCGTAAGAAGGCTGTACTGTGAAAAATAAATTTTTCACAGGCGAATTTGTGCCTGCGGCTCAAATGTCGCAGGCTGTGAGAAAGGCATGGTTATTTCTATGGATTTAAAGGAACTGAAAGATTTATTGTTGAAGCGTCTGCATATAGAATTGCAGCTTTTTAAAGATTCCATTCTCCGGCAGTCGAAAGAGGAAATTTATAAATCTTCATATAAAATTGAAGTATTTGTTAATTCCTATGAAATACTGCTGGAGGATATGGAGAAACTGGACGAGGACACGGTGCGGGGGCTGCTTTATCAGAACTTTGGTATATTGGATTTTTTATATCAGGAATGGCTTACCAGAGAGGATTGTGTTTTTGATGAATTGAAAGCTTATATCAGCGGCGAGCTGGGGATAATTGCAAAGATAAACGCTCCGGCTTGCGGAAAGGAGGGCGCAGATGGAACAGAATTTAATAAGGCTGCTTAAAGCGAATGAGATTGAGTGCCGGATAGCGGTCATCAAAGAGAACGGTCTGAGTTTACTTCTTTATAAGGATGCGAGAGTAGACCAGCGCATCCTTGATGAAACATTCGGTGCGTTCGGCTGGAAGCGGAGCCATCAGTGCATAGATGGGAATCTTTATTGTACGGTAGAAATCTATGATAAAGAATCCGGCGTATGGGTGTCAAAGCAGGATGTAGGCACTACCGGATATACGGAAAAAGAGAAATCGCAGGCTTCAGACAGTTTTAAGAGGGCTTGCTTTAACTGGGGGATTGGGCGTGAATTGTATTCCGCGCCTTTTATCTGGATTCCGACAGGAAAGGCAGCGATACAGGCAAAAGCAGGGCAGAATGGAGAGATGCGTTATTACTGTAATGACCGTTTTTCTGTCTATTCCATTCAGTATAACGAGGACAGGGAAATCAATGCCCTTGTGATTGTAAACGATAAGGGGCAGCCTGTTTATGAACTGAAAGCGAAAGCTGCGGCAGAAAACACCAATAAAGGGAAACAGGCATCAAAGCCAGCGGAAAAAGGGCAGAAAAGGAACGGCATTTCCAAAGAACAGATGACTTCCTTACAGGCAGAGCTTGACAGGACGGGCGTGGCAATGGAAACGGTTCAGAGCCGCTATAAGATACAGACGCCGGAAACAATGAACGAGGACACTTATAACAAAGTGATGCTTGCCTTATCAAGAACAAAATCTGTAAAGGCAGCGTAGCAGGAGGAAAGGTAATATGATGCAGTTGGAGGAATTTGCAAATGCTGTGTTGGCAGCGGTGAGGGAAAAAGCGGACGGTGCATTCAGCGCATGGCTGACCAGAAACACAAAGAACAATGGTGTGAAGATGGTTGGAATTTCCACAGTCAGCCCGGAGAATAATGGCGGTCCATGTGTAAACCTGAACAGCTATTACAAGGAATACAGAAACGGACGTTTGGAAAGTGGCGAGGCTGCTGAAATTGTATATCGTCAGCTCATGGAACACAGGGACGATTTGCAGGACATCAATACGGCTGATTTTCTGCAGTGGGATGTGATTAAAAATCACATTTATGCAAAGTTAGTCAATGCGGAAATGAACAGGGAGGTTCTTAAAATCATTCCGCACAGGCATCTTTTGGATTTGGCGGTAGCCTATTACATAAAAGTTGACGGAAATGCAGAGGTTGGGGAAATGCTGTCAATCCTGATCCAGAATAATTATATGGAGATGTGGGGACAGGATGAAGAAAACCTGTACCAGATGGCAGTTACAAATATGCGTTCAGATGGAGAGCCACATTTTATGGATATGGAAACTCTGCTTTGCGGTGTCATGCCGGATGGGATAAACCTCTCTGAATGTGAAGAAACAGCGGGCGTGAAAATGTATGTCCTTACAAATGGAAAAAGGACTTTCGGGGCTGCTGAACTTTTGGATGCCGATACCCTGCGGGGAATCAGTGAGAAACTTGCGGATGATTTTATCGTGCTTCCAAGCTCGGTACATGAAACGCTTATTATCCCATCAGACAATGCGCCGGAATATACGGAGCTTGCAGACATGGTATGCGAGGTAAACGCAACTCAGGTAGATACAGAGGATCGGCTTTCGGATCATGTTTACAGGTATGACAGAAATGAGGGCATACTAAAGATAGCGGCGTGACAGTTGGCTTTATTATCGGTAAGTGGTCGGACTGAAAAAGTCCGGCTGCTCTGCCGGAATGTTTTTTTGAGGTGGCAAATCTGACGTTGTAAAAAAAGTGGTAAAATCTAACTGGATTTTATGAAAATCCGGTGATATGGCGGTGCTACTTCTAGCGAACGTCAGATTTACACAAAATATTTTACAGGAGGTGTTTGTATGGCTTATGAATGGTCAAAAATGAAAGTTATCGAATGGGAGGAGGTGACTGCGCTCCACAATGCAGGAAAACTGGCAGGGTATTTTATGCTCTATCCTGAAAATAATACGGAGAGCCAGATAGAAAAGGATTACGACTGGGGTGAAATACAGCGGCATTACGCCAATGGCGGTATGTTCGGCAGAGAAGCGAATACGGCTTCTGATGAAGATTTTGTATCGGGGCGGCTTGTTAAGAGAGCTGCCAAGAGAATACACAATGCCGGGGGAGGTGATGCGGAAGATGATTACAGCCGGGGATATGACGAGGCGATTGAACTTGCGCTGAATATCCTGCTGGAAGAAACAGGGTATGGATTGGAGGATATTCTTGAATATGCGGAAGATAAGGAGGATGAAGATTGTGAATGAATATGATGCTGGATATTGGAAACATGGGGTGAATGTAACCGTAGGGCAGTTCTGCAGTTATCTGAAAGAGCATATTCCCCCTGATGCAGTATTTCATGTGTGTGGTGACAGCCAGCTATATCTGCATTTTTCGCCGGAGGGAAATGCGTTTTCGGTAGACCATGATTCCCTGTCCGACCTGCCGGAATATGAAAACTGCGAAGCCGGAGAACTGGCGGCATGAACAGACAATACGGATACTGCCGTATCTCGACAGGCAGACAGAACATAGAAAGGCAGGTAAGGAACATACAATCTACGTTCCCAGATGCGGTGATTGTAAAGGAAGTTTACACTGGCACTAAATTTCAGGGGAGAAAGGAATTAGACAAAATTCTTGATAAGGTGCAGTCAGGCGATACCATTATTTTTGATTCGGTAAGCCGTATGAGCAGGGATGCGGAGGATGGCTATAAACTTTATGAAAAGCTGTTCCGTAAGGGCATATCCCTTGTATTTCTGAAAGAGCCGCATATCAATACGGAAACCTATAAAAAGGCAATGGCGAACCAAATAGCGCTTACAGGCGATAAGGTGGATCTGATACTGGAAGGAGTCAACCACTATTTAATGGAGCTTGCGAAAGAACAGATCAGGCTTGTCTTTGAACAGGCTGAAAAAGAGGTATCGGATTTGCACCAGAGAACAAAGGAGGGAATCGAAACAGCCAGACTGAACGGAAAGCAGATCGGGCAGCCCAAAGGGGCGACTTATGAAACCCAAAAAGCGAAAGCGGCAAAAGAGATTATCCGCAGACATAACAAATCATTTGGCGGTTCTTTGTCAGATGCGGAAACCATGCGGCAGGCGGGGATTTCAAGAAAGAGCCTGTATAAGTATAAGCGGGAGCTTTTGGAAGATATGGCATAAAATAAAGCGCAATAAAGCAGGACGGTACTCTATAAAGAGGTTTGTCCTGCTTATTGGAGAACGGCTTCCCCATGCTCCGTTAAATTGCGGTTACAGCAGCCAATATCTTTTCCCTGAAAAAGAGCTTCCAAAATAAGGACATCACGCTTTATGCGGGGATATAAGGGAGCCATCTGTGCAGTTTTTAAAAGTTGCTGTGTTTCGGGTACGGTCAAGTGCAGTCCGAAAGCCAGACAAAGCAGTTTGTCGCGGCTTGGTTTATGAAGTCCATTAAAAATCTGGTAGGAATATGTTCTGTCTAAGCCGGAATCCCGGATTACATCAGCTTTTTCAAGGTTTTTGGAAATCAGATAGCTTATTAAAAGCTCCGTTAATGTCATATGGAGCAGTTCACTGTCATTTTCTTTTAAATAATGGTCTGCGTTTGGCTTACTGTGCAGAGTCCGCATTAGTTCATCTGTGCTTTTATCCATATTAGCGATACCTCATTTCGGTCAGTTGTGATATGATATATAGTAAGGCAGAATAGGAAAAAGTGCAACAGGAGGCGAAGGATTATGTCGGAGAAATATTCAGAGGTTATGCAGCTTGGGCGGCATTCTGATGTAGTGCTGCTGCGTGAAACTGCTTCTGACAGGCTGGTTGTCCGTAGGATTGTCGGGAGTGGACAGGCGGAAATCTATGGGCGGCTGAAAGATATGGCAGGACAGTATATTCCTGCAATTTACAGTATCGCAGATACAGGGAACGGACAATATGAGATACTGGAAGAATATATTGAAGGGAAAACGCTGGAAGAAATGCTGCAGGAGAAAGAAAAGCTGCCTGAACCACTGGCTGCATTGTATATTACGCAGTTATGCGAGGCGCTTGAAAAACTCCATAAGGCGGGGCTGGTACATAGGGATATAAAACCCAGTAATATCATAATAACGCCGGATGGGCGTTTGTATATGATAGACTTTGATATTGCACGAACGCATAAGACAGGGAGGGATGCAGACACTGAAATTCTTGGGACACAGGGATATGCCGCGCCTGAACAGTTCGGATTTCATCAGACAGACGCACAGGCTGATATTTATTCGGCGGGCGTTTTGCTGAATAAACTCTTAACAGGGAAACTGCCGCATGAGTGCCTAGTGAAAGGCACGATTGCATATGTGGTAAGGCGGTGTCTCCAAATGGATACGGCGAGGCGTTACCGGAGTGCAAGAGCGTTGAGAAAGGCATTGCGCCCATATCTTCCGCAGGAACATCCGCACGCAGCCTATATTCTGCGGCAGATACCGGGCTTTCGTTCTTTTACGGTATGGAAGATGGTATTGGCTGGAATAATATATGCGTTCCTTTTGGTGTGTATAGTGGCAGCGTTGCCGGAAGTGATTGCGGCAGGAACAGGAGTCAGGATTTGGTTAATGGTATCTGTGCTATATTATGTATTTTTGTTCTTTTTCGTATTTGATATTTTTCAGATGCGGAGCCGCATGAAATGGCTGGAAAAGTCAAGAGGGCGGCGGAGCTATCCGCTGAAATGTATTTTATTGGCGGTTGTCATACTGATTATGGCTTCTGTCATAGGCGGGTGGCTTGAAAAATAGTAGTGAAATGAATAATTGTGTGTTGGCAACATACCAAAGCTTGTTTTCAGGATGGTATAATTAGCGGAAACGGATAAGTCTGGTATGGGGCAGTTATGGTAAAAGAGATAAAGCAGGGCAGCACCCCATGAGAAAGGTGTTGCCCTGTTTTACATTGTGTGCCGCTCTTACTCGTTCTGTATTTCAACGTAGACTTGCAGATAACGGTTTAAACGGGCTATATCTTCATTGCTTCCGGTATTTAATATTTTTACAATCTCATCAGGCAGCTTTGAAAGAGCCTCGTTGTTTTGTTTGCCAAAGATAAGGTAATCCATGCTGCAGTCGAAGATGGAGCAGAACTGAATGATCGCTTTTAAAGAGAGGCAGGAAGTGGCATTTTCAACGTGGCTGATATGCTTTGGGCTGACACCGAGCATATCGGCTAAGGCTTCCTGCGTAACCTTATGGGAGCGGCGCACCTCTGCTATTCTGGTGCCTATGGCTGCCATAGTAGTATTTTCCATGCCAACTGAACCTCCTAAGTATAGTTTATGTGTCATTTAGCCTTTCAATAACGCATTGAAAGGTTTGATTTTAGTTAAAACTATATCTGCTAGGTTTGATTTTTGGTGGAATCGTGATATAATAAGCGATAAGTATGCAAAAAAATTTAAGAAATATAATGTGTAAGAAAATGGAGGTATTGTATGAAGTATTTGGTTAAGGACGGATCAAAAAGCCATATAGCGGTAATTATCCTGAAATGGGTGTTTACGGTTATCATGCTATTGTGCTTTGTAGGAAATGTTTCAAAAGCGGCTGTGGGGGCACTTTTCTATTTGGCAGCGGGTATTTTGATGAATCCGCTGCTTGTAAAAAACCAGAAGCATAAGATATGGGTAGTTATTGTTGCAATTTTGTTATATTTGCTTGCACCAAGAATGGTAGCTTTGATTACAACAGGAGATTTTTTGTATGGCTTCAGATAAGAGTATAAATAGATATTTTGTTAAAGAAGGGAGAACGAAATAAATGAAAAAACAAAATTTAGTATTTGTTAGCATAGTAACATTGGTAACGCTGCTTTGCAGCTGCGGCAATCCTGACAGTGAGGAGCAAGACCTCAGAGTATCTATTTACTCTGAAACGGATCAGCAAATGAGTGATGATGAAACAGAAGAAAAGGAGAGCGAAGAAATAACCGATACGCAAGAAAACACTAATAAGAACTGTTATCAAATAGGGGAGGTGGCATATTTCTCAGGGGAAAATAATGAAGGAAAGTGTGAGTACAGCATGACATTGATTGAGGCGGAATGTGCTTTCAATGCATGGGATGAGCCATGTATCGTGGCGACAATGCATATTGAAAATATCAAAGGCGTAGGGTTTACAGTTGACAGTCATGAGTTTTATGCTTATGCGGACGATTATGAAGTCCAAACAGGAGCAAGAAGTTCAGATGGTGCCTACGTCACTTTGTCAGAGGGCAGAAAAGCGGACGTAGAATATAGAATTGAAGTTGATCCAGATACAGCAGATTCAATAGAAATGGAGTATTGTGGCGCAGTGTTTGTAATAAAAGATGCCGAGAATGGAATTGCTGGATCAGAAAAGGCTTCTGATGCAGATAATGGTATTAGTGATGAAGAAGCGCAGATTTTTGCTTTTACCGGTACATGGTTTGACACAATGAGTGAACGGTGTAATATGGAAATACATATGGATGACGAGTTTTACTATGTAATCAGTATTGATTGGGGAAGTAGCGCATGGGACAATACGCATTGGGAATTTAAGGGGGATTATGACGCAAGCCAAAATGGAATTGTCTATAAAAACGGATGTCGATATGAAGAATATTACCCAGAAGATGGCGGGGATGTACAGCGGACGGAAGTATATTCAGATGGCGAGGGGTTGATTTATATGCAGGATGGAAAATTGTACTGGAAGGATGCAAAAGAGGATTTTGGCGTGGATTGTGTGTTTGAAAAGCAGGATTAAGAGGAAGCAGGGGAGTCGAGGACTCTCCTGCTTAAATGTCACAATTTTTTTTGCCTAGGAATTTCAGAATTAGTGGAAAACAATTAACGAGAACGTAAAAATTTCCAAAGGTCTGGTCATTTGGCAATATGGAAACAGCAACATATAAAACTGGGAAACGGAAAAGGAGGCAGATGATATGGGGGTTGACGAAAAAATAACCTTTTACTACACAGGAAGTCAGGCTGTTGTAAATGCCGGACAGAATTTGCAGTATTATGAAGAATTTCAAAAGATAGGTGAAGATTTAGCCAAACTGAATTTAAATAGAGGCGGTAAATATACATATGGCTTTGAATTTGAACAGATGCACGCAGCATCAAAGAATCTTCAGAATATGAAAAAGGGAAATGGAGAGATTATCCGTGTCCTGGATGATAATTCAAAAGCGGATTTTGTGACAATAATGGCTGACGGAAAAGAGACGTTTCAGCAGGCAAAGGTAGGATATCATGGTTCAAATAAGTATAAAATAACTAAGAAAAAGTATGAGGACCAGACAATAGTTGTAGACAAGGGCAATACAGAACAGATAGCGCATTTAAATAAACAAGGGCTTCAAAATGAAATGTCCAATATATCAGAAGAAGCGGCAAAAAGAATGGACAGCATTATGCAGACAGAAGGAAAAATAAGAGGAAAGTTAAACTTGGATGATACTAAAGCCCCGATTACAGCCGAACTATATAAAGCAGGAAATCAGCTTGCCGCAGCATCTCAAGCAGGCATTCATGCAGCAAAAAGCACCGCAGCATTAGCTGCAGGCATGAGCTTTGGGAAAAATATGTATGCATATATTGAGGGAAATAAAGATTTGCGTGAAATGCTGTTTGATACAGCCGCAGATACAGCAAAAGCAGCATTAGGTGGATTTGCTGGAGGAAGCGTATCTTATCTTGCGGCAGGCATGGTTTCTAAAACTGTAGTAGGACAAACAATTACAGGCGTTATTGTAAAAGCTGCATCTGGAACTGTTTTGGTAACAGCAGGAAGTATCACGGCGGCTCTTTCTGCGGCAGCAGGACCAGCATTTTTAATGGGAATGGCGATCGGAGCCGGATATGCAATGTGTCAATCGGCTAAAATACGTGCCGAGATATATCATAAGAAGATGGTTGGCGCAAATAGGGCATTATCACAGGCGCTTATTTCCATGAGGATGGCATATAACAGTTTGGAGCAAGAGATAAAAGACTTCTTTAATTTTTGGGATGCAAGTATTGATGTGGGATTCGAGAAAATATTAAAGGCTGTTTCCGATAATGATTTTGAAGGCTTTTCGCAAGGGTTAGATTCTATATTACAGGTTTTCGACTCACAGGTAATATTTAAAACGGAAAAAGAATTTGATGATTTCTTTTTTGACGATTCCGCAGTTCTTAATTTGTAGAATGTAGAGGTGAGATAAATTGATTATGGAAATTTCATCTGTAGCTTTAGGAAAAATAATACATGATGTAAAAAGGGCGGACAGTCTGAACGAACAGGCGGTAAGGAAAAGCGTGAAAGCCTTAACCCAAGCATCAGAAGCGCAGTCTGCCAGAGAGCAGTCGCAGGAGAATATGGAAAAAGCGGCAAGAAAGCTGATGAACAGAAAAAAGGCAGTGCTTTGTACTTCAATGGATTCTTTTTTGAGTTTATATGAAAGGATCATAAAAATCAATTTTACAGAAGGGGATGGCATCAAGGAATTAGAGAATTTTTCACCGATTTTGGCAGAAGAAACGCATATGCAGATAGCATCGATTGGGAAAATCAGCGATACGTCAGTGATTACCAAGAACTTTGTCATAGGTGGATTAACAGGTGGGCTGATGGGGGCAGTGGCAGGCTCCCTTGTAGATGATGCACAGTATAGACTTGACACAGCGCGTATCGTTGCAAAACAGGCAGAAGTGGCAGCTATACATGAGGATACGGTCAGTCTTGCCTGTCAGGCGGTAACAGAACGTGTAAATCGGATGACAGACGTATTGACCAAGTTAAATTTCTTTTTTGATGCGAGTATCAGGCATACAAATGAAGTCATTGATAAGAATGGGACAGACAAAAATAATTATTCCGAGGAAGAAAGAAAAGGCTTGGCGGTTTGTATCAATCTGGCGGGAGCAGTGAAGGATATTTTGGATGCTCCGATTATTGATGAAAACGGAGAAATAACAGAGAAATCAATGGAAATGATTGAAAATGGCGAAAGGAATTTAAAAGAAATCGGTCATCTGGTCTGAATGGAGACATGGTTATGAGGGTGGAATATAAGTCAGATGAAAATGGTATTGGAAACGAGGTAAGTGATATACAGTTTCAGAATAATTTTTTGAAAATAGCGAGGAGAAAAATACAATGGAAACGAAATTGCGGGTTCATGTAACCGAAGATTGTAATTGCTGCGGATTGTGCGGTGTGAAATATCCGGATTATTTCTTTGATGATATTGAGGGAAAGGCATCTGTTAGAAATGGTTTTTTGGTACTAGATGTTGAAAAAGCGAATGATGTTCAGGGAATATGTCCGGTTCATGCCATCACTGCGGTGAAAGAGAAAAAAAGTGTCAGGCAGATACTCGCAGATATGGTGGACAATTTGAAAGCATATAAATTAGAGTATCCGACAAAGGAAGAGATTCCGTTTAAAAAAGAAGAGTATTCCATTCCGCTTCCGGCTGCTTCTGGCGAACACAGGTATGACTATTCAAGTGATTCCTCTGCCAACAGTGCTGCAAGAAGTGAGTTCGACAGAAAAATGTATTCGCAGATTGATGTAATTATACTAAGGATAATCACCGAATACAGGGTAAAATATATCAAGCCATATTATTCAAAAGATGAAACCAGCATATATGCTCTCTGCAATAAGAAGCTGGAGGAAACATTAAAAGAAATTTGCCAGGTGTTGAAGTCTGAAGGACTGGCGGATGATATGCCGCAGGATTTTTTGAGCGTGGATATTTTTCCTGACGAAAATGATACAACATGGAAAATGCTGAACAAAGGGGAAATGATTTCAGATGAAATAGTATCTTCCATCAGGAGTGAGTTTAACAGCGGGACTTATTCATCCTTGTCAGATTATGAATCCTATTGGGATACGGATGATATGGAAGTGTCTGCTGGCACTGGTTTTGGTGGAAGAACGAAGTATAAAGATAAATACTGTTACAGAAATCTCAGGGAAGCGTTTCAGGAATTGGCAAAGGATATACTGAATGCTTGTTATTATAAGGACGATTATATTGTGGAGCGGGCAAGAGAAAATGTAAAATGGCTGATAGATAAATACAATGAGAAGCTGGAAAAACTGATTAATGTACGAACCACATATATTGAGAAGAAAATAGCGGGTATGAAAGATATGGGAAGTCAAGAAACAGGACTGACGAGTTTCCCTAAAATGATGCGGCGCGTTGCAAATGATAAGGCTGGAAAAATCTGTGTGAACGGATGCCCGACAGAAGAAAAGGAAGTATTTATTGTTGACACAAAAGACGGAAAAGAACAGTTCTTTTTTGACGGGAAGGTAATTAAAAAACGCCGTATTGTGGATGGACTGATAAAAAATGAAATTATATTGAAAGACAGACAATTCAAGTATTATACGATTATAGGGTATGACGGACAAATTTTGTTTGATGCGGACGACTGCCTGTGGCGGTATAACTGCCAAAATAATGCCTGTGAAAAGGTTATTGAAAATATTTTCAGTCTGAAAATATATAAAAACATATTGTTTTATTCCGTTCAAGATAATCTCAAGCGCATTAACAGTGGCGTAGGCAGACCGGGTGAAGAGAGAATGAATAGTTGGGGATCGCTTTGGTGTAGTAGCTATGACGGCGGAGAAAAGCATCAACTAAAGAGTTTCGGCTATGGAAGCGGATTGATATTCATCAAGTCTATAAATGACGTGAAAATTTCTTATAATGCGGTAGGAAATAGGAATCAGGAAGGAAGCGTTGAATGGAGGAATTGTTGGAAGAAAGACCCTCTTACAATGGACAGCACAGCAGAAGTTCCATATACGGATTATGATATTACAGAGGAACTTAAGACGGAACAAGAAAAACATGAAAAAGAGGAGGCGAATAACGAAGCAACATGGTTTTCCGGTATAGAATTTGGCGATCTCAATACGTATTGGGAGAAAATTGTAGAGGAAGTAGACAAAAATAATCATGGAGAGGACAAAAATAAAATATTGAATTTACTGGTAGCCCAAAGTATATTGTGTTCGAGTTCTAAACAAATATATCAGGATAAAGAAGTCGAGACAAAGGAAGATCTAATTAGTCGGCATCTTTATACGGAAGGGAAATTAGATTTTTCTACTGCATATAAGTATGTAACATATCTGCTTGGGCACAATATTTCTGCTGTAGACACATTTAGAAATTTATATCTTCGGCTTGAATGCAAAGACCGCGTGAGATTTTATGATGTGGTGAAAGATATTTTTAAATATTCCGCTAGATAAAATAGATTAAAAAAGATGAAAAGCATAACCCCGGAGTCAAAGCACCGGGGTATCTTTTTTGTCAAAATTCCCAAATTCCCACGATTCCCTTATTTTTTGTCCGCATATAAATCCCAGAAAACGAAGGGGAACAGGGAATCATTCTTGGGAAAATAATCAATCATCTTTTCCGCCAGTTCATCAAAGATTCTGCGGAAATCCTTTTTCTCTATGGAATTTGCGACTTCGCTGTATTCACGTCCAAAAAAAGACTGTAATTCCTGCAGATTTGATATATCATAACCAAAATTTTTTGGAGCGATGTTAGTGACCGACATTATATGATAAATACAGTTGCATTGGGAAGCAAACAGGTAATACAAACGGTCTTTATTGGCATCTGGTATCTTTGGAAAAATCTGGGTTGATAATTGACGGAATTTATATTCGTCTGATAGAGACTGATTTTCCAACAGTATCTTTATTGTATAAAATGCAAGGTCATAGATTCCGAAAGTAATCTGGAATATCGTGCAGAAATCTTGATATATTTTTTCCGAATCTGTAAAAGTTACTATCATCTTTTCCACTGTCTGATCCGCCGTTAGCTGCTTATGAATGTTATCACATAGGGGGCGTAGAATCTCTGTATTATAATTTTCCACAGTGTCAAGGTGTTTTGATGCGGATTTTTCTATTTTGGATAAGACTTTTCCCCTGTCTGTATCTGAACCGCATTTCCCATAAATTTTTTTAATGTATTCAAATGTACTGCTGATGGAGGAAAAACGGACATTGAATTTATCCAGCAGCATATTACCGATTCTCCCGTAGGCATCCGGCTTGATACGCGAAAGGTGTATATCTTTTGTTTCATAAGCATAATGTTTCTGGATATTTTTGAAACTTAAATTTTTCGACAGAAGATTCCACGTTGTTTTCCAGTAATTTTCTATCACTGCCATAAAAAATGAGTAATTTGATATAGTAAACAGGGTAAATATGCTGTTCATATATTCTTCATTTATGTGGCATGGTACATATGGCATTGTAATACAATTCCGTCCAGAATCCACAGCAGAAACAATTCTATACAGCAGTCCGGCACTGTGGATGTATAACAGGTTCAGGTTTTCTTCCATACATAGGTCTTTCCGGCTGTTGTGTATGATAGGGATGCTTTTAAATATAACCTGCTTCATTTCATACTTAATCTCTGTAACAACCTTTTCCGGTGAGAGATTATCCCATTTCTTGTTTAGATAAAGAACTCTTATAAATGCAGAAAAGACAGGTGCAAACCAGAGCGGTATATTATAGGAACAGCCCTTTTTATCATACTGCTTAGTGATAAAACCGTTTCTGCAGAGGAACAGAAAGAAATTGCTGAACGCAGTATATATTTCGGGATATTTTTGGGAGAGTGCGTATTCAGGAGATTCTATGTTATTTAAATTTGCAGCGTTATAATTTTGGTATTTTTCATCAAAGTAATTCAGGTACAGTTTAGCGGAGTTGTCTATTTTGGGAAAATCTTTTTCACAGGTTTCAAAATTAATTTTTTCTTTGAAACTGGATACATCAAGATTTTTGTAAATATAAGGGTATAAATCAGTCTTTGTGGTAATTAGCGCGTTGTATAAAGAAAATATGAAGTCCTTTATACTTTGTTGTAAGGCATCAAATTCTGCTGCATACTTGGTTTGTGCTTTTAAAGTTTCATAGGTTTTTTCGTTCATAATATGATCTCTCCATTTTTATAATTTGCCTTATGGGTAAGGAAAAGATATTTTTTCCCTACCTTTGTAACAAATTTTCTTTTCATTTATACTAAAAGTAATCCGCCTGACAAGTATAGCATGAAAGGAGAAACGTGTAAGTAGAATCCATTTACGGAAATGTAAAATATGCAGGATTTTCAAGTTGAAACAGATTTGAAACGCTGTATTCAGGGGGCTTGGAAAGTGGGAATTAAGGGAATTTGGGAATCAAATCAGACAAGGAGGGTTCAGATGGAAGAAAAAGGTTCTGCCGCTGAAACAGGGCAAAAGAAACAAATGTGTCACATGGTTGATAAAAATACTGACCGTCAGCATAGTAATACGGTTTTGGTCAGTAAGGTTATCCCTGCACAGGGGACGGAAACGGACGGAGAAGAATTTTCTGCAGGGCGGGTAAAGCTAGAAAAGCAGAAGCCGGAAATGGTGATAATTGTGCAGAAAGAACAAAAGGCAGTATCAGAAATGAATCAAGGAAGCGGCTATCCTCCTAATCCGGCGAATGTCAGCCAGACCGCAGTTCCCCATGAGGGCAAACCGCCCATGAACGCTGTGATCTGCATAGAACAGATGATATACAATGAAGATAACCAGAGTGCAAGATATAAATGCAGGGTTGCCGTTGGAAATAATGAGCCTGTATACCGGGAAGTCCCGGCGCAGAAATATCAGGATGGGAAATGGCTTTACAGTATTATGGGTTATCTGCAGTTTGGAGATAACAGGGCTGTGACAAGTTACCTGCAGCAGACTATTTTTCAGTTTCAGGGAGTTACTGTCAAAGAGACAGACAAGCCGGGGTGGGTTTGGGAAGATAATTCCCCGCTGTATGTAACGCCGCAGGGAACAGTAGGGAGTACCGCTTGTTTTCGCCAATCAATATCAGGGCAGTCATTTTATCTTGGGGCTGGCGGGAAACTTGGGGTAGCGTCTGAATTTTTGGAAATGGAAAGGCTGACACCCAACAGCTCGGCTGCAACAGTCATCAATTTATATACGGTATTGGGATTTACCAGCTCCCTGTTCCGTTTGATAAAGATGCCCCTGAAATTCCTGCTGTTTCTCCACGGCAGAAGCGGAGTAGGGAAAACGAGCCTTGCTTTGGCAATGACGCAGTTAGAAAACCGCGAGAAAGCACAGTATTCCCTGAAAAGCACCAGTGCAGGGTTAGAGGCAGGTTTCGGAAGATACAAGGATGCTGTTATGCTGATGGATGATCTGTGCCCGTCAGCAAGCCTAGCAGAGGCGAAGATTTTAGAGCATAATCTCGAACTTGTCACACGCTGCTTTGGCGATGGTAACGGTAAGATGCGCTGTGATGTTTTTTTGGATAAGTTTGTGCAGTTTGAAGCTGCTGGCGGTGCGATTATTACAGGGGAGTATGTTACAGGAGTAGAAAGTTCGCTTGCAAGAAGTATTCTCCTGCCGCTGGCGAAAGGGGATGTGGACAAGGGGCTTTTAACAAAGGTACAGAATGACGATACACTGCTGGCAAGATTTTTGTGGGGATTTTTCAGTTACATATGTGAGAATCATACAGCAACGCTTGGCTTTCTTGATCAGAGATGCAAAGAATATAGGAGGCAGTTGCAGTGTCAGTATTCCAACAGCCGCTATGCAGAATATCAAGCGCAGCTAATGACAGCTTCCGATCTGTTAATAGAATACTGCAGAAACACAGGGCAGCTATGTCCGAACGGGGAATCTTTGGATATTATAAGCAGCCGCCACAGGGCAGCAATTCAGGCAGTGGTTCAGTCAAATGAAAAGGCTTTGCTTGTGAGGTCGCCAATCACGCAGCTATGCAATGCGATTATGGCATCCATAGAAACCGGAAGTTATGCTATGGCGGGGCGGTATGATAAGCCTTTGAATCCCCATAAGACCATATTGGAAGATGAAGTTTATTATTATATTCCGCAGCACTTAATCAGGGATATTATGAAGTCTTACAGCCAGATGAATGGGGATGAGGTTTGTAGTATCCATATGACAGCGGTTTATTTAAGTAATCTTTTGGCAGAGTATGGCGTTATTGCATCCCAGACAACAGGAGGGGACGGTAATCGCAATGGAAAGTCAATTCGGATAAATGGAGTGAATGTCAGGTATCTTCTGGTAATCAGGAGTGAGTTGCAGAAGCATACGGCATTGTGAGAGATTTGGGTTGTATATCATAATAATGATAGCAATTATAGTGAGCATAAAAAGTAAAATAGAAGGAGGTACATAGTATGCAGGTAAGCTATTATACAGTGGAGGAAGTGCAAAAGATGTTGGGCGTTTCTAAGTCAAAGGCGTATAAGATTATAAAGGAGCTGAACGAAGAATTGAAAAGAAACGGTTACATTATCACTCCCGGCAAGATTTCCCGGAAGTATCTGGAAGAAAAGTGTTATGGACTTGTGATGTAGTAAAAATATTCCCCGGCTGTTGCGATAGCCGGGGATTTATAGGAGGATGATATTTATGAGCGAACCGTATAAAAATGATAAAGGTTTGTGGGATGTGAATTTCCGTTATGTCGATTACAAGGGCGACCATAAGCGGAAACACAAATGCAATTTTAAGACTAAGAGGGAAGCGCAGGAGTTTATGGATTCTTTTCTGGCGAAGCAGTCTAAAAATCTGAATATGAGCTTCAAGGATTTTGTAGATTTGTATTATGAGGATATGAGCCACCGTTTAAGGGAGAATACCATGAGGTCAAAAAAGTATATCATAGACCTAAAATTGATTCCCTATTTTGGCAAGCGGAATATATGTGATATTTCAGCGGCAGATATTCGTCTGTGGCAGAATGAGCTTTTGGAACAGAACTATGCACAGACATATTTAAAGACGATTAACAATCAGCTTACAGCGATTTTTAATTATGCTGTGCGGTATTATGATCTTCCGCGCAATCCTTGTATGCAGGCGGGTTCTATCGGAAAGAGCCATGCAGAGGAAATGAATTTCTGGACAAAAGACGAGTTTGAACGCTTTTTGGAGGCGGTGGAGGACAAACCCATATCATATTATGCGTTTATGACGCTGTTCTGGACAGGCTTACGGGTGGGCGAGCTGCTGGCATTGTTATTTGGGGATGTTGATTTTGATAATAAGACATTGAGCGTAACAAAATCGCTGCAGCGGATTGATGGTCGGGATGTCGTGACAGAACCGAAAACAGAAAAGGGGAAAAGGAAGATTACCTTGCCGGATTTTCTGCTTGGACATCTACAGGAATATTCAGACCGTAAATACGGCATTATGGCAGACGAGAGAATGTTTCCTGTTACGAAATCCTATCTGGAGCATGAGATTGTAAGGGGCGTCAGCATATCGGGCGTAAAACGCATTCGCTTGCACGATCTCCGGCATTCCCACGCCTCTATGCTGATTAGCCAGTTGGAAGCACCGCCGCTATTGGTGGCACAGAGGCTTGGGCATGAAAAAATACAGACAACACTTCAAACCTACAGCCATCTTTATCCGAATCAGGCAGAGGAGCTGGCGGAAAAATTGGAGAACCTGAATAAGAACCTGAATAACGAATCGGATAATGGGAAAGGAGAAGATCATGCCGGGGATTCATAAAAACGGAACAATAGCCTTTCGACCGTCAGAATGGCAGAAGCACTTGATTGATGAAAGAGCAGCATTGAGCGGAATGTTCAAGAAAGACTTTATTACAAGAAGCTGCCTTTTCGATTCTATAATCGTTACAGGAACAAAAGAAAATATAGACCGAATTATAGCTTCCGTACAGGAAATGGAGGCTGTGCTAATTGAAATCGCTGGAATGTTGGTAGAGCATTCCAGCGATTTTCCATTAGAGAGTGAAACGATAAAAGACATCCGGGCTGATTTCCTCGCAACGGTAATTACCATAGTGGAAATATTGGACGGAGCATCTTATCTGTTTCACAAAAAAGTGCCGGAAAGAGCTAAGGATTGGAAAGTGTCGTTAGAGGAAGAACAGTTCAGGCATATTTTGCAGATGGATGCAGAAAAGGAAAATGGGGCAAAGGGGGTTGTGGAAAAAAATACTTGATGATATGATAGTAAAAGAAATTGTTGTTGACTTTAAGGCAGTCGATTGGAAGCAAAAAGTATAGAGCATGGCTGTAAAGCTGCGTTCCAGCAAGATGTTTTCATCAAGTTCCACAAGGCTTAAAAGTTCCACTGGCGTTCCAAAAGAAATAAAAACCATATAGACAAGGTGGAAAAGTGGTAAAAATGACGTTAGATTTACTACTAAAACTAATGAAAAATATGGGGTGAACACTATCTGGCGGAGAGTTCGAGTGATGAAATGGGCTTTAGAAAGCTAGTGTTTGTGCGGGTTGCAAACAAATTTGTTTAGGTACCGGCAACGATTTGGCAACATTTTCAACATCACGCACTAAATAATTACATCAATGGCATAAGAAAAACCTTGCTGATTTTCAGATATATAACTGAATATCGGCAAGGTCTTTTTTATGCTTTCTTCTTTTTCTGTTTAGATGTTTTCTTTTCTTCTTTCTCGATTTTCTGAAATTCTTCCATGAGCATATCGCTGACCGCCTGTGAGGGGACTTTTGCCCAATGCTTTGAAGTGTCCAGTTCGGGGTACTTGTACCGCCACTGGTCGTATTCCTCTTTGGTAATCTCGCCCTGTTCCAGTTTGGCGGCTTGCTCCTGCCATGCGTGGAACATATCAAACATGGACGTGTAAGTGGAATAGTCGGACTTGTCAAGGCGCAGGCAGATTTCCCCGTCAATCTCCCCGATTTTCAGCCCGTACATATCTTCCAACGCAAAGAGCGTGTGCATAAGCCCGATATAGGTATCAATATCCGGCACGGTAAGGGCGTGGGTGCTTACATCAAAGATACCCGCCATTTCTTTTACAAGGTCGTGCTTTGGTGTCCTCGCTTCGGTTTCATACTGTGCCATACGGACATCAGAGGTCTTTCCGAGAAAGCCGAGGATTTCGCCTAACTGTTTCTGTGTCATGCCCTTTCGGTTGCGGAAAAAGCGGATACGTTTGCCGATTGCCATAATAAAACCTCCGT
>CAJUCT010000005.1:0-56104 GCA_910585015.1 uncultured Acetatifactor sp.
GCCTGCGATATTGCGTTAATGCGTATTTGGAAGTTTCACTTCCAAACTTACCTCTCTCCTGCATAATGCAGGCTGCGTCTATGTTATTGCACTAATACATATCCGGATGTCCGTCCTCTGCTTCTGCATATCGCAGGCTGGCCTGCAATACCGCGTTAATCGGTATTGGGAATGTTAGTTCCAAACTCATCTCACATCACAGGAAGGCCCTGCGGGGATTTCCCCGCTCTGCACCATATCCTGCGCGTTACAATCTCCCGCATCTCCCGCATAGTCCCCACAGTGCAGAACCGGCACCGACGGATCCGACTGCTTTAAAGAAGCCTGTACATCTATCACTCTCTGATTGGAACTGCCCTTCCACAGCAGCTTGGCATCCTTTTTCTCCACCTGAAACTCGCCGTCCACCACCACATCCACATACTGCATCAAAGGATAATGCCGGATATTCTCCCATACATCGCCTGTATATAACCATATGGTCTTGTTCGGATACCGCTCCTTGATCTCCTCCATTAGGTTGCGCACTTCCCTCCGGTTGGCAGAGTGCAGCGGATCGCCGCCCGAGAAAGTAATCCCGGATATATACATTTTGTCCAGCTGGGCAAAGATCTCCTCCTTGGCCGCCTCGTCAAAGGGCAGACCTCCGTCCGGATCCCAGGTGATCGGGTTGTGACACTCCCTGCAGCAATGGCTGCAGCCCGCCACCCACAGCACGACACGCAGTCCGTCCCCATTGAGCATGTCGTCCTTTGTTATATTATGATATCGCATATTACATGGACTTCCTTTCCGCAATCTCCGCCATCTTCGCCTCGTTTAATCTGGTATCCCCGTGTACTCTGGAATACGACAGATAGCCGTTCATACGGTCGATCTTGGTCAGGTTGCGACTGCCGCACTTGGGGCATACATCCATTTCCAACTCCTGATGACCGCAGTCATCACAGTAGGCCAGAGACAGATTTACCCCCTCATAAAAGCCCATATCCATAGCGCGATAGATCAAAGTCTTAATTGCATCTATATTGTAATCAATCGGATACTTTACATACTGGATCTTGCCGCCATTGCACAGATCCCAGAAGCGCTCCTCCATATCCTGCTTTTCAATGGGTGTGAGTTCCTCCGACACATGGCAGTGGAAACTGTTGCTCACATATTCCCTGTCGGAAACGCCCTCCACAATACCGTATTTATTGCGGAACTGCTTGACCTGCACACCGCAGAGATTCTCCGCAGGCGTACCGTAGATGGCATATAGATTGCCATCCTCCTCCTTGAACCGCGTCACCTGGGCGTTGATATATTCCATGACCTCCAGCGCAAAAGCGCCATCCTCCACCAGGCTCTTGCCATTGTACAACTCCTGCAGTTCGTTCAGGGCTGTGATGCCAAAGCTGGCAGTGGCGGATTTCAGCAGTGGCTTGATCTTGTCTGTCAGTTTCAGATGCCCGCCCAGAAAGCCTCCCTCACAGTAGGCCAGAGGGTTAGTGGAGGCACGCATCTCACCCAGGTACGCATAGGTGCGGATATGGAGCTGGCGGATCAGGTTCAGGTAGTAGTCCAGTATCTCATAGAAGTCCCGGCTCTCTTTCCTGGACTTGGCCAGGATCATGGGCAGATGCAGGGAAATGGCGCCCACGTTGAAGCGCCCTACAAACACGGGCACGTCCTGATCGTCGGCGGGGTGCATACCGCCTCTCTCGTACCAGGGCGACAGAAAAGCTCTGCAGCCCATGGGGGAAATGATCTTGCCATACTGTTTATAGATGCTGGCCACATAGCCCTTGCCGGTCAGACTCAGCCAATCAGGATACATGGTCTTGGCGGAGCACTGTACACCGGCCTCAAACACATCCTCCAGGGGCTTACCCGGTCCGTGGAGATTTTCGTCAAACAGAAATACAATCTTGGGGAACAGCACAGGCTTCTTGCACTCCGCCTTACCCTGTCCTTTTCTGCGCACATTCAGCATGGAGATGGTTGCCAGCTTGGCAAAACGGCCCGTGCCCGTACCGGCAGTCACCGTGATGAACGGATAATCTCCCCGGCTGCTGCCCACGGTATTGAACTTGTACTCCCAGCCCTGGAAACCCTGTTCAAATTCCCGCTCCACGTCTGCACTGGCCTCCGCCTCGGCGGTGTCCGGATCAATCCCCAGACGGGCATACTTTGCCAGATATTTCTGATAGGACTTCTCGGCATAGGGCTCCAGAATCAGATCCACGCTGGGCACGGTAAAGCCGCCGTACTGCTGGCTGGCCGCGCTGAGCACAATATCGCCGATCACGTCAAAGGCCACATCCAAAGTCTTGGGCTCATTGTACCACACATTGCCCATCTCAAAGCCGCCACGCAGCACATTCTCCACGTCAAAAAGACAGCAGTTCATGGTATCCCGGCGGGCGGACATGTCATGGACATAGATATACCCGTCCCGACACGCCTGAATCTCCTCCGTGGTCATGAAAAACTTCTGGTATAACTCCTTGTTCAGCTGGTTGAAAACCAGACTTCTCTTGGTGGACACCAGGGCGGAGTCCGTGTTGGCATTCTCCTTGTCCCCCACATACATGATAGACTGGCTCTTTTTGTAGACGTCATCCAGCATCCGCACAAAGTCCTGCTTATAATTGCGGTAATCCCGATAGCTCTTGGCCACCACCGGCTTTACCTGTTCCAGCGCGCTCTCCACAATATTGTGCATAATGGGGATGGGGATCTCCGCCTGTCCCAGTTCATTCACCTTGTCCACCACATACTGGCATATATGACGCTTCTCCTCGTCAGTAAATTTGGTCAGGGCACGGTATGCGCTTTTTCCCACGGCATCAATCACCTTCTGTACGTTGAAGGCTTCCTTGCTGCCATCCTTCTTGATGACATATACCGTTTGCTCCGGCTTATAGATGATACCATAATCCTCTGCGCTCTTGCTCTCTTGTCCTGCCATATTGTTCATGCTATTCATTCCTTTCTTCTTTTACGGCAAAACAGCCACAATATATAGTGGATGTTTTGCTGTCTTGCTTCTATATTTAGTGCTTGACTTCTAGTATAAGAAAAATTACCCAAATTGTCAACGAATGTTCCGGAGAATAATTGCTAAAAAAAGATACTAATATTCGTGATTTTTTTTAGAAGTTTCTATTGACTTGCCGCAAGTTCTGAAGCTGAAATACTTTCACTCCTGTGTTGTTGTGTCTTTGAGATATTGTTTTAGAATGCCCTGCAGTCTGCTGCAATATTCCTCTCTCACCCACTGAGGGCCCACGATCCGAATCTGACTGCCGAGTCCTGCCAGCCAGCCGTAGAACTGTTCGCTGACCACCACGGTGGCTCTGGCCCGCAGACAGTTCTCTCCTTTCCTGCGCAGTGACACCTCCCTGCCAAAGCGATCCAGTACCACACCCGCCAGATGTGTGGGCAATTCCAGCACTACCATCTCCTCCCTGCCGCCGAACATGCCGAAAGTCTTGTCCGCATACACCGCCAGGTCCAGTCCGGCAAAGGCTTCCTGTCCCTGCCGTCCCTCCAAAAGTTCTTCCACTTCCGCCATCTTGTCCACACGATAATGCTTCATCATGGCTGCAGGCTCGTCCCAGGCCAGCAGATAGTAATTTTCCTCTCTCCAGATCAGCGCCCAAGGGCTGACCCGGTAGAGTTGCCCCTGCCTGCGGGGCACCAGCTGGCCTTTATCATTCCATTCCAGATATTGAAAGGCGATCTGGCGGTTGTCCTGGATCGCCCGATGCAGGGCATCGATGCAATAATAGACATTTTCGTTCTCCGCCTTGACACGGCCTACCACATGAACCTGGCGGCGGAGCTTTCCCGCGTCATGGCAGCTGGCCAGCTTCTCCAGCTTTCCAATGAGTTCCCGCGACTTTTTGGGCGTGATAAACCTGGAAGACTGTACCGCATCCACCAAAAGCTTTAACTCCGCCAGTTCAAACTCCCTGCCCGCCATGTAATAGCCGCCCCCCTGCCTGCTCTGCAGCTGCAGGATGTCATAGCCGAACTGCTGCAGACAGGCTATGTCGTCATAGACGCTCTTGCGCTCACTGTGGATTCCCAGCCCCTCCAGGCGGCTGATCAGTTCCTGGGTGCTGATGGGATGTTCCTCGTCCGTCTCCTCCACCAATATCTTTGCCAGATATAACAGTTTTAATTTCTGTCCCGATGCCTTCGCCATATGCCTGTATAACTCCTGTCTTATACTCACGGGCAATGAGATTTGCCGCGATATCCCTGAAATCTTTCGCTCGTGAGTCGGGTTCCTTGGCAGGTTCTAGTGACCACCGGTATAAATTCGGTTAATTGCTCCCCTGACGCCGATAACAATAGCCTGGCCAGGTATTTCCCTGAACAGGCTATCGTTATCGGCAAGCCAAGCTCCAGACTGGGATAAGGAAAAACGACGTTTATACATAAATGCCCAGCACTTCATAAATCTGCTGCAAGACCGATATCTCATAATCAGCCCTGTAGTTATAGCCGCAGGGACCCTCCTGCGGATTGTACCAGCAGGTCCGTATCCCGGCCTGTATGCCGCCCAGAATATCGCTGGTCATGGAATCACCGATGATCAGTATCCTGTCTCTGTCCTTTTCCTCCAGATGCTCCAGACAGTAGTCAAAAAATACCTTGCTGGGCTTTGCATGACCGACAGTCTCGGAGATAAACACTCCGTCCATGACCTCCGAGAGCCCGGAGAGACTCAGCTTGCTCTTCTGGGTGGCTGTCACTCCGTTAGTCACCACATACTGCCTATAATGCTCCTGCAGGGATTTTACCACTGTCAGGGCATCATCTCTAAAAGCGTAAATATGGCCCAGACCCATCTGATATTCCTGTCGGAAAGCTTCAATGTCGATCCCCTCCAGCCCATACTCGGCAAAAAAATCCCGAAACCTGCCGTTCAGGAGTTGTTCCTTGGTCACCTCTCCCCGCTCCAGCCTCCTCCAATAATCGTCATTGATCTGGCTGTAACGCTGGATCATCTCCTCCGTGAGGGGTTTGTCTATAGTGTAAAAGCATTTGCGCAATGCTCCCCGCATGGAATAGTCAAAATCCAGCAGGGTTCCATCCACATCCCACAAAAGGGTGGTAAACGTCGATTTATTATTCCTCTGCATGATCGGAACCCGCATCCCCTCCCGCAGGCTGGGCGGCCAGCTCCGTCTGATTCTTTTTCTTCCGCATGGTAATGCCGATAAAGATTGCCACCCCGGCCACCGCTATGATTATGACCATGAGCAACAGATAGGATAAGAACGAACTAAAAAAAACTGCCATAATAAAAAGCGCCTCCTAAACAAATATTCCACCGCCTCCCCGCTGATAATGTCAGGAAGGCTGTCTTATGATTGCAAAGAACATTATAGCAACACTTGCCGGTTCCCGTCAAGACAGTATCCAGATTCCCTTCTGTAGAAAATCTTCGGCCTGTCTCTGGGCCTTTTGTATAATGGTCTGGTCATAGCCCATGATTTCCAACAGCCGGATGGCATTGCGGCTGTTGGCCCTGCCCTCCCGCAGTGTATAGTTAAAGAGAATGTCCCCGTCCCGGATCTCTTCCTCAAAGTGATAGTTGCGGTACAATCCGGACAAGAGTTCCGTCAGTTCAATGTCATGGGTGGCCGCAAAGCACTGTATTCCCTCTCCCGTCAGGCTGACCAGAATCTGAGTTGCCGCCGCAATACGCTCCACCGTATTGGTGCCTCGCAGCACCTCATCCACAAAGCATAAAACCGGTCTGGGACTGTCCTCTTTTCTGGCATCCAGAATCCTCTTAAGGGACTTGATTTCCACGATATAATAACTCTCTCCGCTCTCCAAGTCATCTCTGAGAGACATGGAGGAATAGATTCGATACAGGGGAGCACAGTAACGCTCCGCCAGCGCCATATGCAAAGTCTGGGCCATCAGGGCCCCCAGAGCCACGGTTTTCAAGAAGGTGGACTTGCCGGAGGCATTGGAACCCGTCAAAAGCACACCCCCGTCGGCGGATATACTGTTTTTCACGGGATGATCTATCAGCGGATGGTAGAGCTGCTCTGCGGACAGCACATCCCCGGCCTCCCGCAGCTGCGGCCTGCACCAGGCGAGACCTTCCGTGTCCAGACTGGCTCGATACATGGCGATGCTGACAGCCGACTCCAGATAGCCCAAGGTCGTGATCAGCCGGTCAATCTCTTCCATGTGTATACCGATCTCCCGCAGCATACGGTTAAAGAAGATCAAGTCCACATGAAATGCCATCCGCACATAGTCCAGCAGGATATCCAGAGGACTCCCTCCCGTGGTGCCGCCCGCCTTGGAAAACACCCAGAAAGACCCTCTCTGGGACTTGTTCAATGCCTTTTTCCCCTGAAGCAGCAGCTGATTTTCCCGCTCACATACCGGAATCTTTAAAGCGGCCGTCTCCTGCGCCGTTGCCAGCAGCCGGGCGATATAGGCCAGGCTGGTGATATAGGGCTCAATCTCCCGCTTGATTCCCATGTAGGTGACGATATTATACACCATCAATACAACGATGGCCGCCAGCCCCACAGGCAGTCGGATAAACAACAGCAAAATGGCAGGAATGTACAACAGATTGACGATAGTATCCCTGGCATTGGATCTGTTCCCCAGCGTATGCAGGTATTCCAGATAGTCATACAGGGAGAATTTTCCGGTGCTGCCCAGGCTGCGCATAAGCTTCTGAAAAGCTACACGCCGGTCCGGGTGCTCCATAAAATAGGTAACCACATTGTCAAAATACTCCAACTCTTCCCTGGACCGGGTCGGAGTGCGCAGCATATAATACAGTACCTCCTCCCCGCTGGAGGAAATGGTATAGTTCAGTCTCATGAACACCTGATCCATGGACAGGTCATCCCAGGTGATATCATCGATCTGCCCCGGTTCTCTGTGATGCTCATAATATCCGGGAATCCGCACAAAGCGCTCCACCTTGTATTCCTTGTCCGGGCGCTTTCCATAGCTTTCATAGAGGGTTCTCTCAAACCGCTTTTTCTCTCTCCTGTCAGCCAGAACTCCCTGCCCTGCCAGAAACAAAACAATCAGCCCCATGGCTCCCCAAAATATCAGATACTCCATACAGACTTACCTCCACATGCATATCACGGGTTGCACCTGTGTTACTGCGTTAATCAGTATTTGCAAATGAAACCGCCTCTTTCCAACGAACAGGACAGGTGTTACCCGCCTGCCCTGTCAGATGTTCCCTGTAGTTTACAGGAAAATATACTTGAGAATAAACAACACAGTCAACACATACATCAAGATGCTCACCTTTCCTTTGGTCTTGCCGGTGCACAGATGCAGAATCGTCCAGGAAATCACACCTACGGCAATACCCTCGGAAATACTGTACATCAGGGGCATGGACAGGATACATAGAAACGCAGGAATGGATTCCAGCATATTATCCCAGTTAATCTTCGCCACTGATCCGATCATATAGAAACCTACTATGATCAATGCCGGCGCAGTGGCAAAGGAAGGAATGGATAAAAACAACGGTGAAAATACAATTGCCAGCAGGAATAACAGACCGGTTACCACTGCTGTCAGACCGGTTCTGCCGCCTTCCGTCACGCCGGAAGCGCTCTCCACATAGGTGGTGGTGGTGGAAGTACCCATTACGGCGCCTGCGGCGGTTGCAATGGCATCGGCCAGCAGCGCACCCTTGATTCGTGGCAGCTTGCCGTCTTTGTCCAGCATATTGGCCTTGGAGGATACGCCGATCAGAGTTCCCAGGGTATCAAAGATATCCACAAACAGGAAGGCAAACACGATAACCACCATATCCATGATCTTGACAGCGCTGAAATCTGCCTTGAAAACCTGCCCGAAAGTGTTTCCCAGCGGCGAAAAATCAAAAGATATGATTTTGTCGGGAAGAAGCGGAAACATTCCCAGTTCCTCATTGGGAACATACAGCCCTATAAACTGGCAGATGATCCCCAGTACCCAGGTGATCAGGATACCGAATAGAATGCCTCCTTTTACCTTCTTGATCAGCAGAAAAGCGGTAACCAGTACACCGATCAGCGCCAGCAGCGCGCCGATGCCCACGGAATTGAAATTCTCCTTAAAGGTCTGATAGGAAACCAGCGTTGAGTCGTTGTTTACCACAATCTTAGCGTTCTGCAGGCCAATAAAGGCGATGAACAGACCTATACCGGCGCTCACCGCGGATTTCAGCGTCATGGGGATGGCGTTGAAAATGGCCTCACGCACATTGGTGACAGACAGTACGATAAAAATCAGTCCCTCGATAAACACGGCCAGCAGCGCAATCTGCCAGGAGTATCCGTAACCGATGACAACGGTATAGGCAAAATAGGCATTCAGCCCCATGCCCGGTGCCAGCGCAAAAGGATAATTGGCCAACAGTGCCATCAGCAAAGTCCCCAAAAAGGAAGCCAGTGCTGTGGCCAGCAGAATTGCCTGCGGATCCATTCCTGTAACGGAAAGGATATTGGGATTAACAGCCAATATATACGCCATGGTCATAAAGGTGGTGATGCCCGCCATGACCTCAGTCTTAACATTGGTGTTATTCTCCTTGAGTTTGAAGAACTTTTCTAACATTTTTCCCTCTCATTTCTGCCGCCGCAGCGGCTTAGAGCTGTAGAAACGCAGCTCCTTGGAAATTTGGTTGACAGTGACTATTGATGTCTGAGAATATTACTCAGATAACAACCTTTGTACGATGGCATTGCAGGCGGCATAGATGTTTTGGGGCTTGTCTCCCATGTTGAACCGACCGTCCTTGTACAGGATCTTGCCGCCTATGATGGTCATCTTCACATTGGACTTGCTGCCGCTGTAGACTATGTTTTTCGGAATATTGTGCAGAGGCTGCATATTGGGCTGCTGCAGATCCAGCAGAACCATATCCGCCAGCTTGCCCTTGGCCAGCACGTCCGATTTGCCAAGGCGCATGGCTTTGGCTCCGTTTACTGTGGCCATCTTCAGAACTTCCAAGGCATCCAGACTGGCGGCATCCATTTCCCGCAGCTTGGAAAGGCCGGACACCAGGAACATCTCCCGGAACATGTCCAGCGCGTTGTTGCTGCCTGCGCCGTCCGTCCCGATGGCCACCGGAATCTGTCTTTTCACAAAATCCTTTATAGGCGCCACACCGCTGGCCAGCTTGGCGTTGGAGGCCGGATTGGTGATCACGTACATCCGGTGTCTGCGGAATACGTCCATGTCCGACTCCGTCATATGTACGCAGTGATACCCGCCTCCCCCGAAGTCGAACATCCCCAGGGAATCCAGGAAAAAAGCCGGTGTCATGCCATATTTTTTCTTACACTCCCGCACTTCCTCCATGGTCTCGGACATATGGGTGAACACCGGCGCTCTGTATCTGTGGGCCAGCCCGGACAGCTGTACCATCAACGCCCTGTCACAGGTATATTCCGCGTGAAAACCCAGCTGATAGCTGATCAGCGGGTTCTTACGATTCCAATGCATATACTCCTCTTCCACCTGGGTTATGGATGAGGTAAAATTGTTCAGACCGCTGACCAATACGCAGCGCATCCCCATGTCCAGACAGGCTTTCGCGGTCACATCCGGCCGCAGATACATGTCAAAAACAGCGGTGATGCCACTGGTCAGATACTCCAAAATGGCCAACCGGGTCATCTGGTATATGTCCTGATCCGTCAATTTTTTCTCCATGGGAAACACGCTGTCCTGCAGCCAAGTCTGCAGGGGCACGTCATCCGATGCGGACCGCAGAAATGTCATAGCGGAATGGGTGTGCGCGTCCTTAAAGCCCGGCATCAGCAGGTTTCCCTCACAATCTATCTCGCAATCCCAGGAGACGCGGGGAACTCCCTCTCCTCTCCATTCTCTTTCGATCTCCTCCTGATCCGCCACATAGACGATCTTCTCGTTTTTGACCCAGATCTCGCCCTGGAAGATATCCCTCCCTGGCTCCATGGTCAGGATTCTGGCATTATACAGTCTTAGATTCATTCCCTTTTTTATTCCCCTTTATCTTATTTTGAGTTCCGCTTCCACACCGGTCCAAAACTCTCAGGCAGCAGTTCCTCCAATGTATGTTCTTCAAAATCCTCCGGACTTCTGCCCACCAGAATACGGAAGTCCGGCCCACAGAACTCCCTCATTACCTGCCTGCATATACCGCAGGGATATGCCATATCAGGAAAAATCTCTCCCTGCTGTACTTCTTGTCCGCCGCCCACGATGGCGATGGCCCGGAAATTCCTCTTCCCCTGGCTGACCGCCTTGAAAAATGCTGTCCGCTCGGCGCAGTTGGCGGCCCCGTAGGAAGCATTCTCGATATTACATCCCTGATAGATTTCCCCTTCATCTGTCAGCAGCGCCGCTCCCACCAGATAGCCTGAGTAGGGGGCATACGCCCGCTCCCTCGCCTCCATGGCCGCCTGTATCAGTTCTATGTCCCGCTCGCGTCCGTCCATATTATACCTTTCCGCACTTTCATCCGGATACTTATTGTATTTCTCCAAACCGCTTTACCGATTCCGTCACCAGATTCTTAAACACAGGCGCCGCCTTGTCGGCCGCCTCCTGTACTTCCTTGTGGCTCAAGGGACTGGCGGTCATACCCGCCGCCAGATTGCACACGCAGGAAATGCCGCAGATCCGCATACCCATGTGTGCCGCCGCCACAGCCTCCACCGCCGTACTCATGCCCACCGCGTCACAGCCCAATGTCCGCAGCATACGGATCTCGGCAGGGGTTTCAAAGGATGGCCCTGTCAGCTGGGCGTACACGCCCTGCTGTAAAAATACGTGCTGTTCCCGGGCCGCCGTCTTTATGATCTCCTGCAGACCTAAGTCATACACATGGCTCATATCCGGGAACCGGGTTCCCAGTTCCTCGATATTGGCGCCGATCAGCGGATTGGGCGCAAAACAGGAAATCTGGTCGGTGATCAGCATCAAATCCCCCGCATGGAAGGAGGTGTTCACGCCGCCGGAGGCGTTGGTCAGAAAGAGAATCTCCGCTCCCAGCAGTTTCATAAGCCGTATGGGCAGCACCACATCGCTGATATCATAGCCCTCATAATAATGTACTCTGCCCTTCATGCACACCACCGGTACGTCTCCCACATAGCCAAAGATAAACCGACCGTCATGCCCCGGCACGGTGGAAACGGGAAATCCCTCGATATCCCCATATTGTACCTGGGCCACAACCCGAATCGTATCCGCATAATCTCCCAGTCCGGAGCCAAGGACCATGGCCACCCTGGGGGTAAAGTCAGTGATCCGGCGTATGCAGGATTCACATTTTTTCAGTTTCTCGTAAACGGTTGATTGCATGGCGTTCTCCTTTTTCGCGATGGGTAACTGTTGACTGCCGGGCACCACTGTCGCCCGGCATTTGTCTGTCTATGAATTTGACTTTGCCCTACACGCACATTATACCCAATTTATTCCTAAAAAGCAATTCTTTATAAAAAAAGTTTGGGACCGCCGCTTTATTGCGGCGATCCCTGGTTTTTCCACCTCTTTAACGTGGGGAACAACTCCCTCATTCTCTCCCTGGCTTCCTCCGGAGTCTTGCACTCCCCGTCTCCTACCCAAAACGGAATACAGCTTTCTATCATTTCCTCCATAGTTTCATCCTTCCCGAAGTTTCCGTTGGGGAAACAATATTTGCAGTAGTCGGTGTTTCTGCTTCCGTCGGCATTGTACCCATACTCCTCTTCTCCCATCATCATACTGCAGCTCTGGCACACTCTGTTCATTTTTTCCCTCCTGATTTTAGTTTTGCATATTTTCCTGCTGTCTTACATTTCCCCATACCCGCCGGTGATCTCACATACATTCTGATCCGGATCATATATGTCAAAATAGTAATAGCCCTCATGGACTTTTGTGATCTCAGTCATGCGGCCTATGCCCAGTTCCCTCAGACGCTGGTATTCCCTCCGCAAATCCTCCACCCAGAAATTCAGCACAAACTTGTGATCTCCCTCCCCATAATGATGTCCGGGCAGGTTCTCTTCATTCATTATGGCCAGGCACTTGTTGTCAAAGAAAAATTCCGCAAACTTGTTGCCGCAGTTCCTGGTGGACACACCCATGGACAGAAGTTTCTCATAAAATGCAATGGACGCCTCAAAGTCCCTTGCAATCAGGTACACACTGCCCAGGTGAAGCTGCTGCGGCCGGAGTTTTTTGACATCCGCCTCCTCCAACAGAATCTCATCCGTTCCCACGGATAACAATCTGCTCATCTGCACCACCTTATCAATCTCCGGCAGCGACTGATCCATCTCCCATTTGGAGATGGACTGCCTGGAGACGGCGAGCATTTCCGCCAGCTGTTCCTGCGTAAGGCCGTTGTCTATACGCAATTGCTGAATCCGTTTTCCAATACTCATAGCTGTTCCTCCGTTCATAGTTCCTCTTAATGAATGCTTTTGACCACTGTCCAGACAGACACTGGCTTAACGACACCCTTATTGTACCTGCCTGCGGAAAAAATTTCTACCAATTATTCTTGGAATTTTTGCAACCGAGAGTTGCGCTCCAAGCATACAAATGCAATAGCAAGACAGCAGTCGGGGGCCGCCCTGTTGGCTCAGCCCCCGATTGCTTAAATAATAATACAGATCATGCCTCCGTTACTGTCATTGACTATCTTTTGCATGGTATCCTGCAATTTTACCTGACATTCATCGCCGATGGAGGCAATCTTGGTGGCAATTCCGTCATTCACCAGCTGTTCCACCGATTTTCCGAAGATGTTGGTCTCCCAGATTCCCTCCCCCTCATGGTCCGTGTTGTTGATATACTGGATCAGATCCTCGGCCTGTTCCTGAGTACCCACGATGGGAGCGATCTCCGTCTCAATATTGGCCTTGATCATATGTATGGAGGGACTCACCGCCTTGATTTTTACCCCGTATTTATTGCCGTGGCGTATCACCTCCGGCTGGTTTAGGACAATTTCCTCCTTCATGGGCATCACCACGCCGTAGCCTTTTATCCGCACCATGTTCACCGCCTGGAGCACTTTGGAGTACTCCTGCTTCATCCTGGCAAATTCCTGCAGCTTGGAGAGCAGCTGATATTCGTCCCCGATGTCCTCCCCCACCATCTCTGTCAGCATCTCATAGTAGTAGGCATCGTCCGCCTCCAGCTGAATCCTGACGCAGCCATCGCTCAAGGAGATCTGATCCACTTTGGTGCGTCTCACATACTGGCTGTCAATGGCGATGGGGTGCTCCAGACAGTCCCGCAGGGTGGTATACTCTTTCATGATCCCCTTCACCCGCTCGATCAACTCCTGCTTCATCCGATTGTCCTGGGGCAGCATCTCCACCCATTTAGGCATGTAGAACTCGATCACCGATATGGGGAACTCATACAGCACATTCTCCAGAATCTTGTGGATATCCTCCTTTTTAAGCTGTTCACAGTTCACCGGCAGCACGGCTATGCCGTACTTTTCCTGCATCTGCTCCGCCAGTGTCCTGGTTTCCTCTGAGTAGGGTTTCTGGCTGTTTAAGAGCACCAAAAAGGGTTTATGTAATTTTTTCAGGGCGTTTATGGTCTTCTCCTCCGCAGGGAGGAAGCTCTCCCGGGAAAGTTCCCCGAAGCTGCCGTCCGTGGTAACCACCAGACCGATGGTGGAATGGTCGTTCATGACCTTATCCGTGCCGATCTCCGCCGCCTTGGTAAAGGGAATCTCGTTATCGAACCAAGGCGTTTTCACCATCCGCTCCGCGTTTTCCTCCATGTGTCCCGCCGCGCCGTCCACCATGTAGCCCACGCAGTCTATCAGCCGTACATCCACCTCCACATCCTCATTCAGTACCACATGGGCCGCTTCCTTGGGAATAAATTTTGGCTCCGTGGTGGTGATGGTGCGTCCCCCGGCGCTCTGGGGCAGTTCGTCCATGGCACGGCTCTTTGCGTGTTCGTCCTCCATGTAGGGCAGGACCATCACATCCATAAAGCGTTTGATAAATGTGGATTTCCCCGTGCGCACAGGCCCCAGCACACCGATGTAGATCTCCCCGCCGGTCCGCTGTTGTATATCATGATAGAGGTCATAAGTATTCATTGTATGATTTTCCATATAAAGAACCTCCCGCCTATACTGGTATATGTATATGCGGAAGGTTTCCCATACATGATTATTTATACTGACGATCACTAAAACTTGCCAAGTAACCCGACTTGCGAGCAAAAGCAACAATTTTTCAATTCTGTCAAGGCATGCTCCGCATTATGGACAGCCCCTTCTCATTTATACGGTCTTTTTGTGATTCATTCCTGCCAGGCAGATAAGCAGCGCCGCCGGGAATATCATCCCGGCCAGGATTCCCCTGCGCAGGTCGTCGCCAAAGGCTCCCGACACAAATCCCACCAGCGTAGGTCCGCCGGAACAGCCGATATCTCCGCCCAGAGCCAGCAACGCAAACATGGCTGTGCCTCCCCTTTTGATGGAAGCGGTGGCCTTGCTGAAAGTCCCCGGCCACATAATACCCACGGAGAGTCCGCAGAGTCCGCAGCCCAGCAGCCCAATCCATGGGACGGGAACCAGGGAAATACACAGGTAAGAAATCACACAGAGCAGCGCACTCCCCGTCATAAATCGGTCCAGTTCCACCTTTTCCCCATATTTACCGTAAAATGCCCGGGAGCAGCCCATCAGCAGCGCAAAGAACATGGGCCCCGTCAGATCCCCCAGCGTCTTGCTGATCCCCAGCCCTTTCTCCGCAAAAGTGGAGGCCCACTGGCTGACGGACAACTCGCTGGCTCCGGCGCAGACCATCATCATCAGTAACAGCCAGAATTCCCGCATTCCAAAGAGTTCCCTGACCGTCATACCCTTCTCACCGTCCGGTGTCAGCGGAGCAATGGGAACCCTGGCAAACAATATGCCGTTTGCAATAGGAACAATTGCCCACAGCAGGGCCAGAATCCACCATCTGTCTATACTGAATACCCTGAAAAATAGAGTAGAGATCAGTACCACTCCCACCTGTCCCCAGCAGTAAAAGGAATGAAGCATACTCATGGCCTTCTCCTTGTTATCCGTGGGGCAGGATTCCATCACCGGACTTACCAGCACCTCCAGCAGGCCGCCGCCCACAGCGTAGCATATGACCGAGATCAGCAGTCCTGCGTAGGCGCTTGACAATATCCGGGGCAGAATGACCAAGCCCACCAGTCCCAGCGTTGACATTCCATGGGCAATCATCATGGATATACGATAGCCAATCCTGTCCACGAAGGAGACGGAAACAAGATCCACGATAAGCTGCACGGCAAAATTCACCGTGATCAGCAATGTAATCCGGGACAGGGGGATGCCATAGCTGCTCTGGAAAGTCAGAAACAGCAGAGGTACAAAATTATTCACGATGGCCTGAATGATATACCCGATAAAGCAGGCGTTGATCGTCCATCTATATCCCTTATTCATTGGCATTCCCCCTGTAACATTTATATTCTCTATTCATCCGTTCTTTCTTGCTGCCAGCCCTCTTTATGATGTCCGCGGCAGCAGGTATTCCCCAACTTTACTCGCCGGCAACTACTCTTTTGAAACTCTTCTTGCCTCTCTTCACTATCTTGCCCTCACCGGCAAAATCTGCTTTTGTGTACACTGTTTTGATATCCGACACTTTCTCTCCGTCCACGGTGATGCCGCCCTGCTCCACTGCGCGTCTCGCCTCGGAGCGGGATGCGGTGAGTCCTGCCGCCGCCACCACGCCGATGATGTCAATAGCGCCGTCCTTAAAATCACTCTCCTGCAGTTCATAGGTGGGCATGTTCTCCGCGTTGCCTGCGCTGAACAGCGCTCTGGCACTCTCCCGGGCCTTCCGGGCCTCCTCCTGACCGTGTACCATGCTTGTCAGTTCAAAGGCCAGGATCTCCTTGGCTTCGTTGAGCTTGCTGCCCTCCCAGCCGTCCATGGCCTCGATCTCCTCCAGGGGCAGGAATGTCAGCATCCGCAGGCACTTCATCACGTCCGCGTCCCCCACGTTTCTCCAGTACTGGTAGAACTCGAAGGGAGAAGTCTTCTCGGCGTCCAGCCACACGGCTCCCTTCTGGGACTTGCCCATCTTCTTGCCCTCGGAGTTCAGCAGCAGCGTGATGGTCATGGCGTAGGCATCCTTGCCCAGTTTGCGCCGGATAAGTTCCGTGCCGCCCAGCATATTGCTCCACTGGTCATCGCCGCCAAACTGCATATTGCAGCCGTATTTCTCATACAGGCACAGGAAGTCGTAACTCTGCATGATCATGTAGTTGAACTCCAGAAAGCTCAGTCCTTTCTCCATGCGCTGTTTATAACACTCTGCGGTGAGCATGCGGTTTACGGAGAAATGCACACCGATATCTCTGATAAACTCGATATAGTTTAAGTCCCTGAGCCAGTCCGCATTATTCACCATCATGGCTTTCCCCTCTCCGAACTCGATGAAGCGGCTCATCTGCTTTCTAAAGCACTCGCAGTTGTGGTCGATCTGCTCTGTGGTCATCATGGTGCGCAGATCGCTCCTGCCTGAAGGGTCTCCGATCATGCCCGTGCCGCCGCCCACCAGGGCGATGGGGCGGTTCCCTGCCATCTGCAGGCGCTTCATCAGGCACAGCGCCATAAAATGCCCTACATGGAGGCTGTCCGCAGTGGGGTCAAAACCGATATAAAATGTGGCTTTCCCATTGTTGATCAACTCCTTGATCTCCTCCTCGTCCGTCAACTGGGCCAGCAGCCCCCTTGCTTTCAACTCGTCAAATACTGTCATTTCTTTCTCCTCCTATTTAGAGTTCCGCATATCCCCTATCGGCACACAAGCCAAGTGAAGCATATATGGCCGCTCTGGCGTCCATCTATGCTTCAGTGCGCCTTCCGGGGATTTGCTGATTTTGAGTTTTGCAGAGTCCCTGCCAGTACTATTACCGGACTCCGCTTTTTAGAACTGGCGCAGCCGGGGACGGCGGACCATTGTGTATACATAAAAAAAAGCCCCATCCCGCAAAAGGACGAGGCCAGCACCCGTGTTACCACCTTTTTTCCCATAAAACTCACGCCTTATGGCTCAGAGAGTATCCATCAATACTCACGGCCGATATCGGGGCCTGCCGTCAAAGCCTACTCTGCGGAATAAAACGCACCGCATTTGGGTTTGCTGCTCCGAGATGTATTCCTGTCAGGCTCTGTGCGCCTCTCACCGGCCGGCCGCTCTCTGTACAAAGTGGATTGACAGTACTCTTTCTCTTCATCGCATTATCGTTTATTTGAAACTTGGGCTTATTGTACCCGAAAAAAACAGATATGTCAACTGTTTTACACTATAAATTTTCGGCCAGATACAGCTGCACCCGGCTCTGAATAATTTGTGCTGTCTCTTCCTGCACTATGTTGCGGACTATAGTTATTTGTTTGCCATCAAAGTGACCATGGCCCGGTTCAGCCCGTCCACCGTCAGCTTATACATGGGAAACAGCTGTTTCACCGCCGTCTCCGCCTCTCTCCAGGGGGCATGGCCGGGAGCCATCTTGGGATTTAACCAGACCACTTTTTTATACTTGCGCTTCACCAGCTGCAGCCATTCGTAGCCGGACAGTCCCCCGTTGGGGCCCCGGTAATTGCCGCTGGCAGAGTACAGTTCCTCCGGCGCCATGGCCGCGTCTCCCACGATAATCACCTTGTAGTCACTGCCCACGTTGCGGAACATCCACTCCGTGTCCACCCAGTCCCCGTTCTCGCACTCCGGGGTCTTGTACAGCTTGCTATAGATGCAGTTGTGAAAATAGTAAGTCTTAACGTCCTTGTAGTGATTGGACTTGTGTACCGCCTGAAACAGATCGTTGAGCAGACTGCTGAAGGGTATCATGGTGCCCCCGGAATCCATGAGCAGCAGCAGTTTCACAGCGTTCTTGCGGGGCTTTTTCATGACGATCTGCAGACAGCCTCCATTGTTACAAGTCTTGTCCACCGTACCGTCAATGTCCAGTTCCGTCTCGGGAATATCCAATCTGCTGGAGAACTGCCGGAGTCTGCGGAACGCCAGCTGGAACTGCCGGTTATCCAACACTCTGTCATCCCTGAAATCCCGGTACTTACGGGCGCCCACCACCGCAAAGGCGGACTGGTATCCGGTCTTGCCGCCCACCCGGACGCCGCCCACATTACCGCCCATATTGCCAAAGGAAGTCTTTCCCATGGTGCCGATCCAGAAACTCCCCCCGTTGTGCTCCTCGTTCTGGTCTTTCAGGCGCTGCTTGAACGTCTCTTCCACCTGCTCCTTGTCCACATGGATATCCTCCATTTGGTTTAGGTGGTTGCGGGCCTCCTCATGGGCCAACTCCATCATATCAGACTTATCCAGCCAGCGAAGCATCTGGGCCCCCACCTCGGTCTCCTTCTGGGCCGCCTTAAAACACTCCTCAAAGGCCATGTCGTATTTATCAAAATCCGTCTCGCTCTTGACCAGGATCATCCGGGCCACATAGTAAAACTGCGTCAGAGAACTGCCGCACAACCCCTTATCCAGCGCCTCCTGCAGAGTCAGCCACTCCCCCAGGGTCACGTGGAGCCCTTTCGCCCGCAGAGAGTCAAAAAATTTTATGAACATAGGTAATCCTCTCGCTCAGAAATCTGTCTTTACACAACATCTCTCATTTCGGCATCACAGGTTACTGTCGTGACGCACCAGTTCCAGATCCTCGTCCTTCTTGACCACCACGCCGATAAAAGGCAGGGCGCCGCGGATGCGGTCCGCGCTGATGCCGCCGATCTGCAGGGCGTTGACCCAGTCAATCAACTCGGAAGTGCTGGGCTTTTTGCGGATATCCCGGATACCGCGAATATTGTAGAATACCTCCATAGCGTTTTTCAGCAGATGCTCCTCCACCTCCGGGAAATGCACCCGCACAATCTCCTCCATCAGTTCCTGAGAGGGGAAATCAATGTAATGGAAAATACAACGGCGCAGAAAAGCGTCGGGCAATTCCTTCTCCGCATTGGAGGTAATGATCACGATAGGGCGGTGTTTGGCCTTCACTGTGCGTTTGGTCTCGTTGATATAAAATTCCATCTGATCCAGTTCCCACAGCAGGTCATTGGGAAACTCCAGATCCGCCTTGTCGATTTCGTCGATGAGCAGAACCACCTGCTCCTCACTGTCAAAAGCCTCCCCCAGTTTTCCCAGCTTGATATACCGGGCGATATCATCCACACCCTCCACACCGAACTGCCCGTCGTACAGACGCTGGATGGTGTCATACACATAGAGGCCGTCCTGGGCCTTGGTGGTGGACTTGATATTCCAGATGATCAGCCGCTTGCCCAGAGCCTTGGCCACTGCCTCCGCCAGCATGGTCTTGCCTGTGCCCGGTTCCCCCTTGATCAGCAGGGGCTTCTGCAGCGCCATGGCGATGTTCACACTTGCCATCAGTTCCTCGCTGGCCACATATTCCTTGGTTCCCTGAAATTGATTGGTGTTTTCACTCATTGAATTTATTCTCCTGTCCTTTTTTGATGTACTGCTGTTCATTGCATTTCCGGTATGCTATGTTTCTATTTACTTTATGTGTCTGTGCCAATATCCTCTTGAAGCGTCTCTTGCTGACTGGCCTCTGAAAAGTATCCCTGAAGCCTCTCTTGGAACGACCCGGTTACTTTATGGCTTGAAAAATACCTATTAACATGTTACGATATTCTCTGTGGAAAAGCAAGTAAATAACCACAAATTTTCTTACAGGAAGGTGTAAATATCATGAATATAACCAGTCAAAAAGACATTCCCATTTCTTTTGAAGTATTTCCCCCGAAAAAGGACGGGGAATTTGAGGCCGCTTTCGCCACCCTGGACAAGCTGGGGGCGCTGGCTCCTGCTTTTATCAGCGTGACCTACGGCGCAGGGGGAAGCAACTCCAAAAAGACCGTGGAGATCGCCTCCTATATACAAAATCAGCTAAAGCTTCCCGCCCTGGCCCATATCACCTGTGTGGGCAGCAGGAAACAGGCTCTGCGGGATGTGCTGGCCGACCTGAAAGCCGCCGGTGTGACCCATGTGCTGGCCCTTAGAGGAGACCGCCCCCGGGATATGACGGACGAACAGTTCGCCTCCCGTGACTTTGAACACGCCAGCGATATGATCGCTTATTTAAAGGAGCTTGACCCGGATCTGCACATTGCGGCCGCCTGCTATCCGGAAAAGCATTATGAGTGCTTCAGTATGCAGTCCGATCTGGGATACCTGAAGTTAAAACAGGATATGGGGGCCCAGGATCTGATAAGCCAGATGTTTTTTGACAATGACTACTTTTATGAATTTCAGGAAAAGGCCCGGCGCAAGGGAATCACACTGCCCATCCACGCGGGAATTATGCCTGTGACAAAAGCCAGCCAGCTGGGAACCAGCATCTCCCTCTCCGGCGCCACGATTCCCAAGGCTTTCGCAGATATGGTCGCCCGGTACGGGGATTCCCCTGAAGATATGCGAAAGGCCGGAATCGACTATGCCATCCGCCAGATCGTAGACTTAAAACAAAACGGTGTGGACGGCATTCATATCTACACAATGAATAAGCCCCGGATGGCAGCAGAGATCATGGATGCCATAAAATAGCTCCCTTTTCGGAATTGTGTACCCATGAAAAACAAGTTTATAAATATACATTGCAAGCGGCAGATATATATTTTATCATCAAGTATATAACTTGGAATTTAAAGGAGCGTGGACTGATGATTATTCGGGCTATAGTAGAGTTTAATGAAGAAGGATATATGATATTTGCAGAAAATTTCCCAGGTGCTTTTTCAAGGGGGAAAACCAGAGATGAGGCATTGGGAAAATTGGTTGGTGAAGTAAGGCAATTTCTTTTATGGTCAACAGGAATGAAATGTTGTGATGACTGTTATATTGAAATAGTGCAGGAAGAAAAGAGCGATGCTTGTATATCTGATGCTGATACTACCATTATTTTTGATAGCGAAGAGTTGCCTTTGACATTCGACGAGTATCAGTATACAAAGTTGCTTGTCATAAAATCAGCGAAGGATTTTAAAATATTATATGATTCTATTCCAGATGTGAAACAGACAACTCTTCCAGCACGGCAAACTTTTTATGGAAGCATTCCTCGTACACCTGAGGAAATGTACATTCACACAAACGAAGTTACTAAATCTTATTTAGATGGTTTGGTGACAATCGAAAATAATGCTGATATTTATTTAAATCGAATAAGTGCATTTCAACAAATCGAACAAGTGCCAAACTATCTTGATAATAATGTTTACATTCATATGTATGGAGAACCTTGGTCATTGAAAAAAGCAATGAGAAGATTTATTTGGCACGATAGAATACATGCCAAAGCGTTATATCGTGTAGCGATTGGATTATGGGGGAGTTCTGTTGTAAATCCCTTTCACTTTATTGTCTGAATAGGTTGAAAAGCGAATAAATAAATTCAGATTTGAAGAATTGTCAGTCAAGTGCAAATTCAGTAGTCTCATATATAAATATACATTTTATTTCCAATTTTATGCAATGGGAACACTTTTCCGAAAAGGGAGTAAAATAGTATCTGTTTTGATGAAAAAAGCAAACACAAAAATAACCGCCCCAGTCTTACAAACTAAGCGGTTATTTTTATATTACTTTACTCCTCTTCCCACAAAGCGTCAGATACCTCAATCTTCCGATCCCGCAGCATCAGTTCTTTAACTGCCACATCCGCAGGCTTTCCCTCAAACAGAATCTTATTCACCTGTTCAATGATGGGCAGCTGCACATCGTACTTTCTCGCCAACTCCATGGCGGCCTTGGCACTGTACACACCCTCCACCACCATCTGCACTTCCTCCATAGCCTCATCCATGGTCTTGCCCTGTCCGATCAGTATCCCCGCCCGGCGGTTCCGGGAGTGCATACTGGCGCAGGTCACGATGAGATCCCCTATGCCCGTGAGGCCGCAGAATGTCTCAAAACGTCCCCCCATGGCCGTGCCAAGCCGGGCAATCTCCGTGATGCCCCGAGTGATCAGGGCCGCCTTGGTGTTGTCCCCATAGCCCAGGCCGTCCGCAATGCCCGCCGCCAGCGCCACGACGTTTTTCAGGGAGCCCCCCAACTCTATGCCCAGCACATCCGGACTTGTGTAGACCCGAAACACTTCGTTCATAAACAGATTTTGGATATATTCCGCAGTGGATCGTTTTTTAGCTCCCACTACTATGGTGGTGGGAATGCCCCTGCCCACCTCCTCGGCATGGGAGGGCCCTGACAGCACTGCCACCTGGGCCTGGGGTATCTCCTGCTCTGTGATCTGAGCCTGGGTCATCAATGTGTGTTCCTCGATGCCCTTAGCCACATTGACAATGCACTGGCCGGGAGCCACATAGGGACAAAGCCTGGCCGCCGTCCTGCGTGTAAAGCTGCTGGCAACTGCCATCACCAGCAGATCTGCTCCCTCCACGGCCTCCCGCTCGTCTAGGGTATAACAGATATCCTCTGCCAACTGCACACCCGGCAGCATCTTGTGTTCATGCCGGGTGCGCAGCATCTCAATCTCCGCCTCCAGGGCAGACCAGACCGTAATCCCATGCCCGTTCTTATGCAATAATACCGCCAGAGCTATTCCCCAGCTGCCACCGCCGATCACTGTAACCTTTGCCATAACCTGATACTCCTTTTCTATATAGAGTTCCGTATATTCCCTGCCAGCACACATTGATGGTGAATCACATATGGCCGCTTAGGCATCCAAATGTGATTCTGTGTACTGTCCGGGAAAATGCCGTTTAGAGTTCCGCATATTCCCTCAATCCGCCTTGTCGGGGTGTCCGGCCTCATGGCCGCTGCCGTCCTCCACCTTGTTCTTCTTGGTCAGGTAAGTCTTGCGTTCTGTGCCGTGAATCAAACGCCCGATATTTTCACGGTGTTTCCAGAAAGCCAGCGCCGTCATGCAGCCAAAGAGCACATACATCTCTAAAAGCTGCCCCTGGGTCATCTCCGGAAACACCCCCGTCTGGCCGCTGATCACCAGCTGGATCATCAGCAGCGTATACACCAGCAGGGACCCCAATGACACATAGTGGGTGGTAAAAAAAGTGGCAAAAAACATAATCACGCCCGTCACCACGAACCAGGGGTGAAAAGAAAGCACCATGCCCGCCGTGGCCGCGATGCCCTTTCCCCCTTTAAAATGCATATAAAAGGGATAATTGTGCCCCAGAATGGCACCCGCTCCCGTATATAGGCACAGCAGATAGATAATATTGTGGTAGCTTCCGCCAAAAAGGAGCCTGACCAGCCATACCGCCGCCATACATTTTAGACAGTCCCCGGCAAAGACAATGAGCCCCGCCTTGGTGCCCAGCACCCGCAGCGTGTTGGTAGTGCCGGAATTGCCGCTGCCGTGCTCCCGGATGTCAATGCCATGGGCTTTTCCATAGAAATAGCCGGTCTGAAACAGGCCGAAAGCATAACCTATAAGTACACATACAATCCGTATCATGATTCCTTGTCCTTTCGTTCCCTGATGATAAACCGCAGAGGCGTACCCCTGAATCCAAAGGTTTCTCTGACCTGGTTCTCGATATATCTGGTATAGGAAAAATGCATCAACTCCTTGTCGTTGACGAAAATCACAAAGGTAGGGGGCTTTACCGACACCTGGGTAATATAATACAGCCGCAGCCTCCTGCCCTTGTCCGAGGGAGGCTGCTGCATGGCCACAGCCTCCGCCATGATTTCATTCAACACGCCTGTGGCCACCCGCATGGCATGGTTCTCGCTGACCATATCAATGGTCTCAAAAAGCTTGGGCAGCCGCTGCCCTGTCTTGGCCGAGATAAACACCAGTTCCGCGTACTGCATAAAAGACAAGGTATCCCGCACCTTCTCCGTAAAGCGGTAAATGGTCTTGTCATCCTTTTCCAGCGCATCCCATTTATTCACCGCAATGATCACTGCTTTGCCTCTGTCATGGGCGATTCCGGCGATCTTGGCATCCTGCTCCGTCACGCCCTCCATAGCGTCTATGACCAGAACCACCACGTCCGCGCGCTCCACTGCGCCCACAGTACGGATAATCATATACTTCTCCAGTTCTTCCTTGATCTTGTTTTTGCGCCGCAGCCCCGCCGTATCGATAAACACATATTCCCGCTGTCCGTACACAATCTCCGTATCCACCGCGTCCCGGGTAGTGCCCGCGATGTCAGACACAATCAAACGGTTTTCCCCCAGCAGCTTATTGATGATGGAGGACTTGCCCACATTGGGCTTGCCCACGATGGCCACCCTGGTGCGGTCGTCCTCTTCCTCCTCCCCTGTGGGTTCCGGGAAATGAGAAACCACCTCCTGGAGCATATCTCCCAGCCCCAGCTTGTTCACCGCGGATACGGGATGGGGCTCCCCTATGCCCAGATTATAAAACTCATACACGTCCGCCATGTATTTTTCAAAGCTGTCTACCTTGTTGACCACCAGCACCACCGGCTTGTGACAGCGGCGCAGCATGTCCGCCACCTTGGCATCCGCGTCCTGGAGTCCCTGACGCACATCCACCAGAAAAATAATTACATCCGCCGTATCCATGGCAATCTGCGCCTGCTCCCTCATCTGGGACAGAATGATATCCTTACTCTCCGGCTCAATGCCGCCGGTATCAATCAAAGTAAAGTTCCGATCCAGCCAGGCAGCGTCCGCATAGATCCGATCCCTGGTTATTCCGGGAGTATCCTTTACAATGGAAATTTTTTCTCCCACCAGCGCGTTAAACAAAGTGGACTTGCCCACATTGGGCCTTCCCACCACTGCCACGATGGGTTTTCCTGTTCTTTTTTCCGTTTTCAAGTTTACCTCTTTCCTGCATAACAGAATTTGACCGAAGCCAAACTCCTGCTGAGCCTGTGTTGTGAACATCCATATTTAAGCGCATTATTCCTCTCTTTAAACTGTCCACAATCCAGCATTGAGGGCCTTAACTCATTGCGCTTAATCTCTTCCCAACACGGCATCAATAAAGTCGTATCCGCTTGATTTTACAATATTAATCTCCACTTGTAAAGTATTTTTCAGTTCCTCCAGGGTCAAATCATCCAAAAAAACCGTTTCCCCGCTGCGCAGCACATTCTGGGGCAAAAGCAGCCGCCTGCCCAGAGGCTTGTCCTGAAGCTGCGCCAGGATATCCTGCCCTGTCAGCAGCCCCGATACCGTGATCATCTCCCCGAAAAAATCATTCCTGATGGCATAGACATGGATTTCCAGCCCGGGGAAATCCTCCGTCATCTCCTGCGCCATCCGCCGGATATAGGGATAGGCCAGCCTGCCCGTGGCTATGGAAAGTTCCTCCCGCACCGACATATCCGGAATCTGCCTCTCCCGGCGCAGCTGCTCACGTCCCCGGGCAAACTCACTCAGCAGCAGCCGGGTCATGCCCACGCCGTTTTCCAGCTGCAGATAGCCGTCATATCGCTCCTCCTCCGGAAGTTCTTCCTGGGCCAAAATATACCACTCGTCACTGGCATGAATAAAATGAGTACCATGCTCCCTATATATTTTCTCCTGCCATCCATGGATACTCCGCAGCACCTCCCGGGCGTCCTCCCTGGTAAACGGCTCCAGGGGGTACAATCCCTCCCGGTATCTGGACAGTCCCACCGGAACCACGGACACGCTCTCCAGATGGGGAAGATACTTAGTCAGCCGGGATATGCTGTTTTCCAGTTCCTCCCCGTCATTCACACCTTTGCACAGCACGATCTGCCCGTTCATCGCAATCCCGGCCTCATAAAGCCTGTCCACCTTTTTCAGGGCCTCCCCCGCGAAACGATTGTTCAACATCTTACACCGCAGCTGTGGGTTCATGGTCTGAAACGAAATATTGATAGGAGCTAAATGATACCGGATAATCCTGTCGATATCATGCTCTGACATGTTAGTCAGCGTCACATAATTGCCCTGCAAAAAGGATAGCCGGGAGTCATCATCCTTAAAATACAAAGTCTCCCGCATCCCCTTCGGCATCTGGTCAATAAAACAGAAAATACATTTATTATGACAGCTGCGGTACTCATCCATCAGCCCATTCTCAAACTCAATCCCCAGATCCTCATCAAAATCCTTATCCACCTCCAGAAGCCATTGCTCCCCGTTCGGCTTCTCAATCAACACCTCTATATAAGTGTCCTGAACCAGAAACTGATAGTCAAATATATCCTCAATTTCCGTATTATCTATGGTCAGCAGCCTGTCCCCTGCCTCAATCTCCAATTCCTCCGCAATACTCCCCGGCATCACCCTGCCGATAACATGCCCTTTTTCCTTTTTCATATTTACCTCTTCCCCGCATACCGCCGGCTTTGCCTGCGATATTGCATTATTACGTATTTGGATGTATACACCCAAACTTCTTCTCTATCACTTTTCACAGAGCGGCCAGCCTGGGGCGCCCCAGACAAATAAACATTCCTGCCCGGATTTACGGGAGTTAGTCTCCATTTGACATTAAACAAATACTGGACTCACAAATTTATCTATATATCTAGTTTACTAGAAAAATCTTGACGTGTCCACTCCATTAATGTTAAATTAAATATTGAACAACAGTTTCGCTATTTTCCGCCGATAGATGTCGGACCTCCAGCATCCGCTACATATTCAATGGGAGCATAGCTTCTGCGGGACCAAATCCGGACAGGAATGTATATTCGTCTGGAGCGTCCTATGTCGGCTACCTCTGAAAATAGCGAAGTTTCTACACGTTTGGAGGAAATCTAATGCCCAATTTACGAGAGTTGGAAAACGCAATGCCTGTAGCACCTCTAAAGCTGATCGCTCTGCCTTCCGCGGAGCGGATGGCCCGCAGGATCAATGATTATCTGGTGGAATTTCGCCGCAATATCAACAACGAGAAGGTAAAAAATGATCCCGCCTTTCACGGCTATATCGAAAACAATTACCTTACCCTTGCGGACTGTCCCCGTTTTGGCACAGGGGAAGCCAAAGGCATATTTCATGAATCCATCCGCGGAAAGGATCTGTTTCTGCTGGTGGATGTATGCAACCACAGCATTACCTATGAAATAAACGGTTATACCAATCATATGTCCCCCGATGACCACTATCAGGACTTAAAACGCATCATCGCCGCCTGTAACGGCAAGGCCCACCGCGTCAATGTGATCATGCCCTTTTTGTACGAGGGAAGACAACACAAACGAAACGGCCGTGAATCCCTGGACTGCGCCTACGCGCTGAAGGAACTGCGGGATATGGGAGTAGCCAATTTTGTGACCTTTGACGCCCACGATCCCCGAGTGCAAAACTCCACTCCCTTGAGCGGCTTTGACAACTTCCAGCCCCCCTACCAATTCCTGCGGGCGCTGCTGAACGCCGAGGAGGATCTATTGGTGGACAAGGAACACCTGCTGGTCATAAGCCCCGATGAGGGAGCCCTGGATCGCGCCATCTACTTTGCCACAGTACTGGGAGTGGATACCGGCATGTTCTACAAGCGCCGGGATTACTCCACTATCGAGAACGGCAAAAATCCAATTGTGGCCCATGAATTTCTGGGGGACAATATTGACGGCAAAGATATTATCATTATTGACGATATGATCTCCTCCGGCGGCAGTATGCTGGATACCGCCAGACAACTGAAACAGATGAATGCCCGGAGAGTGTATATCTGCTGTACCTTCGGCCTTTTTACCGACGGGCTGAAAGCGTTTGACCACGCCTACGAGCATGGACATTTTGACAAGGTGATCACCACCAACCTGACTTACCTTCCCCCGGAGATCTACACCAGGCCCTACTTCGTGGAGGCGGATATGTGTAAGTTCATGGCTTCCATCATTGATTTCATGAACCATGACGTATCTCTGAGCAACACCACGGCCACCACGGAGAAGATTCACAACATTGTGGAGTCCTACAACAGCCGCCGGGAATTTGTTTTAAATGATTGACATAAATGGGGCAAGCCTATGTGATATTCGGCTTGCCCCCTCATTCTTATCGTCTTACTCCTTCCTTTTCCAAGCTTTCCTTGTCCCTGCATATCGCTGGCTTCGCCTGCGATATTGCACCAATCAGCATTTGAATGTGAAACATTCAAACTTCCTCTTCTCCCCCACTCCCCGCGTCCTCAGGATTCTGGTATTCCCGGAAGCGCAAAAGCACCTTGAACAGATCCCCATCCAGTACGATATGAAATTCACCTTTCTGCAGTTCCGTCAGGTTCTTGGCAATGGACAGCCCCAGTCCGCTGCCCTCGCTGCTCCGGGACACATCTCCCCGGACAAAGCGCTCAGTCAATTCATCCGGACTGAAATTGAGAGATGTCTCAGAGATATTCTTTACAGATACCGTAATCACTCCCTCCGCTTTCTCCAAATCCACATAGACCCGGGTTCCCTCCATGGCATATTTGCAGATATTGTTAAACAGATTTTCCACCACCCGCCACATGCGGCGGCTATCCGCATAGATATAGGCCGGGCTGCTTGGTTCCGTGATTAGAACCTGGAGCCTTTTAGCCTCCAGTTTTTCCGAAAATTCTCCCACGGACTGGCGCACCAGTTCCGTCAGATCCAGCCTGCTGTTATCCAAGGTGATATTGCCGGAGGAAATCTTGGACGCTTCCAGCAGATCGTCGGTGAGCTGCTTCAAACGCCGGGCTTTGGCGTCCAGCACGGTTATGTAGCCGCTGGCAGGTTCCTGGGTGATTTTCTCCCTCTTCAGCAGATCCACATAGTTGATGATGGAGGTCAGCGGAGTTCTGATATCGTGGGACACATTGGTAATCAGGTCCGCCTGCATCCTCTCATCCTTCATGCTGGTAGCCACCGCCTTGCGGATTCCGTCCCCCATATTGTTCACCGACACTGCCAGTTCTTTGTTATCCCCATGCAGCTTTTCACTGTCCAGCACATAGCCGATATCGCCTCCCCTGATTCGGGAAATTCCATTGATAATCTCGCTGCGCTCTACGCTTCTGCGGAATACATAGATTCCCACGCCCCCATCCAGAATAACGATGCACAGCAGGGGTAGCAGAATCAGCCTGTGCGGATCCTCCCGGAGTTCGTACATGCCCAACACACAGAGCAGGTTAGCCAACAGAAAAATATTGTAGGGCATGAAAGTCCGAATCACCGCGCTGGGATTTTCCAGCACTTGATTTAATCCCCTTCCGATCCCCCTGCAGACCTGAAAAAAAATACTGTTTTTCCACAGATTACCGCACTGCAGCCTTCTCACAAAGCTATACCAGAACAGGCATACGGTCAGACTGGACAGCAGTCCAAATCCTCCGATCATGGCAAGCACATACTGCTTCACCGCCGCCAGCTGCTGCAATGTGGCACGGCTGCTGCGGTATAAAATCGAGTCATATATGTTCCCATAGATAAACAGAAACAGCAGCCAAAGCCCAAAGCCCGCCGCCAGCAAAAGCCCCAGGGCAAACTCTGTGGGCAGTCTGTCAAAGAGATACAGTCCGGAAACCGTCTTACCCTCCTCTTCCTTCTTGCCGGTGGTATAACTGATATATCCCCCGATCCCCAGCCAGAGCAGCACAAAGATGCCAGTGGAAATCAAAATCAGCCACACATGGGGAATAATACTGTTATAGGTATCCCGGGCGATATAAAACTGATCGCGCTGAATCGGGAAATCCGTATTTACACCGATCCAGAGCTTGGTATTCTCCGGAAAGGCATATTCATAATCGCTGACATTGTCAAACATCTCTTCCTCAGTGATATCCGCATTGGACTCCAGGCGCATGGCATCGGTAAAGTACACCACATATTTGCCTAAACCCCGGAAATAATCCGTCTTCTCACTGTCCGTGAGACGGACAAAATGCTCCTCCATGTTGGTGTAGTACTCCTGCCCGCTCCTGGTGGTGGTGCTGATAAAAAACTGCAGATTGGTCCTGCCCTGGGCATAAAGGTCATTCTGGTTTTGATACAGGGTATAATTGTAAGCCAGAGTCTCTACGGTCTCCATCACATTGGCTTCCAGCATACAGTACTCCGGCCAGTTGGAGCAGCTGGCCGCAATGAATTGATCTGTCACGGTGGCATACCTGGGCACCAGCATTTCCATGCTGATAACCTCCTGGCCGCCCCGGTCGAGGAGCAGCACCTGCTTTCCCAGCATCGCCATCTCCGTAGTAATACGGTTGAATAAAGAGTCAATTCCCCAGTAACTTTCCACACACTCCCTTACAGACCTGTATGCTTCCTCCTGTTCCATGAGATCAAAGTCCGTCACGAGTCTCTCATTCCCCACAGTGCCGGTTGTCTCTCCTGCCTCCTGCCTGTCCAGCTCATTTTTGATATCCCACGCAATCATATCGGAAACCGTTCCCTCCGAAAAGTCAAACTGCTCCAGATTGTCACCAAATCCATAGCTGGTAAAAATATTATCATAGCCGAAATAGGCGATAAAATCAAACTTGCTCTGAAAAGTTACCGTCTGGATTTCCAAACCGTATTTTCCCCAGCGGATCAGTTCATCCAACTGATAGCCGGCGCTGATCGGGCAGTTGCTTTTCTGGGAACTACGGTTCACAAAGTCGGTCACATCGATGACCTTTGCGCCGTCAAACTGACCATTGGTCTCCAGCTGCCCCTTTATCACCGCCAGCCGGGTGATATCGTTGATGGCATTGCGGAATACATCGGTGAATATGCGGGAATCTTCGAACTCTCCCGCATTATCCATCAGACTCACCTGGTAACCGATCCGGTCGCCATACATATTGTCCACAACGATATTGGAGTTTACAGCGATGATGCCCAGCATCACCGCTATGCCAATGGCGGCAAGATGCTGTAGAGCATGCAGCGCCAGTCGGCTTATTACCCTGTTTTTCTTCATTTATACTCCCATCTGAAATCACTGATCCTGCTTCTCTATCTTATAGCCCACTCCCCAGACCACTTTCAGATAGCGGGGATCCCGGGGGTTGATCTCTATCTTTTCACGGATATGGCGGATATGTACCGCAACCGTATTGTCGGCGCCGATGGCATCTTCATTCCATATATTCTCATAGATCTGGTTGATGGAAAAGACTCTGCCCTGGTTCTTGACAAGCAGCAGCAGGATGTTGTACTCAATGGGGGTCAGCTTCACCGTTTCCCCGTCCACGGAAACCTCTTTGGTCTCATCGTTGATGACCAGTCCTCCCGCCTGATAGATCTGGGTATTCTCCTGTCCCATGCTGCCCAGCAAGGTGTAGCGGCGCAGATTGGACTTTACCCTTGCCATCAGTTCCAGCGGATTAAAGGGCTTGGTTACATAGTCATCCGCCCCGATATTCAGTCCCAGAATCTTGTCCGTGTCCTCGGTCTTGGCGGATAGGATAATGATGGGAATACTGCTGCTCTCACGGATCTTCAGAGTGGCGGCGATCCCGTCCATTTTGGGCATCATCACATCCATAATCAGCAGATGAATCTGCTCCTTGGCAAGCAGTTCCACGGCCTGCTCTCCGTCATAAGCCTTATACACCTGATACCCCTCCTCACGCAGATAGATATCAATGGCCTCCACAATCTCCTTATCGTCGTCACACACCAGTATATTTGCCATATAGCCTCCTATTAGAGTTCCGCATGTTCCCTTCAAGTACACATAACCAGTGATGGAAATCTGGCCGCTTAGGCGTCCAGATTTCCATCAGCGTACTTTCCGGGAACATGCTGTTTAGAGTTCCGCATGTTCCCTTCAAGCACACATAACCAGTGATGGAAATCTGGCCGCTTAGGCGTCCAGATTTCCATCATAGTCCCTCATCATCAAAAACGCCGCCAGGTTGCCGCGTTTCCCCTGGCTTGCCCTGTGGGAAAAAAGATAATCTCTGTTGCAGCAGGTGCAGACATCCGTCACCTGTATCTGGGCCAGAGGAATACCCGCCGCCCGCAGGATCAGCAGATTGGCCAGCCACAGATCCAGCTGATATTTTCCCGCCTCTTTTCCGGGCTTTAAGATCTGTCGGTGGGGATAGGCTTTTTGCGCAGTCAGTTCCTGAAGCAGTTCACGGCTTCCCGAGATGGAAGCCTCCATCTGCCGGAACTGTTCCGCCACTTCCTCGCTGACCTCATAGCAGTCCTGGCAGATGGATGGACCGACGGCGGCAACCAGATCCTGGACCCTGGTACCAAATTCCTGCTCCATGTGCTCTGCCATACGCCTGCCCATGCCAGCCACCGTTCCACGCCAGCCGGAATGAGCCAGCCCTATGGCTCCGTGTTTTGGATCCACAAAGTACAGTGGCACACAATCCGCGAAAAAGCACACCAGACACAGTTCCTTATCGTCGGTCACCAGGCCGTCCACATCGGTATACCCTCTCTCACAGACAATGCCCTTACCTCCATCCCCATGGCAGACCCGGCGAATGTTTGTGGTATGGGTCTGGAAAGTACATACCATATGGTTTACATCCGTACACAGCACAGCCGCCATGCGCCGAAAATTTTCCTGTACCCGCTGTGGTTCATCTCCTCTGGTAAAGGACAGATTCATGGAGGCATAGATGCCCTGGCTGGCGCCGCCCCTCCTGGTGGAAAAAGCATGGATAATTCCCGGCTGGGCGGAGAGCAGCGGAAAAGTGAGATATTCCACCTCCCCCGTCTTTTGCTGCCGCATAACCGGCTCCCTGTCTGCCGCTCTTATGATCTGCTCCATGAACACCTCCATATCTTCTAATATTGGTTTGCAAATTTTAGTTCCGCATATGCTGTTACCTATTTTGATGGGAAAAAGCGTTTTTCACCCATCGCACCTGTTCTCCTTCTATGGCGATCACATCATACCGGACTGCTGTCTGTGAAGAAAAACCCTTGACATAGCGGTAGTAGTCCGCCACCCGGCAGATCTGTCTCTGCTTGGCATAGCCCACCGCCTCCTCGGGATGCCCCATATCGGCATTATGCCTGAATTTCACCTCAAAAAATACCAGGTACTCCCCATCCCTGCCGATCAGATCAATCTCTCCGCTTCTGTTGCGGAAATTGTGCTCCAATATGGTCACTCCTTGTTTTTCCAGAAAAGCGGCGGCCAGAAATTCCTTGTCTGCCCCCACTTTACGTTTATTCATGATTATCTTCCAACCTTCCCTCTTTCCTGCATAACACGGGCTGTGCCCGTGTTATTGCGTTAATCAGTAGTTGGAAGTTTATCTTCCAACCTTCCCTTTGAGTTTATCCATGGAGTCCACAAATACCAATATCTCCGCCACCACCTCATAGAGTTCCGGCGGTATCATATCCCCGATCTCCAGCCTTGAAAGCGTATCCGCCAGTTTGTCGTCCCGGTGTATGGGCACATCACTCTCCTGGGCTCTCTCAATGATTCGTTCCGCCAGTTTCCCCCTGCCGGAGGCGATGACCTTGGGCGCATCCTCCTGGGGATTATACTCCAGAGCTATGGCCTGTTTGGGTTTATTTTTTTCTGCCATGCCAATCTCCTATATAAAGCTATTTCAGTCTATTTGTCATTATTCATGCCCGTCCTCAAGAGCCGCCCGCAGCGCGGCTCTCAGGCAAACGCGTCAAAAGAATAGTCCGCGCTCATGGGCCGGTTGCTCTGCTCCTCTATCAGTTCCTGCATCACCGTATTCTCTTCCTTGAGTTCTCTGGTCTGGAAGGCACAGTTCACATGATAACCCCGTTTCTCCAATCTGCTGTTCAGCAGGTCGATGTGATCCGCGATAAAGTCCAGCATCTCCTCATCCGGCAGATAAAACCGGGTTCCCACTTTGTTATCCTTCAACTGGACATATATATCCATGGGGCCCAGATTGGCCATGTCCAGATGGAGCAGTGCGCTGACTTCGCCTTCCCGCACCGCCTTCTTATGTCGGTTGGCATACACATACAATTCCCCGTGAGTGTCCTGATTCGTCATCTTCAACGGCAGCTGCACATAAGAATACATATCATTCAGCTGGTTTAAAAAGTTCAGGTTCTGGTTCAGGTTCTGAACAGTTTTTCCTATCATACTGTTCTCCTGTCCCGCACTGCCCAAAGCCTCTGACAGGGCTCCCAACTGTCTGCTCAGTCTGTTGTACACTTCGCCCAGCTTCTCCCTGCTGGTATCCTGGGGACGCAGGGACAACTCCTGCTTCACATACTCCTGTAACTGTTTCTGGAACTCAGGAGATTTTGCCAACTCCTTAAAGGGCAGAGACCGGCCCTCCGACAATGCCTGGGCCACCTGGCGCAGCAGTATGAAGGATCCTTTCGCCTGGGCCGGCTGCTCTGCCTGCTCCCTCCCGGTTATCTCCCGGCCCGGCTGGCCCTCCGAGGCATTCTCCTGCGTCTTTATGCCGTCCTGGAGCGACTGGGCTCCTTCTTTGCCTTCTCCTTTGGGCTGTAGAATCTCCCCGGTCTCCTCCGCAATCACAATCTTTACCTGGCCCTGCTGGGTGTCCTGACTCTCTGCGGGATTTTGCAGGGCATTCGCTTCTGTGTCCTGCGCAGCCGTCTCCCCGGCCTCAGGAGCGCCCTCCTCCCCCAGCAGAAGCGCCTCCAGCAGCCTGCCAATCTCCTGGTCCAAGCCCTGGCCGGCCATATCCTGCAGCAGCTGCGGCAGCTGCGCGCTGAGGTCATTTATGCCGCCCATAAGCTGATGGGTCATATTTTTATAGGAAGCCATCTGCTCCAGGTTCTCCGTATTTACCGGCAGACCCAGCTTGTGCAGATCAATAATATCCATAATCTCCGCATCCGCAAAGGCAGTTACCTCATGGTAGAAATTCTGCAGGGCCTCCCTGTCGATGGGCATACCCTCCCGCATCAACTGTCCCGTCAGCTGCATAGTGGTATCATTTACCGGCAGGGAAGCCATCTCCACAGCCTTCTGGGCATTGGCCTCCATCCCCATATTTTCAAAAAGAGGACTCAGAGACAGGCTGCTTCCGTTATTTTTCACCTGGAATAAAATATTTCTGCCCATGGAAAGGGCCATATTCTGCTCCAGCCTGGCCTGAATTTCCAAGTCGCTTCCCTGAAAGTTCACCAGAAGCTTTAACTCCTCACCGCTCTTTTCCATAATCTGCCCGGAGAGAACCTGCCCTGGAGCCAGCGCACGTATTTCCCTCTGCAGCATGGCTGCGGAGGGCTCTCGGCCTGTCGTCTGGGTGTTCTGGGCATTTTGCGTGTTCTGGGCGTCCCCTGTCTGTTTTCCTGCCTGTAGCAAATCCATTATCCACATAATGTTTCCCCTATACAATACAATTCCGCTGCTATTCTATACGAAGCTATGTATAAAGCTCTTCCGATGGATGGATGTGGGGCCGTATTTTTTCAGCGCCGCAATATGTTCCTTACTGCCATACCCCTTGTTTCCCGCGAAACCATACTCCGGAAAAATCTGATCATATTCCCGCATCAGTCTGTCCCTGGTAACTTTGGCAATGATGCTGGCGGCCCCAATGGAGATACTCTTGGCATCTCCCTTGATGATAGGCACTTGCCGTATAGACACCTGGGGTATCGTCACCGCATCGTTGAGGAGCAAATCCGGCCGGGGATTCAGCTTACCGACAGCCTCCCTCATGGCCTCGTAGGTAGCCTGCAAAATATTGATCTCGTCAATCCGCTGGGGAGAGACATATCCTATTCCACAGCAAAGAGCGCATTCCATGATCTTCGTATAAAGTTCTTCTCTCTTTTTTTCGGACAATTGTTTGGAATCATTAATATATAAAAGATCACAATCCTTGGGCAGTATGACCGCTCCTGCCACAACTGGTCCCGCCAGAGGGCCCCTGCCCGCCTCGTCGATGCCGCAGATATAGGAATAACTGCCGTAACTGCGCTCATACTCCCACAGTTTTTCCGTCCGCTGTCTCTCCTTTGCCAGGGACTCCATCCTCTTTCTGGCCGCTTCCACACATTTTTGGACACCGCTTCTGGAATCCCCCTCATACTGTGTTACAAAAGCAGGCAGCTCATTTTCACAAGCTGCCTGCAACTGTGCCTTCACTTCTCCGATACTGATCATACTCCTGCTCCTTTACTGGTGCTTTAATATGCCGAAACTATCGAAGGGCCATATGCGAAGCCATGCCCTGCCGATTATATCGTCACGCTTGATATTCCCCACCTGCGCAACCCGGCTGTCCGTGCTGTTGTTTCGGTTGTCACCCAACACAAAGTATTCGTCCTCTCCCAGCGTAATGGGTTCACTGGCCAGCCCAATGTGATCCGCCTGGATTACCTCTTTGCCATAACTCTCAATGAGAACTTCCCCGTTTATATAAATCTTTCCCTCCTGATCTATCTGCACCGTCTCCCCGGGCAGACCAATGATCCGCTTGATATAATAGGTCCTCTCCGCATATTTAAACGGAAATACAATGATATCAAAGCGTTCCGGGTCATGGAAACGATATGTGATCTTATCCACGATCAAATTATCCTCGTCGTTAAGAGTAGGCTCCATGCTGGCGCCGTTCACCTCTGTCCTCTGCCCCACAAATGCAATTACCAGATAGGTCAGGCACAGTACTATCAGCAGATAAAGCCCTGTGCTCAATATCTCTCTCAATACTTTTTTCATGTCACTCATCCAACCTTTATATGTATTCTCTCTACATGTAATGCCTTTTTGCAGGTCATGTTCCGGTGGGCGCGGGTCTCTCCAACGTGATCCTGCCCAGCCGGCCGCTGCGGTAATCCTCCATCAGCAAAGACGCTGCTTTCTCCAGATCCAGTTCCTGTCCTCTGCCATAACAGCCCCGGCTTTTTGCAATCTCTGTCAGCACGGAGGGAGGTTCCCCCGTCCCGCAGATGTCATAGCGCTGGGACAACGTCTGAGGATACAGCTGCTGCAGACAGCGGATCAAGTCACAGGCCAGTTCGTCCATAATGATCACCTCATCATTCATGGAGCCGATAAATGCCAGCCGCATCCCCACCTGCTGATCTTCAAACTTGGGCCACAGGATGCCGGGGGTATCCAGCAGCTCCAGTCCCTTGCCCAGGCGGATCCACTGTTTTCCCTTGGTCACTCCTGGCTTATTGCCGGTCCTGGTGCAGGCTTTTCCGGCAAAAGCATTGATAAAAGTGGACTTTCCCACATTGGGGATTCCCACCACCATGGCCCGGACAGGCCGGTTCACGATTCCCCGCCTGCGATCCCGCTCAATCTTCTCTTTACACGCCTCCTGAACCAGACCCTGAATAGATTTTACGCCGCTGCCCGTCTTTGAATTGATCTCCAGCACATGGGCATTCTGGCTCTCAAAAAAACGAATCCACTGCCTGTTATATACCGGGTCCGCCAGATCCGACTTATTCAGCAGCACAATCCGGGACTTTCCTGCCGCCAGCTTATCAATATCAGGATTGCGGCTGCTGAGAGGGATTCTGGCATCCACCAGTTCTATAATCAGATCTATCAGCTTTATATTTTCCTGCATCATCCGGACTGCTTTGGTCATATGCCCCGGATACCATTGATAATTCATATTTCCTTTATCTCCCTTAATGTATCAGCCCTAAACCTTCTTCGCCGCTGCCCAGGTGAAGCCATGCCTCCCCGATAATATCCTGCTCTCTTATGGGGCCGATATTGGCGGATCGGCTGTCCTCGCTGCTGCCCGGATTATCCCCTATACAGAAATACTGCCCCTGCTCCATTGTGAGTTCCACCCCGGCAATTCCTGAATCCAAAATCTTTACATCTATCCATGGACTTTTCGTACCGTTGACGTACAACACACCATTCTGAATCAGTACTTTATCCCCCGGTCCGGCCACCACACGCTTCACATAGTAGTGCGTATTCGTATTTCCATTGGGCAGAAACACCACCACGTCGCCTGCCTTTGGGGTTGACAGGATATAGCTGAAACGATTGACATACACTCTCTGCCCGTTATGCAGATCGGGCTCCATTGACGCACCCACTACATTGGTATAGGTACCAAAAAAGTAGGTGAGCACCACTGCGATAAATACAGCCGCCACCATGCCAAACAATACTACAAAAAATTCCCTGACAGCCAGCGGGCTGATCTTTTTCTTCCGCTTGTAAAAGCTCAAACCCTTGTTGTGCGGCACTATCGTTCCTCCCTAAATTAATAATCCCCCCCCGTAAACCCGCAGGCTGTGCCTGTGATTTTGTCCAAACAGCTAACCCTATGTTATAGTATAACACATTCTCTTAGAATAGAAAAGGACAACTACAAAAAAGTAATTGTCCCATTCCCGCAGATTATCTTACCAACTCTTTAACCTTGGCCTTCTTACCCACACGATCTCTCAGGTAGTTCAGCTTGGCACGTCTCACCTTACCTCTTCTGACTACTTCGATCTTCTCTACATTGGGAGAATGCAGCGGCCATGTCTTCTCAACGCCGATACCGTTGGAAGTCTTCCTCACGGTAAAGGTCTCACGATTGCTCCCGCCCTGTCTCTTCAGGACTACGCCCTCAAACACCTGGATTCTCTCGCGGTTGCCCTCTTTGATCTTGCCATATACCTTGACGGTATCGCCAACTGCAAAATCATCCACGGCAGCTTTCATCTGTTCTGCTTCAATCTCTCTGATAATATCGCTCATCACGAACCTCCTAAAATATACTTGATGTTCTTAATACATTCCGTAACAGAGGACCATCTCATTTTTGCAACGGTAAGATTTTACCATAGTATCGGGAATTATGCAAGTCCTTTTGCAAAAACTTCGACTGTCCCTTTGACTATCCATCTAAAGCCGGTTACTGACTAAGGTGTGAAAAGTAACATTCCAGCCACCACATAGGTTCACCGCACAGATACAATCCCAGCTTCTTCTGCAGACCCATGGCGGGAATATTTTCTTCGCTGATCTGGCAGAAAGGAATCTCTCCCCGTCTCAGATGCCAATTAACCAGCCAACTCTCCAGCGAGGCAGCCAGACCCCGGCGGCGATATGCCTTATCTACATACAGCATTCCCATGCTGCCGTTTTCATGTATACCGATAAAACCCGTAAGCCGCCTTTCCTCCCCCTGCCCCATATAGATGCCATACATGGCCCCGGCTTGAATGCGCCGCTGCAAGTACGTTTTTTCGCATTCTTGATATCTTTCTGCCACATAGTTCAGATCCGCCCCATTTAAAGATCTGATATCCCGGTATTCCACCCTCAGGGACTCCTTGCGGGTATAACAGGCTTGATAGCAGGTTTTCCTGAGTTTCAAACCGTATTGGGCCAGCAGCAAGTCTTTGGCGGACTCCTGGCACACAGCCAGATACATCTGTTCCTGTTCCGGCAGCCGCTCCGCTTTTAGCTGTACCGGCAGCGGCTCCGCCGCATCCGGGTTTTCCAGATATAATGCGTAATTACACGTGTTTTCTGCGTTTACCAGTATATTTTTCCCTTGGCGGCATACAGTGCGGGCCATGCCCCTTGCAAGCAGTTCCATGAGATGAATATATTTGCGCTTTTGCTTTGCCAGATGCAGTATGATCTCCTGCTGGGCCTGGTACCTGGCATACAAATCCGGCCTGCGCTGCCGGGTGCGCTCCAGAGACTGTTCCAGCCGCCATGCCTCGATCTTTTTATGATTGCCGGACAAAAGCACCTCCGGCACCGGCCTGCCATGCCATATCTCAGGTCTGGAATACTGCGGATATTCCAGCAGATGATTATGGAAGGATTCTGTCTCCGCAGACTCCCCATTATGCAGCACCCCGGGCACCAGCCTGGCGACGGCGTCAATCATCACCATGGCGGGCAGTTCCCCTCCGGTCAACACATAATCTCCCAGAGAAACATAGTCGGTGACAATCTCCTCCAGCACCCGCTCATCAATGCCCTCATAATGTCCGCAGAGAAAAACCAGTTCCTCCTCCTGCGCCAGTTCACGGGCCATCTCCTGTGTGAAAGTCCTGCCCTGGGGAGTAACATAAATTGTGCGGATTCGCCTTCCGGCCGGACAAGCCGGCAGCACAAATCCGTCCATGTCAGAGCCTTCCCCCTGGGGCTCCAAACTCCCTGCCGCCACAGATAGATAGGCATCATATACCGGCTGGGCCTGCATCAGCATTCCTGCCCCGCCGCCATATGGGTAATCATCTACTTTGCCGTGCTTGTCCCGGGTGTACTCACGGATATTCACCATATGAAAAGACAACTGTCCCTTCTCCGCCGCTCTGCCCAGAATGCTATGATGCAGTCCCTGCTCCACCATCTCCGGAAACAGCGTCAACACATGGAATTTCATCGTAACTCCTATCTGCCCGACTCAGCGGACGCGTAACTCAAAATAAAGAATACCGCATTTCAGGCATTCAAGTCTTCTCACAAAAGGCCCTCCAGCACATGCACCTTCATCCTGCGTCCCTGCACATCCACATCCAAAACGCACTGCTTGATGGCGGGCAGCAGCAGTTCTCTCCCGTCCGTCATACGGATTGTGTACACATCATTGGCCCCGGTGGCTATTACATCCTCCAGAACACCGATGAGTTGATCGGCTTCGTCATATACCTCCACACCGATCAGATCTGCTATAAAGTACTCGTCTCTGTCCAGCTTCACCGCATTGCTCCTGGTCACATACAGCCCCGCCTGGCGGTATTTCGCCACATCATCCAAGGTGTCGATTCCCTTAAATTTCAGAATTACCATCTGCTTAAAAAACTTTACCCCTTCTATCTCCAGGGTAATTTTCTCTCTGCCCGTGTCCAGAATGACTTCCTTCAGCTTTTTAAAACGATTTACATCGTCGGTGGTAGGAAAAACCTTTACTTCTCCCCTCACTCCGTGGACAGTGGTGATTACACCCACCTGCAAAACCTCTTCCATGTATATTCCTTTCTTATTTGTAATTCCTAGGCGATTGCGAAACTCCCTTTCTGGTAAGAGTGGATGGGCAATGCCTATTGTAGTTCCGCATATTCCCTACAAGCACACTGTCCGGGTGTTCCCTATCCAAAAATATGCTGTTTCGTAGCCGTATACAAACATGGCGAAACATACAAAAATGCATGCTCCGCCAGTCTATTGCTGCCTGTCGGCAGCTAATGTACCCATAAGCCGGTTCCCTATACGATCTCAACATCCACAATCTTGTTTTCCTTGGAAGATGCCGCCTTTACAACGGACCGTATCGCCTTGGCAATCCTGCCCTGCTTCCCGATCACCTTGCCCATATCGGATGCCGCCACGTGAAGCTCAACCACGATATTTCTGCCCTCTGTCTTCTCTGTCACAACAACCTCGTCCGGATGGTCCACCAGGGCTTTTGCAATCACTTCAACCAATTCTTTCATACTTCCTCTTTCCTGCATAACGCGGACTGGGCCCGCGTTATTGCGTGAATAAGTTCTTCTCTGCATATCGCAGGCCATGTCTAAGCCAAACTCTAAAATACCGCACCAATGTACTTGGTCTGCAGCAGCATAAAGCCTTGATTATTTCTCAATGCCTGCGGCCTTGAAAAGCTTGCCTACTACTTCCGTGGGCTGGGCGCCGTTTGCCAGCCACTTCTTGGCCAACTCCTCATTGATCTTGAAAGTGCTGGGATCGGTGGAGGGATCATAAGTGCCGATCTCCTCGATAAATCTGCCGTCTCTGGGAGAACGGGAATCTGCAACAATGATTCTATAAAAAGGTGCCTTCTTCTGTCCCATTCTTCTCAATCTGATCTTAACTGCCATTTTTCTTTACCTCCGTAATATGCTTTATTTTATATATGATAAGTACTTAAAAGTACAAATCCGCTCCTGCGCTCCCTAGAAAGGGAATCTGCCGCCTCCCATGCCCGGGAAACCGCCCATCATGCCGCGGCGCTTACCGCCACCGCCGAACTGCTTCATCATCTTCTGGCTCTGCTCAAACTGCTTGATAAAGCGGTTCACCTCGCTGATATCCACACCTGCGCCCTTGGCAATGCGGTGTTTTCTCTTGGGATTCAAAAGCTTGGGGTTGCGCCTCTCCTGGGGTGTCATGGACAGTACAATGGCCTCTATGTGCGCCAGCTGCTTTTCATCTACCAGTGACTCCAGGTCTCCGCCCTTGATTCCCATGCCGGGCAGCATACTCAAAATGCTGCCAATACCGCCCAGCTTCCGCATCTGCTTCATGCTCTCCAGGTAATCCTCAAAATCGAACTTCCCCTTCTTCATACGGCCCGCCATCTCACGGCCCTTATCCTCGTCCAGATCCAGATTGGCGGAAGCCTTTTCAATCAGGGATAACACATCTCCCATGCCCAGTATCCGGCTGGCCATACGGTCCGGGTAAAACTGTTCCATGTCGGAAAGCTTTTCACCCATGCCCACATATAAAATAGGCTTGCCGGTCACCGCCTTGATGGACAATGCCGCACCGCCTCTGGTGTCGCCGTCCATCTTGGTAAGAACCACGCCGTCAATGCCAACTTTTTCGTCAAACTCCTTGGCCACATTCACGGCGTCCTGGCCAGTCATGGCATCCACCACCAGCAAAGTCTGATGCACCGCCACCTGTTCCTTAATCTCCTGCAGTTCCTGCATCATCTCCTCGTCCACATGGAGACGGCCCGCCGTATCCAGAATCACTACATTGTGCCCGTTTTTCCCGGCGTAGGCGATGGCCTCCCTGGCAATCTCCACCGGTTTGTGGTCACTGCCCATGGAGAATACATCCACCTCCTGCTTCCGACCATTGATCTGCAGCTGTTCGATAGCCGCAGGCCGATAGATATCGCAGGCCACCAGCAGAGATTTCTTACCTTTTAATTTCAGCTTGCCGGCAATCTTGGCCGTGGCCGTGGTCTTACCGGCGCCTTGCAGGCCCGCCATCATAATGACGGTTATGGATTTTCCCGGCTGCATGGCAATCTCCGTGGTTTCACTGCCCATCAGGGAGATCATCTCTTCATTGACGATCTTGATCACCATCTGGCCGGGATTCAAGCCGTTCATCACATCCTGGCCGATGGCTCTCTCCTCCACCGCCTTGATAAACTGCTTTACCACCTTGAAGTTTACATCTGCTTCCAGCAGGGCCATCTTTACTTCTTTCAGGGCGCTGCGAACATCCTCCTCGGTGAGACGCCCCTTGCTCCGCAGATTCTTAAACACATTTTGAAGTTTATCCGTCAGACTTTCAAATGCCATTCTATGCCTTCCTTATAATTCCTGCCGCAGTTCCTCCGCCACTTTACAGATCTCCTGCAGCCTCTCCGCACACTGTTCCGTTACCGGAGTTTTCGCCAGGCTGATGATTTTCTCCACCTTGTCCCGGGCGTTCACAAATTTCTCAACCAGCCGAAGCTTGGCCTCATACTCCTGCAGGCTCCTGTCACAGCGCCGGATCAAATCATGCACACCTTGTCTGCTGATGCCTCTGTCCTGAGCGATTTCCCCCAGGGACAGGTCATTGCACACTGCGTCCTCATAGATGCTGCGCTGATGCTCTGTCAGCAATTCCCCATAGAAATCATACAAAAGCGCCTGCTGATATATTTTCTCCATGCGTTCTGCCTCCGGCTTATGTTCTGCGGGCCCGAAGCCCACATGTGACATCATACAACACCCCGCCTGTACTGTCAAGTATTTTTTCTTTACACCTTAAAGTTTTTCACTGAAATAACTCTTATAGCCCTCGCCGTAGATCTCCGTGGCACTGGTGATGATCATAAACGCCTGGGGGTCCTCCTCCTTCACGATTACCTCCGTCTTGGGTGCTATGGATTTTTTTGCAGCGCAGAGAATCACCTGTTTATCCTTGCCGCTGAAGGCGCCTGATCCCCGCATATGGGTCACGCCGATGTCCAACTCTTCCAATAAGCGCCGAGTGATCTCCTCCGATTTGTCACTGATAATGAACATCAGCTTTGCCTCATCCCGACCGTAAAGCACCAGATCCAGAACCAGGGAGATCACGAATACCGTCAGCCCGGCATACAGGGCCACGTCTATATCCTTAAACACAAAGGCGGAAAGAGCTACGATGACGGCATCCATGGCCAGAAACAATCCTCCTGTTCTCAGGTGGGGCATCTTTATCCGCAAAAGCTTGATAATAATGTCCGTGCCCCCGGTGGTAGCCCCCGCTTTAAACACCCATCCGATGCCTATAGCCGAAAGACTTCCGCCCACCAGCGCCGCAAGCAGCGGATCGCTGGTGACTACCTTTACGTTGGTGAGCAGATTGGTAAACAATGAGATCAGCACCGTGCTGTATATGGTGGACAGACTGAAGCGAAGTCCGAACTTCCAAGCGCCCAGAAGCAAAATGGGAATATTGATCAGCAGGATCAGCGTACCCGTCTCCACAGGGATCAGGCGGTTCAAAATAATGGCAATACCTGTCACACCGCCCGGGGCCAGGGAATTGGGATCCAGAAACATGCTGATGGCCACCGAATAGACGGCACAGGCTATAGTGATTAACACATAATCCTTTATCATCTTTTTCATGCTTATTTTTTTCTTCGGTAGTTTTTTCTGTCTATTTCCTTCCATTGCATCTTCCTCCTATTAAGAGTTCTGCATGTTCCGCATGTTCCCTTCCAACACACCGGCTCATAATAATTTGATAGAAAATCCGCATATTTTCATATGCGGATTCATAATCAGTATACAGCATTCTTGCTCTATTATACTTCTTTTCCAACCGAGGCTGACGTTCCTGGAAAACCGGCCTAGATATTGGCGCGCACCAGCTTGGGCTGGTAACCGCCCTTCTCCAACGCCTCCATAATCTGGTGCTTATGCTCCGTGCCAAACGCCTCCATGGTAATACGCAGTTCCACCGCCGCATTGCGGTTAGTGGAGACAAACTGGTTATGCTCCAGCTTGATGACATTGCCGCTCTCGCCTGCAATCACCCCGGATACCCGGCACAGTTCTCCGGGCTTGTCCGGCAGCAGCACTGACACGGTGAAAATCCTGTCCCGGAAAATCAGACCCTGCTGTACCACTGAAGACATGGTGATCACATCCATGTTGCCGCCGCTTAAAATCGCAACCACTTTTTTGTCCCGCACCTTCAGATGTTTGACTGCCGCCACAGACAAAAGGCCCGAATTTTCCACCACCATCTTATGGTTCTCCACCATGTCCAGGAAAGCTACCACCAGTTCCTCGTCCTGAATGGTGATAATATCGTCCAGATTCTGCTGGATATAGGGAAAAAGCTTACTGCCCGGCGTCTTCACCGCCGTGCCGTCAGCAATGGTATTTACACGGGGCAGTGTGGTTACCTTACCTGCCTTTATAGATTCCTGCATACAGTTAGCACCCGCAGGCTCCACACCGATGACCTGGATCTTAGGGTTCAGAAGTTTCGCCAGAGTGGAGACACCGGCGGCCAGCCCGCCTCCGCCGATGGGCACCAGAATATAGTCCACCAGGGGCAATTCCTTCACGATCTCCATGGCGATGGTTCCCTGGCCGGTGGCCACCGTCAGATCGTCAAAAGGATGAATAAAGGTATAGCCATGTTCGTCCGCCAATTCATAGGCTTTGGCACAAGCCTCATCGTATACATCCCCGAACAGTACCACCTCCGCACCGTAACCTTTTGTGCGGTTTACTTTCATCAGCGGTGTGGTGGTAGGCATGACGATGGTTGCCTTTGCCCCATAACACTGAGCCGCATAGGCCACACCCTGGGCATGGTTGCCTGCGGATGCAGTGATCAGTCCTCTGGCTCTCTCCTCCTCCGTCAAAGTGCTCATCTTGTAATAAGCGCCCCTCACCTTGTAGGCTCCGGTAAACTGCATATTCTCCGGCTTCAGATAGACTTTATTTCCCGTATGGGTGCTCAAAAAATCACTGTACACCAGCTTGGTCTCCAAGGTTACCCGTTTTACTACTTCACAAGCTCCCTCAAATTGATCCAAAGTCAACATAGTATTCCTCCTATTTAAGTCCCGCATATCCCCTCCATGTACACTTTCCCGGTGCTCAAAATCATGACCCTTCGGCGTCCTGATTTCGAGCAGTGTCCATTTTGGGAATATGCTGTTTTTTACCCTTCTGTCCCGCATATCCCCTCCATGTACACTTTCCCGGTGCTCAAAATCATGCCGCTTCGGCGTCCTGATTTCGAGCAGTGTCCATTCCGGGGATATGCTGTTTTTTACCCTTCTGTCCCGCATATCCCCTCCACGTACACTTTCCCGGTGCTCAAAATCATGACCCTCCGGCGTCCTGATTTCGAGCAGTGTCCATTCCGGGAATATGCTGTTTTTTACTCTTTAACTCTTTTGCTCCGTATCTTCCCCCAACTCCACATCAAACAACGCGTTTACAAATTCGTCCGAGTCGAATTTCTGGAGATCCTCGATAGTTTCTCCCACGCCGATATATTTCACCGGCACCTGCAGCTGGGACTGGATGGCTACTGCGATACCGCCCTTGGCTGTGCCGTCCATCTTGGTAAGGATGATACCGGTCAGGTCTGCCACCTCACCGAACTCCCTGGCCTGCACCATTGCATTCTGACCGGTGGTACCGTCCAAAACAATCAGGTTCTCCCGGTGGGCGTCGGGAAATTCCCGGTCAATGATCCGGTTCATCTTCCGCAGTTCCTCCATCAGGTTCTTTTTGTTGTGGAGCCGTCCTGCCGTGTCTATCAGCAGCACATCCGCATGACGGGCCTTGGCCGCATTCACCGCGTCAAACACCACACTGGCAGGGTCTGTACCCTCCCGGCCTCCGATCATATCCACATCCGCTCTTCTGGCCCACTCCGCCAGCTGGTCCCCTGCGGCTGCACGGAAGGTATCCGCCGCGGCAATCAACACTTTCAGACCATTGTCCTTCAACTTGCCCGCCAGCTTTCCAACAGATGTGGTCTTTCCCACACCGTTGACGCCGATCACCATGATCACAGACTTCTGGTGTTCAAAATCATAGGCCGTCTCATCTACCCGCATCTGCTCCCGTATGCTGTCGATGAGCAGCTGCTTACAGGCGGAGGGTTCCTTGATATGCTGCTCCTTCACCTGGGCTTTCAGACGCTCCACAATCTCCCCCGTGGCATTGACACCGATATCTCCCATAATCAGGATTTCCTCCAGTTCCTCATAGAAATCCTCGTCAATAGCGGAAAAACCGTTAAACACATTGTCTATTCCCCGCACAATATTATTTCGGGTCTTGCTCAGACCCTCTTTCAACCGACTGAAAAACCCTTTCTTCTCCTCACCCATACACCGTCTCCTATTTAAACAATTCCGCTTGCTATTATGTCAGATCCTTATCCACCAAGTTCACACTCACCAGTGTGGACACCCCTTTCTCCTGCATGGTGATACCATACAGACGATCCGCGCGTTCCATGGTGCCGCGGCGGTGGGTGATCACAATAAACTGGGTGTGCTTGGTCAGCTTATGTAAATACTTGGCATACCGGGATACATTGGATTCATCCAGAGCTGCCTCGATCTCATCCAGCAGACAAAAAGGGGATGGCTTTAAGTTCTGTATGGCAAACAACAGGGATATGGCCGTCAGAGCCTTCTCGCCGCCGGACAGCTGCATCATATTTTGCAGCTTCTTTCCCGGGGGCTGCGCAATGATACGGATGCCCGCCTCCAAAATGTCCTCGTCCTCCATCAGTTCCAACGTTCCCTTGCCTCCGCCGAAGAGTTCCTTGAACACTTTGTCAAACTCCTGGCTGATCTCCGCAAACTTCTCATTGAACTGTTTCCTCATGGCACTGTCCAGTTCCTGGATAATACCCTCCAGCGTTTTCTCCGCCTCCACCAGATCGTCGTGCTGGGTCTTCATGAAAGTGTAGCGCTCCATCAGGTTTTTATAGTCCTCAATGGCATTCACATTCACATCCCCCAGTTTCTTGATCTGGTCTTTGAGACTGCCGATCTCCCGCTTCATGGCGGGCAGGTCCGTCAACTCCTCATTGCGGATGGACATGGCATCACTCAAGGTGATCTCGTATTCATTCCACATATAATTAATCTGAGATTCCACAGATTCCTCCATGCGTTCCTTCTGGGAGGAGAGCCTGTAGACCTCCTTATCCAGCGCCGTCATCCGCTCTGCCAGTTCCTCCCGGGCGGTGAAGAAATTCTTCTGTTGGCTGCCCAGAACCTCTTTTTTCTCCATGTCCTCTTTCAGTTTGGTCTCCGACTGGTTCTGCGTATCATAGGATGCCTGGATAGTCTGCTGAATCTCCAGGATATGACTGCTCTTCTCCGCCACATCCCGCTCATTATGAAGCAGAGCCTCCTCTATCTCGTCCAGTTCCTTCTGGGAATGCTCTGTCTCACCGGCAATACGATCCACATTGGCCTGGTGGAACTCTTGGGTCTGCAGCATTTTCTCCGCCTTCAGATCCCATTCCGACACATGGGCCGATGCTTCCGATTCCTCCCGGCGGCATTCCTCCAGCTGCCCCTGCCACAGAGCAATCTGCTCCTGCGTACTTTTTTCCAGTTCCTCGCTGGCTGACAATTCCTTTTGGATAGTCTCCTTACTGCTGATGATCTCCTGGATCTGACTGTCGATCTCCTTCTCCTCGCGCTTCATGGAGTCAAAGCCCAACTCCTCCTCCGCAATGCGCTCCCTGGCCTGGGAAATGCTGATTCGTACTGTGTTCTGCTCGATAGAACATCTCTGCATGTCGGCCTTTGCAGCCTCTATCTCCATGCGCAGCTTATTCCTGTGGCTCTTGGTATCCTCGATGGCTGTGCTGACATCCTCAATGGTCTGTGCCAGTCTCCGTATTTTCTTTTCCAACTCCTCCATTTCCCGGCGCCGCCCCAACAGATTACTGCTGTTTTTAAAAGCGCCGCCGCTGATGGCGCCGCCGGGCACCAACAGTTCACCCTCAACGGTGACCATCCGTATACTGTAGTCATACTTCCTTGCAATCTTTACCGCATTGTCCACATTGTCTACCACCACGATGCGGCCCAGCATGGCCTTCGCCACATTGCGGTACTTTTTGTCCGTGGTCACCAGTTCATCCGCCATGCCGATGACACCCTTTTCCCTGAGTACTTCCGGAGTCCTGAACTCCTGGGGACGGGTGATGCTGGTCAGGGGCAGGAAGGTGGCCCGGCCTGCCCTGTGCTCTTTCAGAAAGGCGATCATTTTCTTGGCCGTGGTCTCATCGTCTGTGACGATATTCTGGATGTTTCCGCCTAACGCAGTCTCAATGGCGGTCTCATACTTTTTTTCCACCTGTATGATGTCCGCCACCACGCCGATGATCCCCTTCACCTGCTCCTTCTGTTCCATGACTTTCTTTACGCTGCCGCCGTATCCCTCGTAGCGTTCGGTGAGGTTTGACAGAGCCTCCAGGCGGGACTTCTCCTGGTGATAGTTCTGCTGGGCCTCCCGCAGCTTCCGGTCATGTTCTGCCAGGCTGTTCCGGATATCACCCAATTCCATTTCCTTGGAGGCGGCTTCCTCATTCATCTGCCGCAGTTTTTCCGTTATCTCCTCAAAGCGCTGCTCCAGTTGACGGATATTCTCCTCCCTGGCCTCCTCGTCGGATTTGGCCCGCAGAATCCGGGAATTCAATTCCGCCTTGCGGATATTGATCTGCTCTGTCATGGTGTCATAGCGCCCCAGCTTGGACTTAATGGTGGCTCTCTGGTTCAGTTCCCCGATGATGGCGTTCTTGCCCGCCTCAATCTGGCTGTTCAGTTCCTCTATCCTGCCCTGCACCGTCTCCAACTGTCCGCGGACTTCATCCCTGGTTTTGGTGAGTTCCTGTACTTGCAGATCAATCTGGGCCTTCTGGGTCAGTATCTCCTCTTTGTCCCGGTTCTTGACGGCGATCTCCGCCTCCACTGTCTGCTTACGGTTTTTCAGGTGAGTCTCACTGCCCTTGGCGGAATTGATCTGCTCCTTCAGCACCGCAATCTCGCCCTCCAGCTTCCCCCGGAGGAGTCCTGTGTCATTTAAGTTTGTCCTTGCCTCCTCAATGGCCTTATCCAGCGCCTCTATCTGGGACTGCACCTGTTCATATTCTTCCTTGATATGCTCGTACTTGTCTTTTGTCTCCTGCAAATCCCCGCTGGCTATCCTATGCTTTTCGCCGATCTCCTGAAGCTGTGTTTTCAGACGGTCATTCTCCAGCAAAAATACATTTACATCCAGCGTCTTTAATTCTTCCTTTTTCTTTAAGTAAACCTTAGCCACCTCGGACTGTCTCTCCAGCGGACCGACCTGCTTTTCCAGTTCCGCCAGAATATCCGTCACGCGCACCAGGTTTTGCTTCTCGCTCTCCAGCTTATTCTGCGCCGCCGCCTTGCGCCGCTTGAACTTTACAATTCCCGCCGCCTCGTCAAACAGTTCCCTTCTCTCCTCCGGCTTACCGCTGAGAATCTTGTCGATCTGGCCCTGGCCGATGATGGAATAGCCCTCCTTGCCGATACCGGTGTCATAGAAGAGCTCATTCACGTCCTTAAGGCGGCTGGGAGCGCCGTTGATCAGATATTCACTTTCTCCGGAACGGTAGATCCGCCTGGCCACCGTGACCTCGTCAAAATCGATGGCCAGCTGGTGGTCAGAATTGTCCAGTGTAATCGCCACATAAGCGTAACTTAAGGGTTTTCTGGTCTCTGTGCCCGAGAAAATAACATCCTGCATACTGGCGCCGCGCAGCTGCTTAATGCGCTGTTCGCCCAACACCCACCTGACGGCGTCCGCCACATTGCTCTTGCCGCTGCCGTTGGGGCCCACAATGCCGGTAATTCCGTTGTGGAACTGGAAATTGATCTTGTTGGCAAAGGACTTAAATCCATGTATTTCTATGCTTTTTAAATACATTCTATCTGTACCTTTCATTTAGAGTTCCGCATATACAACCACAGTACCTTATCCGGCGGAATAAATCCCGTCCTATATACGGCCGGCATTTATTCCAGGCACTGTAGTTGTATATGCTGATTTAGAGTTCCGCATATACAACCACAGTACCTTATCCGGCGGAATAAATCCCGTCCTATATACGGCCGGCATTTATTCCAGGCACTGAAGTTATAATGCTGATTCAGTGTCCCGCGTCTGCGCTGCCTTGCAGCAGCAGAAGGGCCTTGTAGGCCGCCTGCTGTTCCGCTGCCTTCTTGGTATGTCCCTCGCCGATTCCCAGTACTTCTTCCCCCATACGCACCTGCACCCGGAAAGTCTGGTTGTGTTCCGGGCCCTGCACGTCCAGAAGTTCATACTCCAGATCTTTTTTCAGTTTACCCTGAACCACCTCCTGCAGGTTGCTCTTACTGTCATAGAACAATCTCTTGTGCTCTAAGTCGGACAGAATGAAGCGGTCTATATATGCCTTGGCCTGGGCCATGCCCCCGTCCAGATAGATCGCCCCTATCACCGCCTCCATCACATCGGAGGTAATAGAATCCCGCTTGCGGCCACCGGTGCTTTCCTCTCCCTTGCCCAGCAGGATGAACTTCTCCAACTGGATGTCCCTGGCGCAGAAGGCCAGGGCAGGCTCACACACCATGGAGGCCCGCAACTTGGTCAGATCCCCTTCCGGAAGCTGGGAATACTTCTCGAACAGAAACGCGCTGCTTATCAGTTCCAGAACGGCATCCCCCAGAAACTCCAGTCTCTCATAATTATTGACCTTGTTGATTCGCCGTTCATTGGCATAGGAACTGTGGGTAAGCGCCTGCGTCAACAGCCCCTTATTCTTAAATGTATATCCTATTCTCTCTTCCAACAGAGACAATTCCTGTAGTTCTCTCATATTCTCAACTTTCCTTACTCCCGCGCAACGCAAGCCGGACTTGTGCCGCTGCGTCAATCAGTATCCGGGGGTTATACACCCCATCCGAACTTGTTTCTCATGAAAATATTCCTGAATCCCAATGATCCAGGAATATCCAAGGTCAATGTGCGGCATTGCGGACCAGTTCAACCGCTTCTGCCACCGTGCTGATCCGCTCCGCTTCCTCTGGAGATATTTCAATATCAAATTCTTCCTCGACCCCCATGATAATCTGGAACACATCCAGCGAGTCCGCCCCCAGATCTTCAATAAAAGCGCTGTCGGCATTCACTTCATCAGGGTTCACATTCAGGATTCCGGCAATAATCTGTCTGATTTTCTCCAATTCCATCTCTTCATCTTCCTTAATCTATACTGACGGTCACTAAAACCTGCCAAATAACCCAACTCACGAGCGAAAGTTTTCAGGGGCATCGCCGCAAATTTCATCGCTCATGAATATAGATTACGCAGACTTCCCGCCAGCACAATGTTCAATATATGTCCTCTCTCAAACGTCCCCATATCAATTGGCGCCGCCCGGAAATCAATCTGTTTTCTGTGATTGAGCCGGCGCAATTCTCTCCCGGATTTTTTCGTTGATCTGCTGGCTCTTAAAGTCCAGACACTGTAGAATAGAATTTTTGATCTCCACCGCCGTAGCGCTGCCATGGGTCTTTACCACCAGCCCGTTTAGCCCCAGCAGAGGAGCGCCGCCATACTCCTGCACATCGAAACTCTTCAGGGTTTCCTTCAATGCGGGCTTCACCAAAAATGCCCCCATCTTACTGCGCAGGGAAGTCATCATACCGCTCTTTACCTTTTTGATTAGAGTGGCGCCCACCCCCTCGTACAACTTCAGTATCACATTGCCCACAAAGGCTTCGCAAACTACCACATCTGCCACGCCGGCAGGGATATCCCTGGCCTCCACACTGCCGATAAAATTGATATCCGGACAATTTTTCAGCAGAGGAAAAGTCTCCTTGACCAAGGCATTGCCCTTCTCTTCCTCGGCCCCGTTGTTCACAATGCCCACCCGGGGATTCTTAACCCCCATAATGCTCTCCATATAAATGGATCCCATCTTGGCAAACTGCACCAGATGAGAAGACCGGGCATCCACATTGGCGCCGCAGTCAATCAACAGGCTGACGCCGTTCTCCGTGGGAATCAGCGGCGCCAGGGGCGGTCTCTCCACGCCTCCTATTCTCCCCACGATCACCTGGCCGCCCACCAGCACGGCCCCGGTGCTGCCGGAGGACACAAAGGCATCACAGGTTCCGTCCTTCACCATATACAATGCTTTTACAATGGAGGAGTCCTTCTTTTTACGGATCGCCATTACAGGAGGCTCCGCCGTCTCAATCACCTCCGACGCGTGTACAATCTCCACCTGAGATATATCATAAGTATATTGGGCAAGCTCTTCTTTAATGACAGCCTCCTTGCCTACCAGAAAAATCTTTATTTCCTTATTGGTGTTTACCGCCTCAATGGCGCCCTTGACAATCTCCACTGGGGCATTGTCTCCGCCCATCGCATCCACTGCCACATTGACCATCTTCTGATTCCTCCTAATAAGAGTCCCGCACATTCCCTGCCAGTACACAATTCTGCGGAACGATATCAGGCCGCTTTGGCGTCCCCATATCATTCCCTATACTGTGCGGGCATATACTGTTTAAGTCCCGCAAATCAATATCACATAAAAACCCATCTATTACTATACTAAAACAACCTGTAAAAATCAAGCACCAATCCCCATATGACAAAAAAGACTTCCCCGCAAGCGGAGAAATCTTTTTTATCGTATGGAACATTCCATTAGTCAGCCTCTACAACCTGCTTCTTATTGTAAGAACCACAAGCCTTACATACTCTGTGAGGCATCATCAGTGCGCCGCACTTGCTGCACTTTACCAGGGCGGGAGCGCTCATCTTCCAATTCGCTCTTCTCTTATCTCTCCTGCCTCTGGAAGATTTATTCTTAGGACAAATAGACATCGTTACACCTCCTTATTCGCATTGAATATATCCTGTATCACTGCCATCCGTGGGTCTGGAACGAAGCTATCGCATCCGCAATCCCTCACATTTCGATTCTGTCCGCATACAGGGCAAATGCCTTTGCAGTCTTCTCTGCACAGAATCTTTGCAGGCCAGTTACCGATAATCATATCATGCACAAAAGCCTCCACATCCAACTCATATCCATCCACATAGCCCTGATCATCGGCTTCTTCCGCATCCGCTGCCAGTTCCGGGGATAGAACGATCCGCTCAGTGCGCAGCGCAAGCTGCACAGGCACTTCCTTCAGGCACCTGTCGCAGGCGGCCTGCAACGTAAGCTGCAACTCAGCCTTCACCAGGATCTTGCCCGCCTCTAAGTGCGTAATAACAATAGAAACCGGGGATTTTTGAATAATCTCAAAGCACTCCCGTCCATTGTCAAAGCTTTTCGTCTCAAGTTCCGCATCCACATCCAGACGTTTGCCCTCGGATGTAAATACATCGGATAAGTGAATGAACATAGTGACTCCTATGCATAATATTCGTGTGACTTTTCTCACACACTGTTTCATTATACATAAGCTTTCCGGGTTTGTCAACAGGTTTTTCACTCAATAATAGTGATTTTTCTTGTGCAGGATCACTGCGATGACCACCACAGCCAGCACACACAGGGTGAGCAGCACACACCACAGCGGAATCTCGCGCACATCCAGACATCGGACATTGATCCACATCTGGTTGATATTGCGCGTTTCTTCCTCGTTAAAATACCCCATGACTGCCGCCCTGGATATGACTTCCTGAGAAGGATACTGGGTATACAGCTGCCTGCCTACCTGTGTGGTATATACCACATAGTCCTCATCCCCGTTATCCCCGCTGAAAAAGTAGCCTACGGGATAAGCCACCGTGTCCTCCTCATCTTCCTCTGCGCCATAGCACCAGTTCAAGTAGGAAAATACCGTGTCGTCATCCCCGCCGGATATGGCGGAGGTATAGCCGATATAATACATATTCCGCACCGCATTCTCCGGTTTAGACAGGAAATTGACAAACGCTTCAGCCGCCTGCTTTTTCTCCAAATCATCGCCTATGCCGTTCTTTAACATAACCCAGCCGTCGAACCAGAGATTGGTACACTCCCTGGGCACCGCAAACTCCAGGTACACGCCGTCTTCCTCCGCCTGATCCATGGCAAATACCGCATCCCCGGACCACTGATAATTGGCGATGATCTTCCCCGTCACCATATCGGCCTTACCGCTGTCTGTCTCCAGAGCATAGATATTCCCCATGATACCTGTCAGCTGCTCTTCCACCGCGCGGATAGTCTCGGGTGACACATCATTCATCATTTCCCCCAATTTCTCATGGTAGTCCGGGTCATTTATAAAGGTTTCCTCCGTCAGCCGATCCTGCAGTAGATAACCCAGCGTGGAAAAATAGGTGTCCCGCACGTTGTCCTTCAATGTGATCTGTCGGTAAAAATCCGGGTTGTCAAACACCGCCCAGGTGGAAGCCTCCTCCTGCGTCATCAACTCCGGGTTATAGAGTACACCCGTCACCCCCCACATATAACCGGCGGCATAACGTTCCCAACTCTCCCCGTTTATCTGATTCTCCGCGAAAACCTGCGCAATATAGGGAGATACCCCCCTGCAATAGTAATTTTCTTCCTTCTCCCGGTCAAAAAAAACTTCCGAGTAAGGCTCCAACGCTCCCTCCGCCATCAGCTTCATAATCATATAGTCGGAGGGACAGACCAGGTCATAGGTGTCTCCCAGTGTCAGCTGGTTGTAGAGATCCTCATTGGTGCCAAAGCAGGAGTACTCTACCTGTACCCTCTTTCCATAGTTCTCGTAATACCAGTCCTCAAACTCTTCATACAGCGCGTCCACCCCCAGGATATCCACGCCGTTGTCCAGTTCCATCCTCTCCTCTTCGTCCCAGTCTCCCAGATCAATATATTCCTCCCAGTTGCAGACCCGGAGGGTGATCACATCCTCCTTGGCCAGGACATTGTCCATCCCTCCGCGGGCAGGGGGAAATCCGCCAAGGGATGCAGCCAGCAGAACTGCGGCCAGGCAAAAGGCTGGGAGTTTCCATCTCTTTTTAATATTCACGCTTCCCTCTTTTCTGCATAACTGGAGTTTGGCTTGGCCAAACTCCGGCTGCGCCTATGTTATTGCATTAATACATATTTGAATGTTACACATCCAAACTATCCTTGCTCCTGCATATCGCTGGCTTCGCCTGCGATATTGCATTGATCGGTATTTGAATGTTATACATTCAAACTTTCCTTGGCCCTGCATATCGCTGGCTTCGCCTGCGATATTGCATTGATCGGTATTTGAATGTTA
>CAJUCT010000005.1:56204-61524 GCA_910585015.1 uncultured Acetatifactor sp.
TACATTCAAACTTCTACCTGCCTTCCTTCCCGGCAGATTCATCACCACTACCACCAGGATCACAATTAGAAAGATCAGCGTGGACAGTGCCCACAGCGCTGTCTTGATCTCTGTTTGGGAACCCTTGGTAGCATTGACCACATAAGTGCTGATGGTGTCAAAGGTCGCAGGCTTAGTGTAACTGGCTATAAAATAATCATCCAGTGACAGGGTCACTGCCAAAGCAAAACCGGATACAATGCCTGGCTGTATCTGGGGCAGCACCACTTTTGTCAGCGCCTGTCTGGGCGTGGCCCCCAGATCCATGGCCGCCTCATACAGACTGGCATCCATCTGCTTTAACTTGGGCACCACCGACAGATAGACAAAGGGGGCACACAATACCACATGGCCGATCACCAGAGGGACAAAGGTACTTTTGTCAACACCCAGCACAACCACCAGTGTGATGCACACGGAAAAGCCCGTCACCACATCCGCATTGATCACCGGCACCTGGTTCATGACGCCCACAAAGCCCTTGGCCGCTTTTTTGGCGTAGAAAGCGCCGATGGCGCCCAGAGTCCCCAGCACTGTGGCCAAAAAAGCCGCTCCAAATGCCAGCAGTACAGTGCCCAGAATCATCCCCCGCAGTTCCTCGTTGGAAAACAGATTGATATAATTATCCATGGAAAAACCGTGGACAGAACCAATATTCGCGGAGGTGGTAAAGCTGTAAAAAGCCAGCACCAAAATGGGCAGGTACAACAGGAACAGCATCACACCGATAAATATTCTTCCAAACAGATTCTTTCCCTTCAGATCTTTTCTCATAGCAGGGCACCTCCTCTGTTCCCGGCATCTTCCTCCGTATAGCGATCCGTGATCAACGTAAAAATCAGGATTATCAGCAGCAGAATAAGGGCGATCATGGAGCCGTTATGCCAGTCATAGGCGCTGAAGAAGCTGCCAATCAGGCTGCCCATAATATAAGTGCTGTTGTACAGCATGTCCAGCACTACATAGTTGGTCATGGAGGGCAAAAATACCATGACCACGCCGCTGATAATTCCCGGAACTGACAGCGGCAGTGTCACCTTGCAGAATACCTGCACCGGGTCCGCCCCCAGATCCGCGGCGGCCTCCAGCAGGCTTTTGTCCAGTTTAAGCAGCGTGGTATACATGGGCAGGATCATAAATGGCAAAAAATCATAGGTCATGCCGATGATGGAGTTGAGGAACGGATGAAACGCCAGATTCCCCTCGAGCACGGTCAGGATCTCTTTCAGCGCCGTGATGCGCAGGGTGAAATTGATCCACATGGGCATGACAAACATTAATACGATTACCGACTTCTGCCTCCACTGGCTTCTGGCCAGAATATAGGCAATAGGGTATGCCAGCAGCAGGCATACACAGGTGGTTGCCACGGCGATGGCAAAGCTGTAGGCCAGCGTACCAATGGTGTACGGGCTGGTGAAAAAACCTGTCAGGTTTTCCAGGGTGAACTGCCCCTCTCCGTTGGTGAACGCATAGTATATGATAACCAGAAGCGGCGCCGCCACAAAGCAGAGCAAAAACACTGCATAGGGGATACAGAGCTGTTTTCTGGTAAAACGAAACACTCCCATTTCTCTTCCTCCATTATTTATTGAGTTTTCGTCAAGTGACGGGACTGACCGCCCCAGATCCGCCATTATTTTTTCAGGGCATATTGCAGCTTATCCTTGGGAATAATCAGACTCACATAGTCGTCCATATTCCACAGATATTCGTCTCGCACAATAAAATCCTCGTCCTCGTCTGTTCGAACTATGTAGCGGTAATGGTCGCCTTTATAGATCAGATTGATGATATGTCCTTTCACCACGCCGGCTTCCTCGTCATCACTCATGGTGATATCCTCCGGCTTGATGGACACAATGACCCGCAGGGCTGACACGTCCACCTCATCCCCATGGGCATCCACCAGCGTATCTCCGTCCGTCATATGAGAGCCTGGAACCAGTTTGGTGATATCAAAGTCAAAGTCCCCGTCCAGGAAATCCAGCTGGTAACTGCTCTTTACACCCACCTCGAATTTATTCACCGTGTTTTCGGCGATCATAATGTGGATGCCCTCCGGGTCAACGGTGAGTCCCACCTGGTTTCCCACCTGGGCTTTGCGGGTGGACTGGATCACGATCTCGTTCTTGCCGGACTGCACCGTGATCTCATAGTGTACTCCCTTAAACACCACGGAGGTAACTTTTCCCTGGATAATGCCCTCTCCGGGCGGGGTAATCTGGATGTCCTCAGGCCGCAGCACGGCGTCAATCATGGTGCCGTTCTCCACGTCATCCACACAGGTGAACTCCGCACCGCAGAAACGCACCTTGTATTTTCCTGTCATAATGCCGTTAAAGATATTACTCTCCCCGATAAAGTCCGCCACAAAGGCATTCCTCGGCTCGTTGTAGATATCCTCCGGCTCGCCCACCTGTTGGATTCTGCCCTCCGACATAACCACAATCTTGTCGGACATGGTCAGCGCCTCCTCCTGGTCGTGGGTCACATAGATAAAGGTGATACCCAGCTTGTCATGCATACTCTTCAGTTCCAGCTGCATCTCCTTGCGCATCTTTAGGTCCAGCGCCCCCAAGGGTTCATCCAGAAGCAATATCTGGGGCTCGTTGACTATGGCTCTGGCAATGGCAATCCTCTGCTGCTGTCCGCCGGAGAGGGTCTGCACTGTTCTGGACTCAAAACCCTCCAGATCCACCATCTCCAAAGCCTTTTTCACTTTTTTGACCACCTCTGCCCTAGGCAGCTTCTTTAACTTGAGCCCAAAGGCGATATTGTCAAAAATATTTAGATGAGGAAACAGGGCATACCGCTGGAACACTGTGTTGATGGGCCTTTCGTTGGGCGGCAGCTTGGTAATATCCTTACCGCCCATCAGAATCTCGCCGCTGCTGGGCAGATCAAATCCGGCAAGCATCCGCAGTGTCGTGGTCTTGCCACAGCCAGAGGGCCCCAGAAAAGTCACAAACTCCCCCTGTCTTATGGTCAGGTTAAAATCATTCACCGCCACAAAACCGTCCTCAAAGGCACGGCACAGGGACTTAAATTCCAGAAAACGTTCAGATTGTGTACTATTGCTCAACGCAGTTTCCTCCCATTTGAGTTCCGCATATTCCCTGATTCTGCATAGTTCCGTGAACAACATCCGGCCGCTTTGGCGTCCGTATATTGTTCAATGCGCAATCAGGCAACATGCTGTTTTGAGTTTCATTCATTCATAATATAAAAACGGATAAAATAAAAGTGCCTGCGAAACCATACAGAAATGGCAAACTCCCGCTGGCGCCCACATAAAAATACATTGTCTACAAGTCTATCACAAAATATTGTAGATTTCTACATTTTTTTATACTTTTCACGGAGAAATTTATTTGCAGAGTCTTGAGCAGAACAAAGGGTATCCTATTCAATGTCATTTAGTATAGGAAAATTCTGTTATGTTGAACACAAAAATCCGAACCACTACGTTATACTTAATAGCAGTTCGGATTTTACCATTATGGACATGCTCGCTTTATATCAAGTCTTTCCGTTAAAGATTTTGCAATTTCCAGCCCTAACCTTATGGGAGATTGTTTCGCATATCTCGGCGTATCCCGGCGTGACTTTGCGCTGAAACGTAGTACGGAAGTAGTAAAAGCGGCCTGCCGCTTTCTTTTTACTACTTTACTACTCACTACGCAGCCAGTCTGATCCATGCAAATACGCCCCACAATCGGCGCTACACACCCTTGGACTAATGCGGCTCCGACGCCATTGGATAAGCAGCGGGGTACTCCGTCTCCGTACCCAATGGCGGCGACCGCTATTTTTGTATTTTGCTTCGCCTGGAATTGATGTCCGTACCCAGCGCCCTCTCCCTGTGCAATCTCTCTTATCAAGGTTATTCGGGCTTTCAGCGAGAGGACTGATTTCAACACAACGCCGGATTTTTTCCATTCATCGTTTGTACTCAACTGGCCGTAGAGTGCAATCCCGGCCCGTGCGTAGTCACCACCGATTTCAGGACAATGGAGCAGACCGCTGCTGGCAAGAATGTGAACCTTGGGGATGTGACAGCCAATGTGTTTTAGGTGGTCTACCGCCTGATAAAAGGCTCTGCCTTGCGTTAGGGCGGCTTCTTTGTTTGACGGCAGGGTAAGATCATCCTCATATAAATGGGTATAAACTCCTGTGATGTGAAGAAATTGGCAAGCGAATATCCGCTGAATATTTTCCAGATTTTAGCAGCGTTCCCCCAGCCGGTGCATCCCGGTGTCCAATTTGATGTGGACATTGATGATCTGGCCGCAGGCGTTCAACTCTAACGCATAGGGATAGTCTAAAACAGTCTGTGTCAGATGATATTGAACAAGGAGTGGGACATATTGGGGATGCGTATATCCGAGTATCAGAATTTCCCCCGCAACTCCACCTTGCCGCAGTTCTATCCCCTCAAAAACAGTGGCAACACAAAAGGCGTTTACACCCAGGGTATTGAGTTCCTTGGCAATCAAAACAGCGCCATGTCCGTAGGCATTTGCTTTGACCGCAGGCATCAGCGCACAGTTTGGAGGTAGCAGAGCTTGAAGTTGTTCCACATTATGCCGCAAAGCGGTCTGGCTCAATTCAATCCAGGCGCGGCCCCGATAAAACTCCGTCATGCTCCGGCCTCCCTGATGATGATTCTTGATGGCTGGGCCACTACGGTTGAATGGCTTGGCACGTCCGTACAGACCACCGCCCCAGCTCCAATTTTTACAAAATCGCCTATTGTAATATCGCCAACAACAACCGCGCCAGCTCCAATCAAACAGTGATCTCCAATCTGAGGGGCTTTCTTACCTACCGAACCAATAGTAACGTTTTGATAGATGTGGCACTCCCTTCCAATCTTGGCATAGCGCGAAATATATATCCCATGCAGACCGTGGGGTAAAATCGGCTTGCTTTGAAATGTGGTGTTTCTACCAATGTAGCCCCCATGCTTATGTGCGATACGGAGAAGAAAAAAACTCACAATGTCCTGGAACGGCAAATAGGAAATTCGTCTGTGCCATACGAATAGCTTCCAATAGAGCCACAGGAAATCACCTTTGGCAAAGTCAATCACTGCAGCGCGTACCTTGCTATCCCTTATCTTTCCGTTCCTCATTCATCCACCTCCCATCTAATTACACTGGGCATAACTTGTTCAAAACCTATGTTCATGCCAGATATTCCTCCAACGTCATCCCCTTAAAGGTCATGATCTCCGAATGGGGCGTACCAACATAGCGGAAATGCCACGGTTCATGAG
>CAJUCT010000005.1:61624-143341 GCA_910585015.1 uncultured Acetatifactor sp.
GTCATGATCTCCGAATGGGGCGTACCAACATAGCGGAAATGCCACGGTTCATGAGCGATGCCGGTAATATGCTCTTTCCCCGCCGGGTAGCGTTCAACAAAGCCGAAAGCAGGGGCCAGTTCCCGGGACCTTTGGCAAATGCCCTCATAGGGAAAAGCCCTCATAGGGAAAAGCCGGGCGGATGAAGTCAACATCCGGCTGGCGCAGCCCCAGGTCGATTGCCAGCCCCGTTTGATGCTCACTGTGTCCAGGCATGGCTACAAACTTCGCTGTAAACTCCGGGCCGTTCTCCTGGAGCGATTTTGTATAGATTTCAAGCTGTTCCTCCAAGGAGCGCCAGCCGCTGACAGGAACGATAAATTCCCAGCCGCCTAACTGCTCCATGATGCGGGATAGGGAGCAAACCGCCTCCCGTTCCAGCAGAATATCGGAGTAATCGTCATGGACAGGAATCAGGTCGTGCTTGCTGTCCGGCGAATATGCGTGTTGGCTGTTGACAAAAATCCGATTGTCCTCGGTATGAAAATCATATCAAGAGTAATCGGATCATGCTTTAATATTTTGTTGTTGGTTTCCTAAGAAAATCCTAACAGGAGATTGATGTTTTCCTAATTAGTGATAGGCAGCGATACGGTAAATACCGTTGCATTTTCATGGCTTTCGGCTGTGATCGTTCCATGATGGAGTGTGACGATCTCCTTTGCAATCGCCAGCCCAAGACCGGACCCGCCCGCATTGGAGCTGCGGGCCTCGTCCATCCGATAGAAACGCTCAAATATTTTGGACAGCTTTTCCTCCGGGATTGTCGGCCCCTGGTTCTCAAAGGTGATTATCATTTGCCCGTCCTGCTTTTCGGCGGAGATGATGATTTCAGAATTTGGAAAGCTGTATGCCGCCGCATTTTTCAAAATGTTATTGAATACGCGGGCCAGCTTCATCGGATCACCGCAGACGCTCAAATCTTCATCTGCATGAAGAACGGCGGTATTTTCTTTTGCGGACAGGATGGGATAAAACTCATCCACCATCTGCACCAGCATATAGTAAAGGTCAATCTGCTCCTGTTCCAGCGTGATCTGCTGCAAATTATACCGGGTGATTTCAAAAAACTCGTTTACCAGCCGTTCCAGGCGGTTTGCCTTGTCCAGCGCAATATGGGTATATTTTGCTTTCTGCTCTGGCGGCATATCAGGCGCTTCGTCCAGCAGACTTAAATAGCCAATAACGGAGGTTAAGGGTGTTTTCAAGTCGTGGGCCAGATACGTCACCAAGTCATTCTTCTGCGCGGCCTCGTTCCGAAGGGCCTGTTCGCTGCGGAGCATGGCTGTTCTGATTTCTGCCATCTGCGTTGAAATTTCAGCATATTCTCGCGGGAAAATTTTATCTGCGTTCTGCCCTCCCACCATGTAGCTATGAAGAAGTTCACTTATATCGGTAATGGTCTTTCTCTTTTCTGACCGAGCATAAAAATGGGCAACCACAAGTACAATGACAATTCCTGCGGTAACAACGCCAACAAGTATCCAAAGCAAAAGGACTTTCAGCCTTTCCCATAGCGGCTCATGGAAGATGGCCTCCTGCTGTGCCTCCGGCAAGTATCGGTTTGATGTTGTCATGTAGTTTTCTTCAAACCAATTTACGAAAGAACCGTTCCATACATTGTCAACAAGAAAGTATAGCGCATGACAGAGGGCCGCACCAAGCAAAATTGCTCCAATATAGAGAAGCAGTTTCTTTTGTTTATGTTTCAATTTTATACCCCACTCCCCATATCGTTGTAATATATTTTGGACTGTCTATGGTATCGCCCAGCTTCTCCCGCAAATGCCGGATATGAACGGTGATTGTATTGTTGCTTTTGCTATAATACTCGTCCTTCCAAATTTCGTGAAACAGTTCCTCGGAGCTGACAACCTTTCCCTTGCGTTCCAACAAAATGCGTAAAATAGAAAATTCGGTTGGTGTCAGGGAAAGCGGTTTCCCATTCAGAAGGCAGGCATGAGTACCCGTATTCATTTCCAGACCAGAGTGCAGGAGCAAATTGGATGCTTGTTCCTGACTGGAAGCCTGGGCGGGGTTATATCGTTTATACCGCCGGAGCTGGGCCTTTACTCTTGCTGCCAATTCCAAAGGGCGAAAAGGCTTTGTGACATAATCATCCGCCCCCAGGGTCAGGCCGGTGATTTTGTCGGTTTCTGTGTCCTTGGCTGTCAACATGATGATGGGATAAGTATGCCGCTCCCTGATCTTCTGGCAGAGGGCAAAGCCGTTCACCTCCGGCAGCATAATATCCAGAATGGCTAAATCAAGCTCGATGGATTCAATGCAGGCAAGGGCATCTTTAGCCGAGTAAAACTTAAACACCTCGTAGTTCTCGTTTTGGAGATACAATTCCACCAAATCAGAAATTTCAGGTTCATCATCAACTACTAAAATTTTGTCGGGCATTGGGCGACCTCTTTTCTATAACCGTAGTCAAAGACATTCTATCAAGCATTTTTTTGAGTTCTTTGTTTTGGGGGCTGGCAGTTTATGAAAGGTTTCTTAACATCAGGTAGTTTGCAACTATATTATACTGCTTCGGTGTCTGCTCTGCAAGGATAGCACACATCTTAAAACAAATTCAATGCGTTCGTTTCTTCTTATGATGCAAATGATGCAAAAAGACCCGGCGGACTTTGATTGCCCGCCAAGTCTTTGTTTCGGTTTCTACTGCCGCAAAATCTAATCCAGATTTGATTGCTTCTGGAGAGAACCGTCCTCAGCGTAGGCGTAGATCGTTTCGTAGGAACCAAGTACATCGTGTTCCTCCTCAATCAACTGCCGGTTTTGCAGGTCGATTTCTAATGCACCGCTACCACACAAGGTAAATCCATATACAAAGCGGTCTGTCTCTTGATCCCACAGGAAATAGCTATATGGTACGTTGTGCGGATAAGAGCTAACTGCCAGCAGACCAAAATCCTCCGCACCATCAAAGTTCAGATCACGGACATCTGGCTCTCCGACTGCACTATTCTGATTCACATATAAACCAACCCAAGCATGATCCTCTACTGCTGGAACATCCTTCGGAAGAATGGTCTGTATCAGTTCTTTCCCCTCAAAGACCAGGACTTGGTTCACAGAAAAGTAGTCTTTTTGGGGTTCGGTTGAATCCAACGCTATTGTTAATTCTCTACCCTCGGCAACCTGAACAGAAAAGGTATACATCCCCTCAAAGCGCTCTGTGGAAGAGGGAGGTTCCGTAATATTCTGGCTCTCTTGGTCTGTCGTACTGCCGGGGGTTGGCTCCATAGTTTCCGGCGGGGAGGGCTGGGGATTAGGCCGCTTTGCCGCCGAGGTGAGAAAGGCCGTCGCAAGCCCAATAATCAGGAATACCGCTACAAGGGCTGCGATAATCGACATTTTTTTATTTTTCATCTTGGATAGAATCCTTTCGTCTAAAACGCTGCTTCACAGCAAATTATTATAGTTTTGGCACCAAACCAGCAGTATTGTATCACGGTTTTGCTGTTGGTTCTTTATTTTTTTGATGAGATTTTATTAAGATTTTCCTAACGACGGAAAAATGTTTTGGGGGGGGGAACTTACTATAGGCAAGCTGAAGAACGATTGAGGGTATTAATAATCTGTAGACAAACGGCACAAACGATTTTGGCATCATATTTCGTATGTTTTCCCGTTCGGAGCGAATCACTTCTGTGTATCTAAAACAGGAGGTGTTTGCTTCCATGATAATGTCGAATTTTGCACGCAGGATTGCAGGACAGGTCATTGTGTCAGGAATTTTTGCGTGCAGGAAACAGTGACAGGGAACGCCCCTGTCATTTATCAAACCGAATTAATGACTCCAGTGTTATCTGGAAAATGGTCTCTCTGGCTGATAAGTTTTCATTCCAATTTCTATTGTCATATTTTTCTGTTCCAACCAGAATATCCCCGCTGTATAACAGCTGGCCGAATACTTTGTTCCGAAATTGGGCTATCGCAGCCATGGTGGCGCATTCCATCTCAACCGTCTGGCAGCCCTGACTGATCCTGTGCTCCACCATGTCCCTTGTCTCCCGGTAAAAGCCGTCCGTTGTCCATGTGGTGCATTCAATGTATGGTATTCCATAATCTTCCAGCACCTGCTTAAATATTTGCACCGGTTTTTTATGTATTTCAACATATTTGCTTGGCGGTAGATATTTGTAGGAAGCTCCCTCGTCTCTCAGCGCCCGGACCGGGATCATGATGTCTCCCGCCGGAATATCGGCAAGTACGCCGCAGCCCCCACAGCATAATAATACCTCTACGCCCTTTCCATACAGCCAGTCCGTCATCATCGCAATGGAGCCGGAAGCCACCACGGCCTGAATCACGCAAATGTCCGTCTCCTTATATCTGAGCCTGTAGGCAGGAAACTCTTTCATTTCGGAGAAATATGTACCAATGATCTCACCGGGGTATTTCTTCAAAAAAGCTTCCAGCACTTCCCTAAAGAAAGTCATAACGCACAGACGCGGAAATGGTTCCTCGCTTTTTGCGGGGTTGATTACCGCACTGCACTCCGTGCTGTACTCTAAAATTGGAAACTCGTTTTCGATAATCATAAGCTTTTCCTCCAGCAACTTTTTCCTAAAATCCTACTGTCCCCTTAACTCCTGCAGCAGCGCACCCACTCTCTCCGTCGGAATCTGTTCCTGTTCAGCATAGGCCAGAACATCCCGCAGACGTTCTTCGATATAACGCTCCGGCTCGTTGCATTTACCCCGCATAAATGGAGTTTAGCCGGGGTTGTTAAGCTTCGTTCAAACCTGTGTTATTGTGTTGAGGGATAGTTGAAAGTTTTAAACAATCGAAACAGAGCACTAATAATAAATCCGACACACCATCCTATTGCAATTGTTCCGACAAACAACAGAATATAATTCCTATAGTATACTTCCTATGGTTTTTAACCGCAGACCAGCAAAAACAGAAACAGCTATTCCAATAATCAGAAAAATAACTGTGTCAGATTCAAACAGTTCCTGTAATATAGGAAAATATCTCATGGTTTATTCTCCTCAAATCGAACAACCTAATCTATTTATCGTTTCACAACTTGATGTCCACCTGATACTCTTCATCTATCAAAATATACTCCGCACCATATTTAAGGCACTGCTCCAGCATCTGGGCGTTATCCCTGCGCACCGTCTCCGGCGTACAGTACTCATCGTCCAAACGCTCTTCGATGACGCTCGCGAATTTTTTAATGGATTCAAAGTGATTCGCAATATATTTCTCGCTCATAACCAGGCAATAGTATTTGATCTCTCTTAAATACTCCGCCTCAAAATCCTTCTCCCATTCAAAGGGAATATAGCACCCCTCCACAATGAGATTCTGCCCATTTTCAATGGCCGTCTTTATCATTTCACGTACAATGGGCCATAGATAATCTGTCAGTGCCATGTCATCGCTTACGGGAGTGAGTGTTGTCTGGCCGCTGCGGATAAGACCCATCTTCAAGTGGTCTATAGAAAGATAGGGATATTTATACTTCTCCAGCAGTCTCTGTGAAAGCATTGTCTTGCCTGTGTGGGACGCGCCTGTAATTAAAACAATCATATTATCCTCCTGTGGGTACCAATTATTTCGTCTTTGTCCAATGCGGCAAAATTCGTTGTGGGATTTAAGCGGCCCCCCATCTCCTATGTGCCCGCCATCCAGCAGAGGCGACTCGTTCAAAAAGTGCCTGATATTGACAGCCGCCACCTGCGTTTTGTACCTCAACTCCAACTCCTGTGCATTTATATCATTCAAATATTACCATAAGTCGCTGTTCAAGTCAATATAACCATCATGAGTACCATAAAAGCATCGCTATAACCCTGTACTTTCTCAGTACCCAAGCCTTTTTCTATATTTCAGGAACATGAAAGCAGACAGGGCAAGGGCCATCAACTCTGCCGCCGGCGTTGCCAGCCAGATGCCATTCACGCCCAGGAGCATAGGAAAAACAATCATGGTGATCAACATAAACACAAATGACCTGGAAAATGCAAGGATGGCCGACACAATCCCATTAGACAACGCAGTAAACATCCCGCTGGCAAAAATATTAAACCCGATAAAAAGCAAAGCAATCGTACATATCCTGTTTCCCGATACCGCCAGCGCATACACCGGGTTATCCGAACGGGCAAAGACAGATACCAGCGGTCTTGTCAGTCCAAAAGAGGCAGCAGCCATAATTCCGGAGATAACGGCAATCACTCTCATGCTGATCCCCACCAGCTTTTTCAGTTTTTCAAAATTCTGTTCCCCATGATAAAAGCTCAGCATGGGTGCCACCCCGTAGGAATATCCCGTATAAAGGGAACTGGCAAACATCAACACATACATGATAATGGTGACAGCCGCAACACCGTTCTCCCCAACGTAATGAAGCATCGTCCAGTTGAACATCATCGTAATAATCCCGGTGACAAGTGCGGTCGCCATCTCAGAACAACCGTTTGTAGCGGCATCTACAAGAACCTTAAATCGGAATACCGGCTTCTTGAAATGTAACAGGTTCTTTTTTCGGCAAAAGACTGCCAGGCCCACAACAGCCGTCACGGAATACCCCAGACCGGTCGCAATAGCCGCGCCGTTGATCCCCATGCCAAATCCAGCAATAAACCCATAGTCAAGCGCCATATTCAACACACCGCCCGTCACCGAACAGGCAAGGGATAAAGCTGCCTTCTCACTTGCTATCATGTACAGGGTAAAATTGTTCATCAACAGAATAGGAATCGTAAACAGCAGATAACAGCTTAAATATTCCACACAATACCTCTCCACATCCGCCGAAAGATTCATTCCCGCGAAGAAATGCCCCATGGTCATATACCCAAGAAAGCACATAAGGGCCCCCACCAGTACATTCACCAGGATCAGGGAAGTAAAATCTTCCTTCGCCTCCTCACTCTTGCCCTCCCCCATCTTTTTCATGATGACTGCGCTCCCCCCTGTGGCAAGCATGGTGGAAACAGCAGTGACAAGCTGGATAACCGGTGCAGTTAGATTGATCGCCGAGAGCGCGTTCGTGCCGATCAGGTTTGATACAAACAAACCGTCGACCATTGTGTAAAAAGACATAAATACCGTCATGGCAATAGTAGGCACGGCAAACTTTAAAACATTTCTAAGTGTTACAGGTTTCTGATATGCATTTTGATTTTCCATATTTTTTCCTCCTGATTTCGATTTGGCCTTGTGTTTGTTCCCTGTGCATAGTATCATAGACCATACAGTAACTGTATGGTCAACAGTCAGCCGGAAAATAATTATTTTCCGCTTAAAAAATTTTCAGGAGACGAAAAATGAGTGAAAAAAACAAGCTTCTTACCATCGGGCAATTTGCCGCGCTCCATGGCATTAACAAAAAAACACTGATGTGGTATGATGAAATCGGTCTGTTTGGTCCTGCCTACATCCATCCCCAAAACGGATACCGCTTTTACAATTACCACCAGAGTCCCATACTGGAAACAATCCTCCTGCTGCGGGAACTGGACGTATCCATCCCTGAAATCCAGAATTTCATGAAAAACCGCTCCGCCGCAAACCTGAAATGCCTCCTGGATGAAAAAATCGCAGAATTGGACTTACAGCTCATGCACCTGGAGGCGGTCAGAAAAACTTTATCCAACCACCGCCAGAACATGGTCACCCTCCTGACCATGGATTTATCGGAAATAAGCATTGTGGACAAAGCAGAACACTGCCTGGTGACGATAGACATAGACCAGAGTATAACCTTTGATAAAGAAGTGGAACTGATCACCGCAGAAACGGCCAGATTCCAGCTTGGCCGCCTTCACGATGCCTCCTACGGTTCCATGCTCCCCGTGGCCAGCCTGCTTGAAGGCCATTTTGACAATTACACCAAACTATTCATCGAAATTCCCCGCCTTGACCACAAAAGCGGCCTGCATATACAGCCAAAGGGAAAATACCTGAGAGCTTTCCACAAAGGGAACTGGGACAGACTCCCCCTACGGTATCAGGAAATCCTTCATTATGCCCAAAACCAGGGCCTGACTCTGTCCGGCTATTCTTATGAAAAAGGAATCAATGAAACCGTCATAGACCAAATAGAGGACTATATTGTGCAGATAGAAATTCCCATCCAAGGATAGAAGCCCGCACATTATATCCTCAGACATGTATTGGTTCTATATTGCAGTCATGAACTGTATATTATAGGAGGAGTATACCCGGACAGCCTGTAAATATCTATAATAATAGCCCTCCAAAATGGAAGGCTAAAGGGATTTCACGCCTGGGACACGGCCTCTTTCATGCTTTTCACATACTCATATATGGCAGGACCCGCCTGTTCTCCGTTCCGGGCGATGATTTTCACAATGGCGCTGCCCACGATGGCCCCGTCAGAAATCTGGGCCATATGTCTGGCCTGTTCGGGAGTGCTGATGCCAAAACCGATGGCACAGGGCACATCCGTCACCTGGCGTATACTCTCCACCATGGATTCCAGATCGGTGCTGATCTCACTGCGCACACCGGTGACCCCCATGGAGGAAACCACATAGATAAAGCCGCTGGCCTCCCGGGCAATCATCTGAATCCGCTCCCGGGAAGTGGGGGCAATCATGGAGACCAGCGCCACGTTGTGAGCCCTTGCCGCTCCCTCCATCTCCTGCTTCTCCTCATAGGGAAGATCGGGAACAATGACAGCGCCCACGCGTAGTTCCTCACACTGGGCAAAAAATCGTTCACAGCCATAGTGAAACACCGGATTGGCATAAGTCATAAATGCCAGAGGAATTGCGGCGCAGTCTCCGGCCTGTTTCCGCACTTGCTTCACGATTTCAAAAACGCCGTCCGTGGTCATTCCCCCCTGGAGCGCCCGGATATTGGCGTCCTGGATCACCACCCCCTCCGCAGTGGGATCGGAAAAAGGAATGCCTATCTCAATTAAATCCGCACCCGCCCGCACCATCTCCTGAATGTACTTCACGGTGCAGTCCGGCGTGGGGTCTCCCGCCGTCAAAAAGGTAATAAACGCCTTGTGATTAGGTGTCTGAAATACCCTGCTGATCTGATTACTCTGTAATTTACTCATGAAGATTCACCCCCCTGTATCTGGCAATTGCCGCCACATCCTTGTCCCCGCGGCCTGAGAGGCATATAATAATGCTCTGGTCCGGGCTATAGTTTTTCGCCATCTTTCTCACATGGGCCACCGCGTGGGCGCTTTCCACAGCACAGATAATTCCCTCCGTCCTGGCCATATAGGCAAAGGCATCCACCGCCTCATCGTCGGTGACGGGCACATACCGGGCCCTGCCGATGTCGTGGAGATGGGCATGTTCCGGCCCGATACCCGGATAGTCCAGCCCTGCGGAGATGGAATACACCGGCGCAATCTGCCCATATTCATCCTGACAGAAATAGGACTTCATGCCATGGAAAATGCCCAGACTGCCGGTGGCGATGGTGGCCGCTGTCAAGGCCGTGTCCACACCTTTTCCCGCTGCCTCGCAGCCAATGAGCTCCACATCTTTATCCTCAATAAAATTGTAAAACATACCCATGGAGTTGCTGCCGCCGCCCACGCAGGCCACCACTGCCGCCGGAAGGCGCCCTTCCTTCTCCAGAATCTGCTGCCTGGCCTCCCGGCTGATGACGCTCTGGAAATCCCTCACAATCATGGGGAAAGGATGAGGCCCCATGACGGAACCCAGTACATACAGCGTGTCCTCCACCCGGTTCGTCCACTCCCTCATACAGGCATTTACCGCGTCTTTCAGCGTCCGGGTACCGCTGGTGACAGGGTGTACCTTCGCTCCCAGAAGCTCCATGCGGTACACGTTCAGCGCCTGGCGGACGGTGTCCTCCTCCCCCATGTATATCTCGCACTCCATACCCAACAGGGCGGCGGCCGTGGCTGTGGCCACACCGTGCTGGCCCGCCCCCGTCTCGGCGATGATACGGGTCTTGCCCATCCTTTTGGCCAGCAGCGCCTGGCCCAGCACATTGTTGATCTTGTGGGAACCGGTATGATTCAGATCCTCCCTCTTGAGGTAGATCCTGGCTCCTCCCAGATCCTTTGTCATCTTCTCCGCATAGTACAACAGAGACGGTCTGCCTGCATATTCATTCAGCAGGGTCTGTAGTTCCCGCTGGAATTCCGGGTCCTTCTTATAATGTTCATAACTCTCTTCCAGATGGATCAATTCATTCATCAGCGTCTCCGAAACATACTGACCGCCGTGAATGCCGTAACGTCCTTTGCTCATAGTCATTCCTCCTATTATAATTCCGCATCTGCTCTTCCGGCCGCTCTTCAGCCACGCACTAGCTCCATCACCCGGCGTATCTTCTCCGGGTCCTTATGCCCTTCTGTCTCCAGGGATGAACTTAAATCTACGCCGTAGGGGCCAACGCGGACAAGCACCTGTTCCAGATTGTCCAGTCCCAACCCTCCGGCCAGAAAATACGGCCGGGTTACGCCCTCCAGCAGATTCCAGTCAAAAGTCCGACCACTGCCCATACCGCTGTCAAAGAGCAGATAATCCGCGGCACTGTCAAGCCATGCCTCCACGTCATACCGGCTGCGCACTCTGACAGCCTTGATCACCGGCCTGCCAGTCACCTCCTGGAGATAACGGATATCTTCTTCCGATTCTCCCCCGTGAAGCTGGGCCAAATCAATAATGCCGTCCCTCAGCAGTCCCGCCACCTCTTCCACAGGCATATCCACAAAAACACCCACCGCCTGAACTGCAGGGGAAAGCAGCGCCTTCAGCCGCGCTGCCTGGGCTCTGCCCAGAAACCGTCTGCTCTTAGGCCAGAACACAAAGCCGATATAGTCCGGCCGCAGCCGATTCACACAAATAATGACCGGTGATGAATATTATCACACTTTTAAGCATCCCTCTGGGCTGTGCGAGGATATGCTGTCTAGAGTTCCGCATATTCTTGGGAATACTTCACAAATTTCTCCAGCTGCTCCATGGCCCTGCCGCTGTCGATGAGTTCCTGCGCGAGATTAATGCCGGTCTGAAGGTCAGCCGCCTTATCTGCCACATATAATCCTGCCGCAGCATTGATCACCACCGCGTCCCTCTTGGCTCCCTGTTCCTGCCCGCTTAAGACGGCTCTGGTGATGGCGGCGTTCTCCGCGGCTGTGCCTCCCAGCAGCTGTCCTCTCTCATATGTCTTTAAGCCCAGCTGCTCCGGTGTGATTATATACTTCTTCAACTGCTTATCCCGAATCTCGCATATGGTGGTGGGAGCGCACACCGATATCTCATCCAGCTTATCCTGTCCATACACCACCATGCCTCTGGTCACTCCCAGGTTCCTAAGCACCTCCGCCAACACCTCCACTAACGACTCATCGTAAACTCCCAGTACCTCCATGTTGGCGCCTGCCGGGTTGGTCAGAGGTCCCAGAATATTGAATACTGTGCGGATACCCAACTCCCTGCGGATAGGCCCCACATACTTCATGGCACTGTGATATTTCTGGGCAAACAGGAAACAAATATTTATTTTGTTCAACAGCTTCAGGCTCTGCTCCGGCTCCAGCGCAATATTGACCCCCAAAGCCTCCAGGCAGTCTGCCGCCCCGGACTTGGAACTGGCCGCCCGGTTGCCGTGTTTTGCCACCGGCACACCTGCGGCGGAGATTACCAGGGACGCCGTGGTGGAAATGTTAAAGGAATTGGATCCATCCCCTCCGGTCCCCACAATCTCCAGCACGTCCTGCTCATGAAGCAGCCTGGTGGCATGACGACGCATCTCCTTCGCTGAGCCGGTGATCTCCTCGATGGTCTCCCCTTTCATGGACAGAGCTGTGAGATATGCGCTCTTCTGCACATCCGAAGCTTCCCCGCTCATGATCTCGTTCATAACTGCCTTGGCCATCTCATAGCCGATATCTTCCTTCTTTGCCAGTTGGATAATTGCTTCTCCGATCATCTTTTTCTCCTCTTTTCCTACTTTTTGTCCGCCTCCGCGCTCTCCAGCAGATAGACATGTCTGCTGACCACCTTCAGCTTGCGCAGCACCTCAATCGGCGTTGTACTGTCGGAGTATATCTCTGTGCTGACAGGAATTACACCATACTCCCCCTCCGCCATGATCTGCCTTACTTCCTCTAAGGTTGAGCCTGATCTTCATATTTTTGTCCTCCATTTTTCACATCCAAACTTTCCTCTACATGCATATCGCTGGCTTTGCCTGCGATACTGCACCAATCAGTATTTGGAAGTTTTACTTCCAAACTTCCTCTTCCCTGCATATCGCAGGTCGTGCCTGCGATACTGTGTTAATGCGTATTTGGAAGTTTTACTTCCGAACTTTGCAGGACAGCTTCACCGCACAAAAAAACCGCCCTTGACAGATATACTCTCTGTCAAGGACGGGCAAATATACAATTCCCCGCGGTGCCACCTTGATTCATGTTATGACAACATGCTCTTTCAGGATACCAACATATCCCTTGCAACTGACGTATGCGCACGTCATGAAATACTCGGCCAGCAAAACTGCGCCTTTCCTCATGCCCTCAGTGGTCCATTTAGCAGCCTGCATCTCCAACCTTTCTCAGCACCCGGTCTCTCTGTAAGCGCACTTACTGCTTTTATCTCCACTTCAACGGTTTGTGTTCCGCTATTTAGTTTTTATTATATTACTCCTAGTTTACATATGTGTCAAGTACTTTTTATAGGAATCATATCATTTTAGAAACTGCCATCATTAGTTCAGCACAAAATTGTTTGTACTGAGGAACCGCTGTATGACGTTCTGCACTTCATCCTCCGGCAGTCCGAGCCGAATATCTTTTACATATCTTCCCATACCAGTTCCCCCCTAAAGCATACCCTGCGGTGACGTTTACACCAGCCGCACAGTCTCTCTGGCGATGGCCAGTTCCTCGTTGGTGGGAATCACCATAACCTTGGTGCGGGAATCCGGAGTGCTGATCACGATATCCTCGCCTCGCTTTCCGTTGGCTTCCTGATCCAGGGTCACGCCCAGATAACCCAGATACTCGCAAATCATTGTTCTCACCAGGGCGGCGTTCTCACCCACGCCCGCAGTGAAGCAGATCAGGTCCACGCCGTTCATGGCCGCAGTATATGCGCCAATGTATTTTGCCACACGGTAGGCGAAAGTTTTCATGGCACAGGTGGCATAGGTATCTCCCTTGTGATAGCCATCCTCCAGATCCCGGAAATCGGAGGACAGGTTATTGGACAGGCCCAGCACACCGGATTTCTTGTTCAGGATGCTCATGATCTCGTCGATACTCTTATTCTCTTTGTGTGCCAGAAACTCAATGATAGCAGGATCGATATCGCCGCTGCGTGTGCCCATGATCAAGCCTTCCAGAGGAGTAAGGCCCATGGAGGTATCCACACACTTGCCGTTCTTTACCGCAGATACGCTGGCTCCGTTACCCAGATGGCACACGATGGTCTTCAGGGACTCATAGGGCACACCCAGCACCTGCGCCGCCCTCTTGGAGACATAGGAATGGCTGGTGCCGTGGAAACCATAACGACGAATCTTATATTTCTCATAATACTCCGCAGGCAGGCCATACATATAGGCTTCCTGAGGCATGGTCTGATGGAAAGCAGTGTCAAACACAGCCACCATGGGTGTGCTGGGCATCAGCTTCCGGCAGGCATCTATGCCGATCAGATTGGCGGGATTGTGCAGAGGAGCCAAATCATTGCAAGCCTCTATGGCCGCCAACACCTCGTTGTCAATGATCACAGACTGGGCAAACTTCTCGCCGCCATGTACCACCCTGTGGCCCACGGCACCTATTTCGTCCAGGCTCTTTACCACACCTGTCTTCTCGTTGGTCAGCGCCTCCAGCACCAGGCGGATAGCCTCGGTGTGATCCGGCATGGGGGTCACGTTCAATTCCTTCTCCCCGCCCGCCGGAGTGTAGGTGATCTGGCTGCCGTCAATGCCAATACGCTCACACAGACCCTTTGCAATGCACTGCTCCGACTCGGAATTTATCAGCTGAAATTTCAGGGAAGAACTCCCACAGTTAATCACTAAAATATTCATAACATGACTTCCTTTCCATTTACAATTATTAATGCCTTTATTATACAGCGGGCTGACATTATTACCTCTTTGTGTATGTTACATAAGTATACGGAATCTCTCCTGCAATCCCCTGAATCGCTTCTGTTCACCCTTTATTCTCCACGGGATACGGCCCTTTTCCCCGATTACCTGATTTTTTGCGCAAGCAGCGATCAACGCAACCATGTTTCTTCCTCTCAAATCACATTATACTCACAAACGGTTAGCTTTTCCTTCCCGCACGGCACATGATGCCCGATTACACCATATGCGCCGTGCAGGATTTAGAAAATCTTAGTGTTCGTCAGTAATTTCCCCTATACCAGCTGTGCCTGCACTGCCGTCAGCGCAACCACGCCCACGATATCCTGCCAGGAGCATCCGCGGGACAGATCGTTGACGGGCTTGGCAATACCCTGCAGCATAGGACCATAGGCTTCCGCGCCGCCCAGCCTCTGCACCAGCTTGTAGCCGATGTTGCCCGCATCCAGATTGGGGAAAATGAGTACATTGGCTCTGCCGCCCACGCTGCTGCCGGGAGCCTTGGACTTGGCTACGCCGGGAACCAGCGCCGCATCCACCTGCAGTTCACCGTCCAGAGTCAACTGAGGATACTGTTCATGAGCAATCCGGGTGGCCTCCACCACCTTGTCAACCAGCGCATGCTTGGCGCTGCCCTTGGTGGAATGGCTGAGCATGGCGATTACAGGCTTGGGACCCACAAGACTCTTAAAGCTTCTGGAGGATGTCTCGGCGATGGCCGCCAGTTCCTCCGCCGTGGGATCCTGATTCAAACCGCAGTCGGCAAAGATAAACGTACCGTCCTCTCCCTGATCCTTGAACTGAGTATCCATCACAAAAAAGGCAGACACCAGCTTTACGCCGGGAGCCGTCTTCAGGATCTGCAGCGCCGGACGCAGGGTGTCAGCCGTGGAGTGGCAGGCACCGGCCACCATGCCGTCCGCATCGTTGGCCTTTACCATAACAATTCCAAAAGTTAAAGGATCGCTCAGCAGAATCTCTCTCGCCTTCTCAGGCGTCATACCCTTGGCTTTCCTGGTTTCATACAGAAGATTCACATAGGCATCCAGCTTGTCCGTGGTCTTGGGATTGATCACTTCCACGCCGGTCAGATCCACCTCCAGCCAGCCTGCGCCATCCATGATCTTCTCCTCGTCACCGATCATGATGATGTTTGCAATACCCTCTTCCATAATCTTCGCCGCTGCGATCAGAGTTCTCTTGTCAGTGGTCTCCGGCAGCACAATGGTTTTCTTGTCGAGCCTCGCCCGCGCTTTAATTGTGTCAATATATGACATATTCTCTCCTTCCTGCGGAATTGCCGCAATCTTTTTATAAATTTTTATAAAATTCAAAATTTGGCTTAACAAATGTTCATTTTTATATTATACTAGAGATAGAAAAATTTAACAAGCACCAATATGCGTTAAATTGTATATTTTGGAGTACAAAAGTTCTTTCCGCATTGCACAAAAACGTGATTTTTATGTGTATGTAAACACTTACACTGCCTGTTATTTTTTTCACATAGTGTCCCTGATTTTGTTAACGTTATTTAGTATATTTCATCAAGTCAAATTAAGAAAGGACAGGATATCATCATGAAAGTATGTGCTGTTATTGCGGAATATAATCCTTTCCATCTTGGACATGCATATCATTTAAAACAGGCCCGCCTGCTCACAAATGCCGACTATGTCATCGTTGTCATGAGTGGCAATTTCGTGCAGCGGGGAGATCCGGCGCTGATAGATAAGTATGCCCGTGCCAGGGCCGCACTCTCCTGCGGCGCCGATCTGGTGTTGGAACTGCCCGCCTGCTTTGCCGCAGGCAGCGCAGAGTATTTTGCCCGAGGAGCCATCTCCATGCTGGATCACCTCGGCATGGTGGATTATCTGTGTTTCGGCAGTGAATGTTCAGACATACAGTTCCTGTCTCAGTTTGCGGATATTTTTTTGGAAGAGCCGGAGCCGTATAAAAAAGTTCTGCTGGAAAAGCTCAAGCTGGGATATTCCTATCCCACCGCCCGTTCCAATGCGCTGGTTATCGCATATCCACAACTGGCCGCTGACATATCAGTGGTTACCAGCCCCAACAATATTCTGGGGATCGAATACATAAAGGCACTGCACCGCCGCCGCAGCCTGATCCGCCCCGTCAATATCCGCCGGGTCGGATCCGACTACCGGGATCGGCGTCTGGGATATTTCATGAGTTCCGCCAGGGCACTGCGCCAGGCGATACAGAGCAACCGCAGCATTGAGGAACTCAGTTCCCAGATGCCGGAGGAGGCATACCGTGTGCTGACAGATTATTTTTCTCAGGAATCTCCCTTATTCCAGGATGATTTTTCGACTCTGCTGCACTATAAACTGTTGTCGGAGCAGGCTAAGGGCTATACCGATTATCTGGATGTCACACCGGATCTGTCAGACAAGATCCGCAAATATGTATATCAGTTTACCACTTTCAGCGAGTTCTGCGACCTTTTGAAGTCCAAGGATATGACCTACACCCGCATCAGCCGCTGTCTGTTGCACATTCTCCTGAATATTACCAAGGACAATATGCAGTTTTACATAGACAATCAGGACTCCGTGTCCTATGCCCGGCTGCTGGGCTTCAGGCAGGATGCCAAGCCCCTGCTGACCGCCATCGACCAAAATACCTCTATCCCGTTGATCACCAAGATGGCCGACGCGGACAAGCTCCTGCCCCAGGGAGGGGTCCCTATGTTCCAGCAGGAGATGCAGATCACCGATATCTATAGCAGCATCCAGGCCGCCAAGTCCGGCCATAAGATGTACCACGAGTATACCAGACCGATGATTGTGGTCTAAACAAAAATGCTTCCCCATGCAAAAATCCGGATGACACGCTGAGACAGTCTGTCATCCGGATTTCAATATTATCGTCTATGCCATATCAATTCTTAAAACTGTGGATCGGCGCGGGTATGCGCCCCCCCCTGTCCACAAAACCATCACAGGAAAAACCGTTTACCGGCATTATCGGCGCGTGGCCCAGCAGGCCGCCAAACTCCACAGTCTCACCCACGCCCTTGCCGATAACCGGGATAATCCGAACGGCTGTGGTCTTCTGATTGACCATGCCGATGGCCATCTCGTCCGCAATGATGCCGGAGATGGTGGTGGCCCTGGTGACCCCGGGAATGGCAATCATGTCCAGCCCCACCGAGCATACACAGGTCATGGCCTCCAACTTCTCCAGGCTCAGCGCCCCGGCCGTCACCGCGTCGATCATGCCCTGGTCCTCGCTGACCGGGATGAATGCGCCGCTTAAGCCCCCCACATAGGAGGAGGCCATGACACCTCCCTTTTTTACCTGGTCATTCAACAGTGCCAAGGCAGCGGTGGTTCCCGGTGCGCCTGCGTACTCCAGGCCCATCTCGCAGAGGATATCCGCCACACTGTCGCCGATGGCCGGGGTGGGCGCCAGGGACAGATCCACGATGCCGAAGGGCACACCCAGCCTCTGGGACGCCTCCCTTGCCACCAGCTGTCCCACACGGGTCACTTTGAATGCCGTCTTTTTGATAGTCTCGCACAGCACCTCAAAATTCTCCCCCCGAACCCTCTCAAGGGCAGTTTTGACTACACCGGGACCGCTGACGCCTACATTGATAATACGATCCGCCTCAGTCACGCCGTGAAAGGCACCCGCCATAAAGGGATTATCATCCGGCGCATTACAGAATACCACCAGCTTTGCGCAGCCCAGAGAATCCTGCTCTTTGGTATATTCCGCCGTCTCCTTGATGACCTCCCCCATCAGCTTCACTGCGTCCATATTGATGCCTGTCTTGGTGGAGCCCACGTTCACCGAACTGCATACCCTCTCCGTGGCAGCCAAAGCCTGGGGAATGGAACGGATTAGCATCTCCTCCGCAGGTGTCATTCCCTTGCTGACCAGGGCGGAATAGCCTCCGATGAAATTCACTCCCACTTCATGGGCCACCTTGTCCAGCGTGTTGGCGATGCCCACAAAGTCCTGGGGTGTCCTGCAGGACGCCGCTCCCACCAATGCGATGGGTGTCACGGAGATCCGCTTATTGACAATAGGAATACCGTACTCCCTGGAAATCTGCTCTCCCGTTTTCACCAGATCCCTGGCAGACTCATAGATCTTCTGGTAAATCTTCTCGTTGAGACGCTTTAAGTCCGCATCAATGCAGTCCAGCAGGCTGATGCCCATGGTGATGGTGCGCACGTCCAGATTCTCTTTTTCAATCATCTCATTGGTTTCTGCCACTTCATATATATTGATCATAATTACCTCTTTCTACATTGCCCAAACTTTCCTTATTCCTGCATATCGCTGGCTTCGCCTGCAATATTGCACCAATCAGTATTTGAATGTGAAACATTCAAACTTTCCTCTGCCGTTCCCTTTAGATTCTGTGCATCTGATCAAATATCTCTTCCTTCTGACACTTTACCGACACGCCGATCTCCTGTCCCAGCTTCTCCAGGTCGTCCACCATATCCCCATACTGCCCGGTCATATTGCTGATATCTACGATCATCATCATATTAAAATAATCCTGCACGATGGTCTGGGAAATGTCCAGTATATTCACCCTGTTCTCAGCCAAATATGTACATACCCTGGCGATAATACCCACCGTGTCCTTGCCTACCACTGTAATAATTGCCTTTTTCATATAGTTACCTCTTTCCTGCCGACAGACTCCTGCTCTTTTTATAATTTGTATCATAATACGAATAGCCTGCAAAAGCAAGCTATTTCTTCATTTCAATATCTTATCTGTTATACTACCATCACCGGTGAAAGTTCGCTGCGTCTGGCCACCTGGATCTGAAAATCTTCCGCCTTGTATGGATTGTCTCCCAGAGAAATCTCCATGCGCACCGTCTCATAGGCCAGTTCCGGCAGATTGTTGTCCTGGCTCAGATGCCCCAGAGAGATATATTTCAGACCGTCATGCAGAATCCGGCAGAGCAGCCTGCCGGAATTTTCGTTGGACAGATGTCCGCGACTGCCCAGGATTCTCTGTTTCAGCGGATAGGGATAAGGTCCCACCTGGAGCATGTTCACATCGTGATTGGCCTCCAGCAGAATGGCGTCCAGACCTTTTAAACATTCCACCGTATAGTCGTTGTAGACTCCCAGATCCGTACACACCGCCACCCGCTTGCTGCCATAGCTGATGCGGTAAGCCACCGGCTGGGCCGCGTCATGGCTGATCCGCAGGGGATTCACAGTCAGATCCTTGATGGTAAAACGCTGGTCTTCCTTCACTTCCACCCATAGTTCCTGATCTATGCTGCCCATGGATTTCATCTGCCTGACGGCCTCTATGGTCCCCCTGGTGGCATAGATCGGTATCTCGTATTTGCGGGCCAGAACGCCCAATCCGCTGATATGATCCGCATGTTCGTGGGTAATCAAAATACCGTCCAGATCCCCACCGCTGATCCCCAGTTCCTCCAAGCCGCTCTCCGTCTTTTTCCCGCTGATCCCCACGTCAACCAGCAGGTGCGTGGCATCCGAGCCCACATAGACACAGTTGCCGCTGCTCCCGCTTGCAATACTGCACATCCTCATAATCTTTTATCTTTCGGGGAATGCCCCGTCTCCTCCTGTTCATTCTATATAGTAAGCGACATTAGAAATCTGTTATGTCGTTTACTATAAAATACGCAAACCATAACTGTTATTTTAGGCAACTGCCAAAACGCTCCTGCCCAAAAACCTTATATCAAAATATCTTTCCGCTCCCCGGACCTTACTGCCAATAAATACTAATCGCATCGCCCTGGTGCAGCGTCTCAAAATGCTGAGCCGGGCGGCCGTTGAGCAGTGTCACAATACTTCTGCCCCGGGAATTGCTCAGATCAAATTCATAGAAATCAAATACATCCACAAAGACATATTCTTTCTTGCCTCGAAGCGCCACCGGCTGTCCGTTCACCACCACCTGTAAGTCTCCGTCCGGCTGGGCCTGCTGTCCGCTGACGGCATCCGCAGAGTTCCCTGTCCGGGCAGCGCCGGGCACTGTCCCCGCTGTACCGGAATTTCCCACTGTGACTGCACTGTGCACTGTCCCTGCTATATCGGAATTTCCCACTGTGACTGTGCTGTTCACTGTCCCTGCTATATCGGGATTTCCCGCGGCGGCGGTGTCTGTTCCCCCCTCCTGTGCCAGTCCTTGAACCATAGGATCGCCAGGAGCCGTCGAAGCGCCTTCCATGATATGCCCGGGGCCGTCTGCGTCCTCCCCCGGTTCCACATACCTATCCGCCGATAACTCGTCGGTCTCCCCATACTGCCGCCAGTCAATTTCCTCTCCCGCTTCGTCCTCGCCGCCTTCCTCCGCAAATTTCACATCAAAGCCCTCATACACTCTTGTGTCCGCTTTGGCGGGGGTGTCGTTGACCAGGATCCGCCCCTGCAGGGGAATATCCGCATACTGGGCTATCTGTTCCACCGTATACCAGTTTCGGATGACAATCTCATCCCCGTCCCGTATCTCATAGGAACCCAGCCGCTGTTCACCGTTCACATAGGCCAGCCTGGGCAGCGCGATCCGAATGCCGCACATGGTGATATGTATCTGCTGCTCCATCTCCGGCAGTCTGTCCAGCATCGGATGAGCAGCCTCCCCCGCCGTGGAGGGCACCAACACCACCTTGTCACCGTTCTGGATCCGGGTGTGGATATCCGCCTCCTGCCCGTTGACGGTGATCACGGCGGCCTCCCCCTGCTCGCCCCGCACCATACGGCTCCTGCCGTCCACGGTGTACTCTATCGCCGCCCCCCTCCTGGGGAACAGGTTCTCGTTGGGGAAGCCCGCCGCTATAGCCGCATCCACCACGGATAGCCTGCCGTTATCATAGAGTTTCACCCTCTGATCGTTAAAGCCCACGAAGATAAAGTTGTTGCTCTGCTCATAGTAACTCAGGCAGATGCCGATGGGAGTCACCATCAAAGAGTCCTTGCGGGCGTTCTCCATGTCAAAACTGATGGCCTGCATGACCTCCTGGCCCCGGATAGCCACACGCTCTCTGGCTATTCCTAGCTGCTCCGCCAGCGCCTGGGTGTAGCCGGGAATCATACCGCCTCCGCCCACCACAAACACGGCGCTGACAGGTTTCTCCCCGTTCAGTTCCCGGATGCAGTCAGCCACCTCCCTGGTCATCCTGTTGATATTTTCCTGCAGCAGTTCCCGGGCCTCCCCGGAAGTGATACTCTGGGACAGTCCCAGGATGTCCGTATACTCTATAATTTCTTCCTCGCCTATTTTCCGCTTAATCTGTTCCGCCGTCTCAAAATCCACCAGGCAGTGCTGCACCAGGATATCTGTCAGGCTGTCCCCTGCAATGGGGATCATACCGTACGCGGTGATGGCGCCCTCCTTGGTGATGGAGATATCGCTGGTTCCGGCCCCCACATCCACCAGCGCCAGATTCAGCATACGGAATTTCTCCGGAATGGCCACCTGGATAGCCGCTATGGGCTCCAACGTCAGATTGGCCACCTGTAGTCCGGCCACTCCCACCGCCTTATATAGGCCGTCCACCACATCATCCGGCAGGAAAGTGGCAATCAAGTCCACCCCCGTGGTCTTGGCTTTATGGCCTTCCAGATTGCCCATGGGATAACCGTTCAGGTAATAACGCATGGCGGTGTAACCCACACAATAAAACTGCATATCCGTATCGTTGGTTTTAGTAAATTCCTCATACGCCTGCTCCACGCCCATGGTGTCCAGCGCATAGATATCCTCGCTGCTGATCTCCCTTTCCGTGCCATAGGCATACTCCACAGATGTGGTAACCGTCCGCAGCACACGGCCTGCGGCGGCGATACACACCTGGGTCAGTTTGCGGCCCAGATCCTGTTCCAGCAGACTTTTCACCTCCGCAATGGTGGCGCCCACTTTACCGATGTCATGAATCTGCCCGTCCAGCATGGCACGGGTCTCATGCTCTTTTTCCCGCTGGGCTATGATATGAAACCGGGTGCCATCCTTATACCCCACTGTGCCCACGATACTTCTGGTGCCGATATCCAGTCCGAATACCAGTTCTCTACCCTCTACTGCCGCCATGTGTAACCCTCCAGCCTCCTGCGTATCTGCCGAAAACTTTCCTCCGGCGCCCCACTGTTATCTATGACAAAATCACTGCCTGCCCGGAACGCTTCTTCCGTCAGCTGGCTGCCCATAATCTGCTCAATCTTCTCCGGACTGTACCCCCGGCTCTCCCAAAGCCGCTGTCTGCGCATACCTTCTTCGGCGTAGATATACCACATCTCATCCACAATGTCCCCATAGCCGCATTCGATCAGCAAAGCCGCCTCGATGAAAAACAGTTCTGTCCGTCCCTCCTGCCTGGCCTCCCGGATTTTCTCCAGCAAGAACTCCTGTACGGCGGGGTGGACAATGGCGTTTACCTGTTCCAGCAGGTTTTCATCCCGGAATATTTTCTCCGCCATTCTTCCCTTGTGGATCTGCCCGTCTTTCCCCAGAATCTCCTGCCCCAGCAGCTCCACCAGCGCCTTATAACAAGGCTGGCCCGGCTCCTTGACCACATGGGCCACCTCGTCCGCCAGATAGATCCGGCAGAGGTAGTGATCCTTGATATACTCCAATATAGTTGACTTTCCGGCCCCCACACCGCCGGTTATCCCGATCAAACGCATCTGTCTGCCCCCTGATACAAATTCTCTATAACTCTCCGACATTCTGGAATTTATAGTTTTATTTTTCCTTTACGGTATCTGCCAAAGAAAATGCCGTCATCAACATACTGTCCTGTTTCCGATACCCACATAGGAAATTCTCCTGTTGATACCGCTGTTTGACCATTTAGCATACCTGTAAGGAACTCATTTTAGCAATGTCAGTGAGCCTCGTACCAGTTCTCTCCCGTGTGCAGATCCACCTCCAGGGGCACCGCAAGCTGCGCTGCCTGCTTCATGCTCTCCTCCAGAATCCGGCGCACCTGTTCCACTTCCTCCTGGCGGGTCTCAATAACCAACTCGTCATGCACCTGTAAAATAAGCCGAGAGGATAAACCCGCCTGCCGCAGCTTTTTCCAAACCCGGATCATGGCGATCTTGATGATATCCGCCGCAGTGCCCTGGATGGGGCTGTTCATGGCCACCCGCTCTCCAAAGGATCGCTGCATGAAATTGGAGGAAGCAAGCTCCGGAATAGGCCTGCGCCTGCCGTACATAGTGGTGATATAGCCCTTTTCTTTGGCATCCGCCACCAGTCTGTCCAGATACTCCTTGACCCTGGGATAGGTGGCAAAATACTGCTCGATATACTCCGCCGCCTCTTTCTTGCTGATACTCAGATCCTGGCTCAGTCCAAAGGAACTGATGCCGTACACAATACCGAAATTCACGGCCTTTGCGTTGCGCCTCTGTAAATCTGTCACCTCCTCAAAGGGGGTTTTGAACACTTTGGAAGCGGTGATCCGGTGAATGTCCTGATCCATCTGGTATGCCTGGATCAACTCCTCGTCCCCGGACATATGGGCCAGCACCCGCAGTTCGATCTGGGAGTAGTCCGCGTCCATCAGCACACAGCCCTCCCGGGGCACAAACACCTTGCGGATGCGGCGTCCCAGTTCCATGCGCATGGGAATATTCTGCAGGTTCGGCTCCGTGGAACTGATGCGCCCCGTGGCAGTTATGGTTTGATTAAAATTGGTGTGGATTCTGCCCCCCGCGTCAATGTACTGCGCCAGCCCGTCCGCATAGGTACTCTTTAACTTGGTAAGTCCCCTGTACTCCAGGATATCCTCTATGATCGGGTGCTCCGGAGCCAGTTTCTCCAGCACGTCCGCCGCCGTGGAATAGCCGGTCTTGGTTTTTTTGCCTCCCGGCAGCTGCATCTGCTCAAACAGGATCTCTCCCAGCTGTTTGGGGGAATTGATGTTAAAGGCACATCCCGCCTGCTGATGAATGCTCTTCTCCAGTTCCTGAATCCGGGCCACCAGAGCATCTCCATAACTCCGAAGTTCCTCCCGGCGCACTGCCACGCCCTCCTGCTCCATCTCGTAGAGCACCAAAGACAGCGGCATCTCCACCTCGTCCATCAGCTGCCCCATACCGGCCTGTGCCAGCTTCCGCTGTATAATCTGTCCGGCCTGCAAAGCCACATATGCCTGGTACTGGTAAAAGACTGCCAGCTGCTCCAGGTTTTCCGCCGCGGCCTCCGCCAGGTTCTTTTTTCCAAAGCACTCCTTATAGCCCGGAATAGACAGTTCCAGATGCTCCGTGGCAACAGCCTCTCCGTCGTAATCGCTCTTTAAGGGATTTAACAGGTAAGCGCCGATAATAGTATCAAAATATTGTCTGGTAAGCCCATCCTCTTCTCTCTGCTCCCAGCCATAGAAGCCATACTGCTTCTTGATATCCAGTGTGTAAACCGGGCATACCGCCGTCAACTGCCGCACCGCCTGAAGCAGCGCCGTGTCCTCCACCGTTTCCTGCATTTCGTCAAACAGGGACAGCTGCCGGTTTTCCACCAGGGCGCTGCCAGTACCCGCATAGTAAAAATAACTCTGTTTTTTCTGGTCGGATACGGCTACCCCAGCCAGTTTTCCGGCCTCGGTGAGCACCAGCAGGCCCACGGCCCCTGGGTGTTCTGACATGAACTGTGTGCTCGGCTCTGACTGCGTCCCTGCCTGGTCCTCCTTCTCTGCATTTGGCAGTATCTCAGCCTGCTTGCCCTGTTCTGTCTCAAACAGTCCCCCGGCTCGTTGCCCCATACCCGCATAAGGATGTTTCTCAGCCGATTTGCGCAGCTTGTCCAGTATTTTTACCATCTGTCCGCTCTCTTTTAGCAGATGGAAACCTGCGGTGATATCCTCCTGGCTCTTTTCTGTCTCCTGTCTGTCAAACCGGCCCAGCATGTTTTTGAACTCTAACTGTTTAAAAATCTGATAGGCTTCTGGGGTATAATACCCCTCCGCCTTTGACGCCTCATAATCCAGCGCCAGATCGCAGTCCGTCTTAATGGTAGCCAGAACCTTGCTGAGATCCGCCAGTTCCCGATTCTGGGCCAAGGATTCCCGGATACTCTTTTTGCTGATCTCCTCCAGATGAGTATAGATATTGTCGATGGATCCGTACTCCGTCATCAGGGCTATGGCAGTTTTCTCCCCCACCTTGGGTACGCCGGGAATATTGTCGGATGTATCCCCCATCAGCGCTTTTAATTCAATAAACTGGGTGGGAGTCACCTGGTACAGCGCTTTCACATCCTCCGCATAGTAATCCTCGATCTCGGTCCGCCCCATCTTGGTCTTGGGAATCCGAATCTTGATATGCTCCGTGGCAATCTGCAGCAAATCTCTGTCCCCGGATACCAGAGACACTTCCATGCCTTCCGCCTCCGCCTTTTTGGCCAGAGTGCCCAAGATGTCGTCTGCCTCCAGGCCCGCCTGCTCCATGATAGTGATCCCCATAGCCCGCAATACTTCTTTCATCACAGGCACCTGCTCCCGCAGTTCCTCCGGCATGGGTTTCCGGGTACCCTTGTATGCCTCGTACATCTGATGCCGGAAAGTGGGCGCATGTACGTCAAAGGCCACCGCCAGATAGTCCGGGTGCTCCTCCTCCAGAATTTTAAACAGGATATTCAGAAACCCAAATATCGCGTTGGTGTGCAGCCCCTTGGCGTTGCTAAGATCCGGCACACCGTAGAAAGCTCTGTTCAGTATGCTGTGTCCGTCGATTAATACCAGTTTTTTTGCCATCTGTTCTACCTCGTATATCTGATTTCAGATTATTATGCCATAATTCCATGTGCTTTTGCACATACCTATAGCTAACAACATTAGAAATTTCGTTTTCGGCTTCGCAAAAGCTCTCGTATATGGATTTTGCAAGGCCGGAAACAGAAATTTGTTATGTTGTTAACTATAATTTAGCGGAGCATTGCTCATTGTCCTTCATTTTACTATAGCAAAATCCACAATACAATTCCCATAACTCCCGCCATGGCCAGCAGTTCAAATACGGTCCCCATCTGCAAGATCCCCTCATGGATGCGGACCCGCCGGCGGGCCTCTTCCAAATGCTCCTGTAATTCCCGCTGCAAATCAAAGACATCACCATCCTCCAGATGGGCCATGCCCTCCTGAATCAGGAACTGGATCACCAATTCCTCCTGGCAGTTCTCACAGGCATCCACATGCTCCAGAAACCGCTTCATTCCAAGATAATCCATCTTCCGCCCGATAAAATCCGGGATCTGCTTCTCACACTCCCGACAGGTCATGCGGACACCCCCTCGCCTAAATCTTGTGTTTCTCCTTCAAAATAGATAATAGTACTCTCCCCAGTTTTTCACCTCGTTCATCTCCTCTACAAGTTGAAATCGAATTATATATCCATTTCCACCCATTTAATAGAACCATTTGTTTCTAAATTCTGGAAGAACTCCAAAAACAGTCGTTCCGCCGCAGCTTTAGACAATATTTGATTCTGTTTCACGTTCATCGGTGGGAAAATCTGCCGTACTGAATGGAAAAATATTTGCATTTCTTCTGATACACAGGATATATCCCCTTCATCTTCCTCTTCTACACGCTGGTTGTACCAATCTAAAAAGTCTGATTGATTGGCTGGGGGCCTTCTCTTATCAAAAACCAGCAAATCATAACTCATAGCCATTCATCCTTTCCCTTATTGATTGTATGCATTTTATCACTCTACGCCTGCCTTTTAAACAGAGTGCCAAACAGCCAAAATTAGAAATATTCATCATTCAGATAGTCTTCATACTCGCTAAAGGCATCTTCCTCGTCATCGTCCAGCAAATACATCAGGCAGGATTCAATAATATGAACCCAGACCAGCAAATGCTCCGTTTGTTCTTCCGTCAATAGATGATTGCTTCCCAACATTCCATCAGGGGACACCCACTCTCTTGTTAAATGTGTAATTGCTATGATGTCCGCTATAATTTCTTTTTCAACCGTCGCAGTTGTAAATTCATCTTTTAATGCCTTCAGGCATTCCATGACTTCGATAAAATTGTCTTTGCGAAGTTCACCGCAAAACGGTCTTAGACTTCCCAAGAAACCATTTATCCATTTGGGGTTGTGGATATCACTGTTTCTTGATGAATGAAATGACAATAATTCTTTTGCCTCGGCTTTATCCATGTTTTTCTCCCTATAATCTCAACTTTTCAATCACACAGCTGTGGGGTTTATTTTTATTGTCCTTATCATAACTTATCCCCACTAACAGGATTTCTCCCGCATAGCCCTCCAGCGCCTGGGTGTATCCCCTGTCTTTGATCTGCTGCAGCGCGGTCTCGGCGGATTTGTTGACCTTCAATTCGATTATAAGCGCAGGCTTTCCTGTTTTGGGCAAAGGCAGAAACACTACATCCGCAAAACCCCTGCCTGTAGGCAGTTCCCGGATAATCTTATAGTCCTTTCTCGCACTGTAGTATGCCAGACCGATGGCACAGCCCAGGGAGTTTTCGTCATTGTAGGTCAAAATCGAGGCCACCTCTGTGTGGGCCTTATCCAGCCCCGCCGCAACGCTTTCCCCATCACAGCGCAGGGTATCCTCCAGCAGCTTTTCTGATGCCTGCAAGATGCGCATAACCTCTGACCATCCGCCCACGCTCATGGCATTTTCAAACTCTTCAATGATCTCTCTGTTGGGGATAAAGGCTTCTTTAGTTTCTGCGTCATATCCCAGATACCCCAGATGGATCAGCAGCGTCAGTACGTCATCCTTCGTCCTGAAGTTGTGCATATCGTTCTGAAAACTGGATGTGTTGACTTTTACTCGTTCCCCGCCCAGCATCTGTACAATGTCCACGCGCAGTCCGTCAAAATCCATATCCATATATATTTTCAGGGCATCATAGGTCTCTGTCGAAGTCCAATAATTGGAAAATCTGTGACGATGCATGGCTTCTACCACGGATTTGGGATTATAAACATGTGGAAAATTGGTGAGCTGATATCCGTCATACCAGCTGCCTGCCTCCTTGAAATCCATGTCATACTGTTCGCACAATGACTCTACTTCCGTCTCCGTAAAGCCTGTATACTCCTCAAAAAATCCCTGGTCTATCATGGAAAATTCCCAGAACATATTCAGCGCCGAGTGCTGTCCGTATTTTTTTACAGGAAGAATGCCTGTCATGTAGGCGAGGGCCACATAGGGCTGATCCTTTAAGAGATTGCGCAGGAAATCAAGGTACTGTTTCTGTAAGTCCTCCGACTCCTGCCGCTCCCGCATCACGCAGTCCCACTCGTCGATCAGGAACACGAATTTTTTTTCGGTTTTAGCATAAATTCTTCGAAGTGCATCTGCCAGTCCGATCTCTGTTTTTTTAATAAATGTTCCATATTCATCCAGAAGTTCTTCAAGGACCTCCTGTTCCAGATACTCCGCCACATCCTGTTTTTTGGCGCCGACCAAAAACTGCTGCATATTCAGGAAAATCACATCATACTGGTTCAGATGTTCCTCAAAAGTCGGATCATTTTCTATTTTCCGCCCCGCAAAGAGTTCTCTGGAATCACAGCCGCAGCTGTAGTAGGCAGCAAGCATTTTAAGCGCCATGGATTTGCCGAAACGCCGCGGTCTGCTGACACAGATGAATTTTTGTTCTGTGCCTAAATATTTGTTCGTGTATTTTATCAATCCTGTTTTATCCACATATATCTCAGAGCGAACCGCATCTGTAAAACCTGCATTTTTTGGATTTAAATAGACTCCCATGCCGTCCCTCCTCATTTTAGCTCATAATATACCCCTTTGAAAAAAACTGTATAAACTGGAATTTATCGTCTAATCCCCATACTCCATGTTGCGAATAGTTATTTGTCCGTTCGAAAAGTAAACCATATTAATGTACCTCCCAATTCAGATTTATCTGGCAATTCCATAGTACTATTAATAATCTATGCCATACATCAACTTTTCGATCTCACAACTGTGCGGTTTGTTATTATTATCCTTATCATAACTTATCCCCACTAACAGGATTTCTCCCGCATAGCCCTCCAGCGCCTGGGTGTATCCCCTGTCTTTGATCTGCTGCAGCGCGGTCTCGGCGGATTTGTTGACCTTCAATTCGATTATAAGCGCAGGCTTTCCTGTTTTGGGCAAAGGCAGAAACACTACATCCGCAAAACCCCTGCCTGTAGGCAGTTCCCGGATAATCTTATAGTCCTTTCTCGCACTGTAGTATGCCAGACCGATGGCACAGCCCAGGGAGTTTTCGTCATTGTAGGTCAAAATCGAGGCCACCTCTGTGTGGGCCTTATCCAGCCCCTCCGCAACGCTTTCCCCATCACAGCGCAGGGTATCCTCCAGAAGCTTTTCTGATGCTTTCAGGACACGCATGACCTCAGACCATCCGCCCACGCTCATGGCATTCTCAAATTCCCCGGCGATTTCCTTGTTGGGGATGAATGCTTCCTTTACCTCGGCGTCATATCCCAGATACCCCAGATGGATCAGCAGCGTCAGCACATCGTCCCTGATAGTGAAATTGCGCATATCGTTCTGAAAACTGAGGGTATTGACTCTGACACGCTGGCCGCCAAGCATCCGCACGATGTCTGAGCGCAGTCCGTCATAATCCATATCCATGTAAATTTTCAACGCCTCATAGGTTTCGGTGGATGTCCAGAAATTGGAAAAATAACCGCTTTTCATGGCCGCCACCACCGACCTGGGGTTGTAAACATGCTTGAAATGCCTGAACCGATACCCGTCATACCAGCTGCTGGTCTCGGCAAAGTCCATGCCATACTCTTGGCATAACTCCCGCACTTCGTCTTCCGTGAAACCGGTGTATTCCTCCAATACATTATCATTTACAAAACAACAAACTCACACAATGGCTGCCACAACTCTGTTTTCCATCCATTATAGCTGATTTACCCCCTCTTTTCAAGGAAATACGATATCCCTTTCCGTCATTTCCCAGACAAATCTCTACACAAAATCAAACAGACTGATCTGGTTGGACTCCGGCAGACTGCCCAGCAATCCCAAATCTGCCATCAGATCCACGATGGTCTTGGATACCTTGCACCGCTCCCGGAAATCATCCTTGGAAAGAAACGGCCCGTCCTTGGCAGCCTCCACTATGGCATCCGCCGCTTTTTCTCCCAGGCCGTCAATGCTGTTTAAGGAAGGCATCAGCTTGCCGTCCACGATCTGGAAAGAACGGGACTGGGCGCGGAAAATGTCGATGGGCACAAACTCAAAGCCCCTGGCGTACATCTCCTGCACTATCTTCATATCCCCGTAGGCCAGCTCCTCCTTGTTGGACAGGGAATCCGAACGCCTCTGATAATCCGCCATAATGTTCTCCAGATGCTTCTGCCCCTGACACATAAGTTCATAGGAAAAGGCCTTGGCCCGGATGCTGAAAAACGCCGCATAGTAAGCCAGAGGATAATTGATCTTGCAGTAGGCGATTCTCCAGGCCATCATCACATAGGCAGCCGCATGGGCCTTGGGAAACATGTATTTGATTTTCTTGCAGGACCAGATGTACCAATCCGGCACATCCTTCCCTTTCATGGCCTCGATCCAGTCATCCTTCAGCCCCTTGCCCTTACGCACACTCTCCATGATGGTGAAGGACAGAGAACTCTCCACTCCCTGATTAATCAGATAGATCATAATATCATCACGACAGCAGATGGCGGTGGAAATGGTGGCCTTGCCCTCCAGAATCAATGTCTGGGCATTGCCCAGCCACACGTCGGTGCCGTGGCCCAGACCGGAGATCCGGATCAGGTCGGAAAGCTGCTGAGGCTTGGTGTCCAGCAGCATCTGAATCACGAAATCCGTGCCAAACTCCGGGATGCCCAGGGAACCCACCGGACAGCCGCTGATCTGCTCCGGCGTAATGCCCAGAGCGTCGGGCTTCTGGAACAGGCTCATAACTCCCTTGTCGTCCAGCGGGATCTTGGTGGGGTCAATCCCCGTCAAGTCCTGCAGCATACGGATCATGGTGGGATCATCGTGTCCCAGAATATCCAGCTTCAGCAGGTTGTGGTCGATGGAGTGATAGTCAAAATGAGTAGTAATGATATCCGTGGTCATATCGTTGGCGGGATGCTGCACCGGGGTAAAGGAGTTGATATCCTGGCCCATGGGCAGCACAATGATGCCGCCGGGGTGCTGGCCCGTGCTTCTGCGGATACCGGTACATCCCACAGTGATCCGGTTGATTTCACAGGTACGCTTGTGCTTACCTCTCTCCTCAAAATAATTCTTCACATAGCCAAAGGCCGTCTTGTCCGCCAGAGTGCCGATGGTCCCCGCCCGGTAGGTCTGACCTGCGCCGAAGATTACTTCCGTGTACTTGTGGGCCTTAGACTGATACTCCCCCGAGAAATTCAGGTCAATATCCGGCTCCTTGTCCCCCTTGAAGCCCAGGAAGGTCTCAAAGGGAATGTCAAAACCGTCCTTGATCAGCGGCTCCCCGCACACCGGGCAAATCTTATCCGGCATATCGCACCCTGCGTTGCCCGCAAAGGCTTTCACCTCCGGGGAATCAAAATCGTAGTAAAAACATTTGCTGCAGCGATAGTGGGCACTGAGGGAATTTACCTCCGTGATACCCGCCATAAACGCCACCAGAGAGGAACCCACCGATCCACGGGACCCCACCAGATAACCGTCCTCCACAGACTTCCACACCAGCTTCTGGGCTATGATGTACATCACCGCAAAACCGTTGGTGATAATGGAGTGCAGTTCCTTTTCCAGGCGTTCCTCCACGATCTTAGGCAAATCTTCCCCATACAGTTCATGGGCCTTGTCATAGCAGATCTTGGTCAAGGTTTTGTCGGAATCCGGGATCACCGGAGGACATTTATCCGGCCTTACCGGGGCGATGGTCTCCACCATATCCGCAATCCTGTTGGTGTTGGTGATGACGATCTCCCTGGCCTTGTCCGGTCCCAGATAGGCAAATTCTTCCAACATCTCCTCGGTGGTATGCAGGTACAGAGGAGCCTGTTCGTCCGCATCCTCAAAGCCCTTGCCCGCCATAATAATCCGGCGGTACACTTCGTCCTCCGGATCCAGGAAATGCACATCGCAGGTGGCCACCACCGGCTTGTGCAGCTGCTCACCCAGCTTGACAATGCGGCGGTTAATATTGCGGATATCCTCCACGGACTGGATCTCCGGGTGTTTGTCGGACAAAATCATAAAACGGTTGTTGCCCTCGGGCTGGATCTCCAGATAATCATAGAAGTTAGCCAGCCGGGCAATTTCCGCGTCCGCCTTGCCCTCCAGCAGGGCCCGGTACAGTTCTCCCGCTTCACAGGCGCTTCCCAGGATCAGCCCTTCCCTGTACTTCAGGATCAGGCTCTTGGGAATCCGGGGACGCTTGCTGTAATAGGTGGTGTGGGACTCGGAGATCAGCCGGTACATGTTGATCCGCCCCAGGTCGTTTTTAGCCAGAATAATGGCATGGTAAGTGGGCAGACGCTTGATGATATCCGGGCTGGAAGCCCCCATGGCGTTAACCTGTCTTAAGTTCTCCGCCCCGTTTTCCCGGAGCCGGGGAATGAATTTCACAAAGATATGTGCCGTGGCCTCCGCGTCATCCACTGCCCGATGATGATTCTCCAGAGAGACACCCATAGTCTTGGCCACCGCGTCCAGGGTGTGCTTGGCCTGGTTTGGCAGCAGAATGCGGGCAATCCCCACGGTATCCACATAAGTAAACTGATCCGGATACCCCAGTCTCCTGCAATTTTCCATGATAAAACTCATGTCAAAGCCGGCATTGTGGGCCACCAGCACACAATCTTTACAGAAATCCAGAAATTGGGGCAGCACTTTATCGATCATGGGTGCCTCCATGACCATACTGTCATTAATCCCTGTAAGTTTCTCTATCTCAAAAGGGATGGGCACATCCGGGTTCACAAAACTGGAAAACCGCTCCCTGATCTCCCCATGTTGCACCTTCACCGCGCCGATCTCAATGATCCTGTTGTTCACCGGAGAAAAGCCCGTGGTCTCGATGTCAAACACCACAAAGTCCGCATCCAGGTCCTGGCCCGCGTCTCCGGTGACAATCTCTTTCAGATCGTCCACCAGATAAGCCTCCACACCGTAGATAATCTTAAAGAAATCCTGCTTGTCAGGGTTTTCCTCCCCCGCCTCCTTGCGCTTGCCTTTCTCCGCTTTCCACAAGTCGTCCCACACATGGTTTGCGTCGGTAAAACCCTGTACCACTCCGTGGTCTGTGATGGCGATGGCCCTATGTCCCCACTTGTAAGCCCGCTTTACAATATCCTTGGCCTCGGATACCCCGTCCATATCACTCATCTTCGTGTGGCAGTGCAGTTCCACCCGTTTGTGGGGGGCAGTGTCCGACCTGCTGGTGGTGAAATCCGCAATCTTCTTGATGCCAGTCAGGGAGCCGATGGTAAGTTCATGGTCAAATTTATCCATCATGCTGATGCCCTTTATTTTTACAAAGGCTCCCGCCTTGACCCCCTCCAGAATCTCCTTCACCTGGTCGTTACGGGCAAACATTTTCACGGTCATGGTGTCGGAAAAATCCGTCACATCAAATATAATAATGGTTTTCTCGTTCTTGATCTCCCTCTTGTCCACCGTCAGGATCTTGCCGCGGATCACTACTTCGCCGATTTCACCGATGATGTCCTCGATCCGCATGGCTTCCTCCTCAAAGTCGCGGCCATAAATCACATCCGGGTTGTCGGAGCGCTTCACACTGCCGCCGAAAGCGCCGCCGCGGTTATATTCGCCCTTTTTGTAGCCGCCTCTGGGATAATCTCCCTTCATGCCGTAACCGCCCTTGCCTCCCCGGGATGCGCCGCTTTGACCTCTCTGGCCTGCCCCGGCCGTAGTCATGCCCGCTCTGTCGGCCGGGCGGCCTGTTCCTGCCGCCTGGCCACCTGTCGAAGCTGCCGCGCCGCCATTTCCGCCGGCCTGATCCGTTCCAATCTTTTCGCCGCCATGACCCGCTGACGCGCCGGAGGAGTCTGCCACATCCAGCGTGGGCGGCACCTCTGTCTGCAGAAAGGTCCCCTGGGAATCCCCTTGCCCGGCCCCCCGTCCGGCGCGTCGGGAGATCTCCGCCACCTGGAGCCGGATCTTCTGTTCGTCATCCTCGGCATACTTGCCGGACTGTGCCTCCCGGTACTCCACCCGCAGGGCCAGGTCAAAGCCGCAGCGTTCCACCAGAATTTTCTGAAGCACCTGCGTAAACTCCTCCTCCCGACTATGGGCCAACACGCTGTCCTCCAGGGTCAGGGTCATCTGCCGTGCATCGGGGTAGGAAAACTCCGCCGTCTTAAAGCTGTTGTAATCAATATGATTATACTCCCGCAATTCCTCCAGGATGCTTTCACGGTATACATCCATCAGCTTCTCCGGGGTATACTGGGAAGAAAGTTCGAACTTCTCATAGATCTTTATAACCATGTTGGCGTTAGGAAAAAGCTGCCTCTTGATCTCCCTCTCCGCAGCCCAGATATCTTCTTTCATGATCAGGCGGCTGCTCTGCAGATAAATACGCAGGAAATCCTTGCGCTTGGTGGCGGATATCTTCTCCACGTTGGTCTGCTCCAAAATATCGTGTACCCTGCCATTTAATTGTAATGTGGGAAATACCTCAAAAAAGGGTTTCGCCATTATTATACCCCCCTGCCCGCCGCAGGATTTTCCTGCGATTACATAGTTCTTTTATTGATTCCAATTATCCAACTCTTCTTTCAAAGCCGCCAGTAACTCTCCCTCCGGCATCTTGCGCACGATCTCGCCTTTTTTGATCAGCAGTCCCTCGCCGTCGCCTCCAGCGATGCCGATGTCCGCCTCTTTGGCTTCTCCCGGGCCGTTTACCGCGCAGCCCATGACCGCCACCTTGATGTCCAACGGATAATCCTCCACCAACTTTTCCACCTGAGTTGCCAGACCGATCAAGTCAATCTTGGTTCTGCCGCAGGTAGGGCAGGACACCACCTCGATTCCTCCCTGCCGCAGTCCCAGTGTGCGCAGAATCAACTTTGCCGACTTGACTTCCTCCACCGGATCCCCCGTCAGGGACACCCGGATAGTATCGCCGATACCCTGGTGCAGAATGATACCCAGGCCGATTGCCGACTTGATGTTACCGCTCTGTACCGTGCCGGACTCCGTGATACCCACATGCAGGGGATATCGGGTCTGGGCCGCCAATATTTCATGGGCCCTGACACACATCAGCACATCCGAGGACTTGATGCTGATCACCAGGTTGTCATAGCCCAACTCCTCAATGATATGTACCTTTTCCAGAGCGCTCTCCACAATGCCCTCCGCCGTCACACCGCCGTATTTTTCCAGCAGGGCTTTCTCCAGGGAACCGCTGTTCACACCCACCCGGATAGGAATATTTCTCTCCCTGGCCACATCCACCACAGCCTTTACCTTGTCTGTGGAACCGATATTGCCGGGGTTGATACGGATCTTATCCGCGCCGTTTTCCATGGCCGCAATAGCCATCTTATAGTCAAAATGAATATCCGCCACCAGGGGAATATGAATCTGTTTTTTGATCTCACCGATGGCCCTGGCTGCCTCCAAAGTGGGCACGGTGCTGCGGATAATCTCGCATCCCGCCTGCTCCAGCCGGAGTATCTGGGCCACCGTAGCCGCCACATCCTCCGTCCGGGTGTTGGTCATGGATTGGATGGCGATGGGAGCGCCGCCGCCGATTTGTACCTGACCGATCTGTACAACTTTGGTGTGCTGCCTGACACACTCCTTTTGTATATGTTCTCTCTGCATGGAAAACCTCCCGAATCTGCGTTCCACATAAAAGAAGCATCTGCCCTTTGAGGCAAATGCTTCATCTTGTTTGCCTATTTAGTTATCATACCACATTTTGGGGGTGTTGGCTAGATACAACCGCCGCGTTATTTCGAGAAAGCCGCGTCGTTTTTGATTCGGTTTTCTGCGTATTCTTATTGAACGTCAATATTTCCTCTTATATATGCTGCACCGCTTCTCTCAACACTTCAATCTTGCAGGTATGTTCTTTCGTCCTCCTGTCATAGGCAATCCCTACGCCAAGTATCCGCCCTGTATATCTTGAAGTTTCGCCAAGCCTGCCCTGACTGCGGCAACATTGTGGTTGACATAATAGTATATCTCATCGTATGGACCAGAACTTGTCCAATAATTGCAATGCCAACAAGTCATCCGCGGATAAAATTCGTCCAGCTGCCGCTCTCCGTCCGGGGCGCAATACCCTGCTCCCGGCCAGCCTCAATGCATTTCAGCAGCCAGGCCATATTGTGGGCGATATTCCGCATGGTCTGCAGCCCCTCCGCATCCTGCAGCACTTCCTCCGGGCGGTTTCCATGCACCATGTTCCAGTAGCTTGATCCCACGGTGGGCATATTGCTGATGCCGAAATACTTGTTCAAGTCATCCAGTGAAGCCGTAGTCCCCGCCCGCCGGGCTGAAGCCACCGCCGCCGCAGGCTTATATAGAAACGCATCCTTACTGCTGTAAAATGCCCGATCCAGGAACGACAATATCCGTCCGCTGGCATGGGCATAGTATACGGGCGTACCAAATACAAAGCCGTCCGCCTCCCGGGCTTTCCCCACGAAAGTGTTTACCAAATCATCCGCGAACACGCATCCCTGCTCCGTACACTGTCTACAGCCGATGCAGTCCCTGACAGGCTGCCCGCCCATCTGGAAAATCTCATAGCCGATTCCCTCCGCCTGCAAAGTTCGTCCTATTTCCTCCAGTGCGGTGTAAGTACACCCCTTTTGATTGGCGCTGCCGTTCAATAGCAATACTTTCATTTTCATCCTCCTCGCTTTTTTACTGCTCACATATTACTGCCCCGCTCTATTCCGCCCGTTCAATTTCCAGGCTGTCAATCCGGGCTCCGCCCTCCGCGAAAAACAGCTTCAAATAATTGTGGGAATTGGTAATCGCTCCGCTGATCTGCTCTACCTCCACATAAGCCCCATCTGTACTGCTTAAGGTGATCGTCCCCTGCAGCGACCCGTTTACAAATATGGATATGGGCACCTGGGCAAGCTCCGATGCCTCAACCTTCACTCTCAGCCGGATTACATACGGATGCCTTCCGCTTGCCGTAAGTCCGCACAAAAATGACTTTCCTTTTCCTGTGTCTATGCCTTTTCCGTCCAGCACCAGTTTGGTCTCCAGAGAGTACCAATCCAGATCAAAATTCACGGTGTCCTCGTCCTCCATGGTCTTAGATGCCTCCAGTTCCTCCTGGCTGATTCTCCCCAGGCTCCTGTCCATAACAGCGGAACGCATCAATACCCTCAATATGTTCATGGCGCATTCCGCCAGATCGGAGCGATTCAGCGTACCGTCCGCCAGACTCTCCGCCAGATTGTCCTGGCCGGAATTTTTTTCGGAATCCTGCACCACCATGTATACATCGTTCCGGCTTCGAACCATAGCCGCCACATTCTTCGCCGTGGGAGCCTGGCCTTCGTCATTGATCTTGGCCCACCAGTCCGTCATCACCAGCCCCTCGTACCCCCACTCCTGCCGCAGAATCGTTGTCAGCAGATCATAGTTACCCGCCGTCCAAAGACCGTTGACAGCCCCATAGGTGGTCATAATGGCATATGCCCCGCCCTCCTTAACGGCGATCTCGTATCCTTTCAAATAGATTTCCCGCAGGGCCCGTTCCGAGACGACGGAATCATACAGGCTGCGATGATGTTCCTGGTTATTGGCGGCAAAATGCTTCAAAGCCCCCGTGACCTGATACCGGCCCATGCCCCTTATCTGGGCGGCGGCCATCTTGCCCGTAAGCAGCGGATCCTCCGAAAAATATTCAAAATTCCGCCCATTCAGAGGATGTCTGTGAATATTCATTCCAGGCCCCAGCAAAATATCAATGCGGTTCCTGCGCAGTTCCGCCCCCTCCATCTCGTAGAGCCGCTCCACCAGTTCCTCGTTAAAACTACATGCCAGGCAGGTTCCGTTGGGCAGGCAGAAGGCGTAAGTCCCGCAGTCCATGCGGATGCCGGAAGGCCCGTCCGCACAGCACCCGCAGGGGATCCCAAAATCTGCCAGCGCCTGTGTGACCCCGCCGAAAGCCGCCGCCGTTCCCGGCGTCACCTTGGGAGAACACATGCCCTCGCCCCGGACAATGCAGCACAAATCCTGGTCGCTGAACTGGGAAACAAATTCCTCCAGAGAAATTCTGTTGTCATAGACGTCTGCCAGGCGATACCCCTTGTCCCCGGTATAGGGCAGCTTTGTCTTGACGCATTCCCTGCTCCTCTGCGCCATGCTGTAGCCGCGCAGAGGCGTTTTTTCCCAGGAAAGAACCAGCTTCCCGTTCTCGGCGGGGGCCGGCTTCATTCGCTGGTATTGAATCACAGGGGCCAGCGCCTGGCTGCACTGCTCCAGGATCTGCGTCTCCTCCACTCTCATGCATCCGGCAAGTCCGGCGCTTCTCACATCCCCGCCCACATAAAAATGATACTCCCCTGCCTCCAGCACATAGCAGGATCTATGTCCTGTCAATCCGCCGTCATCGTAGGAGGCCAGAACTGCCTTTCCCGCTTTCAGCGCAATTTCCTGCTCCTCCCCCGGCGCCAGACACCTGGTCTTGGCAAAGGCCGCCAGCACACGCAGCGGTTTCCCCAGCACCCCCTGGGGCGCTTCGGCATATACCTGCACCACTTCTTTTCCCGCATATGCGCCTGTATTCTTCACCTTGACACGGAAAACGCAGCCATCCTCCTCCTCCGCCATATCCCACTGCATGGCAAAGGAAGTATAGGACAGCCCGAACCCAAAGGGATAAAGCACCTTCTCCCTGGCCGGGGCAAAGGTCTCAAAGTAACGGTATCCCACATAGATATCCTCTTCATACCGATCGCCCTCATCGCCGCTGAAATTAGCAAAGGAAGGATAGTCTTCCACCGACGAGGCAATGGTGTCCGCCAGCTTGCCGCAGGGACTCACCCGGCCCATGAGAACATCCGCCACCGCATGTCCGCCCTCCATGCCGCCCTGCCACGCATAGAGCACCGCCTGGGGCTGATAAGTTTCCACCCATTTCATATCAATGATGCTTCCCACATTCAGCACCACAATCACCCGGCCAAATGCCCCGCATACCTGCCGCAGCATTTCCTCCTCTTCCTCCGAGAGAAAATAGCTGCCCCTTTCGCTTTTGGCATCCTTGTCCTCGCCCGCCGTGCGCCCAATGATCACCATAGCCGTGTCACTCTCCGCCGCAGCCTCTCTCACAACATCGTCGTCAAGAGGCATCTCCTGCTGGCTCCAGGGCTCCTGGGCCCAGCCGCAGCCCTTGTCAAAGGGATGCTCCCTACGCCATTCCCGGTAAACCTGCTCCAGCTTTTGGTTCAGCACCAGCTTCTCTTCCTTCAAGGCATCCAAAATCCCCACCACATACCTGGTATTGATCATGCCCCCGGAGCCTGTGCCGCTCTTGTAGTAGTCAAACTGTATTCTCCCAAATACAGCCAGCCGCTCCCCCTCTTTCAGAGGGAGGACTTGCTTATCATTTTTTAACAGGACCGCCCCCTCCGCGGCGGCCTCCCTCGCCAGCCGGGCATACGCCTCCCAGTCTATCGCATATCTGTTTTCCATCCTCTCCAAACCTCCCGTTCACTCTTTTCATTTATTATACACACAACCGATTAGATATTAAATCCCCATCCGGGCCACTATGTCCGCCCAAGCCTCCTCGTCAATCTCCTCATCCCGGAACAGCTTCCTCTTGTCGGCGTCTGTGCTCTGGCGGATCACTTTGCAGGGATTCCTCCAGCCATTTGTATGCATTGGGGAAAAGATGCATGGTCTCATAGTGGTCAGGAGCGGTGAGCAGACTAATCCCTTTATCCCGCAGCTGGTCATAGAAAACCCGATAGACCTCCGGCTTCATCATCCAGCCACGGTACACAGCGCAATCTGGCTTTTCAGTGTCAAGCCGGATCTCCCTCTTTTCATCCCATACCTGCTGTCGGAACAACACCGCATCCATCCCCGCCTGAAGCGCCGCCTCATATTCTCCTTCAAATGCCTCATCCACTCTCTGGCTGTTCATATAGCTGGAAGGAAACAATATTCTCATCTCCAGATCCCTTCCATCACCGTTTTTCCCGCATTGGTTCCATCACATCGGAGAGAAAGGCCCTTGCTCGTATTTCAGTCAGCTTAAAAGCCAGCTGCGCAATCCGCTCCTTCTCCAGCACATTGTCCTCCCTTGACAGACGCCTGCACTCCCAAACTTACCTCTTCCCTGTATATCGCTGGCTTTGCCTGCGGTACCGCGTTAATGCGTATTCGGAAGTTTTAGTTCCAAACTTTCCTCTACATGCATATTGCTGGCTTTGCCCGCGATATTGCACCAATCAGTATTTGAATGTGAAACATTCAAACTTCACTGTCCAGATTGTCCGCCGCATGGAAAACCGAAAAATGTCTATAGATTTATATCCAAAAACTCCATATTGATAGATTTTTCTGTAAAACCATACTTCTCATACATAGCCCTTGCCGCCGCGTTTCTGGCGTTGACCTGGAGTTCCAAGCCATCATATCGCTGCTCCCGGCACAGCTGCAGCACATAGTCAAACAGCTTATGGCCAATGCCCTGGCCCCGGTAACGCTCCTCCACCGCCATAGAATCCACAAACAGCACCCTGCGCGCTTTCATGGGGCCGCCGGAAATATTACGTGTCAGGTATATTACCAGTCCCACCACTTCCCCGGCCGCCTCTGCCACGATGGCCTGCCCCTCTGCCAGGTGCGCCATGTACATGTCATGGGGCAGTATAGGATCTGTATCTATATAGATGTCCGGCCTCCAGTCCACGTGCATGTTATGTACCTGTCTCATGATCCGTTCTACCGCGTCGTAGTCCTGTTCCGCCGCCAGTCGTATTGTTACCATATCTTCCACCCTTTCCTCTTTTCCATATTTCTCCCCGCCATACCCTTTTATAGTATTCCTTATGTTCATCCCTACCGTGAAACTCAAACACCGCATTTATCTGTTTTTTCGGCAGCGAACTCACCTATCACCTGTATTTTCCCCATGATATGTCTGTTGAAGGTCTCCAGTTCCTCCGCCGGGATCCACAGTTCCTGGTGATAGCCGGCCCCCACCGTATGAACTTCATACTGCCTGGAATACTCATCATCAATCTCAAACCGTGTCACATATCCTCTGTGATCATCATTGTACCGCACATTCCACTGTGACGCAATCTCCGCCGCGTACTTTTCATTCAGAACAGGATAAAAAATAGGCTGCTCCGGCAGTCTCGGCGGAAAGCATTTATAGCCGCTTTTCTCTATCAATTCCAGTTCCTTTGTCCCAACCGGCCTGTATAATATCATTTTCTCCTCCTATAGCACAAGAATCCCCTCTGCCAAACGGATAAATCGCAGGACAGCATCCCAAGCAGCCTCGTTTTTAAGATCCACTGCACTGGGCCAGATCTTTTTCCATATATCCGCAAGTAAACGGGAAGAACTCAAACTTCTCCGTACCCACATGTACTGCGCCGTAGGTCTCATACCACTTCCGCAGCCGCACGTTTTCCTCCACGATGCCGATACACATCCGCACACATCCCCGCTCCCGCGCCTGTGCAAAAGCATGTTCCAACAGTTTTTTCCCCAGTTGCCGGTGACGATATGCAGGCAGTACACACAGATTGTTCAACTCGCATTTCCGCTCCCCCTGCAAATGCAGGGAATAATACCCCACAATCTGCCCATCCTCCTCCCATACATACATGGGACGCCCCTCCTGGTATTGCCATTGCAGCCGCTCTATAGTAGTGGCAAAAGCAGTAAAACGGGGCGCATTCTCCTGGGTAAAACCAAAGGTATCCGCCACTGTCATAAAGCTGTCCCGGATCACCTGCACACACCTGTCCATATCTTTCGTCTCCATCGGCCTGATCATTTTATTCCTCCCTCTAACCTATTTCCTCTTACCACCACTGACTTTTGTGCGGCAATACGCAGCAGAAAAATTAAAGTTCTTTCATCATCCAAACGCAGTCCGCATAACTGCCGTCCCTATACTTCATATTATGAGGAAACACCCCATACTGCCTAAAGCCCAACTTTTCATAGAGCCGAATAGCCGCCTCGTTGGCGGATACCACGTCCAGTTCCGCCTGCTCATAGCCCATCTGCCTGGCTGTCTCCAGGGCTATCTCCATCATTTTTGTGCCAATCCCTTTGCCCCAATATTCCTGATACAGGGCTATCGCCACCCCGCATCTGTGAGCCTGCCGCATCATGCCGCCTGCTGCCATAATGGAGCAGTTTCCCACATGCCTCTCCCCGTCAAAGCAAAGCAACATCAGTTCCCGATCATCTGCTTCCTTTTCCATAATAAAGTTCTGCTCCCGCTCGGCGGAAATTGTCACCTCCTCCGGCTCTCTGAGCAGATAGGGCGTCTCCGCCGCGGTCTGCCTAAGATATGCCACAAGCATCTGCGCATCCTCTTTCCGGGCACTGCGGAAAGAGTATTCCTTACCTTGTATTTCAATGAATTGCTCCGAAAAATTAGCCATACTGTCTACACCTTCAGTCCTCTCAAATATTTCTTCTGCTGCGCGGTCACCCGATTACTCTCACATGCCTTCTGGATCGCCTTATTGTGGGTCCATCCGTCCAGGCGTTTCTCCACCAGATAGGGAATCGCCGCCTCGTACTGCTTGGCCAGGGCCGTGGCGAAATACCACGCCCGCATCATATTTACATAGTACTCCTGTGAGCTGATATCCGCCACCCACTGAAGATACTCCTGCCGAAAATCCTCGTCCAGATAAAAACGCATCAGCATTCCGACCCCGTAGCGGATGGTATAGGTTTCCGTTGAGGCAATCCACCTTTGGACAGACTCCAGCAATTCCTCCTTATGCTTGGCAAACACCTTGGGCGCCATCATATCACAGGTAGCCCAGTTGTCTATATAGGGGAGGAAACGCTCCGTCTGCGTCAGGCATTCCCCATAATCCCTGATCTGTTCCACCACAAAAGCATGCACGTTATTCTCATCATAATATTGATGGGGCAGCTGTGCCAGGAAATCGCCAATCTGGGGATCCTTCGCCAGCTTTCTGGCATACCTGCGCAGCTCCGGTGTGCGCACCCCGATGATCGCTTCGGGATCCACTGTGGGAATCAGCTTCGCGTGAAAATCCTTGTATCCCACATCCTGCATTTCCCACAACTGCCCCCTTATTCTCTCTCCTATGTCACTCACTTTGTATCCTCCTATTTAAAGTTCCTCATATCCCTTCCTGTACGCATAACCGATACACAACATATGGACGCCTGAATGTTCCTGTACAGCGCAGTGTACCGACCGAGGGTATGCTGTTTGGAAGGTCTATACACCTTCAGTTTGGGACATAGACACATGAAAATTCCTCGCATACCACCGGCATGTTCTCATCGAAGCCCAGTCCCGCCGCCGCCATCTCCTGTCGGAAAAACCGCTCATGCACTTCCCGCCAGTAGGCCAGGCTTAAGTCTCCCTCCCCCTCCCGGCGGGCCTGCTCCGGGCCAACCTCCCGAAACGGCGCCAGATAAACCCTCTCCGTCCGTATGACACACACCGCCTGATCCCGGCTGTCCAGAATCACACTGTACTCCCCCTCCTGCGGAAGAGATTCCTGCTCCAATTCATACAACGGAAAGGCCGAAGCGGTGGCTGTCTTCCTCCCGCTGACAACCAACGCTGCCAACTCATCCGCCTCATCCCCAAAGGCCCATGCCTCGTAATCCGTATGTCCTATGCCCGCCTTTTGGGCATATTCGCTCCACAACTCTTCCGCTGTCATTCCATCCTCCCGCAATACCTATGTACCGCCTCTCCCAACTAAAGCTGCACTGCTGGTAAGAAATTCCATACAAGCCCTGCCTGCGGCCCCCTGTTCATGACTCTCCTCTTTTCCCGCGTATCGCCGGATGCAGCCACAATATCGCGACGATCGACTCAATCGCCGCCTGCCTCCAGATAAAACAGGATATCCCGCTTGCCCTCCTGGCTGGTTCCCTGATAGACCCGGGTATCCAAGCCCCCGATCTCAAATCCGCATCGGATATAAAAGGAACACGCACCCAGATTATTATCCTGCCCTATGGTATACAGTCCCCTGTACCCCTCTTCCCTGGCCAGTTTTTTGCCAGCCTCAATCAATTTACGACCGACCATATGTCCGCGGTATTCTGCGTTTACCTTTAAGTCATACAGGTACAGATATTTATGCCAGCTATGCTGATAAATTGCCAGACCTACGCACTGATCCCCCGCATAAGCCCCCACAAATATGTACTCCTTTTCCATGGCATCAAAATCATAATTTTCATCGGGAAAAACCATCTCGCCGATCTGCTCCGGCGGCAGTTCAATTGTGCTGTAACTCCAGTGCTCCCCGTCATATCGCGGAATCATACGCCCATATAGGGAAAAGGGTTCATTGGGTATGCGGATATCCGCCTCCCTTGCCTTATCAATGATTTTTACTGTAATATCCGACATCCTGCGCCCCCTTATGTCCCTGTGAATCAAATCACATACTTACCGCTTCCCTGCATATCGCAGGCTGGCCTGCGATACTGCGTTAATGCGTATTTGGATGTGAAACTTCCAAACTTACCTCTTCATGGATATTGCTGACTGCGCCTGCAATATCCCTTAATACGTATTTGGATGTACACATCCAAGCATCCATAGCAAACAGTACTATAAGTTTTAAGTTCTAAGATTTATAACCATGCACTCCTGAGACGCGGTAAAACCAAGCCTTTCGTACAAGGGCCTGCCCGATTCCGTGGCGTCCAGGCTGATCTCGGTGACACCCCTGCCCCTGGCTTCCTGAATCAGCATTTCCACCATCCGGGAGGCAATGCCTAACCTGCGGTACTGCTCTCGGGTATACACATTCATCAGATGGGCCCGCTTTCCTGTAGGGTGGGAAAAAGTAGGCATCATTCTGATGTAACACAGGGTTGCGCAGCCTATGACCACCCCCTGTTCCATCGCCAGAACAGTGGTCTGATCCCCTGCGGCAAAATAATCCCTGCTCTCCCTTTCCAACCCGGCGTCAAATTCATATGCCTTTGGCAGTTGATTGACCACTCGCAGCATTTCCATCCTGCTGCCCATCAGAAGTTCCATATCTTCATTGGTCGCAATACGATATTCTATCATGACTTGTGTCTCTTCACTTCCCCTGTCAAAAAAGTCATCACAGAACTGATTCCACTTCACTTCATACTCTTCATGGGGAAGCTTTTCCATATCCTCCACATGATAGACGCCCCGGCTTTGGGCCTCTTTCACAAACTCCAAAAGATAGTTCCCCACATCTTTATCCAAAAAAGCCCTGACGTGGTCATAGCCCCTCTGAAGGGCCAGATAGAGCCTGGTGTGCCCGTCTGCCGAGACATACCGCCCCTCATACTCCAGCACGGGGATCACAATGTCCTTTGGTCCCTGGATAAAACTGCCCACAGCCTGCAGCTTCTCCTGATCCACATAGAACTGCGAGGGCTGGATCTGCCCAATGGGCAGATCAAACACCTCCACCTCCTCATACTCTTTCAGCAGACCGCCATCCGCCCTGTAAAAACGATTGATATGGCCCGTATAGAACCGAAAAGTTTCCAGAATCTCCTCCATATCCGTGTAATCGTGATAAAAGACCTTCGCCGAATGCCCGTCCAGGATCCGAAAGCTGCAGGGATGCCCATCCACCAGAAAAGCCCCATGCTGCCGCAGAACCTCCGGGTCAAACCGCTCGTCCCCATATTCATTAATCCTCTGTATCTCCACCTTGCCCTCCGATTCTTCTATGCCCAAGCTCACCTTGCTCCTGCTTATTCCAGGTCAGCTTGCGAAACTGCGTTAATTATATCGCTGGCTTTGCCTGCAAACTGCATCTCACAGCTGCTCCGTCAGTTCACAGATCTCATCGATCATGCTGCCGATGGTTTCAATGGTATCCAGCAGCGGCGCATCCGTGGTGATATCTATACCGGCCAGCGCCGCCAGTTCCACAGGCGCCAGCGTACTCCCTGCCGCCAGCACTTTCTTCCAGTCCTCAATGGCTCCCTCGCCCTCGTTCTCAATGCGCTTGCACATCTGGGTGGCAATGGTAAGCCCGGCGCTGTAGGTGTAAGAGTACAGACCCATATAGTAGTGGGGCTGGCGCATCCAGGTCAGTTCTGCGCCCTCATTGATCTCCACCGCGTCCCCCCAGAACTTCTGCAGGGTATCCCGCATAATATTGCTAAGAGTCTCCGCCTGCACACTGTCTCCTGCGTCCACCAGCCTGTACACTTCCCTCTGGTAGGCCGCCTCCATGAGATGGGTAACGAAGTTGTGATAATAAGTGTTTCCGATCATACAGGTCAGCACCCAGCGTCTGAAACGCTTGTCCTGACTGGTCTTTAACAGATAATGGGCCATGAGAAGCTCGTTCATGGTGGAAGGAGCTTCCACAAAATAAGTGGACACCTCCGTGTCAAAGATGGACTGACTGCTGTTGCAGGACTTAAAGTGTCCCGCGTGTCCCAGTTCATGAGCCAGAGTGAACACATCCGACATCTTGTTGTTCCAGGTCAGCAGGATAAAGGAATTTTTGCCGTAGGGGCTTGCGCAGAAGCCTCCTGTGGATTTCCCCTTGTTCTGGGCAAAGTCCACCCAGCGCTCCTCATAGGCGGTTCGCACCATCTGTACATACTCCTCCCCCAGGATGGAAAGTCCTTTCTCTATATACTCCCTGGATCCCTCGATAGTCACCGACGGGGCATAGTCCGGATCCACGGGAAGCTTTAAGTCCGCAAAAGTCATCTTGTCCAGACCATGCACCTTCTGGATCAGCTTTGCGTACTTGCGCATATGGGGAGCCAGCTTTTCCGTGATCAGGTTGATCTGGCGGTCATAGAGTTCCCGGCTGACTTTCTGGTCAAAGAGCAGATAGTCATACACCGAGTCAAAGCCCCGCAGGGTGGACAGAACCTTTTCCGTCTGCACATTGGCATTGTAGGCAGTCGCCGTCACATTCTCATACTCTCTGATCTTTTTGGAAAAAGCGTCAAAGGCCGCCCGGCGCACCCGGGTATCCGGCTCGTACTCGTAGTCATCCTCAAAAAGGGTGTAGCCCAGCGGGTACTCCTTTCCGTCCACCACAAAGTTATCAAACTTCATATCCGCCAGCTTGGCAATATTATAGACCTCATAGGGGGTGCCGTAGATACTCTGGCTCAGAGCGGAAACCACCCGCTCCGCCTCCGGATGCAGCCGATGGGCCTTGTCCCGCAGCACATTCTGCAGAAAATGCTTATTGCCATCGCTGACGGCTATAGCCTTTTTTATAACCTCCTCCTCCTGCTCCATAATCTCGCTGCGGACAAAACTTAAGAGACTCTGCAGCTTTGCGGTCAAGCGGCTGATTTTGCCGTTCCTCTCCTGATTATAATTGTCGTAGTAATCCACGCTCACCGCCAGATCGCAATAACTGCCGGTGAGCGTCATCAGTTCGTACACCTGCCTGTAGGCCGTGACGCAGGCTTCTATCTGCTCCGGCGTATCCAGATGGCCTTTGTATTTCTCCACAATCTCCTGAGCCAGCTGCTCCATCCTCTCCGCATCCCTGGACATGTCCTCCTCCGTGGCGTATATATGGGACAAATCCCAAGTCAACTCCTCCGGTATCTCTTTCCTGCTCTTCAATTCTTCTGCCATTTTATGACCTCCTTATGTTGTTTATTGCTGTCGGGCATTACCTGCTTGTCGCATCATTTGTGCCACGACATGTAACTCAAAATTCCTCAAGCGCCGCAAACCGCACCCCCTGCTTATCCGCCACACCACAGTATAAAGCTTCCTCCTGCCGCCCGGTCTCCAGATAGTGTCTGACTACATAGCCCGCCGTATAGGGCATGTCCCTCCCGCAGACCTCATCAAGCGGCACCCACTCCAGAACGCCCTCATCACAGCTTTCCCGAACCGCCGTCCCTGCCGCCAGTCTGGCAAAGAAATAGTAGTTCTGCCGAATCTCACCATCTTTCCGGCGCAAGGTAACATACCGCAGCCGCAAGTCCTCCAGATCCCTTTCCGCCAGGCCGATCTCCTCGCTTACCTCCCGCAGCAGCGCCGCTCTGGCGTCATTTAGTTCCTCTTTCTCAAAATGTCCGCCGATCCCGCACCAGCAGGGACTTTTAACCACCCTGGATCCGATGCGGTACAAGAGCAGCATCCTGTCCCCTGCCATGAGATAAAGGCTCACCATATTTCGCAATTTTCCCTCCATAACTCCCCCTTCTAAAGCAGACATTTCAGCCGGGCCAATACTTAATATCTGACGCCTCAGCATTCACACATGGATCCGCTCACTGTCCGGGAACAGGCTATATCGTGATCCAATACCTCTTGATCCACTCATCGTCCACCAGCACCTCTTTCTCAAATACACCGCCGCATCCCAGAATCGTCCGCTCACTGGCCGGATTATCCCGGGTGCAGGTCACCATAACCTTGTCCAGTCCCCGCCGCCTGCAGTTCTCCAGATTCAGTCGCAGCATCTCCTTGGCATAGCCCTTGCCACGCTCATGGGGCCGCACACTGTAACCTATATGGCCGCCCCACAGTCCCAATATGGGATGGTCAATGTGATGCCGCAAGTCGATAATCCCCACCAGCCGTTCATCCGACTGTCGGATGGCTAGATACACATGAGAAGGCACCTTTCCCGGATCCACCTCCTGCTCCTGTCGCCAGACCATCTCCATCCACTCCCTCACATCCTCATAGTGCTCAAGCCTGCTGCACCCTGCAAAGGAATCCTCATCTCCGGCCTCCAGCAATTCCTGCCTGAATTTCTGCAATTCCTCAATATGTTCCGGCGCCGGACGCACCAATTGTAATTCTTCCATTTCTTTCCCCCTTTTTGAAGAGCATTAAATCCTATGTTTTGCATGTTCCCTGCAGGTACACAAGCCCATGATGAATATTAGTTTAAAAATAGTGAAAAGGTGCTCTCGGAAAGCCGAAAACACCTTGTACTCTCTGAGCAGCAGCATAAGTGCAGAGCTTTTTACTCTTTATCACGCATTAAACAATACTGGCCCCAAAGGGCATCAGCGCCAGCTTTGCCAGCTTGAAATGCTGCATCCCAAAGGGAATCCCAATGACGGTAACACAAAACAGACAGCCCCAGGCCAGATGATGCAGAGCCAGCGGAATCCCGGATATCAAAATCCAGATAATGTTCACTACCAGGGACACCGTCCCGCCGCCATACTGAATTTCCTTCCCAAAAGGGAAAAAGGACATGGTAGCGAACTTAAAACACTGTATCCCTATCGGCGCGCCTATGATGGTTATACACCACAGACACCCGGCCAGAAGCCAGCCAAGGCCGCCTACAAAGCCGCCAAATATAAACCATAAAAGATTACCCAGACAACTCATTTATACAAACATCCCTTTCTATATTGAAGTTCCGCATCATTCCTGCATACGCACACTATTTTTTCTTCTCCTTGGAGGACAGCACACCTATGATAATCAGTATCGTAATCACCGTCAACAGTTCCGCTCCAAGCAAGATATACGTATGCATCTCCACAAACCCTTCTATCATATCCAGTCCCGAAGATCCAAATATAGCATCGTCTGTCAGTTCATTGCCGAACCTCTCCCACATGGAATTGTTGAACGCCTCATCCTCGTCATACCCGCCAAAGGATTCATCCCTGCCGCTGGTATCCTCGCCAGCCGCCAAGGCAGATGAATAATCCGCTACCGCCTGGGCGATCTCCCGGATCGTCTCCTCCTCAAAAATACTCTTCAGTCCGCATTTTTCCAAAAGTTCGCAGTAGGTGGTGGTCAACCCGTAGGTGGTCAGTTCCATATATTTGTCGATCCCCGCCTGACGGTCTTCCTGGGCAATGGTCCAGATGTCCAATGCCGCCAAAGCGGAAGTTCCATAACTCACATAGTACATGGGGGAAGAGAAAGTGTGCGGTACATCCACCCAGTCATACGCTGCATCCTCCGTATCATAATAAACATACCCATACTCCTCCGAAAGCCTGCGGAACAGTTGGTTGACCTCCTCCTCTGTCATGTCGTGATCCGCCGCAAATACCGCATTCTGGAACTCGTCATACAGACAGCCGTCTATCACGGAGTACAACATCTGGTACAGAACCATCTGCCGGGCCGTATTTCCCAGGCCCTCCCCGTACACATCATCCGCATACTCCAGATACAGAAGTTCCAGCCCCTGGGAATGGATCTCTGCCACATCCATGTTGGTCACATCGGTAATCAATGTGGTTCCCGCGTGGAACGCCTCATTGTAATGGCCGAACTCATGAATCATGGTCTCCAGATCATAATAAGAGTAATCCGGCGTATTGAAAATAAACGGTTCCTGGTATTCATACAAAGTGGTGGTATAACCCACGTTCATCTTGTTGGGGTCATAATCAATATCGTACAGGTGATGGTCCACCATATACTGGTACACCTCCGCCAGCGCCGGATCAATATCCCCCATATGCCGGCCTACCACCTCTATGACATAATCCTCCGTCAGGTAATCCATGTAGAGCAAATCATTCAGATTGCCGGCATAGACGCGTTCCTCCACCTCTGAAAGTACAGGCACAATGTATTCCTTCACCGCCGCGTACACCGACTTGATTTCCTCTATGGTATAATCTCTGTTGTACAGGTCTGTGTAGGCATACTCGGCATAATTGTCATAACCGTATATCTGTGCCCTTGCATTCCGATTCTTTACCAGATCCAGGAAAATAGGGCATATCGCCTCGTTCTTTGCCCTGTCCAGCGCCGTGCTGATGGCCAGCATCTCCCGCCAGGTCAGTTCCTCTATGGCCTCGTTATAAGACGCCTCCGTCCATTTCTGCCCTTTTACGGTCACGGTGTACTCCGCCATGCTGGCCTGGTCATACTGCTGCTCCAGAGCATTCTCCTCATCCAGCAGAGCCTGCAGTTCCTCGGTCATATCCTCGTAATCCAGATAGTCCTCCACCATCTCTTCATCGCCGATATGCGCCCCGAAGGATTCCCTGTATTCCGTGCCCAGCACATCCCGCACCACCTGCAGAAACTGATCCACTACATCCCGGTAAATCTGCTGTAACTCCGTGTCAATGCTGGCATATTCCTCGTTGTTCACATCCCGGTAATAACGGATCTCGTTCAACGCCTGCTGGGTGTACATTTTGTCCAGTTCCACGCCCATCAGGTCATAATTGGTGTTAATCTGTTCCTCGTTCCCCGGCTCCTGGGACAGAGTCCTCATCTCCTCTATCAGGGTATAAGCATATGCGGGGTCATAGCCCACATATTCCATATCCTCATAACTGATATCCGCGCGCACGATGTCCGAGTCATCATACCATTGAGTCTGTGCCTGGACCGGCAGTACCTGAAATACTACCAATCCGGCCAGCATCAGAGAAAGTACTGCTTTTTTTATGTTCCTGTGCATTTTCTACCTCCTAGACTAAACGTTCCCCGGTCAGCACTGCCCTGGGGATCTGCTTTTCCCTAACGTCATACCCTGTATTTGTGCGCTTTCGCACAATCACTGTATCATTCTATTGTCCTATGTTCCGGGATTCTTGTCAAGTCCCCATATTGTCAAAACGTCCAAATTCTGATTACGGTATGCGTATCGGCAGTTCACAGTATTTTCTCCATGCCAATCTTCTGGGGCACCAAACCGCATTTTTCATAAAAGCGCTGTGCCGCGGGATTACAGGACCACACATTCAGCGTCACATTGTAGCAGCCCTGACTGCGGGCAAAATCCAACACATGCTCATAGATCCGGCGGCCAATATGCCGCCCCCGGCTTTCCTCTTCCACACAGAGATCATCAATATATAAAGTCTTGATATCCGTCAAAATATTGCTGTTCACATGCCGCTGGAAAATGCAGAAGGCATAGCCCAGCACCCGCTGGTTTTCATCCACACCCACAAAGACAGGGCGGCTGTCGTCCCGAAGCAGTTCCGCCAGTTCCTGATCCGTATATTTTTTTACATTTTCTTTAAACAAGTCCGGCCTGCCGTTGTGATGCACTGTCAGCACCTGAAACAACAGCCTGTTAATCCCTTCCATATCCCTCTCCTGGGCTCTTCTGATCCGCATATCTCTATCCCTCCATAAAAGTACCTATTCTCCCCTCCCACTGCACACGCCGGGAACTGTCAAACGAAAGTAAATGCTTAACGCCCATTTTCTTGCCGTAAAAGACACCACATTGGTCTATACAGCAGTTCCCGCTTGCGTCAATCCCGCTTCGGATATATAATCAAATCGAGATGTCAGTTCTGGGAGGAGTATAGCCTATGGCTGTATTGCTGGTGTCCAGGAGCAAACACACAGAGAAAATCCCATAGAACACGCAGCAGCTGACATCTTTTTTTCATGTCAAAATCCTGGCGGTTGCCCACCAGGATCTCGTCTACCTTTACATGAAAGAAACAGGCTATAGCATACAGGTTATCACTGGAGGGCAGACACTCACCCCGCTGCCACTTATAGATGGCCTGCGGCTGCTCAAAACCCAGAAACGCCTGCAACTGCCTGACACTGATACCTCTCTGCTCCCGCAGTTCCTTGATCCTCCTGCCGGTGGCTTTCAGATCAATCCTTGGAAAAGCACGTTCCATAATTGCCTCCTCTCACCGTTCAAAGCCTCATACAAAATACACTATCTGCATTATGGGGATTACACTGTTTTCCGCCCTGTATCACTATAGCATTTTTCCCTGCTTTTTACAAGCACTTCCAGACGTCATTGACTGATAAAATCACTGATAATATCCAGAGTCGTGTTGCTCCAAAATGGCGCTCCTCCGTGGTTCGCCCCTTCCAATTCATAATAATCCACACTTTTGTGGACTCGCGGTACTGTATGGCAGCTACAATCATCCCTTTCTCCGCAAGCCTTGAAAGAGCTGGAATACCATTATACATTTCCTGCCGGTACCATGCACTGCCTGGAATAAATACCACCAGAGGATATTTCCTGTCCCCTTTCCATTCCTGCCTGTAGGGCACAATCAACTGTAAACGCCTCTTTACATCCCCATATTCACAATATGTTATATCAGGAATATAAATCCATTCCAGTTCATCCCTTTCTGTTTTTATCACTCTTTTCATTTATCCATCATTCCTTTCTTAGAAGCAAAAACAGTCGTCTGCGAAACTCCCTTTCTGGTAACAGTGGAGGGGCAATATATACAAAATAAAGGCGACTTGCCACTTTGTCGGAGCCCGTTTTTGTATATATTGCCCGGCCACGTCACCTGCCGAGAACCTTTCAAATTGCCTAAAGCAGAAATATTATGTTTTGTGAAACCTAAAATATTCTAGCAGAAACCGGGCCTCCTGTCATTGAACCTGTAGTTCAACATACCGCCCTCTGTCAGAACTCATAGGCCCACAAGTTTTTGATCTGTGGGATTAACTCTTCCACATCCCAGGTTTTTTCACTGTTGATTATACTGTTGGGGTCGCACACTTTCACCTTGCCGTACTCATCCACGCCGGACAGCACGATAAAATGTCCCGTGGTGGTAAAGTCCCCCGGCCGCATGGCACATATGATAGGATTGCCGCCTGCCAGCCATGTCAGAATATGGTCCCCGTCAAAGACTATCTCCCGGACAGTGAGTCCCAGGTCTGCCGCCCCCGCTGTCATCAGATCCCAGGCCGTACCTGCCCCCTTCACATAATATCCCTCCCGCTCCGCATACCTGGCCATGGTGAGTGGGTCCCACTTTGTATCGCCGCTGAGGCCGCACCAGACCATGGACAGACATGTGGGACCACATCCCGTTATGGCTATCATATCACTGCCGTAAGTCTCATATCCCCATCGTTCGTCCCACTGAAGGAAGAGCGGTATAGTCCCCTGTGTCACTTCCTCCGACAGATCGATCTTGGGATGTTTGTCCTTGTTCTGAAAATAGTCCCGCACAAACTGCTCCGCCTCAGGATTCAGTTCCAGCAGTTCCAACAGGCTTTCCGGATACTCCTGGCCCGTCTGCCAGTTATTTTGTTCTATGCTCCGTCCGTCAGCCTGCCCGCTGGCTGGCTCTTCTCTCTGTCCGCTGCCCCATCCTGCCAAAATCAGGCCATTTGCCCAGTCGTGCCATATCGCAAAGGTTATCACCAGCCCCGCCATCACCGTCAGCATACAGACGCAGCAAGCCCTACGCCTTTGCCGCCGTCTTCTCCGGGCTGTCTGTATTCTATATTTTCTCTGCTGTTCCGCGTTCATTCCTGATATCCCTCCTTGACTCATCATGAGTATTAGGCGATTGCAAAACACCCTTTCTGGTAACAGTGGATGGGCAATATAAACAAAATATGGGCGACTTGCCAATGCGTCGGAGCCCGTTTTTGTATATATTGCCCATCCACGTCACTTGCAGAGAACCTTTCGCAATTGCCTATCATGAGTATAACAGAAGGGAGAGAAATCGTTCTTCAAAATATCCTTGTAAAATTCTTGTGAATTTATGACAAATTGTTTGGATTTGTCTCTCTAAAATGTCTCGGCACACTACTCAGATTTTGCTCAGATTTTAGTATCTGTAAAAAAGGGATTGTGTGAATATCTTTTTTTCTTCGAGCATATACTCCTATTTTGATTTACCAAAAAAACCGCTACAATGAAATCGTCAACTGCAAACAAACCAAGAAAAATCAGGAGTTTACGCATGAATTTCGGAGAAAAGCTATATAACCTGCGCACAAAACAAGGCGTCTTTCAGAAGGAACTGGCCGCGTATCTTCATGTATCCATCAGTGCCATTTCCAGCTATGAAAACAACGTGCATTCCCCGGATCTTAAAACGCTGGGAAAAATTGCGCAATTTTTTCACGTGTCAGCAGACTATCTGCTGGGCCGCACAGAATATATTGCTCCCATTGAGGATATGGATCGGGAACTCATGAACCAGTATACCGTTTCAGATATCATGAATACTATCATTGAACTGCCCCTGGAACGCCGCCAGGATTTAGTCGAATACATTAACTTGCTGAAATCGTCAGATGCCCCGAAGGACATGGAGCAGAATGAATGAGAGGCACTCTCTCCCACTGTTCTTCCTTCTGCTCCATGCAAAGCCGCAGAATCCGCCACATTTGAACTGTAATATCCTCGCAAAAATGCCAGAGGCAGTTCAAAACTATACATTCCTATCATACAGTATCCCAAGATCCAGCCGCGCTTCCTTGCGCTCCAGATCCTGGTTCTGGTAACAACAGTTTTTATAATATTCGCGGCAGGCTTCGCAATCCCCATGCCGGAGACATTTACCCTTCTGCACGGACAGTTCGGCACCGGTTATACCTCAAAGTCCAGGCAGCTTCTGACTGCCGTAAAGGGTCTAACTTTACCGTCCGCCACAGCCACATGCTCAGGGTGAATTGCATATCCCTTAAGCGCCGCCTCATCCATGAAAGTGGAGTCCAGCATCAAATCCGCGTTGGAACTGGGCAGCCCCTCCGTATATACCCTGATCTCCAGCAGTCCGGGGATTTTCCCTGCCAGCCCTTCCAACCCGGCCTTGATCTCAGCCTTCACTGCCGTCTTCTCCCCGGCGGACAACTCTTCCTTTAAGGTCCATAAAATAATGTGCTTTACCATATCTCTACCCTCCTGGTTTAAATTCCGGGAATATGCCGTTTAACCAATCAGCACCGTCTTCCCTTCAAAGGCAAACTCATAGCAGCGAATCTGCTCCCTGGGGATACCATGCTCCACCAGCTTTGCCGCATAATGCTTTTCCTCAATCTGGCGCAAAGCTGCTTTTACCGTTTCTTCCAGACTGCCTTCCTTTCTTCTATTTCTAACCTTAAATTCCAGCACAAAAGCATCATCTGTATTCGGGGGCTTCGGCTCCAGCACCACATCATACCTGCCGAAACCGCTCTCATAACCGCTTGCGAGAAGCAGGCTCCAGATCGCGGACTCATTGTGATCCAGCTGGTTATTGACAATCTGTTCGTCAATAGGCGTTCGTATCCTGCCTCCCTGGAGCAACATTTCAAACTGCTCTTTTATTCTGCGTTTTCCCTCCCTCAGCATTTTACCCACACCCCTTGATGAAAGATGTTTTATCAATATAGAAACAGTTTTTCCTGATCAGAGCACCGAAATCCTGCACCCCAATTGCCACCGTTCTTGCCATAAACACCTCCCAAAACCCTTTCGTTCTCTTTGCGATTACCTTCAGTATAACTACTTTTCCACAAAAATACAATTCTCTTCCGACACTTATTCCCCCATCTCCGCCAGTTCTGTCTCCGCCTCCAACATGCGCTCCAGCAAGCTTTCCTGGTTCTTCTCCTCCGCGTCTATGGCCTCCTGTAACTCCATCAGCTTGGCATAGTCGCTGGCCAGAGCCGGGTCCGCCAGCTGCATCTGTAACTCTGCCAGCCTGGTCTCGCTCTCGGACAGCTGGCGTTCATACTTCTCCAACTGGCTCTTTAGACGGGAACGGATCTTCCCCGGGTTATAGTAAGTCTTTTTGTCAAACACATCCGACAAAGTTGGAGCGGCTTTACCCGCCGTCTGCCCGGCCCTACTTTGGCTGTCATCTCCCGTCTGCCCGGTCTGAGTTTTACTGCTGACACCCTTCATCCCCGCGTTTCCAGTGGTATGTGCCGCTCCTCTGCCGCCCACCAAGCCGTCTGCCTCTTTCTGTTTCTGGGACAGATAATCCTCATAGCCCATCTTGTACTGATATACGCCCTCCTGGGAAAATTCCAGTATCCCCGTGGCAATGCGGCTGATAAAATACCGATCGTGGGACACGAACAATACCGTACCCGCATACTCCTTCAGCATCTGCTCCAAGGCTTCCTTGCCGATAATATCCATGTGGTTGGTGGGCTCGTCCAGAATCAGCAGATTGGGCTTGGTCTGCAGCATTTTACACAGGGACAGGCGCACCTTCTCCCCGCCGGAAAGCTGCCCCATAAGCTTCATCACATCCTCTCCGGAGAACAAAAAGCCTCCCAGGGCACTGCGCACCTCCTCCCGCCCATAGCGGGGATATGCCTCCCAGAAATTATCCAGTACTGTCTGCTTGGGGTCCGCATCATCCAGCACTGCCTTCTGCTGGTCAAAATACCCCCATTCCACATTCTGTCCGAATTTATACTCTCCGCCCAGAGCGGGCAATTCCCCAATCAGGGTCCTCAACAGAGTGGATTTTCCCTTGCCGTTCTCCCCGATAATGGCAAGCCGCTCCTTCTTTTGCAGCAAAAAACTCACCTTTTCCAGTTCATGGTCATATCCGATGGACAGATCCCTGGCCTGCACCACATTGGTATAGCTCTCGATTCTGGGCTCATACCTGGCATGGAATGCCTTGGTGTCAAAACGCTTTGGCTTCTCAATCTTGACCATATGCTCGATCACCATGCGCTTGGAGCGGGTGGCCGCCACCTTGCTGGGGGTGTTCTTCCACTTTTCAATCCATTCCGTCAGCCGCTGGATCTCCTTCTGCTGCTCCTCATAGTCCTTTTCCTGCTTGAGCAGATCCTCTTCCTTCTGCTTCATAAAAGCAGAGTAATTGCCCACATAGCGCTTGATCCTGTGGTACTCGATCTCATAGGTCACATCTATCACCTTGTCCAGAAACATCCGGTCATGCGATACGATGATCACCGCCTTGTCATAGGTTTTCAGATAGCCCTCCAGCCACTCGATGGTGGGCAGATCCAAGTGGTTGGTAGGCTCGTCCAGCAGCATGATATCCGGCCTTCCCAGCAGCAGCTTGATAAAAGCTACTTTGGTCTGCTGTCCTCCCGAAAAACTGCCGATGGGACGGTGCAGAGCCTCCAGGGCAAAGCCGAAGCGCTGGAACATAATCTCCATATCCTGCCGCCAGGAATACCCCCTCAGAGCCTCCATCTTCCTCTGCAGACTGTCATATTTTCCAAGGAGCTGCTTATCATCCGACTCCTTCATCTGCTCCTCCAATTCATTCATCTGTTTTTCACAGGCAAACACTGGGGCAAATACCTTCTTGATCTCCTCCTCCACCGTGATCTCTTTGTCCTCAAAGTTCACCTGGCGCAGGAAACCAATCTCCTGTTTTCCCGCCATAGTGATGCCGCACTCCTCGTCGCTGTCCGGATTGTTCATCTGGATGTCCCCCACTATCAGCTTCAGCAGTGTGGTCTTTCCGCAGCCATTGCGGCCCACGATGGCTATTTTCTCCCTGTCGTGTACCTCAAAATTTACATCCTCCAATATGGTATCCGCCCCATACTGTACCAGGGCATGCTTTATCTGGTATCTCATAATAATATCTCACAATTCCTTTCTTATTTAAAGTTCCCGGGCTCTTGCGAAACTTCCATTCTGGTAACAGTGGATGGGCAATAGCCTTTTCCGGCATCTTACGCCTTCACAGCCCAACGCAGTTTTGTAGAACGCGCCCTCCCATTGGCTCTGCACTCCCCCGGGGAGGGGCGCACCACATCCCTGGAGATCTCCGCAAAGATATGCTGCCGATAATATTCCTGAAAAGCTTTTTTAACCAGCCTGTCCTCCCCCGAATGGAAGGTCAGGATGACCACTCTTCCGCCCTCCGCCAAAACTTGGGGCAGCTTGTCCAGAAAAGCTTCCAACACCTCAAATTCATTGTTAATATCAATCCGCAGCGCCTGGAACACCCTCTGGCAGGTCTTTTTTAATAAATCTCTTTTTTCCCCGTTTTCCGGCAAAAAAACCAGAGCAGCTTCAACCGCTCCCCGCAAATCTGTGGTGGTGCGGATAGCAGCGCCTTTTTTACGCAGCTTTACAATGCTCCCGGCAATCTCCCTGGCATAGGGTTCATCCGCGTTTTCCTCCAGCATTCCCTGGATTTCCTCCCGATTCATCTGCGCCAGCCGCTGCCAGGCCGGAATCCCATTTTCCGGGTCCAGCCGCAGATCCAGCGCCCCCTCCAGCTTATAGGAAAATCCCCTTTCAGGATTGTCAATCTGCATAGAGGAAACCCCCAGATCTGCCATCACAAACTGAAAGGGTCCTTGTTCCTGGGCAACAGTGTCAATATGGGCAAAATTTTCCCTGACAGCCGTGAAAATGTCCTCGCCATATCCCGCCTTCCGCAGGCGCTCCCGAGTCTTAACTATCTCAATGGGATCCACGTCCAGTCCAAAAAGATGCCCCCTGCCCTGTAAGCGCTCCAGCATCCTTCTGGCGTGGCCGCCATATCCCAAAGTGGCATCCAGACCGATTTCCCCCGGTTGGATTCGCAGTGCCTGAAGCACCTCATCCGCCATGATGGGGAGATGCATTCCCGCAGGTGTACTGCCCTTGCCAATCACCCGGGCCACCGTATCGGCGTATTTTTCCGGATCATGCTCCTTATATTTTTCCTCAAAGGTTTTCGGATGGGTACCCGAGTACCGTTTTCTCCGCTTATGCGCTTCCATCATCTGCTCCAATCTTCACTTTGGCTGACATACTGAGGTTTTACCAGTTCTCCATATATAAAAATATGGTCATTCACATTATACTAGGCTTTTCTCAATATATCTACAACTTTTAGAAAATCTGTCGGGAAATCCAGCTGAAAACGGCCAGGATGCCTGCCTTTCATATCCCGCAAAAATAAGCATATTAATAGAAATTTGGGTGTCGCACATCCAAATATGTATCAGCACAATAGCATAGGTACACCCCTTGTCACACGGGTAGAGGAAAATTTGCAGGAGAACTTCACATCCTATAAAGTAAAGCAATGCAACAGAGCAAAAAGATTCTATAATTCTATAACGCAGCGTTATATTGATTAATAAACAGAAATACTGTATGATGCAGCCGTTTGACTCTAACTTATTTTATCTTTCAAATCTTCCACATCCGATTCCAGCTTTCTTACCTTAAGCGCTAACATTTCAACCTCATTACTTGGCTTCATGGCTTTATGCAAATTTCTTGAAAGATCAAGATGTCCTTCCGCTACACGCTGGATGTTGACACGAATTTCATTTTCAATTACCATCTCTACTCGCATAACTTTATGCTTAAGCAGCCCTATGTCCTGTTTCATGTCTGTCATGTCACGTTTCATGTCTGTCATGTCACGTTTCATATCAGTCATGTCACGTTTCATGTCTGTCATGTCCGCTAACAGCAGATCCAATTTTTCACTATCTGTCATGTATTACTGCCCCCCTTAATAAAAAAAGCTAAAAACCTTTAATACACTGAGGTTTTTAGCAATTTTCCACAGTATAATGCTGGTGGTGGGACTTGAACCCACACAAGGTTGCCCTCGGCAGATTTTGAGTCTGCTGCGTCTGCCATTCCGCCACACCAGCAAATTGTGCGATTCCTTGTAACAAAATGATTCTACCACATAAATCCAAATTTGACAAGTGAAATTTTAAAGAATTCTCTTGACCCGAAATAATCCTGTTACCTCCCACACCTTTACCTGCAACCAGCAGCAGACGGACGCCCTATCCTGGCAAGACCTGGGCGCTATGCTCCAGGTACGTCCTCAGTATGCCAAATCACTCACTGGCTGTTGTCCAATAGGAAGCCGCATATACGTCAAACTATTGCACAGATACAATGCCGTGGCCAGAGCGGCAATCAGAAAAACAGCCGGTATGGCCCAGCGCCACAGAACATCCTGTTTTTTGCGGGCCTCCCCTATAGTCCATGCGGCAGGAATCGTAAAAAGCATGTTTGCCAGCATCCAGAATACACCTGGCGTCTCCAATAGACCAATCAAACGCAAAAACGGCATTCCCAGTCTCTGCACATAATCCCAGGGAAAATACTTCAGAGATGCCAGTGTCAATAAACCTGTTACCGCCAGCAGTCCCCTTATCGTCTTATGCATCTTTCCGCCGTCTCCGATCCAGTACATCCATATCATCAGCAAAAACGCACCGGTAAGCGCCAATCCCAGCCCCGGCATGTCGGGACGGTACGTCCAGTTAGTCATAAAAGCGCCAATTGTATACCCATTTCCCATAATGCTGCCCATGGGCAGATTCCATACCTGCATACCGCCTTTTATCAGATACCTCGCCATAAATATGATCACCGGCATGGACAACACCGCTCCCGCCGCCAGCAATAACAAGCTGGCCGGCCAGCGTTCCCAGAGCAACAGATATACCCCTGCGCATACACCTATGATCATCCCCCACCTTGCGTCTGCATACCAGATGCCCGCATAGGCAAGAATCAATATACTGCCCCACACCACCTTTCTGCCCTGTCCCAAGCGCAGCCGGGCAAGTCCGCCCACAAGCAACGGCATCAGCATCCAAACCAGAGACTGCCCCAGGTCAGCCTTGTCAAAACAGATATATATGCGGTATGGGCAGCTCATATAAAATAAGACACCGTATAACACTGTTATCCTGTTTTCAAAGAAGGCACTCATCATCCAGTAAGCAGCCCCCATAGTAACTGCCCCGATCATAGCGGTAAAGATACAGTAGGACATCTGCTCTCCCACTCCCAGTATCTGCAATACCACCGCAGGGAAAAGCCATATCCCGTTGTCAAAAGCCGCGCCTTGACTGGCGAAGGCCGTGGTTAACTCTGGGGAGGGAAACCACAAAACAGAGCCTACAGCAAGACTTTCCCGCATCTCCCGCATTCTTTCAAGCCACATAAAGCTGTCTCCCCCCTCCATCACATAGCCGCAGAAGACAGGAGCCGATGTAAAAGCAAAAATCAGAATGTACAGCATCATGCATATTTTTTTTATCTGCTTGTTATCCACGAGAAACTTTCCCTACCTTTCTATATCGTCTGATCATACCGACTCCCAACCACAGCAGGACAGTCACGCCCGATATTACCTCCGCCACCCGGAACAGGATAAATCCCTTATAAGACACCCGAATAGTTCCTGCGTAACCTGAAGGAACAGCGATGCGAAGATCCCCATGGCCCCCTCTATTCTCTGTAATATATGGAACTGCCGTCTCCCCGTCTGCGTCTATTCCATATCCTCTATAGCCTGTCAGCGGCAATTCCATATACAATTCCTGCGGCGTCCGGTTCTCCACATGAAGACTAATTGTCAGCCCTTTCTTATCATAATCTTCCCACAGCAGTCCCTCATCCGCTGCCGGGTCATGGTACTGCATCTGCGAAACATCCATCCCCTGGAGCAGATACTCTCCGTTGACCACACTGACATTTCCCATATTTTCGGCAGTATACAGTCTAAGCGAACCATGGACATAGGAAATCTCATTGACATGAAAAAGCGTTGCCCACAGAGCAGTTACGGCGATTGCAGTCACACTTCCCGCTCTGATAATACCTGCCGCCCGCATTTCCCAATGAGCGCTTTCCTCTTTAAGCCACGACATTAAAAATGCCGCTGTAAACGAGGCGAACAATGTGGCCATAGTCAAAAGACGGGTAGGAAACTGTATAGCCGTTGCCAAAAGTCCTATTCCCGGTATCCGCGCCACCATGTCCCAGGGAAAATATCTTGTACTCAAAAACAGCGACAATATCCCCAGCAGCGTCCCCCATTTCATAGCTTTATCATATGAGTTTCCCGAATTTTTTCCCCTGCGGCAAAGCCTCACAGCCATATAGCATAGCAGCACAGCCCATAGAGCCGCGCCTATCTGAATCGGTTCACAGTTATACATCCCTGTCTGTCCCGCCCCCGCATAAGGGTACATCTGCAGAATTCCGGCAGTTCTTGTTCCCATATGCTGAATGTCCTGGGTTACAATATCGCTCAGCGCATATTTATCCACGGAAAGCATTTTCAGCAGCGGAATCCAGAACCATGCATTCACCAGCAAAAAAGCGCCTGCCGCTTTAACCAGTTCCCGCAGAGTTTCTTTCCGAAACGTTTTCCTCCACATCACCAGCGCCGCCAGAACCAGCGCCACTGCTGTCATCTCGCAGGTCAGTATGTGAGACTGCAGGATGCCGCTAAGACCTACAATCAACGACATTTTTGCTCCCACATAATCCTGTTTTTTCTCATCCTGTGTGTAGATGCGATAGAATCCGCAGATTACCATCGGCAGAAACATCATCCCAAGATATTCCCCCACTGCGTTGCGATTGTAAATATTATAGATATGATAGGGCGCCAACTCATAGAGCACACTGCCCAGCAGCGCGCCATAGCGGTTTCCCGTGCAGCGGTAAAAGGAACGGTAAGCGATGACCGCCGTACCCGCCAGCACCGCCAATACAAAAATTTTGTATGCGTCCATCAGTGAGAAACCAATCAGGCGCAGCAGAGCCGGGAAGACTAAAAATAAATCCCCATAGAAGCTGGATACTGCATAGCCATGTCCATACAGCCAATATTCCTGCACCCTGACCGGGAACTGCCCACCGTGCAGCAAAGTCTCCTTCAGTCCCTCTATCCGCAATAAATGAAATGCCCCGTCTGCGCCAAGACTCATATAATCCGTGCAATACGGTAGATAAGCCAGCAGAATACTCAGCGTCAAAATTCCTGCCACAATTCCATGCTCTGTGGAAAAAGCACCGCATAGCAGCTTTTCCCGCAGCCAGATCAGCAGGTTGACTGCCGTTTCCGCCAACAGGAGAATAAACGCCAGCATCCGCCAGCCCTCACTCGTCCTGTACAGTTCAATCTTCTCCACAGGCTGACCTGTCTCCCCGATATAATTGCAGAGCACAAACGCGTTGTCCACTCTGTCAACCACATATGCCTCTATATCTATTTCCCGCCGATGGGCCAGGACGGAGACGCCATTACACCGCAGCGCCTGAAAGCTACTCTCCGAAGCCCCCACCGTGGGATACAGTATACCTTCATGTTCTTCGCACCGCATTCTCAATCGGTACACCCCGGGACGCAGTGTAATCCAATCACTGCGATAGTAGTTACCGCCCTCTTCTATATACATCTTTCCCGCTATGGCATCCGCGTCTGCGGAAAATACCAGTTCCTCAGGGCGAAAACAGAACAATACGCATATAATCAACCCCAGCAGTTCTATGCCAAGCAGCAGCCTGTGTCTGCTCATAAAATCCCGCATTTTCTCTTCTCCTATCAGAGCATTGCATATCCCTTGTTCCATGTCCCATGATATGCCGTTTTCATTTTGCTATTGGTTTTCTCCAACCGCCTTTTCGGCGTCTTACATATATTACAAGAAAACTCAGTAATGTCATATAGCTGACTGCTTCCGCAACACGCCAATACCACGGACTCACAAATCTGACAGAAACCTGTGCGTCGAAACCTGCCGGTATGATAACCCTGACCACATTATTGTCCCCTTTACATACAGGCAGCGGTACTTTTTCCTCTCCTGCGTACGCCCGATACCCATAGTAATGCAGCAGCGGCAGTTCCACATATCCTTCCTGACCACCGGCATTGATGCATCTGAAATCCGCACACAGCGCCCCCTTTTCATACTCCTCTATCAAAAGCCCGCCGTCTGTAACGGGAGCATGATATAACAGCGTTTCCTCCTGTGTACCCTGCACCAAGTATTCCGCTCCCGAAATATACCCTTTCCCCATCCCCTCTTCATTAAACAGGGTCAGCGGATTGTGACTCTTGATTACATGGTCATTCAGATACAGACCGGAGGTGGCAATTCCTGTCAGTACACATAGCAGCCCCACATAATAAAACCTTTTCTGCTTCTTTTCCCGGAAAAAATACAGGCAGCTGCAGCACAACACAACCAGAAACGTACTTGCCCAACCCAGGAAACGATTGGGAAACTGCAGGCTGCTGACCAGAGAGGCCGCCAGACGACCGCTTCCTTGAATTTTATCCCACGGAAAAGCCTCTAGGCTCATGCACATCAGCAAAGCACTAAAGCAAAAGGAGAGCTTGCCTATCTTATATATCCGCTTATCCAAATCTTTAAATCCACCGAAAAACCATAATACCCCAAAGACCAGAAAGCCCAATATAAGAATAAAGCCCACTCCCAACGCATGGGAATGCCGCATACCTAATTCCCCAATCACTGCATTATCACCAAGCCGCCACCAGTTAAACAGCAGTTGAGCCAAATACAATCCCCTTTCCTGAATCGGCCTTGCCCACACATGCTTGATATGCAAGTCCTCCCGAATATAATAATCGAGAAACGGAACCAGAAACCAAAGACTCAAAAGCAGAGCTGCACCGGCGCCCTTGCACAATTCCCAAAAAGTCTCTTTACGGAATATTTTTCTGATAAACACAACGCACAGTAACAGCGTCATAAACGCTGTTATCTCGCAGCTGAGCACATGCGTCTGAAGAAGTCCTGCATATCCCAAGGCCAGCGGAACCCAACAGCTGCGGTATGCTTTATCATGCACATCCTCCGTGAACACACGCCAAAAACCATAGACAACCAGCGGCATAAATGTAACCGCGCTGCCCTCCCCCACCGCGGATGTGATCACAAGCTTATAGATTCGAAATACAGACAGCGTATACAGGGCGCTGCCTGTCACGCCTATATACTTATTGCCAAATATCCGTGAAAAAGAGTAATAGGCAATCCATACGGTCAGCGCATTAAGCGCTATGACATAGCAATTGTAGGAGAAAGTGACGGGGAAACCAATGATCCGCAGCAGGGCCGGAAACAGCAGTAAAGTACCGCAGTAAAAAATTCCATTGGCATATCCATGTCCATGAACCCATTCAGGTTCCAGCCTTACCGGAAACTGCCCGGATAAAATCCCGTCCTTGATGCCTTCTATTCTATGCAGATGATAGGTCAAATCCGCCCCAGAGGGCGTCATACCCATTAGATAAGGAACGGAAGCCGCCAGTGTCAGAACCGTTAAAAGAAATATAACATTTTTTTTCTCCCTGGAAAGTCCATACTGCCTGTCATACCACCGCAGCATCTGTATGACCAGCAGCAGCAGCGTTGCCGCCACAATGATTGTCAGACAAATCCCCCAAAGCCCATTCGTCTCATAGATGCGCAGGTTCCCTGTCTGCAAATACCCCTCTCCATCATATTTGACTAAGAGTTGCAATGTATCGGTTCTCTCAAAGAGCCACATATGGAAATCCGTCTGGGACAATCCGCTATACAACTGGTCCCCGTGGGTCAGCAATCCGTTTGTAAAAACATTTCCGTCCTCCACCCAGCACATACTCTGCATATCCGTGCTGCAGGAATACTCCAGTTCCATGCGGTACACTCCCGGCGAAAGACTGATTTCCTCAAAGACAGTACAATCACTGACTGCGATTCCCTCTTGAAACAAAGTGCTGCCCTCATACAGGTATTCCCTGTTTGGCCACAAAATCCGGACCGCACACACAAAGCTCAAAACCGTGGCCACCAGCAATATTATCCTTGTACTTTTTAATTTCCAGAAACCTACTGTTTTCATTCTCTCCCTCGTCCTTGTATACATATAAAAACCTAGAGGAGGAATGGCTTACACCGCTGCCTCTCCGGCTCTATGTGTACAGAAACCCCTTATTATCAGATCACCAAGTCCCTGCCTTATTCTTCCGAACTGTTTCAAATAATAGCATATTTTATCTATGGTTTCAATATTTTTTGGATTACGGCATTTTTTAATCGTGCAAACACTATTCCATATAAAACAAAGAATATGCGCCATAATCAATTTCCTGAAATCCCATGCTTCGCAGTTCCCCCATATATTCCGCAAAGGTATGCCGCACAATATAATTACAATCTTCCTCAATCACCCCAAGCCCATTCCATACATATTGTCCATACCGATTATCTTTCCGCTCTCCTATCCGCAGTTCGTAAGGAGAAGGACGGACACTCAGCGCATAATAGATTCCCGCCTCCGCCATATATGTCACCCTCTCCCGAAGCAGCGGGTCGCCTTCAATATATGAAATACCCTCTTCGACCAGACAATCAAAATAGGGCATTTCCGGATTGTTCTGCATATAGACGCCGCTATAATAATATTGTCCAAATCGAAAAAATCCCCATACGTATATCCCTGTCCACAGGACACAGATTCCTCTGGCAATCCAGCCTCTGGCCCGCCAGAGTACCCATATCCCCTCTATTGCCATCAGTATGACTGCATAAAAAATGCCATTGATCTTATTGGTATTGCTTTCTATATGCAGGCACAGGATCCAGACAGATAAGAACCAGAATAGGACGCAACTGGCAGGAAGCCATTTTCTATCCTTTATTGAGATGGCTGTCTTCCCCAAAATACAAACGGATCCCAGCACAAATAACGCAGAAGTCTTTCCATATAAGTTGGGAATGCCCGGAATAGAATTGTATACTAAGTCATCTCCTGAAAAAATACTTTTCCATGCCTGCGGCAAATATGCAAAATTAAAATATCCTAATTCACTGGCACGATAGATCTCCAGCTTGGTGATGGTAAAAATACCCCATGTCATTTCCTGCAAGTCAAACATATTGACAATCTGTACGGCAATCAACGGAGCAGCCAGAATACCCATAGGCACTGCCATAGCAAACCACTTTTTCCACTCCAATCTGCGTATTCGGAGGCAATACAGCAAATTCATAATTAGGAACAACGGGAGAATGATATAGGCGAGCACATAGGTATACAGTACTAATCCGCCCATAATTCCCGCCGCCACATAATTTATTAAAGTACCGTTTTCCAACGCCCGTATGAAAAAATACAGAAACATGGTCGACATTCCCAACATTAGGTTACAGTCCAATCCGAAACGAGCCGCAAGAATAAAATAGGGACATATCACCAGGAGAACTCCCACCGCATAGGGCATATAATTATTTTCTGGATAAATTCTCCGGGCTATCTTAACTCCAAACACCAGATTGAGCAGAGAAAACACACACCCGGGCACTCTGATCAAAAAAGAATGCCATCCAAATATTTTAAACAGAAAGGCGCACAAAAATGCATACATGGAACTCTGTCCACCGCCAAAATTATTCAAATACACTGGCCATGATTTCAGATATCGATCCACTCCATATTGTGAAAGACACCATGCGTCATAAGCCATTCCGGCTTCATCTATATGGAGGCCGGCTGGCAATTCCATAAGCAAAGCCAGGCGGGTCAGTCCAAAACCGACCAGCAATGCCCCCCAAAGCATCATGGATATTATATGCTTCTTCTTACTGCATACCATTTCTTCTTCCTTTCCCCCTATCACAATTGAAGCCGCCTTTCCTTATTCCATATAAAGCATCAAATACGCCCCTGGTTTATTTCCTGCCCCCCTGCACATCGCAGTTCATCCATGTATTGCGCATAAACATATCCTACGATATTTAACCGCAATTCAAACGGGGAAATTCCGGCACTCAGTGCATAAAAAATTCCTTCATCCTATATGTCAGCTTTTCCTGTCATAACAGTTAGGATCCAGGCACTAATCACTCAGCTTTACAACTACACACCCTTCTATTATTTTTACAGAACCATCAGCCGGGAATACAGACATCTCTGCATATTCCTGACCGCTTAATATTCGCTCTGATTGTTCTCCTGCACTCACAGAATATTCCAATCCCATGTATTGCCTGAAAAACTGATTCCAGCAGTTTTGCCTTCCATTAGCTGAATCCCAGACCAGACCATATTCCGCCGCGGTCCCCTTCACGACTTGATACATATCCTCATATGGACGGGGATAATTTCCCCGCTCCTCATCGCCTCCTATCACAAGCGCTAATCCTGGCGTATAGTCCGCCTCGCTGTTGACCCTGCCAACAATCTGCTGTGCTAATGCATAGATTCGGTGTAAATCCATCTGTATACAATTTTGAAAAACCTGCGTGTATAACCCCAGAATAAAAAGTAATCCTCCCAGTGTAAAAAGTACAGTCCATTCAGCAACCACGCCCTGCCAGTCTGTGGTGTTCATTCCCTGTCTGCCCACTGCCAACGCAATTCCAAAAATATAGATCCAGTTCATATGCGGCAGCATCAATATTCCTGTCACCCCAGCAATACTACACTCCGGCGCCATGATCACAATGCTCATAAATGCCATGGGAATAAGCAGTACAGCAACAATCGCAATAACAATTTCCATCACCTTTTGATGGTATTCTCTCTTTGCCATACATCTGACCAGAACCGCCAAAATGATTATGGCCGCCAGCATATTAAGCTTTCCGCGCCCCATCCATGTATTGTTATACAATTCATCCGTAAAATAGTAACTGAAGAAATAATGATAGGACTGCTTTATCAGCATAGGAATCCTGCCTAAAGGAATCTTTCCCATGCTGTCAAATCCCCTGTCTGCTACGGGTGAAATCCCCTTCCATCTACACATCATTTTATAAGACAGCAAATAAAGCGCCAATGCACAGCCCCCTGCTGTCAGAAAGCGGCAGCCTCTGCTTATCAATTGCTTAGCCGACTCATTATTCCGAATTATCCCAAAGAGCAGATATAACAGACATAAGGTTATTGCGGATCCAATATATGCCTGATAAATGCTGGCAGAAACCGCCAATAAAACAACAGCCAAAATATAGTGTTTCCAAGTATGTCTCTTTACAAGACACCAGACAAACAAAACAGCGAAAAGATATGCAAGAAGATATGCATCCGCTGTATAATAGTAGGTCAAAGTACTGCAAAGAGAAGGTGAGCAGATCACAAGACCGCCAACTATATAGTTCCAGGGATATTTCCTTATTTCCAGCAGGCAGCATAAAAGAACAGCTATCACAGCTGCAATAAGAATGCAAAATATGGTCTGCAAGGCCGGAAACTGATAATATCCTTTCCATCTGTTAAATACGCCCAGACCAACCCGCCCCAATATATCTTCCCAACCATAATAGCTTTTATATACCATCCCCTGCCATACACCGTCCGGATTTGTCAGCCACAGCGTTATCATCCGCAGATATATTATAACCCCCAGGAAAAATGTAAAGAGAAATGTCCTTTTCTCCATCTTATATTTTTCAGCTAAATGCCTCCATATATTGTCTGGGAAAAATTTGTTCACCGCTCTATCCTCACTTATCTCTTTGTTTCCTATTTACTCCCCTACCACTACTCCCATTGAGTTGAACTCTTTTTCTCTGTACTCTTCTTTTAGACGAAATCCCCCTTCAAGATTCCCGGTACGCAGTTCTATGGCTTCCAGTCTTGACGCATGGGGAGTACTTGGGAAATAATGATATCCAATACAATCGCTCCCCTCCGGCACATATACCTCCATATTTCCCCAGACAACGCTTCTGGCTTCTCTCCAGTTATAATCCGCCGGGCGTTTCCAGTAAGTTTCTGTAAAATTATCCGCAACCTGTACTATGCAAGCAGTTCCACAATATATACCAGCCACGCAAATCGCCCATGCCATAACCCGACTGTTTATTTTGTGACAGATCAGTCCCAATAGGAACGCCGGCAGTAAAAGCATATATGTCAGACCATAACGTATCAGCGGAGCAGTCACAAACCACATGATCACCTGGGCGGCGCTCACTGACAGCAACAACATGGAAGCGCCGCAATCTTTACGTTTCCTTAAGATAATCCTCACCGAATATCCCGCTAAAATAACCATACATACAATATTGAAAAGGAACAGCGTTTTTATCATACCTTGCTGATTATCAAACCATCTGGGAAACCAAATGGAAAAGTCTGCATCATACATCGTCCTGCTGGTCATCCCCCGTCCCCAGGCCATGATCTCTCTGCTGTCATCCGCGGCGACAGAGGCCGCCATCTTCCAATCCACATTAAAGAAATCCAAAGAAGAATAGGGATATACCAGATAACCGGAGACATATACATTGCGGATAAGAAACGGTGCAACAATCAAAACCCCCACACCCAGAAAAAAGAAAATCTCCTTCCACCTTTTCTGGCGGATCAGCGTTACTGCAGGATAAACTGCCAGAAATACCAATAGCCCCGCTGAAAGTTTGATCGTGACTGTCCACACAGCCAGCAGACATAAAATACCATACTCTACCGGTTCCCTCTCCTGCCGCTCTATCAGCTCTGCCCACTTTGCTGATATATACAGCACCATGCAAAGAGTCAGAAGATCTGAACCTGGAGAAGAAATTAACAGTGAATTTTCCAGATAGCTAAAATAGATGAAGATTCCGATTTTGTAGAAATCTGACGTCGTTAGACGTTCTTTTTTCCATATGTTGAGTGTACCTGCCGCATAGCAAAGCATCACTGCAGCCACAAAGCCATTCAAGCTGTGCAAAGACTGGTTTACTGCGAATTTCAGGCTAAACAGTGCCTGCAGGCAAAAAAAGGCGCTGTTGTAGGCAAAACGGTTATGGAGATTTCCAAGCCCCTTCACCACGCCAAATTGTTCAATCCAGCGGATTGCCTGTGCATGGTATAAATCCGTGTCATAGTGCCAGGTATTGCCCGCCGTAATATAAACCAACAGAAGTACAATCAGTACGGCCAAAAGACAGGGGCCATAACCCCACCCCCTAATTTTGGTCCACATATACACTATATACCGTACTATTTTCTTTCGAAACGTTACCAACAGCAATATGGACACCACCGCCAATAGGAGAGTTGCAATCTTACCCACACCGCCAAACAAACTGAAAACCTGGGCATACACTGTCAGGCATAACAACCCCATCAAGATATGTAACTCCATGCTGGCCGGCTTAACTCTACCTGTTACTTTCCCGATTCCCTCCATAACAGCAAATCCCACAAGAAACGAAGTTATGCCAATCCATCCCCAGCTCAAAGCAACTAATATCATATCTTTCCTCCGGTTTATCATTCCTCTCCACAGCTATAATCTGCTCCGTATAAGTTACCGGTACTCCATCCCAACCCTCACATGATTCCCCTCCAGGGTCACGGTCGCCACACTGCCCACCACCAAAGGCATCATGGGACTGAGATGTCCGATGTCCAGATCCATAATTACAGGGACATGGTACTTGGAAGCCACGGCCAGCACCGCCTGGCAGGCGTCCAAATCCATCATGGGCTGACTGTTCAGTGCTCTGCCAAAGAGAAAGCCCTTGACATAACGGAACCATCCAGCCTGCTCCATCTGCCACATGGCCCGGCGGATGGACATCACATTGAGGTCACAAGCCTCCAGCATCCACAGGATTCCGTCCTCTTTATATTTCTCACAGAACGCCGCCGTACCGTCATATCCGGTGCCCAGCAAATTCACCAGGCAGTCCATACAGCCGCCCAGCAATCTTCCCGAAGCGCTCAGTTTTGTGCCGGCCTGACCGGGATCCATAACAAACCGCCCCTCCGCATAGACTTTCAGCGCCAAAGGCTCTGTCACATGGTAGGGCTGCAGCGGATTTTCCTCGTCCCGCAGGGACTCTTTTTCCCACAGGGGATAACTCTCCACCACTCTCTTTTCCCCTGTGAGCAATTGGTAAGCGTCACCAATCGACGAATGCCAGGGTTCCATGCCAAAGGCGGCTGCGCAGGGACCATAGATCGCCGCCGTGTCACAAAGCGTCACCAACGGATATACCAGATTGGTGTTGTCTGAATAGCCCATGAACCACTTGGGATCCGCCTGGGCCAGCCGCCGGAAGTCCACATGCTCCAGTATTTCGCACATAAGCTCGCCGCCCCCGCAGGAGATCAGCACGTCCGCCTCCTTCCCGCAGAACATCTCCATCACCTCTGCGGCGCATTTCTCCGGCGTGTTGCTGATGCCGACCCCCTCACCCACATAGCAGTTGGGCCCTGTCACAGTCCTGTAGCCCATCCCCTGCCATCTGTCCAGAGCATGGTCAAACGCGCTTCTGTATGGCTCAGTATTACAGCCAAAAGAAGGCGCCAGAAACCCGATTGTACCACCCTTGGCTAAGTCTTTAGGATATCTCATGCCAATCCTCCTACCCCCGGCAGATTTAGCTGCCATATTCCTATTTTTCCCCTTTGGAAAACATTTTATCAAATATTTCAAAACCGTCAAAGGTCGCAAAATAATCCCTGGCAGTCTCCGCCCGCCGGATCAGCTGCACACTGCCGTCCTCTTTCAGCAGAAGTTCCGCAGACTTCAGTTTCCCGTTATAGTTATATCCCATGGCAAAACCATGGGCGCCGGTATCATGAATAGCCAGGTAATCCCCCATCTCCACCTCCGGCAGCATGCGATCTATGGCAAACTTGTCATTGTTCTCACACAGGGAACCAGCCACATCATACATATGATCACAGGGCTGCTGTTCCTTGCCCAGCACGGTAATATGGTGGTAAGCCCCATACATGGCCGGACGCATCAGATTCACGGCACAGGCGTCCACACCCAGATACTCCTTATAAATATGCTTCTCATGAATGACCCTGGTTACCAGATGACCATAGGGAGCCATCATGAAACGCCCCAGTTCCGTGTAAATCGCCACATCTCCCATACCCGCCGGAACCAGTACTTCCTCATATACTTTCCTGACATTCTCGCCGATCACCCGGATATCATTGGGAGTCTGCTCCGGCCGGTAGGGAACGCCGACACCGCCGGACAAATTGATAAAGCGGATATCCGCCCCTGTCTCCTGCCTCAGCTTCACCGCCAGTTCAAACAACTGCTTTGCCAGCACCGGATAGTACTCGTTGGTCACGGTGTTGCTGGCCAGAAACGCATGGATACCGAAATGCTCCACGCCCCTGGCCTTCAAAATTCTATAGCCTTCAAACATCTGCTCTGTGGTAAAACCATACTTGGCATCACCAGGATTGTCCATGATATCCGTTCCCAGAGAAAAATATCCGCCTGGATTAAAGCGGCAACTCACGGTCTTTGGCAGATATCCCAAAGTCTTTTCCAGGAAATCAATATGTGTAATATCATCCAGGTTAATCGTTGCGCCAATCCTGGCCGCATAGGCAAATTCCTCCGCCGGGGTATCATTGGAGGAAAACATGATATCCTCCCCCGGAATCCCCATGGCATGACTGAGCATCAACTCTGTCATGGAGGAGCAGTCTGTGCCGCAGCCATATTCCCTTAGAATATCAATCAAAAAGGGATTGGGCGTTGCCTTTACCGCAAAAAACTCCTTGTATCCCGGGTTCCAGGCAAAAGCCTCCTTAAGCGCCCTGGCATTGGCCCGTATGCCCTTTTCGTCATAGATATGGAAAGGGGTGGGATACGTCTTTACAATCTCTTCTATCTGTGCCTTAGTTACAAATGCTTCTTTTTTCATAGTTTCCTCTGTTTCTTCTATATTTAAGTTCCGCATGTTCCCTCCACGCACACAAACCGGTGATGGATATCAGGACACTTTAGGTGTCCTGATATCCATCAGTGCGCTCAACGGGATCATGCCGTTAAGTTCCGCATGTTCCGCATAGTCTTCACACTACAGCAGATGCGCCCGCATCTCCTCAGGGCTCATGGCGCTTAAATAGGCCGGAGCCACGTCAAACACGGTCTTACAGCCTGTAATTCCCTCCCGATTCATGCGGTATGCCGCTCTGGCATAAGCTGTCAGTACACAGGCCGTAAACTCAGGGTTGGAGTCCAATTTCAAACTGTACTCGATCACATGATTGTTCTCACCGTTTATCCCTGTTTTCCCGGTGCGCAGCACCATACCGCCGTGGGGTATCCCTGCATGATCCCTAAGGAGTTCCTCCTGGCTGATAAAATGCACCGTGGTGTCATAGTCCGCAAAATAGTTGGGCATAGACTTGATCTCCTGCTCTATTTTAGCCTTGTCGGCCCCCTCCTCTGCCACCACAAAGCATTCCCTGGTGTGCTTCTGGCGGGTGGTAAGATCCGGGTTCTCGCAGGCCCGCACGGAGGCCAGAGCGGACTCCACCGGAATAGTATACTGCTTGGCGTCCTTTACGCCAGAGATACGACGAATGGCATCGGAATGGCCCTGGCTGATCCCCTTGCCCCAAAAGGTATAGTCGCTGCCATCCTGCAGAATTGCATTAGCATACAGTCGGTTCAAGGAAAACATGCCCGGATCCCAGCCCACAGAGATCATAGCCACCTTGCCGCCCTCTTTGGCCGCCTGATCCACTGTCGCAAAATGCTGTGGAATTTTGGCATGGGTATCAAAGCTGTCAACCACATTAAAATATTCGGCATACTCAGGAGTCTGCCGGGGCAGGTCTGTGGCAGAACCGCCGCAGAGCATCAAAACATCAATCTCCTCTTTTTTCTGCAGCAGCTGTCCGGCACTATATACCGGCGCCCCGCTGACTGTAACCACGCTGGAAGGATCCCGGCGGGTAAACACTGCCACCAATTCCATATCCTCATTCTGGCGAACGGCGCACTCAATGCCTCTGCCCAGATTACCGTACCCCAAAATCGCAATTCTAATCTTTTCCATAATATATTCTCCTGTTAAGAACTCCTCAGTTTCTCTATACGTCCTCAATCTGCCAGTCAATTGGCGCTACCCCATGTTCCTCCAGAAAACGATTGGTCTGGCTGAAAGGTTTGCTTCCGAAAAAGCCGTTGTGAGCCGACAATGGACTGGGATGGGGCGCTTTCAGAATCAGATGATTGGGATTGTGCAGCATCCTCTCCTTAGTCTGGGCCGGTCTTCCCCACAGAATGAACACAATGGGTCTATCCTGCTTGTCCAGGGCCGCTATGGCAGCATCCGTGAACTCCTCCCAGCCCTTTCCCCGATGGGAATTGGCCATATGGGCCCGGACAGTCAGCACCGTATTGAGCATCAATACTCCCTGCTCTGCCCACTTCACCAGATAGCCATTGTTAGGAATCCTGCACCCCAGATCATCATGCAGTTCCTTATATATATTCACCAATGACGGCGGAATAGCTACCTCCGGCCTCACGGAAAAGCACAGTCCATGGGCCTGTCCCACATTGTGGTAGGGGTCCTGCCCCAGGATCACCACCTTCACCTGACTTAAGGGAGTCAGATGAAACGCGTTGAAAATATCATCTGCCGGAGGAAATATCTGGGTACTGTCATACTCCTCCTTCACAAATTGAAACAGCTTCGCATAATAAGGCTTCTGAAACTCCGATGCCAGTTCCGTAAGCCAGTCGTTATTAATCATCGCCATAACTTACCTCTTCCCTGCGATATTGCGTTTAAATACCTTTCAGTCTATTCTGACAGAGACACCGCGAGAGCGCAGATACTCCTTCACCTCCCGGATCTCCAGTTCTCTGTAATGGAATAGAGATGCCGCCAACACAGCCTCCGCCCCGGCATCCACCAACGCCTCGTAAAAATGCTCCAGTTTGCCGGCGCCGCCGGAAGCAATGACCGGGATCTTTACCGTCTCGGATACCGCTCTGGTCAACTCCAGGTCATATCCCGCCTTGGTTCCGTCGCCGTCCATGCTGGTCAGCAGGATCTCTCCCGCCCCCAGCCGTTCCGCCTTTGTCACCCATTCCAGCGCATCTATGCCCATATCCACACGACCACCATTTTTATAGATATTCCAGCCGGATCCGTCCGCCCGGCGCTTGGCATCTATGGCCACCACCACGCATTGACTTCCGAACTTGTCCGCCGCATCGCTGATCAACTGCGGATTCATGATGGCGGCGGAATTAACTGCGATCTTGTCTGCGCCCTCCCGCAGGATGGCCCGGAAATCCTCCACCGTGCGTATTCCTCCTCCTACGGTAAAGGGAATAAACACCTTGCTGGCTACCTGACGCACCCACTCCAGCTGTGTGGCACGGCTGTCCGCAGAGGCGTTGATATCCAGAAAAACCAGTTCATCCGCCCCTTCCCTGTCATAGGCTGCCGCCGTCTCCGCAGGGTCTCCCGCATCGCGGGGATTCAGAAAATTCACGCATTTTACAACCCTGCCGTCCTTTACATCCAGGCAGGGAATGATTCTCTTCGTATGCATACCGGCTCCCATCTGCCCACTAAGGCGGGCAATCTCAATCTGTTCCGTTTACCACCGCTATAAAATTCTGTAGAATCTTCATACCCACACCCGAACTTTTCTCCGGGTGGAACTGACATGCAAAAATATTGTCCTTTTCAACTGAAGCATGAATCAGGGTGCCGTATTCGGTGGTAGCCGTGACAATACTGTTATCATCGGCCTGTAGATAATAGGAATGCACAAAATATACATAGGAGTCCTGCGGCAATCCCTTAAACAGGCGTCCTGCATGGGGAAATTTAAGGCTGTTCCACCCCATATGGGGCACCTTAAGTCCCCCGTCATCCGGAATACGCAGGATTCTGCCCGGCACCAGCCCCAGTCCTTTTACACCCGGACTTTCCTCACTGCTCTCAAACATCAACTGCAATCCCAGACATATTCCCAAAAAAGGAATCCGTCGCTCTGCCACCTGCGCTATGGTCTCCACCAGCCCATAACTCTTCAATCGCTCCATAGCATCCCCAAAGGCGCCCACTCCCGGCAGGATCACGCCGCATGCCCCCAGGATCTCCTCCGGGTTCCTGGTCACAGTTACCTGTTCCCCCAGCCGGGTCAATGCTTTTTCCACGCTCTTTATATTTCCTGCATCATAATCAATAATCGCAATCATCTGTGTATATTCCTACTCGTTTCCTTAATCACTCCAAAGTGTCGACAAATGCTGAATTTGAATCCTCTTCCTCCTCCGGCAGCAAATCCTCATAGGAAACAGGCTGATCCTGTTGACCGGACTCTTGATCTGAGGAATCGGATCCCATTCCCTCCAGCACCAGCAAAAGAGCAATCGTGTAATCCTTATCTTTCTTCAGTGCGGCAATCTCCTTGGCTTGCTCCTCTGTCAGACCATAGTTGGCAGTCAGCAGTCCCATCATGCCTGCATAAGCTTCCTCTACCACATCCAGACTGTTCCACTCCTGCCCCTGTAGATAATTATCTTCTCTTTGGCAGATACACTGTACCAGATAATCCAGTGCCTCCAGTTCTTTCCCTTCCAACACCAGCCTTCGGTAATTCCCCTTCATACGCTCCATCTGCAAGACCAGTTCCGACCTGTGGAACATCACTTCCTGGCTGTCATTCAACTCCTGCCCCAGCAACAGACCATAACACTCCATATAATCGCCTGCATAATAGGCATCCTCTGCCCGCTGTTTGTTGACATAGTTGATATACAGATGGCTGACCATCACATAAGCCAGACAGAATACCAGAAGCACCGCCACCAGAGGCAAAACCTTTTTCAGGGACAGTTTCTTTCCGGGAGACAATTCCTCAACGGGAACCGGCGTCTTTTCCTTCTTTGGCTTCTTCTCTTTTTTCTTCTTTTTCTGCTTGGCGTCGGAGGTATCCTCAAAATCCTCGTCCTTGTCGGCTTCGTCAGTCTTTTTATCTTTTCCTTTTTTCTTCTTTTTCCCTTTAGCCTGCTTTTTTTCCTTGTCCAGTTCCTTCAGAATCTCCCCGTTTTCATCACTGACAAGGTCGGACGGATCTTCTTCCTCCTCTTCCTCCTGAGTCAGCGCGTTCAGAAGCTTGCCCCAAAATCCCTGTTTCTTCTCTCCTCCCGCAGATTCATTCCCCGTCTCCTGCTGTGAAAGATCCGTATTGTCTTCGGACAACTCAGTGGCATCCTCCGGCATATCGACCGCAATTTCCTGCAATCCCTTTTTCTTCTTACTTCGGCGAGGCTTTTTCTCCTTCTTTTTCTTCTTTTTTCCCTGACTGCCCAATAGTTCCTCTATGGCGTCCTCGCCCAGGAAATCATCCCCGGAATACCCCTCTTCCTGAGATACTTCCTGATTCAAGCCCTGCATCAGAGAATTCACCACGTTGTCCACGGGTTCGTCGCGCTCTGCCATATCTAACAGGTTGGAAATCTCCTGCGCGTCCTCGTCACCGTCTGCTCCCAAGCTATCCAGCAGGCTTCCCAGATCATCCTCTTCCATGTCATCGGCAGATAATTCAACCGTCGCCGGGCCAAAATCTTCCGTTAGTTCAGAATCAGAGGTTTCAGGTGCCTCAAAAGCAGCCTGCTCGGATTCTGCAAAAGCGGGCTGTTGTTCTATGGCATCTTCGATCGACTCCTCCGACGGCATCTCCGTCAAAATATCTACAGCCTCCTCCGGCTCATCCTCCCCCGCCATATCCTGTAACATGTCGGAAAGTGTTGCGGACTCGTCTTCAGCTTCATCCTCCTGCACTATGTGCGACGGTTCTTCCGGCAAGTTTTCCGGACTACCCAGCAATCCACTTAGCAGATCCCCGGGCACACTATCCATATCATCAGAAAACTGGTTGAGCAGATCTCCCAACCCGTCATCCTGATCCAAATCATCCGTCCCTCCTGCAGCCCCAGAGGAATCCTCTCCTGTCAAAGATTTCAGTAATTGGTCTAAGTACTCTTCATTGGAATCCATCTTATCTCAACTACGCCTAAAGCGCTCCTTTCTTATTAATGTTTCCAGGCGATTGCGAAACTCCCTTTCTGGTAACAGTGGATGGGCAATATATTGAAAATAAGGGCGACTTGCCACTGCGTCGGAACCCGTTTTTGTATATATTGACCAGTCAGGTCACTTGCAGAGAATCTTTCGCAATTGCCTATAATATTTCTGGACGATTGTGAACCATTCATCAACCTAATACTTCTATAATATATCTTCCATAAGGAGCCAGTCAATAGCATTCTTTGCTATTGATGCACCCCTTTCGTGCAATTCCTTTGTCAAATGATACAATCTCTCGTTCACCCGAATCAAAAATGCCTTTTGATTATAATATCCCATCTTCTCAAAGGGGAAACGAATTACCGAGGGATAATCCAGATTTACACCCAGTTCCAGAATGCACACTCTCCGGTTCAAAGTTCCCTGCAGCCATTTGGTGTATCGGATCCAATCCTCCTGATACCCCCCCTCCAGATATTTTTCCAGATAGATATTATTCAGAGCCATTCCACTGTGGCAATGGGGACAAGTTCCCGAACTGTCAGACTCCAGTTTTCTGTCCAAAATAGCATGATACAGTTCTGCCCGCTCAATTTCTCCCACTTCCGCAAGGCTCTGCTCGCAGCCACATATGCATTGCTTTTTACCCAATGTGCCACAGGGTGTCACTACCCGACTTGCTGGAAACCCTGCCTGCTCCAAAATATCCGTTTGACAGGTACTTATCAGAAAATAATTCTTATCTGATACAACCTGATACAGCCTTTGAAGTGCCGTCACCGCCCGACCCTTGCCTCTGATAATCCCATCCGCCAACAGCGGCAGCAAGTCAAGCCGCTCCATCTGTTCCAGATACTCCGCACCTTTTTCATATTCCGGCTGTGCTTTCAAAAAAGAGCGTTCCTCAAATTCCTCGCCAATCCCAATCAGAAGCATATCAGATTGCTGTAACTTCTCCAATACCCATCCTTCCACACCTATTACCTGCCTTTTCACGAAAAAAGCCGGGAGTCCCGGCTTTTCCTTATTCACTACAATAGAAAATATGCATTGCGCCTTATCTATTGCTTTGAACTATTCAACAACTCATCAATGGCATGAACCAGATTGACAATTTCAGGTTTTGACAGCTGCTTATCCGCCCCCAGGGCCTCGCCCTTTCTCTTCATCTCCTCATTTACCAAAGAGGAGAAAATGATGATCGGGATATGCTTTGTATTGTCGTCCTCCTTCAGCAGTTTCACCAAGCGGTGTCCATCCATCTGGGGCATCTCTATATCGGTAATCAGACACCTCACCCTCTGTTCCAGATTGCCTGCTGCTACCCCTGCCATAATATAGTCATAAGCCTCCTGACCATTGGCTGTATGAGTAATATTGGTGTATCCTGCCTTATTCAGACAGTCCACGATCAACTTGTTCAACAGCTGGGAATCCTCCGCAATCAGAATAGGAACCACACTTCTCTCACGGGGACCCAATTCTGCTATCTCGGATATCTTCAACCCTGTCTCAGGAGAAATATCAGTCACAATCTTCTCAAAATCGAGAATCACAATCAGCCTGTCGCTGATCTTGACGATGCCGCTGGCCACGCCGCTCTCTGCGTCGGACAAGGTTGCATTGGGCGTGATAATATCCTTCCACGTCACTCTATGTATACCTATTACCTGCTCAACATGAAAGGCAATGTCCAACTTATTGAAATTCGTGATAATAAATAGGCCCTTTTTCTCCATCTGCCCTCTTTGCAGACAGTTCATCAGATCAATGGCCGTAATCATACGATCTCTCGGCATGAACACGCCCTCGATGCTGGGATGTGCATTTGGAATCGGCGTAGGTTCCAGATAACCAATGATCTCTTTGACTTTCGCCACGTTGATGCCATAATAATTCCCATCAACGATAAACTCCAGAATCTCCAACTCGTTTGTTCCATTTTCCAGTAAAATTTTTGTATCCATGTCTTCCACCTCACATTTTATGCCCATAAGTCCCTTCGACGTGACTCAGTAGAGATATTATAACATATATTCTCAAAAAAACATACTATTATCTGAAAAAAAATTATTTTTTTTACAAAAAAAAGCAGGTAACAACCTGCCTATAAAATATACTTTGAACTCATACCCTCAAAACCGAACACTGAACTACCTTTCCTATCCCTTTGTCTGCTCCTA
>CAJUCT010000006.1:0-8293 GCA_910585015.1 uncultured Acetatifactor sp.
AGGAGCAGACAAAAGGATAAGAAAGGTAGTTCAGTGTTCGGTTTTGAGGGTATGGAAATCATTACCCTTGGATACTTTGTTATACAAAGTTCAGTGGCCTAGTGGCTCAGTTGGTTAGAGCGCCGCCCTGTCACGGCGGAGGTCGTCGGTTCGAGTCCGATCTGGGTCGTTCAATCGTAGAGACGATTGAGTGCAATAAAGGGGTCTTAGCTCAGCTGGGAGAGCATCTGCCTTACAAGCAGAGGGTCATAGGTTCGAGCCCTATAGGCCCCATCATGTATGATGCCGATGTGGCTCAATTGGCAGAGCAGCTGATTTGTAATCAGCAGGTTATCGGTTCGAGTCCGATCATCGGCTCTATGGTGTGACAACATCATATGGATGGATTCCCGAGTGGCCAAAGGGGACAGACTGTAAATCTGCTGCAAATTGCTTCGGTGGTTCGAATCCACCTCCATCCATTAGCTTTATGCATAAAATCAATGGATAAAGCATATGAATGTATTAACTGAATAACGCGGGGTGGAGCAGTCTGGAAGCTCGTCGGGCTCATAACCCGAAGGTCATAGGTTCAAATCCTGTCCCCGCTACTCGACTTTTTAAGTCATGCCCAGATAGCTCAGTTGGTAGAGCAGAGGACTGAAAATCCTCGTGTCACTGGTTCGATTCCGGTTCTGGGCATTTTTTTATTGCAAAAAGCGGCAGAAAAGGCAAAAACATCCTTTTTCTGCCGCTATATTTATGTTATACTTAAGACAGATATTACATTTTACCGGATAGAGTGGAGGGAAATATGGATATAGGAGTAAATGGAAGTTGGCAGGGGCGCATCCGGCGGCGCAGTGAGAAGCAGGCGGAGCAGTTCAGGCGCCGCTATCAGAGGGAACACAGGCTTTACCACGCTATAAGAGAGGATGCGGCGGATATTTTGCAGTCATCTAATTTCCGTAAGACCAGGCAGCATGTACAGCATGGAACTATGACGGTAAACAGCCACTGTATGGATGTAGCCAAGTGCAGTCTTTCTCTCAGTGAAAAGTTGGCAAAGCTGCATATCCGCTGTAATCGCAGGGAATTGATACGTGGGGCGCTGCTGCATGACTATTTCCTCTATGACTGGCATGACAAAGATCATGTGCAGATACACAATCTTCATGGTTTCTATCATCCAGGAATTGCCCTGAAAAATGCATCCGCCGAATATCGGCTGACGCCCAGGGAGAGAGATATAATCAAAAAGCACATGTGGCCCCTGACCGTAGTTCCGCCCATGTGCAGGGAGGCATGGATCGTGACAGTGGCGGACAAATGGTGTTCTACATTGGAGACTCTGCGCCTGCGTCATGGACATGGCGCTATCAGATATTTGACTGGCAGTACAGGTGAGGAATAATAGGGGCAAGGACAGAGGGTGGAAAGTTTATTTGAACAGTTGAAAGACTATAGCGAATCGGGAATTTATCCCTGTCATATGCCGGGACATAAGAGGCATGGGATGGGGGCTCTGCCGGAGCCGCTGGCAGAACTGGATATAACGGAAGTGGAGGGCTTTGACAATCTGCACCAGCCTGAGGGGATCCTGCAGGAATTGCAGCGGTATGCGGCGTCGGCCTATGGGGCGGAGGAGACCTATTATCTGGTGGGAGGCAGCACCTGTGGCATCCTCAGTGCTGTCAGCGCGGCGATTCCCAGAGGCGGCAGACTGCTGATAGCCCGCAACTGCCATAAATCCATCTACCATGCGGCATATATTCGTCAGCTACAGCTTTCCTATCTATATCCAGAACTGCTGTCTGGGGTGGATATCTGCGAGGCGATAACTGCCCGGCAGGTGCAGGAGGCGCTGGAGAGGGAACAGGATATACAAGGTGTGCTTATTGTGTCCCCCACCTATGAAGGGCGGATTGCGGAGGTGGAGGAGATTGCCCGGATTGTACATGGTTTTGGTATCCCGCTGATTGTGGATGAAGCTCACGGCGCCCATTTAGGCTTTCATCCCGCTTTTGCTCAGGGAAGCAGCCGGGCGGGAGCGGATCTGGTGGTGACCAGTGTCCATAAGACTTTGCCAGCCATGACGCAGACGGCGCTATTGCATGCGAACGGTCCGTTGGTGGATCGGCGCTTGCTTAGACGTTTTCTTAGGATTTACCAGAGCAGCAGTCCATCCTATGTACTGATGGCCAGTATTGACAATGCCATACATCTGGCGCAGGAGGAAGGACATCGGCTTTTCCAGCGGATGCTTGAGAACTGGAATCGTATGCTGGAGCAACTGTCAGTCTGCAAGGTTTTGACTATATGGCCTTCCATGTCACTGGAACGAGCAGAGTATCAAAGACATCAGGATATTGGGAAATTGATTATTTCCGTAAGAAATACAGGGATAACCGGACAGGAATTATACAGGGAACTGCTGGAAAAGTACGGGTTGCAGATGGAGATGGCCTGTGGCAGTTATGTGTTGGCCATGTTCACCGTTGGAGACGAGAGGCCGGGTTATGAAAGACTGACAAATGCATTGCTGGAACTTGACAGCCTGATGCTGCGGACTGGAGCCAGAGGAACAAAGTTGGCAGAGGCTGGTGAGATGAAACAGGCAGAGGACAGCGGGATATCCCAGGCAGTAGCCGATGGAACGAAGCGGATAGAAACAGATACTGCATGGGAGACGGTGCATACCTGTCTGCGGCACAGAAAAAGCATAGCACTGTCGGAGTGCTGGGATCGACCTGTGGAATGGATTGCCTTGAAAGATGCCGTGGGCAGGTACGCAGGGGAGTTTGTAAATATCTATCCTCCGGGGACTCCCATCCTGGTGCCAGGGGAGAGGTTGGAGGAGACAGATAGGCAGCTGATCGAGCGCTATTTGGAAGCTGGTCTGAAAGTGCAGGGTATTACCGGACAGGACGGGGAACCAGGGCTTGCAGTGCTGACAGAGCCCATGAAATAAGCGGCAAAACACGATAATCAGTATTGGGATAGTTCGTATCCGAACTTTTTAATGATAGATAAATCAATTATAGGAATTGTGGATATAGTAAATAAAAACAGGACATTTAACGGGATTGGTGATAAAATAAAACGAGGGGCAAGAAGCGCTCTGGATAGAAAGGATTTCAGTATGAGAAAGACAAAAATAGTATGTACCATTGGACCTGCTTGTGAGACAGAGGAGAGGTTAAGGGAGTTGATGCTGGCCGGCATGGATGTAGCCAGGTTCAATTTTTCCCATGGAACCCATGAGGAGCAGAAGGCGAAGCTGGAAAAGGTACTTAAGGTGAGGGAAGAGTTGGGGCTGCAGGTGGCGACTCTTCTGGATACCAAGGGGCCCGAGATACGGTTAAGGGATTTCGAGGGCGGCAGAGCAGAGTTGCTATCAGGACAGAAATTTGTTCTGACCACAGAGGAAATTCTGGGAAACTGTGAGCGGGCGGCCATCTCTTATAAAAATCTGAGAAAAGATATCGGTGTGGGAACCCATATTTTAATAGATGATGGTCTGATCGAAATGTGCGTGGATGAGATCACGGATACGGATATCGTCTGTACAGTCATCAACGGAGGCACGGTCTCCAACCACAAGGGGGTCAACGTACCCGGCGTGGTTTTGTCCATGCCCTACATCAGCGAGATAGACAGGGCGGATATCCTTTTTGGCATAGAGATGGGCTATGAGTTTCTGGCGGCCTCCTTTGCCAGGACCAGGGAAGATATTTTGGAGGTGCGCAGTATTCTGGACGCGCACCACTGTGATATGAAGATTATTGCCAAGATCGAGAATATGCAGGGCATTGAGAATCTGGAGGAGATTCTGGAGGTGTCCGACGGGGTGATGGTAGCCAGAGGGGATATGGGTGTGGAGATTCCCATTGAGGAGATTCCAGCCTTACAGAAAAGGATGATCAAGATGGCGGTATCTCAGGGCAAACACGTGATCACCGCAACTCAGATGCTGGAGTCCATGATCAAGAATCCCCGGCCCACCAGGGCGGAGGTGACGGACATCGCCAATGCCATCTATGACGGCACGACGGCTATTATGCTTTCCGGCGAGAGCGCTGCGGGGAAATATCCTGTGGAGGCGGTGGAAACTATGGCCCGCATTGCGGAGTGCGCGGAGAAGGAACTGAACTATCGGGGCAGAATGGACGAACTGGCCTTAAAAGGCAATCCGGACACGACCACGGCGATCTCCTATGCAACCTGCACCACGGCCATGGATCTGCATGCCAGCGCTATTATCACCGTGACCATGTCGGGTTTTACAGCCACAAAGGTGGCAAAATATAAGCCATCTTGTCCGATCATCAGCTGCAGTGTGAACTCTCGGGTATGTAAGCAGCTGAACCTGTTGTGGGGATGCCAGCCCTTGCTGCTGCCGGAGAAGGACGATACAGAGGAGTTGTTTGACGCAGCGGTGGAGGAGGCTAAGAAAGCAGGGTATATCAAGCCCGGGGAGTTGGTGGTCATCACCGCAGGTGTGCCTCTCGGCAAATCGGGAACTACCAATATGATCAGAGTAGTTGAGGTTAAGTAGGCATTATGGGTAAAATGATATGTCTGATGGGGAAAAGTTCTTCCGGAAAAGACACTATATATAAACATTTGATGGAGGACCCAAGATTATCACTGCGTCCCATAGTGCCCTATACCACCCGGCCCATACGGGCCGGGGAACAGAACGGCGTGGAATATTTTTTTACGGATGAGGCAGGGTTTCACAGGCTGCAGTCGGCGGGCAGGATTATCGAGGAGAGAACCTACAGGACGGTTCATGGATTATGGCGATATTTTACCGTTGCGGACGAACAGCTTGACCTGACTGCGGCGGATTACTGCCTGATTGGCACTCTGGAGGCATATAGGAGCTTAAGGGATTATTATGGCTCGGACAGGGTTCTGCCCGTATTGATCGAGTTGGACGACGGGGAGCGCCTGAGCAGGGCATTGGCCAGGGAACGGGCTCAGCAGCATCCCAGATATGAGGAAATGTGCCGCAGATTTCTGGCGGACAGTCAGGATTTTTCCGAGACGCGGATCAAGGGGGCGGGCATCACCAAGAGATTTCGCAACGACGAATTGGAAAGCTGCCTGGAGGCAATCTATACATATATAATGCAGGAAAATTCTTCCACAGATAAGTAAAGATAAGCGAGTATCAAAACTTCAAGCGCAACATTATTAAGTCAAATGCAGACAGGCAAACGACAGAATAAGAAATATTTGCGCATTGCCGGCAGCACAGTCAATCATGATAGCAGATATATTCTTTAGATCTGCGGGCGCTGAGAGTCAGGTCTCAATGTTCAAAAAGCATTGGTGCAGTCGTCGCATAAACGATATGATTATAACGCAATACCACAGGTCGGATATACGAGGGGATTGATATGGATATAAAAGTAAACCAAGTAAGCACTGCCACATCGGTGGAGAAGACTGCTCCTGTCCAGCAGACGGACGGCAATTTCAAATTCACGCTGGCCAGCCATATAGAGGAGGCTGAGCTGCAGGAGAGACTCAGCGGATTGATGGAGCAGATCACCATGGAAGGGGAGAAACTGGCAAAACGCAAAGACTTGCGGGATATGAAACATTACCGGGGGCTGGTCAAGGCGTTTATGAATGAGATAATCAGCCGCTCACACTCCTTTTCCAGAGAGAATTTCCTGGACAGGAAGGGAAGACACCGAGTCTACGGCATTGTACGGCTGGTGGATCAGAATCTGGACGACTTGGCCCAGGAACTGATGAAGGATGAGAAGGACAATCTGGCGATCCTCTCCAAGATTGGAGAAATTCGCGGATTGTTGCTGGATATATTCATGTAGAGAAGGCAGGGAGTATAAGGTACAAAAAGCAGGAGGGGGCATTATGGCAGGATTTGAAAACATCATAGGACAGGAGCAGATCAAGGCGCATCTGCAGGGGGCTCTGGAGTCTAAAAAAGTATCTCACGCTTATATAATCAACGGAGAAAAATCCTCCGGCAAGGAATTTATCGCCAGAATATTTGCTATGGCGCTGCAGTGTGAACAGGGGGGCAAAGAACCCTGTAACGAGTGCCGTTCCTGTAAACAGGCACTGTCCAAAAACCAGCCGGATATCATCTATGTGAGCCATGAGAAACCCAATACGATCAGTGTGGATGACATTCGCGCGCAGGTGAATAATGATGTGGTCATCAAACCCTACAGCAGCCGCTACAAGGTATACATTATCAATGAGGCGGAGAAGATGAAGCCGCAGGCCCAGAACGCCATACTGAAGACACTGGAGGAGCCGCCGGAGTATGTGGTGATTCTGCTGCTGGTATCCAATGTCAACTCGCTGCTGCCCACAATTCTGAGCCGCTGTGTGCTGCTGAATATGAAGCCGGTCAGGGACTCCCTGGTGAAAAAGTATCTGATGGAGGAATTGCGGATACCGGATTACAAGGCGGATGTCTGCGTGGCTTTTGCCAGAGGCAATGTGGGGAAAGCCAAGGCGCTGGCCTCCAGCGAGGAGTTCGAGAATGTGAAGAGCGAGGCGCTGGGGCTGCTGAAATACGTACAGGATATGGAGATCCCGGAGATTGTCACAGCCATCAAAAAGATCGGCGAGTACAGGCTGGATGTCAACGATTATCTGGATATTCTGGCTATATGGTACCGGGATGTACTGCTGTTCAAGGCCACGGCGGATGTCAATCACCTGGTGTTCAGAGAGGAGATTCAGGCCATCCGAAAAGTGGCGGGGCGCAGCAGTTATGAGGGCATTGAAAATGTGATCCGGGCGCTGGACAAGGCTAAAAGGCGTCTGGATGCCAATGTGAATTTTGACCTGGCGATGGAACTGCTCTTCCTGGAAATGAAGGAAAACGGGTAAGAATTTTCCTCTTTCCAGACAGGGGGGATTGTGTTAAAATAAGTGAATACTCAAACAGATTATACTACATAACGCCAGAATTTACCGTATAGCACTGGTTAAATATATATGGCTGGCGTTATGTAGTCAGGTTGCTCGAAAATTTTAACTGTTTAGCAGTATAAAAAGTGAGGTATATAGATGACAAAAGTAGTTGGTATAAGGTTTCGCACTGCGGGTAAGATCTATTTTTTTGACCCGCTGCATTTTGAGATAAAGAGAGGAGAAAATGTGATAGTGGAGACTGCCAGAGGCATTGAGTTCGGCACGGCAGTCAGCGATGCCAGGGAAGTGGAGGATGACAAGGTGGTTCAGCCCCTGAAGCCGGTGCTGCGGATCGCTACGGAAAGAGACAAGGAGCAGGAAGCGGCCAATAAGCAGAAGGAGAAGGATGCCTTTAAAATCTGTCTGGAGAAGATTCAGAAGCACGGTCTGGAGATGAAACTGATTGATGCGGAATATACTTTCGACAACAATAAGGTGCTGTTCTATTTCACCGCGGACGGTCGTATCGACTTCCGCGAGTTGGTGAAGGATCTGGCGGGCGTGTTTAAGACCCGCATAGAACTGCGGCAGATCGGTGTGAGGGACGAGACGAAAATTCTGGGAGGGATCGGCATCTGCGGCAGACCGCTGTGTTGCCATACACATCTGTCGGATTTTATTCCGGTGTCCATCAAGATGGCAAAGGAGCAGAATCTGTCCCTGAATCCCACCAAGATCTCCGGCGTATGCGGCAGGCTGATGTGCTGCCTGAAGCATGAGGAGGATACCTATGAGGAGTTAAACCGCAGACTCCCCAATATCGGAGATTACGTGACCACCGAGGACGGCCTGCGGGGTGAGGTACACAGCGTTAATGTGCTGCGCCAGCTGGTGAAGGTGGTTGTGGACAAGGATGACGAGAAAGAGATTCTGGAATATCCGGTGGAAGAACTGCGATTCAGACGCCGTCATGGCAAGAAAGAACAGATGGATCTGTCCAAAGAGGAATTGCAGGAATTGGAACGCATGGAGCAGGAAGACCAGATAGAGAGCCAGGAGCAGGAGGAGAAGCCGGTTTCCCAGGGAGGCAGACAGGAGAGCGGTGAACATTCCAGAGATGCCAGTCAGGAAAAGCGGGAACGTTGGGAGCGTGGTGAACGCCAGGAAAGGTCAGACAGATCAGATAGAAGGGATCGGACAAGCCGTGACAGGCGTCAGGACCATACCCAGCGGCAGCAGGAAACCGGGGAACGGCTGCAGCGTCAAGATAGGGGCGAACGCTATGGCCGGGACAACGGTCAGGAACGGGGCGAACGCTATGGCCGGGACAACGGTCAGGAACGGGGCGAGCGCTATGGCCGGGACAACGGTCAGGAACGGGGCGAACGCTATGGCCGGGACAACG
>CAJUCT010000006.1:8393-120235 GCA_910585015.1 uncultured Acetatifactor sp.
GGGACAACGGTCAGGAACGGGGCGAACGCTATGGCCGGGACAACGGTCAGGAACGCGGCGAACGCTATGGCCGGGACAACGGTCAGGAACGGGGCGAGCGCTATGGCCGGGACAACGGTCAGGAACGCAGCGAACGCTATGGCCGGGACAACGGTCAGGATAGGGGCGAGCGCTATGATCGGGAGAAGGGGCAGAACCGCCGCAGCAGATATGAGCGCAATGACGGAAGCACAAGGCGCGATCGGAGCGCGGACCATCGGGAAAACCAGGAGATCAGGCAAGACCGCCAGGGAAGAGGCGAACGTCAGGAACGTGACCGCAGCGACAGCCGCCGCAGGAACGATTACCGTAACCGGCGTCCGAACCAAAACGGTCGCCAGCGCAGAGAGCGCAATGACCAAGAGTGGGAATAGGGTAAATGGAAGCTATTGAGTTGAAGGATAAGGAGCGTATAGACGATCTGCAGCGAAATGGATATCGGATTATCCAGCACCCGGAGAAATTCTGTTTCGGCATGGACGCGGTGCTGTTGTCCGGCTTTGCGGCGGCCAGACGGGGCGATCTGGTGCTGGATCTGTGTACCGGAACAGGGATTATTCCCATATTGATGGAGGCCAAGACGGAGGCGGCGCATCTGACAGGGCTGGAGATCCAGGAGGAGAGTGCGGATATGGCAAGGCGCAGCGTACAACTCAACGGCCTGGAGAAAAAAATAGACATTGTGACAGGAGACATCAGGGAAGCAGGCAGTTATTTTTCGTCTGCTTCCTTTGACGTGGTTACCTGTAATCCGCCCTACATGATCGGGCGGCATGGACTGACCAACCCGGAGACTCCCAAGGCCATCGCCCGGCATGAAATTCTCTGCACCCTGGAGGATGTGGTGAGCCAGACCGCCAGGCTGCTCAGGCCAGGAGGACATTTCTATCTGGTACACAGGCCCTTTCGGATGGCGGAGATTATCTCCGCGCTGGTATGGCACAGGCTGGAGCCCAAGAGAATGCGGCTGGTATATCCCTATGTAGACAAGGAGCCTAACATGGTGCTGATTGAGGCTGTGCGGGGCGGAAAATCCCGCATGACAGTGGAGAAACCGCTGATCATTTTCAGGGAAAAGGGTGTCTACACGGAGGAAATTCGCGAGAGATTCGGATTTTAGAGAATATAAGGAAGAGGAACTGAGATTAGGAGGGAATTATGGCCGGAACATTGTATCTGTGCGCCACCCCCATCGGGAATCTGGGGGATATGACGCCGCGGGTGGTGGAAACTTTGCATACGGTGGATGTGATTGCGGCGGAGGACACCCGCAACAGCATAAAACTGCTGAACCATTTTGATATCCATACGCCCATGACCAGCTATCATGAATACAATAAGGTGGAGAAAGCACGTCAGCTGGTGAAGCAGTTGACGGAGGGGCAGAATATCGCTCTGATTACGGACGCAGGAACACCTGCCATATCGGACCCCGGGGAAGTGCTGGTGCGCATGTGCCTGGAGCAGGGGATAGCGGTTACCAGCCTGCCCGGTCCCGCCGCCTGCATTACCGCCTTGACGCTTTCGGGACTGCCTGCCAGGCGTTTCTGTTTTGAGGGTTTTCTGCCTGCGGAAAAAAAGGAAAAAGCGGTGGTTTTACAGGAGTTGGCCCAGGAGAGCCGCACCATGATTCTCTATGAGGCGCCTCACCATCTGGTGCGGACTCTGGAGGAACTGTACCAGACGCTGGGACAGCGCCGGATTACCCTGTGCCGGGAACTGACCAAGCGTTTTGAGACGGTGATGCCCACCACGCTGGAGGAGGCCATGGCCTATTACCGGGAAGAGGAACCCAGGGGAGAGTATGTGTTGGTCATTGAGGGGAAGAGCCTGGAGCAGAAGCGTCAGGAGGATATAGCCGTCTGGCAGGACAAATCCATTGAGGAGCATATGGAATACTACCGCCTGCAGGGGATGGAGGAAAAGGCGGCCATGAAGCAGGTGGCAAAGGACCGGGGCGTGAGCAAGAGAGATATCTACCAGCACCTGCATGTGGAGTGAATATTTGGAAAGAGAGAAAAAATCTATGGCGTCTGGTTGTGACAGTTGTGTTAATTATGTGTATGACGAGGAAGATGAGTGTTATTACTGTCTGGTAAATCTGGACGAGGATGAGATGTACCGTTTCCTTACGGGTACACAGAGAGCCTGTCCCTATTATCGGATGGATGATGAGTATGGCGTGGTGCGTCATCAGATTTAAACGGTCGGCACAACAGACCGGGCCTCTGCTATACCGGCGGTGCTGATTAGAGAGACAGTAGGGAAGAAGAGAGGGCATTTGTGATGATAATAGGTATAGATCTTGGAACTACTAACTCGCTGGCCTGTGTGTACAGAAACGGCCATACGGAGTTGATCCCCAACAGCCTGGGGGAGTACATGACTAAAAGTGCGGTGAGCGTTCTGGAGGATGGGCGTATTCTGATCGGTTCGGCGGCGAAGGAGCGGCTGCTTCTGTATCCCCGGCAGACGGCGGTTTCCTTTAAGCGTTTTATGGGAACGGATCAGGAGATTGTCCTGGGAGACAGGGTTTTTCTGCCCCACGAATTGTCGGCGCTGATCCTGAGACAGCTGTACGAGGACGCCAGGGCTTACCTGGGACAGGAGATAGAGGAGGCAGTGATCAGTGTGCCCGCCTACTTTGACGATAACCAACGCAATGCCACCAAGCTGGCGGCCCAGCTGGCAGGAATACCGGTGAAGCGGCTGATCAATGAGCCATCGGCCGCGGCCCTGTGCTATAACCTGGGTGTTACATATGGGGACAGCAGGCTGCTGATCCTGGATTTTGGCGGGGGGACGCTGGACGTGAGCGTTGTGGAATGTTTTGAAAATATCATTGAAATTATCGCCATTGCGGGGGATAACCGGCTGGGGGGAGATGATATTGACCGGGCCATAGCGGAGTATTTCTGCCGGGTACACTCCCTGAATTATGAGGCGCTGCCCGCAAGGCAGCAGGAAGCGCTGCTCTATCAGGCGGAGGCGGCCAAGAAAGTCCTTTCCCAGGCGGAGGATCCGGGGAGGCACTTTTCCGGGCCCCAGGCAGATGGAATAAGTCTTGGACAGGAGGCAGGGACCTGGAAATACAGAGAGCCAAGGCTTTGCCTGACGCTGGAGCGGACTTATGAGACGGAGTTATCCAAGGAACTTTTGAGGGAGATCTGCCAGCCCTATCTGGAGCGGATAAAGTCGGTGATTGCGCGGGCCGTCCGTGACAGCCACGTGACCCCGGACAAGCTGGATGATGTGGTTCTGGTGGGAGGATCCGCGCGGCTGGCGGTGTTGGGGGATTATCTGGAAGAACTGATGGGCAGGCGTCCCGTGGTGGCGGCGGATCCGGACTGTATAGTGGCGGAGGGCGCAGGTATCTGCGCAGGCATCAAGAGCCGCCGGGAGGAACTCAGGGACATGGTGATGACGGATGTATGTCCGTTTTCTCTGGGTATTGCGGTGTGCAATGACGCAAGGGACCAGAACCCCCACATGGCAACCATGATTGCCAGAAGCAGTATGCTTCCCGTGAGCCGCAGTGAAACCTTTTACACCTTGAGCGAAGGCCAGACGCATATCAGGTTGGGGATCTATCAGGGGGAGGGCTATTATGCGTCGGAGAACCGGCAGCTGGGCGAACTTATGGTGAGAGTGCCCGCGGGCCCTGCCGGAAAGCATTCGGTTTTTGTGACCTTTGCCTATGATATCAATGGGATCCTGCATGTGGATGCGGAGAGCAGCGGCGGGGACAGGCGGGAAACGATTATTATGAATCCCCATGTGCAGTTCTCCGAGGAGGAACTACAGGAGAAAGTGGAGGAACTGAAAAAGCTGCGCTTTGTGGCAGAGGGCAGTGAGGAGGATCATCTTCTGATGGCAAAGGCGGAGCGGCTATATGAAGAATTGCTGGGCGGTGAGCGGGAGGAAGCGGCCTGGATTCTGGAGGCATACCGGCAGGCTGTCGGCGAGGGAAGCACCATTGAACTCAAAAAAATCAGAAACTATGCCCGAAAGCGGCTGAATGAACTGGAACGTGCGCGGGACAATATTTTCGGATACTGATTAACGCTATAACATGGGCACAGCGGGAGTTTGGCTAAGTCAAACTCCGAATATCCACCAAGAGGAAAGTATGTTACACAGGGAGGCAGAAGTGACTATGAATGGGATATGGGAGATTTTGCAGATAGAGCCGACAGACGACGAGGGGATTATCAAGAGAGCATATGCGTCTCTGGCTAGAAAATATAACCCGGAGGAACACCCCCGGGAGTTTTTGCGGGTCAGGGAGGCTTATGAAGCGGCGCTCGCCTATGCGCGGCAAAGTGCAGGCAGTGAGGACGAAAGGGCGGGTTGGATGACGGCAGGCCCGAAGGGCAGTGAGGACGAAGGGGCGGGTTGGACGACGGCAGGCCCGAAGGGCAGTGAGGACGAAAGGGCGGGTTGGACGACGGCAGGCCCGAAGGGCAGTGAGGACGAAGGGGCGGGTTGGACGACGGCAGGCCCGAAGGGCAGCGGGGGACAAAGCGGTGAAGGGGCGGCAGACCGGGGGGAAGGCGGGGAAACCGACTCGAAGGATGTTCCCCCCCAGGGCTTTAGCTGGGATTTCACGGAGGAAAATCCTTTCCGGGAAGGGGAGGGAATAAAGCGTTTCCGGGAACTTTACACCAGCAAGAGGAGACGGGACAGGGCCGCGTGGTCGGACTATTTTCTGTCGGAGGCTTTTCTGGAGGGCTATCGGGAAAAGGATTTTGCGGAACTGATGCTGGAGGTTGTCAGGGAGGATCCGTCCGCTTATCCTCCCAGCCAGGAATTTCAGACGGAGCTGTATATAGCCTACGGTCTGCAGGGACGCAAAACGGAGGATGGGATACAGATCCAGATAGATCAGGCTGCTGTTTTTGCCGGTATTGACGTAATCAGGGAGATTGCCATGATGGGGCCTGTGGTCACCCGTTTTAAGGGAAATGATCCGGCCATAATGGCGGGGTTCAGGGACTATCGGGAGTTGCTGCTGCTTGCTATGGGCAGCTGGGACGATAAGGCCATGCTCCGCCTGGGAAAGATCGTGGACTATTATCTGCCGCACCATATCTCAGACAAGCCCATTAGGGATTCCTGGCAGTATGAACTGTCACAGCGTCATCCCAAATCCTTAAAGCTGCTTACCTATTTCTTTTCCCGGCGGGAACTGCCGGACAGAGTATGCAGGGTGCCCTGGAACCATCTGCATCTGGAGAGCGCCACCATGGGCAGGGATAAGCTGTGGTACGGCGGCCTGCGGGAGGCGGTTATAGACCGGCTGGGGGAGAAGCCGAAAGTCAATTATATGCAGTTCCTACAGGAGATTGGAGAGAACTATTATACGGCCAGCGAGGGGGAGACGCCGGAGGAACGCGCCAAGGTGGACGCGCTCTTTGAGCGGGAGGATATGGAGCAGGCCCTGCAGGACGAGACATTTGTGGAGAAGGAGGTTCTGCCGTACTGGTGTACAAGGAAAAAGGGAAAATATTTTATAAGTAAGCTCCGGGAGTATTACAGCGCCCACAGGGGTGCGCCTTTTGCCAAAAAGGTATTGGAAGAAATTGACCTGACAATGGAATACCAGCTGATACAGGAGAAATTGCAGGAGGATATGCAGGCTCCGCTGCGCAGAGGGGTATTTGACTTCCATGAAAGGCCCTGGCTCCGCTATTATCTGAATGTGGCGTTCCACCTGGCCCAGGGGCTGCATGAAAACTGGCTTTTGCCGAAATATCTGGGCTGGTATATGCCCTATTCGCCGGAGTGGGGAAAGAGGCTGGTGGACCCCGGGGAGGGAGGTTTTGATGCCGAACACCCCATAGGGCTTCGGTTTGGGGAAAATGTGCTCTATATCCGCTTTCATCCCCGGCATATAGAATATCTCTGGGGGGAGGAGGGAAGTCCCCTGGTTCCGCCCTTTCCCGGGGAGGAACTTACAAAGATTGCGGACGACGGGATGTTCTGGCTGCTTGTGCCCATAGCCGCCGCGGGCTTCGAGGCTCATCAGGGAATCTATGAGGAACTGGTAAGACGCCTGTCCGTGCTGCCGGTGGAGGAGAAGAGCATCCCTGTCATTGCGGACTGCATCACGGGCCGTATCTGCCGCTTTGCCCAGGACAATGTGCCTGTCTGCACTTTTTACCGGGAAAAGGAGACGGAGGGCCGAATCCGTCTGTTTGGCTGTGCTGTCTATGGTACCGGCGCGCTGGCACTGTATGAGGAGATGGAGGACCAGCAGATTCTGCTGCCGGGCGGTATATATAACGCTCCCAGTGTGGAGAGCGCAGTGCAGATGGGGCAAAGGCTGCTGCAAGAGCTTTTGGCGGACAAGGGGCTGGAACTCTATATGGAGTTATTGCCGGAACAGATATTGGTTCGGAATCAGTGGAATACTCCCTCCGCCATAGATGGGGAGCTGGTGACGAAGGAGGCGGTAGAAGAACTGTTTGGGAAATATTTCGAGAATCAGGTCAACCGTCTGGAACTGGTCTGGGGACAGAGAAGCCTTCTCTTCCTCAACCAAAAGCGGCAGTATGCCTGTCTTTATTTTGACCATCAGAAGCAGAACTGGTATGCGCTGGTGAGTATGCCGGAGGTCTATGCGGTGGTGGAGTCGGGGCAGGAGGTGTATGTGCCCTTTGGTCTGGGGATGCTGCCCAACTATCTGGTACACCAGAACCTGAATCTGATCAGGAGCCGGTTGGGAGATATCCTGGGGCAGATTGCCTGTGATACCCCGCAGCCCCGGGGCATGATGTGGTCGCCCCAGATTTACCGCTTTGAGACCAGGCAGAGGTATCGCCTGGCCATGCGTCAGTTTGGGGGCTACCTTGCGGAACAGGCCAGGAACCAGATACTGGATCGTTTCTATATCCCGCAGCTGCCGGTTTCCCTGTCCTATGTGGATATGGAGGGGCAGGAGACGGAGAAAAACACCGGAGAGAAGGACAAGGCCACGGTGCAGGGCGCTCTGGCGGATTACATGGCGGGCAGGCTTGGGCGGCTTACCCTGGTCTGGCAGTATGAGGCAGCGGATCAGGAGGGGGAAACCGTCCGGTATAAGCGCTGTCTGTGCCTGATCCGGGAGCAGGATGTACATATGATGTTTTATCAGGATGACAGGATAACGGGGGTGGAATACCTGGTGGCCGATGTGAAGGAATATATGGACGCGGAGGGCAAGAAATACCGAAAGGCCGTTTTTCAGGGAAGGACACTGCCCGGCTATCTGGTTCACACGGATCTGATAAGAATCCGGGACAGTCTGGATCTGCTGATACCGCAGATGGGGCAGCAGGCGGTCAATATGGGAGGATTAGGAGAATTTAGCTATATAAAAGAAAAATTTTTCGCATGAAGAAATGGAAAACAGAAGCTCTGAATAGCTTCACACAGGAGGGGCAATATGGGATCTTATACAGATAAGCCGCAGACGGATATTCCGTTTAGGGATATTTTTATGGGACTGGCGCGGAGAGAGGCCGTGGGTTCTTTTGAGGCCGCGCAGTTTTTTGACGACGGCGAAGGGGAACTCAGACGCTATGATGTATATAAGATTAGGGTGGACGGGCAGACATATGTGCTGAAAAAATCCGACGAGGCCGAGGCGGGCATATACCGGGATTTTTTGGCGGGCCAAGGCTTCAGGACGCCAAAATATTTTGGCAGCGGGAAGTATGACGGCAAAATCTGGCTGTTGATGGAGTATATAGAGGGGACTGACCTGCGGGAATTTACGGAGGAGATGGCTTACGGCTGCGCGGACAGTATCACCGCCGTCATGAATGCCTACTGGCAGAGGGATGAGCAGGAGTTTGAGAGCAAAAAGCTGGATCGCCGATTTGAAAAATATTGGAAACGCATTAACAAGCGGGCGCAGTGCCTGGAGGGCGAACCGCTGCTGCGGCAGGCGTATTCCGTTTTCCTACAGCGTCAGCTCACCTGTCCGAGGACACTCTGCAACGGTGATTTTCTACAGTATAATGCCATTCTGCGGGACGGGGAAATCTATATCATTGACTGGGCCTTTGCCGGGATTATGCCCTACTCTCTGGACATCGCCAGACTGATTGCCCATGGAACGGAGGACCGAAGGACTTTCCCTTTTTATATGGTGGACCAATACCGTGAAATCTATGTGCGCCAGGTGTATGAGAAGCTGCGGGAAAAGCCGGACCAAGAACAGTATGGCAGGGATATCAAGCTGTCCCTGCTGAATGAATATATTGAGTTTATCGAGTGGGAACTAAATCATCCCGACGAGGAGAGGGACGGCGTATTTTCCTATTACTACGGCCAGGCGCGGAAGGCGGCGGAGGAGATAATCAATTTTTAAAATTTGCTTTTCAGCCAAATTTTTCTGTATGCATAGGATATCAGTTTCGGACACATACTATCTCTGGAATACAAATCAGCATTTTCCGGACAGTGCATTGTACAACATAAGGGCGCTTAAGCGGCCATATGTTGTACATCGGAAATATGTACTGGCAGGGTATATGCGGAGTCCAAGCTCTGAAGAGCTTAAAACAGGAGGTAGAGACATGTCCAATATTTCGGAACTTGAATTACAGAATCTCAGGCATCTGATCGGCGGCTTTGACACCACCCACTGCAAGATGAAAGAGTATGCCCAGGAGGCGCAGGACACCCAGATCAAGCAGTTTTTTGAGAAAGGCGCCCAGTCCGCCATGCAGAATAAGCAGCAGTTGATGAAGTTTTTGGGTTAAGCGCAAAACGGACTAAAATAGGAGGAGCAGACGATGCAGATGCAGGAAAAGACCATGGTAGCAGATACTTTGACCGGTATCAATGGGGAACTGGTGCGCTACGCCGAGATGATTCCCCAGACAGAGAACAAGGAATTGAAGCAGACATTGAAGCAGCTGCGCAATGCCTGTGAGCAGAGCCAGGAGGAGTTGTACGGTATAGCCCGGGCGAAGTCTTACTATGTGCCCGCCAGCAAGGCCACGGAAGAGGAAGTGGCCCATGTGAAGAATCTCTTTACCAGTAAAACGATGTAGGATTCAGGGCAGGAAATAAAGGCAGACAGACAGATAAAGGGGCGGTAACGGCTTGGAAATAAAGCTGTTTCCGCCCCTTGTCGATTAAGAATACAGTGTTTGTCCTGCAAAAAGAGGAGCAATACCGCAAAGACATTATGTACAGTTACAAATATACTTGAGAATTGTGCAATATACCCTAAAATAGAAAAAGAAAGTTATACAACTATACAAATTGCAAATAAACGCTTGACTTATCTGTGGGATATGGTAATATAAACTTACAAAATGTAAAGTTACAAAATGCAGAAAAGAAAGGCAGGGAGGAATAAAGTGAAAAAGATGTTATCAGTCAGAAAATTGCTCAGTCTCGGTCTGGCACTGGTGATGCTGACAGGTATTTTGACCGGCTGCGGCAAAGAGGAAAAAGACAAGAATACATTTACGTTTGCCACATGGGCGGCAGGCACGGAATTGGAGGAATTCCAGGCCATCATTGACAAGGTGAATGAGGAGGCCAACGGAGAATATACGATTGAGGTGCTCAGCATTCCCTCGGACTATTACGTGAAAATCTCCACGAAGATAGCGGCAAAAAATTGTCCCGATTTTTTCTGGATGACACAGGAACTGATATCCAAATATGCCCAGATGGGAGCGCTGGCGGATATCACGCAGCAGTTTCAGAGCAGTGAGGTTCTGACGCCGGATATGTATTATGAGGGCGTGATTGATTCCGCCATGTATAACGGCTCCTATTGGGGGCTGCCCTGGATCGCCAATCCATTGATTGTATACTGCAATAAGGATATGTTTGATGAACTGGGTGTTGCCCTGCCGGCGCCGGATGATGACTGGACATGGGAAGAGTTCCTGGACGTGTGCCGGAAGTTCAGCGGGCAGCAGTATAAGGGAAACACCGTCTACGGTACGGTGGTGGACGGCTGGCCCAATATAGAGACTTTTATCTGGGCAGGCGGCGGAGATATCATTGCGGAGGACGGGCATACGATTCTGCTGGGTTCCCAGGAAGCACAAAAGGGCATGGGCTATCTGCAAACTATTGTTAAGGAGAATCTCAGTCCCAGATATGCGGAGGTGGCCAGCCTGGGCGACAATAATGTTTGGTTTGAAAAGCAGCGTGTGGCCATGTATTTCGGCGGTATGCAGGATAATTTTGAGACCAAGGTCGCCGCGATGAATGGGGATGAGCAGTTTGAGATCGGTTATGCGCCGATGCCCATGTGTGATGACGGCGGGGCATGGAGCTTTGACTGGACCGCGTCTACAGTTATGGCGAAATCCCTGGAGGGCAACGAATTGGCATATAGGGCTCTGGAGGCGGTGACACAGGCTTTCTTCGAGTGGAAGATAGCACCGCCGGTGAAAGACTCCCTGGATAATGTAGTACAAATCAATCCCCGGAAAGAGGCCGCCATGGACACCATCGCATACACCATGGAATATGCCCGCTCGGCCAATTATATTCCTGAGTGGTCGGATATCAATGACAAGCTTTGGTACAACCTGTATGTTTCTTTGCTAAACGACGCGGATTTTGATTACAAGGGCAAGATGAACGAGATTCAGCAGTATTCGGAAGAACTGGTAAGCAAACGGCAATAGAGCAGGCTCGTCTGCGTTATGCAGGGACAAGGTAAGGTTGGAAAGTGTGCTTAGATGCACGGATTGGAGTGTGTATGAGACAAAAAAGGCAGAGAGCAGGATTTTATTTCATACTGCCATGGCTGATCGGGCTGTGTCTGTTTACGGCATTGCCCATGGTGGCCGCCGTATATATCAGTATGACCGACTGGGACATCGTGGGTAATGCGGATTTTGTGGGGCTGGGAAATTATATTGCGCTGTTCCAGGCGGAAGAATTTATGAGAAGTCTGTGGGTGACGGTGCGTTACGCAGTGATTGCAGTGCCCCTTATTATCGCGACCTCTCTGACGATTGCGGTTCTGGTTTCCAAGAATCATAAGGGCACCGGGATTTTCCGGGTGATATATTACATGCCGGCCATTGTCTCCGGGGTGGCGGTGGCCATCGTGTTCAAATGGATCCTGGATCCCAGTTATGGTTTGTTAAACGGGATATTGGCATTTTTCCATATACAGGGCCCCGACTGGCTGTATGATCCTGACTGGGTTCTGCCATCCTACCTGATTATGGCGGTATGGGGAGCCGGAGGGGGACTTTTGACCTATCTGGCGGCGCTGAAAGATATACCGGAAGATCTCTATGGCGCGGCCATGATAGACGGGGCCAACACTTTTCAGAAAGTGCGGTATATCACCGTGCCTCTGATGACGCCGATTATATTTTACAACCTGGTTCTGGGTATTATCGGCGCTTTCCGGAAATTTACCGATGCCTATGTGCTGGGAGGCGCCGGCAAGGAGGGCAATTTCTACATGGTCTATCTGTATGAGGAGGCGTTCGGGCACTATCGGATGGGATATGCCACAGCGTTGGCGTGGGTATTGTTTGTCATAATTCTGCTTTTGACATTTGTGGTCAACTGGACCAAGAAATATTGGGTATACAGCGAATAGCTGCCGGAACGGAGAATGAAAATGGGTGCAAAAAGTGTAAAAAAATCAGGAACACATATGGGAAAAGTAAGACTTGTGCTGTGGTATGTGGTAGTGATCTTTGGAGCAGTCATAATGCTTCTGCCCTTTGTCTGGATGATCAGTACCAGCTTTAAGGCGGAAAGTGAAATATTTACCGTGCCCATCAAATGGCTGCCGACCAGCATAACGCTGCAGAATTACGCGAAAGCGCTGGAGGTGGTGCCCATCTTCAAATGTATGCTGAATACGCTGATTATAGCGATTCCCAAGATACTGGGAGAGGTGTTTGTGTCGGCCCTGGTGGCTTTTGGGTTTGCCAGATTTGAATTTAAGGGACGGAACACGCTGTTCATGATCATGTTGGCCACCATGATGCTCCCCTATGAGGTGACAATGATTCCGACTTTTATGGTCTGGTCGGGACTGGGCTTCTCGGACAGCTATGTGCCCCTGGTACTGCCTGCGTTCTGCGGATCGGCATCTTTTATATTCTTTCTTCGGATGTATTTTGAGACGGTTCCGAAAGATTATGAGGAGGCGGCCTGGATAGACGGGGCCAGGAATCTGACAGTATTCCGCACGGTTTTCCTGCCCCTGGCGAAACCGGCGTTGGTTACAATCTGCCTGTGGTCCTTCATGGGAACCTGGAATGATTTGCTGGGACAGTTGATTTATATCGACTCCCAGGAAAAATATACCATACAGCTGGCGCTGGCTTCGTTCAGTTCCATGACCGGAGAGACCCTGTGGGGGCCGCTGATGGCGGCATCATTTATGGCGTTAATCCCTGTTATTGCTCTTCTGCTTTATGCCCAGAAGTATTTTATGGAGGGTGTGAAGATGGGAGGCATCAAGGGATGAGCAATATAACCAATTAATATTTTAACTTAAAAATGGAGGAAATTGAGATGAAAAAGAAATTATTGGCACTTGGAGTTGCGGCGGTTATGTTGGCAGGATGTCTGACCGCTTGCGGAAATGATGGGGGCAGCGTCGGCGGACAGGGCGGCTGGACACAGGTACAGGAGTTTACCTACAAGGATATCGCCTCCTGGGGCAGTATGCAGACTCCTTCTGAAGGGAGCGGCGCGGGAAGCGTAGCTGCCACCAATGACGCTGACGGCTATGTGACGATCCAGGCGGCGGCAGACGGCTGGGGCGGTGTGGAATCCGGATATTTTGAGATTGATCTGTCCAAGGAACCTGTTATCCTGGCAAAGATTTTCGAGAATCCCGACGGATATAACTGGGGTATGAAGGTGGTTCCGGAGAATCCGATCGCAGATCATGAGTGGGGATTATATGTGATTAACGACAACAATTTGAAGTGGAACAAATATGCCGGTGTGGATCTGAGAGAGGCTCTGGGAGATGATTTCATAGATATCTACGGGGAGCAGTGCAAGATTAAGCTGTGGATCTATCCTGCAGGCGGTCCCGAGGGAACCGTTTCCGTATCGGAGATCCTTGTGCTCAACACAAAATAACAGGCAATTATGACGCAGGGTGGAGGGGGACTTTCACCCTGCGCTGCGGTCAGGGGCCGACAGGATGCAGGAATAGAGGATATGGAGATGAAGAAAGTAACGGCGATTATTCTGGTAATCACCATGATGATGACAATGGTATCGTGCGGACAGAGCGCACAGGAAGAGGATGAGAGAGAAATGACCGGACAGAAAGAGGTGTCCCGCATCGCCCGATATAACGATGAACTCCCTGACAATTACAGGTGGTTTGACTATGAGGCCGCGGCGCTTGCCTTCGATGAACTTGTATTTGGGGAACAGGCGGAGGGAGCGTATTTCCCGCTTCTATGGCAGGATATGACCAATGATACCTTTGGCTTTGCAGCCTATGTGGGGGATGGCCGGACCGGCAATGACGGCAGTCAGGAGGCGGTGGCCGCGATGGCCTCCGTTCTAAGCGCCACGCTGCTGGGAGTGGACAAGAGCAGCCAGAACGGAAGCAATTATGTGGCCCGGCTGCATGCGTACTTCTCCCAGGAGGAGGGAATTGTGCTGAACAATCCCGGCGGCAGTTCCGAGGGCGCGTCCATGTGGTATATGCTGTATCCCGCTATATTATTTACCCAGGTATCGGCTCATTATCCGGAGGAGACACAGATACGGGAGGATGCGCTGGCAACGGTGGAAAGCTGGTATGAAGCCTATTGCGTCATGAGAGACACGGGAACCTTTGATTATACCGGATTTGATTTTATTGCCATGCAGCCCTATGAAAACGGTGTGTGGAAAGAGCCGGACTGCGCGGCGGGCATTGCGGTGCTGATGCAGCTTGGCAGTGAAATGACGGGCAGACAAGAGTATGCGGAGGCAGTGCTCCACTGCCTGGATTATCTTGAACAGTATGAGGGAAGTTCCCTCTATGAGGTGCTGCTGTATTTTGCCCCCTCGCTGGCGGCTAAAATGAATGCGCAGCAGGGAAAAGATTATGATATAGACAACTTGCTGGGCGATGTCTTAAACGGCAGTTCCATTCCGCGGGGCGGCTGGGGCTCCATCTCAGGCAGCTGGGGAGAATACTGCGTGAACGGTCTGATGGGGAGTACTACGGACGGCGGCGGTTACGCTTTTTCCATGAATACTTTTGCGGGCGGTTATGCCCTTGCGGACCTGGCCAAGTATGACACTCGGTATGCCAAGGCCATGGGTATATGGTATCTGAATGCCGCGGCTGCGGCCAGATACTTTTTCCCGGGAGAGACGGCGGCGGAAAAGCAGTCGTCCACGGGGAATGCAGCGGCAATGGAGTTTATCGGAATATCCGGCAAGGCCGTTCCCTTTGAGGGAATCCGCAAGAGCAGCAATTCCCAGACCCCCTGGGTGGGCGGAGATCCCACCGTATACGGCTGGGCGGAGACGGATCTTTCTCTTTACAGCGGCGCCCATACGGGGATGTTTGCCGCCGTGGCAGAGCCCACGGACGTGGAGGCGGTGTTGAGGATTCATTGTAACGCGGCGGAAACCCCGGGGCAGGGATATGCTGCCAGCCTCCTGTACAATCCCCATGGACAGGCGAAGAAAGTGACTTACACACTGCCGGAGGGAAGCTGGGATCTGTTTGAGAGCGTGAGCAAGCAGGTCATAGCGGAAGGCGCGGAGGGAAGCGCCGTACTGGAACTGGAGCCGGGGGAGGCGGTTGTGATCGTGGAAGTGCCCGCAGGGAGGCAGATTCTGCATGCGGACGGACAATATACGGCGGAGGGTATATGGATCGCCGCCGATACTGTGACGGCGCAGATAGGGGGCCTTCAAAATAATGATAAGGTAAGGGGCAGCGTGGAACTGGATATCCGAGTGGCCTCCACCGATCCTCAAGTTGTTCTGTCGGAGGTGGTGTTGGAGATAGACGGAAAAGAGACAAAATACAATGCGGGAGAGAAAGTCCTGTTTAGGACTGAAGAGTATGGAAGCGGCAGTAAGAATGTTAATATCACAGTGAGGATGTCCGACGGTAAAACGGATAAGGCGGGCATACGTCTGAACTTTGAACAATAAACGGGGAAAGGGATAGATATGATCAGAGAACCGAGAAAACCTATTATAATTCCGGAGGATGTGAAGCCGTCCAGAGATTTTCTGAAAGTGGACGGTGTGTTTAATTGTGGGGCGGCGAAGCTGGGGGACGAGTATATTCTGCTGTGCAGGGTGGCCGAATCCTGTCGGGAACAGGAAGAGGGTTATGTAAATATTCCGGTATATGACGAGAGGGCGGAGCGCCTGAAAATAGAGAGGATCAGCCTGGAGGAGATTAGAAACAGGTATGATATGAGCGATTCGAGAATGATCTACAGGAAGAACGCGGGCGGTATCAAAAAGATAAAATATCTGACTTCCATTTCCCATCTGCGGCTGGCGCGCAGCAGGGACGGCATTCATTTCAAGATGGATGAGCAGCCGGCGCTGCCGCTGCAGGGGCGGTACGAGAGATGGGGGATGGAAGATCCCCGCATTACCTATATGGAGGAAGAGGGAAGATATTGTATCACCTATACGGCCGTGTCGGATCTGGGAGTAATGCCCGCACTGCTGATTACAGAGGATTTTGAGGAGTATGAGAGGATTGGGGCTATTTTTCCTCCCGAAAACAAGGATGTGACCATCTTTCCGAGAAAAATAGGCGGCCTCTATTACGCCTGTCACAGGCCGGTGCCCTGTGAGATCGGTACGCCGGATATATGGATATCCTCCTCTCCCGACCTGCTGCACTGGGGAGAGCACAGGCATTTGTGCGGCGTAAGCGAAGAGGGCTGGGAAAACGGGCGCATCGGCAGCGGAGCGCCGCCCATATATACGGACAGAGGGTGGCTGCACATCTACCACGGGGCGGATGCGGAGAACAGGTATTGTCTGGGCGCCATGCTGACGGATCTGACTGAGCCGGGAAAGATAATTGCCAAATCCCGCAGGCCGGTGCTGGAGCCGGTGGAGGCATATGAGAGAGAGGGTTTTTTTGGCGGCGTAGTATTTGCGTGTGGTTGTGTTGAGAAGGATTCCGTGCTCTCTGTCTATTATGGCGCGGCGGATGATAAGATTGCGCGGGCAGTGGTGCCGCTGGATGAAATTTTCAGATCCATGGAGACAGAAGAGGCCAAATAAGTCGTCTGGACGGCGGAAAAGAGGTTAATATGAGAACAATATGGGAAATGTTGGAACAGCACAGGGCAAAGGAATGGGCGGCAGCGGCGGTGCGCCCGGTATTTCAGGGGGTGGAAGGATATGATGTGTATAATCCCACAGCGCCGTTTTCCTATCAGGGGAAAAATATGATCTGCGCCCGGGTGGAAAAAAGGGACAGCGAGATTTCACAGGCCGTTTTTTTTGAGGAGACCGAAAAGGATATCTACCGCGTGGCGGAGGGCTGGGAACGGTACAATCTGCAGGACCCCAGTATCACAAGGGTGCTGGGGCAGTATGTTCTGGGGGGCACAGAGGTATATCCCCACCCGGAGCACCCGGAGCGCATGTGCTGGCATACGGTGTTTTACTATGGAGCAAGTCCCGAGCATATGGAGAGACTGGCCCAGGGGCCCCAGGGCATGAAGGATGTACGTCTGGTGGAACTGGCAGACGGCCGCATCGGTATTTTTACCAGGCCCCAGGGAGAAAAGGGCGGCCGGGGCAAGATTGGTTTCACTATAGTGGAGGATTTTGCGGGAGTGACGGCAGCAGCCATGGAGGACGCGCCGCTGCTGGGCCTGTTCGGTCAGGAGGAATGGGGCGGCGTAAACGAGGCGTTTCTCCTTTCCGATGGCAGAGTCGGTGTGCTGGGACATATCGCATGTTTCAGGCCGGATGAAGTGCGCCACTATTTCCCCATGGCATTTGTTTTCAATCCTGCCACGAGAGAGTACACCGAGCCCGAGATTCTGGCGGAAAGAAAAGAGTTTCTGCCGGGTCCCAGCAAGCGTCCGGATCTGGAAGATGTGCTGTTCAGCGGAGGCATCCTCTGTCAGGGGGACAGGGCGGTGTTATATGTAGGTGTTTCTGACTGTGAAATTCAATATGTGGTTGTACACAATCCGTTTTATGGTATATAATGAGATAAACGCTTTGCAAATCTTTTTTGACATCAACTAAGGAACTTAAGGATCATTGTGCTGGTAGGAAATTTGCGGAACTTATACGCACAGGCGATGAAATTTACAGCAGTGTCCTTGGCGTCTTTCGCTCGTGAGTGGGGTTACTTGGCAAGTTTTTGTGAATGTCAGTATAAATTGGGAGGGAATGTTTTGAAAAAGGTTTCCATGCAGGATATTGCCACAGAACTGGGGATATCGAAAATGACGGTATCAAAATGCTTCAAAAACAGCGAGGATATCTCGGAGGAGACGAAACAGATTATCCTCAGAAAAGCGGACGAGATGGGATACGAGTATAAAAGGCGTATCAAGTATCGGGTTGCCGTTCTGTTTTCCGAAGTATATTTTGAGCCCAATGAGAAATTCTACAATGGCCTGTACAGGCGCCTGCAGGAACTGGAATGGGAAAACAACATGAAATTCTCCCTGTTTTATGTCAGCAGAGAGGACGAGAGATGCAATATGGTCAATGCCGGGGTGGAGGAATATGACGGGATAATGCTGCTGGGGCAGTTTTCCAAGAAGTATGTTCTGTTTTTAATGGGAACCGGACGCTCCGTGCTGTGTCTGGATTTCCGCTACCGGGGTGTGGAGACGGACTCCGTGGTTTCAGACAGTTTTCAGGCAAGCTATAATCTGACCTCCCATTTGATAGAGATGGGACATCGCAGGATCGCGTTTGTGGGAAATCTGAACTATACCAACAGTGTCAATGACCGTTATCTGGGATATTATAAGGCCCTCCTGGAGGAGGGAATTGACCTGGAGGCTCAGTACCGGATTGATGATCGGAGGGAGCAGGGGATACTGGAGCGGTTTCTGCTGCCGGAGGATATGCCCTCGGCCTTTGTGTGCAATAACGATCATACCGCCTATATTCTGATCAAACAGTTGAAATCAGTAGGATTCCAGGTACCTCGGGAAGTGAGTGTAGTGGGCTTTGACGATGTGCTCTATTCGGAGATTTCCGATCCGCCCATCACTACGGTTCATGTACACCGGCGTTTTATGGCAGAGCAGGCCATTCTGTTGATGAAACGGAGATTTCAGCAGCCCGATGCCAGGCCCCGGACGATCACCATAGACTGCTCGATTCAATACAGGGAGTCTGTGGCAGGCATATCTAGAGGCGCTTGATTAAGTTCAGGATGGAGGTATACTATGAAATGGAATTTTGGCAGGAAAAACAATGCGGAACAGGAGCATGATCCCGAGCCGGACTTGACCAGGCCGGAAAATGCTCTAAGGTATGTGCTGCACAGTCTGCATGACAGTTTACAGACTCCCGACCGTGTGGAGGGAGATCATGTCTTTTGCCCCCGCTGGCAGATGACTATTACACCGCAGATTGAGCAGGTGGACCAGCGGGGAGCGGTGGTCAATTTTTACATCTCCGCGCCCCAGTGGGGGAAGGATTTGTTTGAGTGCAGCGCCGGCATGGGCAGTGACACGAAGCAGGCGCTGGGAATGGCCTGCGGTTCCTTTTTGTTTTCTTTTATGGATGGTATTCTTCAGATGGAGAACGGGCAGGCCGACGAAAGCCTGGAGACGGAATTTGCCGGAAAGGCGCACCGATGGAAGGTGTACTTGAGCAATATCGTGGGCATGGGCAATTGTCCCCAGGTGGATAATGCCCGCGTCTATTGGGAAGCGCTGAAAGAGGAAGTCGTAAAAAGGCTGGGCAACCAGAAACTCTGCTTTGTAAAAGTCTATGGTTCAAAATCCGGTGAAAATATCACGGCGGAATGCCGGGTGGACGATGTCAAGAGCGACGCTCTCAGCAGTCTGGTGGAGGCTATGGTAAAGGACTGGGATACTGGTTATTTTGCGTCCCACAAGGCTTTTTTCTTTATCCGTCAGGAGGAGGAGACGGTGCAGCCATATCCCTATCTGGGACAGGTGGGTTGGGAGGCCCTGAGAGAGAAAGTAAAGACTGCCGTATTGATGTTCCATGCCAGTAAGGACCAGGAACAGTATGACAGTCTGCCCCAGCGGCTTAAGCAGGCGCTGGGAGATGATATTCTGGCGGCGGAGTGCTACTCCTTCCTGCCGGAGATATGCGCCGAGAACGCATTCAGCCAGATTACCTATGCGGAAACGGTGGACATTCTGCCCCAGGGCAGGAAACCCATCACCTGCTACAAGAGTCAGCTGGCGGATTACTGGGCGCTGCACGGGGCGCTCTTCTCCCTGTTTGAGGAGGGAATTTTTGGGGAGGATACCAACGATATTTACAGGGAATATATCGGCACTAGTGCCATATTTGGCGCAATTTCCCAGGCGAAAGAGAAAGGCGGGGAAAAAGCCATGGATAACGGAAGGCTGTCGGCACTGCTCTTTAATATGGACAGTGATTTCGAGATACGCTGAGAAACGGCGGGGCATTTTACAAATAATTGAAAAAATACATAGCTTTTTCATTCAACATATGGGAAAATGGATATATCGAGTATCGTGAAGGCCCGCCACAAAGGCGGCAGGCGGAAAGGCGGGATTCCCATGAAGATTACGAAAAAGCTGTCCTATGAATACCACAACGCTCCCATTCCGGGAGGCGGCTATGTGACCGGTCTGCTGTACCATCAGCAGACGCCGGGCATACTGTACGCCAGAACGGATATAGGGGGCGTTTATCGTTATGAGCCGGAGCAAAAGAGGTGGAAGAGTCTGATTGACCATGTGACCATGGAGGATCTGGATGAGTGTTACCCGGCGGCTGTGGCCCTGGATGACAGATATCCAGAGCGGCTGTATATTGCCAGCGGTGTGGTGAGCAAGGGCGTGGGCAAGCTGTCCATCTCGGAGGACTATGGTGAGACTTTCCGTTACACACAGATTCCTGCGGTGGTACATGGCAATCTCAGCGGCAGAGGCACAGGGCAGCGGCTGGTGGTGGACCCTCAGGACAGCGATACCCTGTATTTTGCCAGTTCCAGGGACGGCTTGCTGCGGACCCGGGACCGGGGGGAGAATTGGGAAAAGCTTCCTGTGCCGGAGGATTATATGAGCTTTGTATGGGTGTCGGAGGACAGCCGGACTCTGGTGGCAGGCACGGCGGGGTACACCAGCCGGGTGGACGAAAGGCTCCGGGGACACAGTCTGTATGTGTCCTACGACGGGGGCGGGAGTTTTGCGCCGCTTCAGGAGCCGGAAAGTCCCGTTATCTCGGACAGCAGGATGAACGGACTGGTAGCCCAGCGGTATGCTTTTGACGGAAAGTATCTCTTTGTGACCATGTGCGCCACGGGCCGTTGGAATTATATTGTGGATCTGGGTTACAGTTGTGATACCGGGGATACCATAGGAGGCAAGGTGCTGCGCTATGAGTTTGGGGAGGGCAGGATCGGCGGCTATACGGATATCACGCCGGACGCGAAGGGCCTGCGGACCGACGGTTATCTGGATTACGGCTTCGGAGGCATCAGCACCTGCAAGAGTATGCCGGGCCTGGTGGTCTGCGCCACCCTGTGCAAGGAGAAACTGGATGCGGAATGTGTCTATGTGTCCCGGGATTACGGGGAAACCTGGAAAGTGAGCCTGGAGGGCCTGGATGTGGGGGACATCTATTTTAACACTTCCTATATGAAGCCGGAGTACAACGGGAACCGCAGCCTGCTGCACTGGGAGAGCGACGTGAAGATTAATCCCTTTGATCCCAACGAACTGTGGTTTAACTCCGGCACGGGGGTGTTTACCACGGATGCCCTGCTCAGCGACCATCCCCGGTATCATGACTGCTGTGACGGCATCGAGGAGACGGTACACTTGAATGTATATGGGCCTGTGTCCGGCGAAGTGCAGATGGTGGACATTGTGGGGGATCTGGGAGGATTTGCCTTTCGGGATCTGACGAAGCCCTGCCGCAATTCCTTTGACGATGCGGAGGGCAACCGGTATATCACCTGTATCAATGCGGATCTGTCCGATGCAGGCAGCAATCTGGCAATCATCACGGCCCGGGGCAACTGGCGTGGGCTGACTAAGGGGGGCCTGGTGCGGACGGAGGACGGTTTCCAAACATTTCAGCGGATTCCCATGCCCTGGGGCCAGGGGGAGAAGATAGACGCGGCCATGAGGGAGATCGAGCGGCCCAATGTGAATCCGGGCTGGGTGGCCATGTCTCCGGACGGCCTAAACATCGTCTGGTCCATCGCGGATATGATCTGGCTTCCTATGGATCTGGTCATCTCCAGTCAGGACGGCGGCAGAAGCTTTGCGCCGGTGAAGGTACTGGGAGCGGACGGAAGCCCTGTGCCGGTGAGGCAGGTATCCCGGCGCCAAAGGGGGCAGTTCTCCGGGACGTGCATGAAAGTATTTTCCGACAGAGTGGATCCGCGGATCTTTTATGGATTTGGGGAGAGCGGCCAGATCTATATCAGCCGGGATGGGGGCGCTGTCTTTGTGGAAAAGCTGCCGGACGTGGTGCAGACGGCGGACGGACAGGCCATAGCGCAGTTGCCGGCCTGCGACTTTGGCATGATTGACACGGCCAATCGCTCGGAAATCCGGGGGGCCGCAGGGGAAAGCGGCGTGTTCTACATCGCCATGGCCCAGGAAGGTATGTGGAAGATGATTTATGAGGCGGAGGCTGACCAGCTGATCTGTACACGCCTTAGCGCGGAGGGAGACAGCTGTCTGCGTCTGGGGCTGGGACTGGGACGGCCCGGCGGCGACTATGTGAGCGAGCCCAAGGCTATCTATCTGTGCGGCAGCATTGACGGGGAGTATGGCTTCTATCGGACGCTGGATCAGGGGCGTACCTATGAGCGGCTGAACACGGAGAGGCAGATGTACGGCGAGATCAACAGCATGGACGGCGACAAGAGGGTTTTCGGCAGGTTCTTTTTAGCCACCGGGTCCAGGGGGGTGATCTATGGAGAGCCGAAGGAATAGATTTTTCTTGACGTTTTAGAGGATACGGATTAAAAAAACGAAACCGACATAACACTTGGCGCTGTGTTAATAGGGACTGAGACATATGGAAAAAATGTCATATGCAAGAATATACAGATTAATGGTTTTTCTTTTAATATGCCACAATATAGATACAGGATTGCCGGAGTGGAAGCTGAGGATGGAGGTATTGCTCCGGATATCTGCCTGCAGGATACGGAAAATTTGAATTGGGAGGAGATTATGGCGCAATGCGATGTGATGTGGGAGGAATGTCTATATGCTAAAATATAAAAAAATAATAAAAGAGAACATCGGCGCAATTGTCATTGTGTCTATATTGACATTGTTTAGGGCTTTTTCGGCGTTGGTCATACCGATATCATTTTCCTATCTCTCAGAAGATGGGATCAATGTAATCAGTTTGATAATTCTACTGTTTTTGGTATTGTTGAATTTAGCTATGAATGTCCTGATTGTTAAGGCGGAAAAGAAGAACACTCTGGCCTTTAAGACAAAATTGCACTTAGAGTTATTCGGGTATCTCTTCAAGGTAAATTATAAGTCTTTTAATAAAAACGGCGCGACATATTATATAAATAAGATAGATAACGCTGTAAACCATTATGCGGATTTGATACTGAAAACGCTGCCCATGTTTGTCAATATATGGATTGTCGTGCTTGTGAGTATATGGGTCATAGGCAGGGTGAGCGTTTGGATGCTGGTTATTTTAGGAGGAATGCTGCTGGTACAGAATTTGGGATTTCGGCGCTTAAATAAAGAATTATCCCAAAGATGTGTTAAAATGCAGGATATCACTGCCAGAGGGTATTCCGATATACACTCTGTCTGTGAAAACATAGATTATATCAAGCAAAAGGATGATCATAAGGGCATCCTCAAGCTGCTGAGAAAAGACGTATATGATATCCACAAGATAAACGCGGAGGTAAACGCGTATGCAGGCAATGTCAGCGCGATACTCAGTTCGATAGTAACAAACATGCAATACTTCATGTACATCCTGCTCGGTTACTTTATGGTGGCGGGCCGGATAGAAACAAGAGATTTTGTTGTTGTGGCAATGATGGTGGATATATGCTTTTCTTATGTCGGCCAGCTGGTTCGCATGAATTTAAACATGAAAGATGTAAATGCCTCATACGATTTCATAGAGAAAGAGTTGAAGGGGGAGGTTGAGGAGGAGCGAGGCAGGGAGATTGATCGAATAGACCAGATTGCCTTTTGTGACACTTCCATCGGGTATGATGACATATTGTTGTTGGAGAAAGTAAATCTGCGGATAGATCGGGGAGACGTGGTATTTATAAAAGCGGAGACAGGAATGGGTAAATCCAGTCTGGTAAAGACATTGGTGGGTTTTTATCGGGCGGAGGGCATATCTATTAATAATATTCCCATGGAGGAGCTATCTGTGGGCTCAGTGAGAAAGAAGATATTTTATATGTCACAGCAAACCTCTATTATATGCGGATCGCTGGCCGATAACATTTTTATGGGAGAGGAATGTGATCGGAAGGAGGTGGATGAAAAACTGGCCGGACTTGGATTTTTTGACAAATTCATGAGCCAGGGGATAATAAGAAAAATGGAAATACAACCCGACGGCGCAAACCTTTCAGGGGGGGACAAGCAGAAAATCATGGTCTCACGCATATTTGTGGAAGAGCCGGACGTGTTGATTCTGGATGAGGTGACAAGTTCCATGGACACAGAGACATCGAACAGAGTTTATGAGGAAATCATAAAGAGGTTTTCGGACAGAATCGTTCTGATTATTTCTCATAATGACAGCGCCAGGAGATATGCGACCCGATGCGTCAAAATAGAAAATCATCAGTTGATGGAAGAGTAAACGTTTACATACCCCGGATCAGGAATTGTCTTATGATAATTTCTGATCCGGTCTTTTTGTAAAGATAAATGCCAGGTGTGCCGGTTGACAGAAGGGCCATTTTGAGGTATATATGGAAATAAGTGACTTCCGGAAAGCCGGCGGGCGGCTTCGGAAGCAAAAGGGGCATGTGTGTAACAGGCAATTGCGAAAGATTCTCTGCAAGTGACGCGGCTGGTCAATATATACAAAAACGGGCTCCGACGCAGTGGCAAGTCGCCCTTATTTTGTATATATTGCCCATCCACTGTTACCAGAAAGGGAGTTTCGCAATCGCCTAATGTGCGCAAATGAGAGAGGAGAAACTATGCGGGTAAGTATGGAGCAGAACAGAATCGTCATTATTGACGGCAAAAAGACCCTGTGGCTGGAGCCCTGGGGAAAGGACGCTTTTCGGGTGCGCATGACTGGGGAGGCTGTGATGGACGGGCAGGACTGGGCGCTGACAGAGCCGACGGCAGACTGCCGGATGGATGTCTCGGTGGAGGAGGTTGACACCACGGATCCCTGGTACGCCACAGAGGAATATGCCAAATATCATCAGACCGGCAAGGTATATACGGCCAGAAACGGAAAGATCACGGCAGTGGTGGGCCCCGAGGGCTGGATTAGCTACTACAACCAGAGGGGGGAGCTGCTGACCAAAGAGTACTGGCGCAACCGCAACCGTATCAACCGTTACTGCACTTCTCTGCGGATAGATGCCAGAGAGTTAAAGCCCATCCCCGGCAGCACGGACTATGAGTTGACCATGCGCTTTGAAGCCTATGACGATGAGAAGATTTTCGGTATGGGTCAGTATCAGGACAAGCATCTGGACAAAAAGGGTGCGACTTTGGAACTGGCTCACCGGAACAGCCAGTCCAGCGTCCCCTTTCTGCTCTCCAGCAGGGGTTACGGCTTTTTCTGGAACAATCCCGCCATCGGAACGGCTACCTTTGCCACCAACCGGACGGAGTGGTATGCCAAGTGTACCAAGAAGCTGGACTACTATATCGTGGCAGGGGATACTCCCTTTGAACTGGAGGAGCGTTACAGCGAAGTAACGGGGCGCAGTCCCATGATGCCGGAGTATGGCTTGGGATATTGGCAGTGCAAGCTGCGCTACCGCACACAGGAGGAACTGCTGGCAGTGGCCAGGGAGCACAAGCGACGAGGCCTGCCCATGGACGCCATCGTGGTGGACTTTTTCCACTGGACCCGGCAGGGGGAGTTCAAGTTTGAGCCCAGGGACTGGCCGGACCCGGAGGCTATGGTCAGGGAACTGCGGGAACTGGGCATCGAGCCGGTGGTATCTGTGTGGCCCACCATCGACGAGCGCAGTGAGAATTTCGGAGAGATGAACGACAAGGGCTATCTGGTGGCCCCGGACCGGGGAATGGCTTACCACATGTCCTGGATGGGCAATACCGTGTTCTACGACGCCACCCACCCCGGCGCCCAGCGTTTTGTATGGGAGAAGTGCAGGGAGAACTATTATGACAAGGGGATCCGGTGCTTTTGGCTGGACGAGGCGGAGCCGGAGTACGGTCCCTACGACTTTGATAATTACCGCTATTACGCAGGGCCGGCGCTGCAGTGCAGCAATGTCTATCCGGTGGGGTATGCCAAGGGCTTTTATGACGGCCTGAAAGCGGCGGGGGAGACGGAGATCCTGAGTCTGGTGCGCTGTGCTTGGGCCGGCAGCCAGAAATATGGAGCGCTGACCTGGTCCGGGGATATCCACTCCTCCTTCCGGGCCATGCGGGAGCAGCTGCAGGCGGGGCTTAATATGTGCGTGGCGGGCATTCCCTGGTGGACCTCGGATATCGGCGGGTTTATCGGCGGCAATATCCAGGATCCATACTTTAAAGAACTGTTGGTGCGGTGGTTCGCCTGGGGGGCTTTCTGTCCGGTATTCCGTATGCATGGGGAGCGTTCCCCTTGGTACGAGAGGGAAGAAGAGTTCATCAATGGTGTGCGTCAGCTCACCAGCGGACAGGACAATGAGGTGTGGAGCTTCGGGGAGGACAACTATGAGATTCTGAAAAAATATCTCTTTATCCGGGAGCGGCTGCGCCCCTACATCCGGGAGTGCATGAGACAGGCCAGTGAGACGGGAGCCCCTGTAATGCGTCCGCTGTTCTTTGATTTCCCCCGGGACAAGACGGCCTGGGAAGTTGAGGATGCCTATATGTTTGGTCCCGATCTGTTGGTGGCTCCTGTGATGGAAGAGGGCCAGCGGGAGAGAGAGGTCTATCTGCCTGGTGGCTGCCGGTGGACGGACGCCAACACGAAGGAGGTTTATGAGGGCGGCCGCAGGGTGACAGTACCCGCGCCTTTGGATATTATCCCTGTGTTTGTCAGGGAGGGCAGGTCATATCCCATCTATGAGTAGGGAGTTCAAAGCCGATTTTTAAGATTTATTTAAGGACATTTAAGATTAATTTAAGGACATTGTCCGCCATTTATCAGCCTGTTATAATGTTTTAAACAGGACTGTGACAGATACCCTTCTATTCAGATTGTAAGCCTTTGGGAGTTACGGTTGTGGATAGAGGGGTATTTTTATGAGTCCGTGCGAGGAGGCAGCAGAATGAAAAAATACAGAAAAAAATTTACGGCGCTGGCCCTGTGGACGGCCCTGTGTATGCAAGCGCTGGCCGGCTGCGGGCAGGCGGATGACAGTCCGGGTGAGCTGGGATTGGTATCTAATATAGCAACAAATTCCCCGGAGGCGGAGTCTCTGTATATGACAGAGGATAATGCAGGGGATTCGGCGGCGGCCCGTGTGTCTGTGCTGGAGGGCAGGGAGCCCTATGACCTGCTGACCCAGCCCTGGCAGGAGCCGCAGAAGGCAGTGCCGGCGCCGTCCTGGTGGAATCTGACTGCCTATCAGGAGGATCTGCTGCAAATTCCTCAGGATATGGTCAGCGGCGCCAAACATCGGACAGTGGATGGCAAGGATTACTATGTTCTGGTCCGCTGCGACAATTATGTGGAGGACCAGGAGAATTGGGAATTATTGTATTTCCTGAACCATGTTGACGGGGATACGCTGGAGATGGAGTGCCGTCAACTGTATCTGGAGGAACTGGAACTGACAGGCGCTCATGATGTGGTATCTATAGATGTGGCGGAAGGCAGAGTGGTAGCTTTTGTCCAGGAGCAGGATAGGCAGTCCCACCAGATAATAGGATATTATGGGGTATGGTTTGACCAGGACGGGCATGTGGAGGATAGCCAGGATCTGCTGCCCGCCCTGGGGGAGGCCCGGCTGATTCAGGAGGGAGGCTATCTGTGGGAGGATACTGCCAAGTGGGACAGCAGGGGATATTACTGCGTCCGGGGAACCGATGAAAGCGGTCAGTACGGAATCATAGAGGCATCGGGAGAACTGGCAATGGTGCTGGATCCTGCCCAGGGACTGGGGCAGCCCAATGTCAATCTGTACCATGACAGCCAGGGAAGATGTATATGGGAGGCGGTCAGCTATGAGGAACTGGCCAATGTGTTCTGGTCCATAGGGGAGGAGCGGCAGGTAAAGCTCTATGAGGGCGCTTATCAGTTTGTTGACAGCCGTGTCATGAATGCTTACGGGGATCTGTACTATGTAAATTCCAACAATGCTCTGGTGCGTTGGGATGCCTCCACGGGCAGCTGCGAGAATCTGTATCTTGGAGGAGGCGCCTCATTCAGAGAGTATTGCGCATTTCTGCAGAACAGCAGCGGCGACATTGTGCTCTTTTATGACGACGGCGGCAGGGAATATCTGTTTAGAATCGCCAACGAGGATGTGGAGCAGGTGGAATTGACACTGGCATGCTACAATGCTTTTGCGGATGCCTACACCAACATGTATGTGGGAGAGTTTAATAGGTTACATCCGGGCGTTAAGATCAATCTCCAGCTGCCCGACAGCTGGGAGGGGAGGGACAGCAGCTGGACCAGGATCCAGGCCGATCTGGCGGCGGGGAATGGGCCGGATCTGTTGATGGCTCTGCCGGCGCAGCTGAGAACCCTGCAGGAAAAGGGACTTCTGACAGAACTGTCACAGGTATTGGATCAGGACACACAGGAGCAGATCTTCGACGGGGTGCTGGAGAACGGCATGATGAACGGCGGACTTTACAGCATTTCCCACACAGCTGCCGCCACAACTCTGTTTGTCTCCAATAAGCTGTGGCCGGAGGATACCTGGACCTGGGAGGATGTGGTGGCTTTGCTGGAGCAGCAGGAGCAGGCCGGACATCCTGTGCAGTCCATTCTCAATGAGCCCTTTGGCAATGATCTGACAGGGAGATATCTGCTGTGCTATTTCTTTTTAGCGGATCTGGAGCACTGCTCCCTGCTGGATCTGGAGGAGGGCAAAGCCTATTTTGACACTGAGGAATTTTGCCATCTGCTGGAGGTGTGCAAGCGATATGCCCAGACCAGTTCCATGGGAAATTCTATCAATATGGACACAGAGCTGGCAGCGGCCAGGAAGCGGTTGAAAGAGGGAGAAATTCTGTGCTACAAGCCCCTTGGGTCCGCCGGTGATTTCAGGAGGTTCTGCGAAGACATGGCCGACCTGGGGGAGGAATATCATATGGTGGGATATCCCACCCAGGGCGACAACGGAAATTTTTTGAACTGCTACGAGGGAATCGCAATATGCGCTGACACGGAACATGCGGAACTGGCGGCGGAGTTTCTGAACTACATTGTCAGCCGGGGGTGCCAGGAGAAGGCGGATTATCCCGTGCGGAGGGACACTTTTACCGAGAGGATATCGGAGAAAGTAGAGTACAGGAGATCGGATGCCAAGCCCATTGTGTTCCTGCGGACCTCCCAGGGAGCCATGGAGATAGATGCCAAGCCGGACGGCACCTCTTATCTGCCGGAATATCTGACCTTTATGGACAGCTGCCGGATTTCCACAGGAATAACGGAGCCTATAGAGGAGATTATCCTGGAGGAGGCGGACGCCTTTTTTGCCGGGGATAAGGATGCCCGGACTGTTGCCGGCATCATCCAGAGCCGGGTGCAGCTGTATCTGAATGAAAACTGGTAAAAGGGCTTGACAAACGCTCTATTAACTCCTATACTTTCTATAGCTTTATGCTAATTACCATGAAAAAAGGGTATTCTATATCAGGAAAAGCCCTGACTAAAGGAGAGGTTACAAGTATGTTGGAAAAAGTAAAAGAAATCATTGCAAAGCAGTTGAATCTGGATGTGGATGAGATTACCGAGAGCACTTCCTTCAAAGATGATCTGGGTGCGGACTCCCTGGATCTGTTTGAATTGGTGATGGCATTTGAGGAGGAGTATGATATTGAGATTCCCTCTGAGAACCTGGAGGGTATTGAAACCGTTGGCGATATCATCAAGCTGATGAAGGAAAGCGGCGTAGAGGAATAACAAGGACAATCCCTGGCGGCGGCTTTGAAGTAATTCAAAGCCGTTTTTATAGTTGGAGTTAAAATAATTTATTATTCGGAAATGAGGTAAGCGTATGAAAATAGAAATCAGTGCAGAGGAAAAGATAAAGGTCCAGCAAGGAATGATAGGGCTTTTCTTTGAGGATATCAACTATGCGGCGGACGGCGGGCTGTATGCGGAGATGCTGGAGAACCGATCCTTTGAGTTCATGAAGGCCACCGGGGATGCCAAAGATTATCAGACGGAGTATGACGGGAGCTATGCCTGGAGCATGTATCCGGCCGGAGCGGAAGGGGCGGCTCGTCCTGTCACCGGCAGTCCCCACAGCGAGGAGAATCCTCACTATATGCGCCTGCGGGCGGAGCGGGCCGGGGAGGGCATACAGAACAAAGCCTTTGAGGGTATCTATTTAAAGAAGGGGATGGAATACAAGCTGGTATTTTGGGCCCGCTGTGTGAACTTCGCAGGGAATTTTGAAGCCTTTGTGGATAAGGGCGGCGCGCGGTATGCCCGGGTTGGGGTCGCTGCCTCCCAAGGACAGGAGGAGACTTACAATCATTTCCGCAAGTATGAGGCGGTCATGCGGGCCGAGGAGGATGTGGAGAAGGGAAGCTTTGTTCTGGCCCTGTCCGATCCCGGCACGGTGGAACTGGACTTTGTATCCCTGTTTCCCGGCGATGCCGTCTGCGGGATCTTCCGCCGGGATCTGTTTGACATGCTGAAGGAACTTAAGCCAGGTTTCCTGCGTTTCCCGGGAGGATGTATCGTGGAGGGGAACACTCTGGCAAACCGCTATCGGTTCAAGGATTCCCTGAAACCTGTGTGGGCCAGGAGGAATAACTGGAACCGGTGGGCCGTACACGGCAATAACGAGGAGAACCGGTACGAGAGCAAGTACAGCCATTACAATCAGACATTGGGGCTGGGATATTATGAGTATTTCCTGCTCTGCGAGTTGATCGGCGCCAGGCCCCTGCCTGTGCTGAACGTGGGCTTTGCATGCCAGTATCAGTCCGACGAGATGGTGGCTGTTGACAGCCCTGCGTTTCAGGAGTTTTTGCAGGACGCGCTTGATCTGATTGAGTTTGCCAACGGGGAGGAAGGCACTCCCTGGGGGGACGTGCGCGCCCGGATGGGACATAAGGAGCCTTTTGGACTGTCTCTGCTGGGTGTGGGCAATGAGCAGTGGCAGACGGAGCGGGCTGATTTCTTTGAGCGGTATGAGATTTTTGAAAAGACCATACACGGGCAGGATCCGCATATCAGGCTCATTGGATCCGCCGGACCGGATGTCACCTCCGAGAGATATGACAAGGCATGGGAATTTTATCACGCCCATGGAAAGCAGGAGAATTTTGTGTATGCGGTGGACGAGCATTATTATGTGAAGCCGCAGTGGCTCTACGATCATGTGGATTTTTATGACAATTACCCCAGGGAAGTGAAGGTGTTTTCCGGGGAATATGCGGCCCATCCCGCCAGCGGGTTCAATAAGCCCCAGGCCAATACGCTGGAAGGAGCGTTGGCGGAGGCGGCGTTCCTTACCGGGGTGGAGAGGAATGCGGACGTGGTTTATCTGGCCTCTTACGCGCCGCTGTTCGCCAGGCTGGGATATGCCCAGTGGTCCCCGGATATGATATGGTTCGACGGGACGGCCTGCTACGGCAGCCCCAGCTATTATGTGCAGAAGATGTATGCCTGCAACATGGGTGACGTCATGTTGGAAACCCGTATGGACAGGGATGCGGCGGCCCAGGGGATCTATTACTCTGTCAGCTGCAGGGAGAAAACGGAGGAGATCATCCTCAAAATTGTCAACTCCGGGGATGAGCCGCAGGAGATAGATTTAGAACTTCCCGAGATATGGGCAGATAAGCGCAGGATACAGGCCACAATCCTGACGGGCCCGGAGCGGGATGCCTGCAACAGCATCCAGGAGCCTCAAAGGATCGCTTCTTATGAGGAGCAGCTTGCGGGCCCTGATGGCATTGTGCTGCCGCCGCTGTCCTTTGTCGTGCTGCGGATAGGAAATTATCCCGACTAACGTTAAGATTTTCCAATTTCCGCACAGCGCATGTCGCATAATCGGGCAACATGCACTGTGCGGAAAGGAAAATCTGATCGTTAGTCAGTATAGAAGGGAATATAGAGAATTTATATTCTTTACAAAAGTTCAGATTGTCCTTTATAATAAGAGCATACATATAAACAGAGGAGGAGTACATGGGCATGGATATAAAAGAACAGATCAAAAAGGCAGTGGAAAGTATCAGCAAGGACAAAAAATTGCAGGAGCAATTCCAGAAGGAGCCCGTAAAGGCTTTGGAGAGCATACTGGGTGTGGATTTGCCTGATGATGTGATAAACCAGGTGATCCAGGGTGTCAAGGCGAAGCTGGCGGTGGACAATGTTTCGGACGCAGTGGATGCCTTGAAAGGATTATTCAGCAAATAAAGCAGCAGGGGACAACCGGTCATCGGTTGTCCTTTTTTTGGCGATGTCCTGTGGGCAGCTGTATTGCAAAGGCAGATGTATCAAGGTGCGGCGGATTTTGAAGATAAATGGGGAAAGATTTGTTCTGTGGCAGATGCCATGGGAATATGCTGGTATAAAGTCAGATGATCTGCCTGTATAAAGGAGGCAGGGAAAAGAGGAACAATGCTGAATTATCTGTGGGCGGCAATGATCGCCATCGGCATTATTTATGCCGCGTTTACCGGCAATCTGGAGGCCATCACCAACGCGGCGCTGGACAGCGCAGGGGAAGGAATCTCCCTGTGCATTACCACGGCGGGGGTCATGGCCCTGTGGATGGGGCTGATGGAAATTGCCCAGCAGGCGGGCCTGGTGGCGAAGCTGACCAGGGGAATCAGCCCGCTGCTGGGCTTTTTGTTTCCGCGGATTCCCAAGGGGCATAAGGCCAGGGAATATATTGCTACCAACATTATTGCCAACGTGTTGGGACTGGGCTGGGCCTGCACTCCGGCGGGATTGAAGGCCATGGAGGAGCTGGCGAAGCTGGAGGCGGAGAGGGGGAATCCCGAGTATCTGGAGGATTTATCCCGGGGGCATCCGGGCAACGGGCTGCCGGAGAAGGGGGAAGGAAGGAAAAAAGGATCAAAGGGAGTAAAGGGCCGTATGGCCAGCAAGGAAATGTGTACTTTTTTGATACTGAATATTTCCTCTTTGCAGTTGATTCCTGTGAATATGATCGCTTACCGCAGCCAGTATGGAAGTACCCGCCCGGCGGCAATCATAGGGCCTTCCATCCTGGCCACGCTGGTCAGCACAGTGGTGGCGGTGGCGTATTGCAAAATAAAAGACCAGAGATGAAAAGTGTGCAAACAGGGTTTTCCATAGCCAGTTATATAATCATATGGTTATGGAAAAGTAAATGGAAGAATTGAAGGTTTTGGTTATTCCGGAAAATATAAATTGGGGTGTTGTTTGGCGTTACATGGTTTCTTTTGCTTGGAGGGATTGTTACTCATATTAATAAGAAATAAACAAAAATCCACTTTCTTTATGAAATCTACAAAAATATTCTTTATGCTACTAATAGAATTAAGTGAAAGGACATGATGATTATGGATATGATTTTGAAAACAACACCCCTGGGCCATGCGAATATATCTTGAGCGAGTGTGAGGATTGGAGGCAGAGATGAATATTAAGGAAGCAAAGGAAGAGATCAGGAAATCGGTGGAAATATATCTGGATAAGGATGAATTTGGGGAGTATGCCATTCCGGTGTCCCGGCAGCACCCTATTTTTATGGTGGGTGCCCCGGGAATCGGAAAGGCGGCTATCATGCAGCAGATCGCCTCGGAACCGGGCGTTGCCCTGGTATCCTAATGAGATCAACTGTGTTTCCGAGACACCTGAGTATAATAAGTCGGTCAGGGAATTTGATGTGGTCACCTTAGACCGTTTAAAACGAATTGATGTGACGGAGGACTTTTCAGTATGGAAACAATATGCCTATGGACAAGGGATACATGCCGCCCATGACCAAGAACAGAATCTCACAGGGGAGGTTCAGGCGCTGATGGAATTATTAACACAAAACAGCACTATGTAAAGTAAAAATGTCATCTGAAAAATATAAAAGCATATATTTTAGAGAGTATCTTTTAGCTGAAATCCTGTGGGGCGATGTTTTTCTAATTGATATGTCCCGCAATAGTAAGATAGGAGTTAATTTGAACGCACTCAGCCATATTTCAGATATCATCATTCCGCTCCTTCTATTTTACATAGTGGGATACGGCGTGGTATCCAAAGTAAAAGTTTATGAGGCTTTCCTTACGGGGGCAAAGGAGGGGCTTAAAGTGGTGGCGGACATTATGCCCACGCTGGTGGGACTGCTGGTGGCGGTGGGCGTATTGCGGGCATCGGGCTTTCTGGACTTTCTGGCGGGTCTGCTGGCCCCCTTGGCGGAACCGGCTGGAATTCCCGCCGCGGTGGTGCCGGTGATGCTAATCAAGCTTTTCTCCGGATCTGCCGCCACGGGGCTGGTACTGGATGTATTTCGGACCTACGGGCCGGACAGTTATATCGGAACATTGGTGTCCATACTGATGAGTTGTACCGAGACCTGTTTTTATACCATGAGCGTGTACTATCTGGCGGCGAAGGTTACCAGAACCCGCTATACCCTGCCCGGAGCCCTGCTGTCCCTGGCGGCCAGCGCCGCCATGAGCGTGATGCTGGCCCGGATGTGATAGGCGGCTTTTTACCGTTTCAGCCGGCGCTAATCGGAACGGTGCCGCGGGGGCTGTATTCTGCGGCACTCTCTGCGGTAGAAGAAAAGGGACAGTCCCACAGCGATGGTCCAGCCGATGGGCCAGGAGCACCATATACCCAGAGGAGATCCGGTGCAGGCGGAGAGGATGAAGGACAGCGCCACACGCAGAAGCAGGTCGGTGAAAGTAGCCGCCATGAACTGCCGCATGGCGCTGATCCCCCGAAGAATACCGTCAGCCACCAGTTTGAGGGCAATCACGAAATAGAAGGGGGAGAGAATCCAGAGGAATTGTCTGCCTGTAGCCAGCGCTTCCACGGAACTCCGGTCCATAAACAGCAGCAACAGATACTTTCCCAGGACAATATATGCGAGACAGAACGGAATGCACAGACACCACACCAGCGTCCGCCCGGCGCGGAACCCTTCCCCAATCCGCTCGTATTTTTGGGCACCCAGATTCTGGGCGGCATAATTGGAGATGCCGTTGCCGATGGTGGTAAATGACGTGATCACCAGGTTATTCAGCTTTACGGCGGCAGAATATCCGGCGGCGACGCTGACGCCAAAGCCATTGATACATCCCTGAATCATTATGTTTCCCACGGATATGAAGGATTGCTGCAGGATGCTGGGGATGGCAATGACCGCGATCCTCCGGAGAAGCTGCCAGGAAAATACGGTAACGGTTCCTTCTGTCTTTATCTTGGCCAGGCGCTTTAACAGCAGCGCCAGGGATAAGATGCAGCTGACTCCCTGACAGAGGAATGTGGCCCATGCCACACCCGCAATGCCCATGGAGAAGACTTTTACAAAGAGGATATCCACCAGAATATTGGAGCATGAAGAGATGACCAGGAAGATAAAGGGGGTCTTGGAGTCCCCCAGCGCTGAGAATATTCCTGTGGCGATATTGTAAAAGAACAGGAAGGGCAGCCCCCATATGTAGATCCGCAGATACAGAGAGGAGTCGCCCAAGATTTCCGCCTGTGTTTTCATGAGCCGCAGCAGTGTGTCGCAGGAGAGCAGGCCCGCGAGCATCAGGACGCCGCACAGGACCCCGCTGGCGATCAGGGAGGTGTAGACGGAGGATTTCATGGTTCTGTAATCCCGGGCACCAAACAGCTGTGACACAATGACGGAGCCCCCGATATTGCAGCCGAAGGCAAAGGCAAGGAAGATCAGCGTGATATTATAGCTGTTGCCCACTGCGGCCAGGGCGTTTTCCCCGATGCATTTGCCTGCCACCAGGGAGTCGGCGATATTATATAACTGCTGAAATACAATGCTGCCAAACATGGGCAGGCAAAATGACCACAAAATTTTCCGGGGATTTCCCACAGTCAGATCTTTGTTCATGGATAGTTCCCTCCGTTCTTATTTAACAGGTGATTCTAAATAAGTGTTTCATATGGTTTCAACATCTTTGGAAAGATGCTAAAATGCAAGAGTTATTTTCTTTACATTTTACTCAAAACGGATTATACTACCCATAGTGAAATATTAAAAATATATATTTTATATGAAAGAGATACAATATATGTATGGATGTAAATTTTGAATACTATAAGATATTTTACTATGTTGCAAAATATAAAAGCATCACAAAAGCCGCTGCCGCCCTTCGGAGCAATCAGCCCAATGTGACCAGAGTTATGAAGCTGTTGGAGTCTCAGCTGAATTGCCGGCTTATCGCCCGGGAGGCCAGAGGAATCAGCCTGACTGAGGAGGGCAAGTGCCTGTATGCCCATGTGGAAGTGGCATATAGGCATCTGGTGGGGGCGCAGGAAGAGATCTGCGGGCAGGATATACAGGGATCCGGGACAGTGGATATAGGCGCAACAGAGACAGCCCTTCATCTTTTCCTGCTGGATGCGCTGCATGACTTCAAGGGGAAATATCCCGCCATCAGGATTAAAATTCACAATCATACCACGCCGGAGACACTGAGGCAACTTAGTGCCGGGAAACTGGATTTTGCCGTTGTCACCACGCCCTTTGAGTCTCCTCAAAATTTTCGTTGTGAAAATGTATTGGATTTCCGGGAGGTATTGGTGTCCGGTATACAGTATGGAAATCTGGCGGACAAGGCTCTGGAACTGAAGGATATCAAAGACTATCCCTGGGTGGGACTGGGTAAGGGAACTGCAACCTATGAATTGTATAAAGATTTCTTTATCAGGCACAATGTGGATCTGGAACTGGATATGGAGGTGGCTACATCGGATCTTATGCTTCCGCTGATAGAGAACAATTTTGGAATCGGCTTCGTGGCGGAGGATCTGGCATTGCCTCTGCTAAAGGAAGGGAAACTGGTACAGATACCAATCAAATGCGATATTCCCCAGCGTTCCATACAGCTTGTGGCAGATAAGGGGCGGGGAAGGAGTCTTGCGGCGGATACCTTCTATAAGTATTTGAGCGGCTGACGTTTATCTGTTTGCGCCTCGGCACTTGCGGCGGGGCTTATTCATAGGAAGTTATAGCGGCAGGAGAGGCGGAAATGCTCACGACTTAGATATACCCTCCCCTGCGCAGCACAAAGAGAAAAAACGTTAAGGTCACGGAACTAAGGAAAGTGGTAGCCATCACCACGCTGGAGGTGAGTACACCCTCATGCCCCATATTTTTTGCCATAATATAGCAACTCACTGTGGTGGGAGCTCCCATCATGACCAGTAGGGCCACAAGCATCTCCTTCCGAAAGCCCAGCCGGACGGCCAGAGGCAGGAAGATGGCGGGCAGGATCACCAGCTTCAGCAGCGTGGCGGCGACGGTGGGTCTTAACTGTTTTAATGCCTTGCGGCCCTCAAATCCCGCTCCCAGCCCGATCAGGGCCAAGGGGGTGGCCAGCACAGAGATATTGCCCAGGGTCTTGGTCACCATCACCGGGAAAGGTATCCGGCACAGACTGGCGGCCATGCCCAGCAGAATGCCCAGGATAATGGGATTTCTGGCGATATCCAGCAGGGACTTTTTCAAGGTATTCACGGAAATGCCCTGGGCGGCGGGGCCGGTGAAGGACAGGACCAGCACGGCGGCCACATTATACAGTGGCACGGTGCCGATAATCATCAGCGGCGCCATGCCGGAGGTTCCATAAATATTTTGGATGAAAGCCACACCAAGCACAGCGGCGCTGCTGCGGTAAGAAGCCTGGATGAACTCCCCCAGATGTGCCCGGTCTTTATAGAGGAGCCCGGCCAGGATCCATATGGCGCTGATGCTGATCAGAGTGACCAGAAAACAGAAGCAGACATATTTTGTGTCCCACACGCTGTAGAAATCGGACTCGGCGATATCCCGGAACAGCAGCACAGGAAGGGTGACTTTGTAATTAAAGGAGTTCAGCGTTTTGACAAAGGGTTCGTCTACCACTTTCACCCTGCGCAGCACATAACCGACTACCATGATTAAGAAAATGGGGACGGTGGCGTTTAAGCTGAATAGTAATTGTTCCATATATAGCAGACCTTTCTTTTTCTTAACATTGGTATGGATAATCATAGAACGATCTCCGAAAAAAATCAAGCACATGTATCACTAATCATTTTATTATAAGGAAAATCATGGTACAATGAGCAAAATGCTTTGCGTTTCGCTTGGCAAGGAGGCGGCATATGACAGGGAAAAGGATGCGTTTCCGGTGTTTTTTGCATCAAAGGTTAAGCTGGCTGGAGATACACAGGGAAAGCACAGGATCTATGCGGCATACACAAAGGATTTCCAAGAGTTCTCCAAGACTTTTCTGTATTTTGAGAGGGAAAATCATGTGATTGATACTACGATTCTGCAAAGTGGGGGAAAGTATTTTCGCATATCCAAGGACGAGACCAGCAAGAGGCTGATTTTAGAGGAGGCGGATTCGCTGCGGGGTGAATTTGCGCAGCTTGACAGTCCTGTGCTCAATGCTCTGGACGGCGTTGAAGGCCCGGAGGGGTATCTGCTGCCGGACGGAAAGACCTGGTGCCTGATTGCCGACCAGTTCCAGACGGGAAAAGGATATCTTCCCATGGTGTCCGGGGATTTAGGGAAGGAAGATTTCCGGATTCTCTCGCCGGAAGAATACGACATGGGCCTCAATAAGAAACGGCACGGGGGCATCCTGCAGGTGACGGATGAGGAGTACGAGGCGCTTGTCCGGTTCTATGGCGGAGACGATCCGATAATTGAAGGATTGTATGCGGAGCCCCGGCCCTGATAGGACTATGCTCCGGGCGGATAATAGTCTGCCTGGAGGATATTTTTGTATCAACCATGACCCGTAACAACATCTGATCATTCTGAAAAATGTTCTTGCAATTCTATCCCACATATGCTACTATACTTTTGAAGCATATATTTCTTATCACTTTATGAAGCAATTCACTTTTCAAGATATCGAAAAATCTATGCTTTAAATTCAAAAAAGGACAATTGAAGAGAAGCGGGAGATTTCGGTATGGGGGTGAGTCTCATTCGGTATCTCCTAGTTGTCAGGAGGTAATGGAATGAGTAAAAAGACAGCAAGACAACCAAAGAAAAGGGCAAAGCAGAGGGCATTTATTCCTCCGAAGTAGGACATTGCATTTAAGGAATTGATGCGGTGCGAGGAGGTGCGCAGGCAGTTTATCAGCGATGTGCTCGGTATTTTGCCGGAGGAGATCAAGTCGGTGCGCTTGGAGAACACTTTCCTGAGCCGGCGCAGCCGCAAAGAAAAGGAATGCATTCTGGATGTCAGGATATTGCTCAACGATAACAGCAAGATCAATGTGGAATTGCAGATCAGGCGCCTGGCCTACTGGGACAAGCGCAGCTTGTTCTATCTGTCAAAGATGTATACGGAGGACTTGTTTACCGGACAGAGGTACGATAGGCTGAAAAAGTGTATCGTGATCAGTATCCTGGATTTTTCGGGGGACCAGAATGCTGGCTATCACAAAGTGTATCATCTGCGTGATCAGGAGGGCAGGCTGTATTCGGATCAATTCGAGGTTCATGTTATTGAACTGAATAAGGAACTTACGGGAAATAAGCTGGATGACTGGATTCGGCTGTTTCGGGTGGAGAGTGAGGAGGAACTGGAAGAGGTGCGGAGCAGGAATGCAGGAGTTATGCGGGCAGTGGAAGAGGTAAAATCAATGAATCTTAGGAAAATGGTTAGGACGTTGTACGAGGCACGCCTGAAAGCCCAAAGGGACCAGTGGGCTATTGAGGAGGCTATCAAGGAGGATAGCATGGCGGCAGGGCTGGCTCAGGGCAGAGCTCAGGGAATAGCTGAGGGAGAACTGCAGGGAAGCAGGCAGGCTATTTTGAATCTGCTTGGAGATCTTGGGGAAATCCCGGAAGACATATGCAATGACATTGCTGCGGAGGAGAATGCGGATGTTTTGCGCAGATGGCTTAAATGTGCCGCCAGAGCAGAGAATTTTGAGGATTACAGAAACAGAATCGGCCGGGATGGCGGGCAAAAAGCATTTTGACCGCCGGGAGGAAAGAAGTGGTTACGATGTCAGAGAAGGGAATATACATAGGCGTTGCTCTTTTGGCGCTGGGTTTGATCGTGACTGTGGCGCTGCTGGCGCTGCGGAGGGTCAGCAGCAGACGTCCCTGTGGTATGGACTTGATGGAGGGACATGAGTTTGAGTATTATTGTGCCGATCTGCTGCGCCGGGTGGGTTTTCTGGAGGTGGAAGTCACCCGGGGCAGCGGTGATTACGGTGTGGATATTTTGGCAGAACTGGGAGGCGTGACTTATGCGGTTCAGTGCAAGCGCTATGACGGCCCGGTAGGAGTGAAAGCGGTGCAGGAGGTTTACGCTGGCCGGGACTATTATGACCGCATGGTGGGCGTGGTGATGACCAATCAGTATTTCACCCGCCCGGCGGTGGAGGTAGCCCAGAAGCTGAAGATTTTGCTTTGGGATCGCGGGTATCTGGAGAGTATGCTGGAAGAATAAATCAGGAAACTTCTTTCAGCGCATTCTCCAGGCTGGTGAAATCCGAAGGGCCCATGTTCAAGAAAAAAGTATGGAAACGCAAGTCGGAATAGTCCGTTTCCCACAGGGTGCGGGCTTTTTGCTTAAGTTCCAGAATCTCCAGATAGCCCACATAGTATTGAGGATAATTGGCGGGCTCCTCCGCGATATAGGTGTATACTGCCTGGGCAGCCTCGGGATCGCTGATACCAAAATTGTTCAGCACAGCGGCAATCTGCCCGCAGTCGGCTCCGTTATAATGAATCATCAGATCCAGCAGGGAATAGAGACAGAGCAGCAGGCTGCGGTTGGTCTTTTCGGCTTGGATATACCATGTGGCTTCCGGCTGCCCGTTTTCGCTGAGCAGTTCGCAGGCATAGTCATAGGCGATGAATTCCACATACAGGGCCCATCCCTCCTGGTAACCGCCGTAATTCAGCAGCTGGCGCACCGGGTCGGCCCCCTGCTCCTTCAGATAACGGCGGCTGTAGACGGACTGGTACAGATGGCCGGGATAGCCCTCATGGGCCAGGGTAGTGTACAGTTCCAATACATTAGGCATATCCTTTTCATTGACATAGATCACATTGGCGGAGGTGTCATCCAGGGGCGGCGTCAGATAAAAGGCCGGAGCGGTGTAGTCCGCCAGAGAGTCGGAGACGGCTTTGACAGTTACCGTGGGAAGCTGCTGTCCGCCGACTGCCAGGCTGGGAAAATCCAGGGTCATCCGTTTCTGCAGATCCGTCAGCATCTGCGAAGGCTGCGTGTAGGGGAAAGACGTCAGACATTCTTCCTGGGCGGAAGGGAGTACACAGGAAGGATGCTCCGTAATCAGCTGACGCAGGGTGTTAAGCTGGGAGAGCAGCTGATTCTTCAACAGGTCATACAGTTCCTCAGGGGAGCGGTAACTGCCGGTTTCGGCGATTAACAGCTGACGATAATATTCCTGTCCCTCCGGGTAAGCGGCCAGCCCCTGGGGCAGGCTGTTGCCGGGGGTATCTGGTGTTGGGGCGTCAGTTCCCTGCGATGTGCCGTCATTTGGCTGTTTGTCGTCCCTCTCCCGCTGCGCTGAAAGCTGCTCTAACCCCTGATCCAGTCTCTCGTAGGCGGGGAGCAGTACAGAGGACAGCAGTTCATTGTTGCGGCGAATGGCGGAGAGGGCAGTCTTCCGGTCAATCCCCTGACGGGTGTATAACTCGTTGATTCTCTCCTGAAAGGTGGTCTGGAGAAAATGATCTCCTTGACTTAGGCTTTCAGCAGTCAGAATCTGTCGGCACTGCTGGCGCACTTTTTTTATGGATACCTGGCTCATGCCCAGTCCCGCCGCCGTTTTTTCCTGTTCATAAACCAGCAGACTGTCGTAATAGGTCCCGGTCTGAGACAACAGCGCCAGGTAGTCCTCCACATCCCTTGCGGTCCGGAAGGTATACTCCGCCAGCAGGATGGGCAGCTGGCTCTGCATACCGGAGGCGGGGGAGAGGGGGTCATCATAATAGGCATGGGACTGCATCGCCAGTGAGTTTTCCAGGGAGAGAGCCAGGAGCTGTCGGGTATAGGCATCGTGAGCGTCCAGACCCCGGCCTGACATCTTTTTCCAGAAATCCACCTGCTGTTCCATCTCTTCAAGTTGAAGTTCCCTGGCGCCGGGGACATAACCTGGTAACAGGGCTTCATATTCCCGGATGCCGAAATCCTCGGGACGGGCGATGGTATAATGCATATTCAGGGTATTATGTACCATTTCCTGACGGAACAGTTCCTGGGCGGCGCGCCTATACTTTTCTTCATTGCGGCTGGGGCCGAAAAAAAGTAAGGTCAGGATGGCGAAGAGCAACAGCAGTCCGGCGCCTGTCAGAAGCTGCCGCCAAGTGAGTTTGTGGTGTTTTTTCAAGGCGGACTCCATGAAAGCGGATATTGATGCATTATATGCGGCAGGTATTGTCCATCATGCGGTTTCTTTTCAGAGGGCGGTCAGTGCATACTAAAATATTTAAAATTTTGCTAAACCATATTGACCGAAAGCCGTAAAAGGCTCTATACTAGAAATATGGACGCGTCTATTTTGGTCCGTTAATTGCAGGAAGCAAATACCTGGTTTCAAGCGACGGTCGGAAAGGAAAATCTAAACGTTCGTGAGTATATACTACATAACGCCAGAATTTACCGTACGGCATTGGTTAAACGTATATGGCTGGCGTTATGTAGTCAGGTTGCTCGGAAATTATAACTGTTAAGCAGTATAAATTCTTGCGGCAGCTGCCAGATGGAAACTTATACACTTCCGCCAGAGTCGCTGAGCGCGGGAATAGAGAAAACAGGAGGGTAAACATGAGTAAGGAAGCAATTTTGTCGGGAAAGACTGTGCTGGGCATTGAGTTCGGCTCAACCCGCATCAAAGCGGTGCTGGTGGATGAGACCCATCAGCCGGTGGCTATGGGCACCTATGACTGGGAGAACCGTCTGGAGAACAACATCTGGACTTACAGTCTGGAAGATATCTGGAAGGGGCTGCAGGGCTGCTACAAGAGTCTGAAAGAGGATGTGCAGAGTAAGTACGGCGTGACCCTGACCAGGCTGGGAGCGCTGGGTTTTTCCGGCATGATGCATGGCTATATGCCCTTTGACGGGAACGGAGAGTTGTTGGTGCCTTTCCGCACCTGGAGGAACACCATGACAGCGGAGGCTTGCGGCAGGCTGACCCCGGTGTTTAACTTCAACATCCCTCAGAGGTGGAGTATTGCCCATCTGTATCAGGCGATCTTAAGCGGTGAGGAGCATGTAAAGAATATTGCCTTCTTTACAACTCTGGCAGGTTACATCCACTGGAAACTGTCCGGGGAGAAGGTGCTGGGCGTGGGCGAGGCTTCCGGCATGTTTCCCATTGATTCCGGGATCTGCGATTTTGACCAGAAAATGCTGGCTCAGTTTGACGAACTGGTGGCGGATCGTGGCTTTGGCTGGAAATTAAAGGACATTCTGCCCAAGGTGCTGCCCGCCGGCGCGGCTGCAGGTACATTGACGGCGGAGGGAGCTAAGCTGTTAGATCCCGACGGTGAATTGGGGGCAGGTGTGCCCATGTGTCCTCCCGAAGGCGATGCCGGCACAGGCATGGTGGCCACCAACAGCGTGAAGGTGCGCACCGGTAACATTTCCGCAGGTACATCCATCTTCTCCATGGTGGTAACGGAACATGCCCTGAACAAGGTACATGAGGAGATCGACATGGTGACCACGCCGGACGGCTATCCTGTGGCTATGGTGCATTGCAATAACTGCACATCCGACCTGAATGCCTGGGTCAATCTGTTTGAAGAGTTTGCGGGAAAATTTGGCATGAAACCGGACAAAAACGAGTTGTATGGCGCGCTGTACAGGGAAGCGCTGACGGCGGATCCTGACTGTGGCGGCCTCATGGCCTACAACTATTTCTCCGGCGAGCCGGTGACCGGGTTAAACGCAGGAAGACCCATGTTTGTCCGCACACCCGATGCTCGTTTCAGCTTGGCGAATTTCATGAGAAGCCACTTGTACAGCGCCATGGCGGCATTGAAGATAGGCAATGATATTCTGTTAAAGGAGGAGCAGGTGAAGGTGGACTCCCTGATGGGCCATGGCGGACTGTTCAAGACCCCTGTGGTGGGCCAGCAGCTGATGGCGGCGGCCATGAACGCGCCTGTAACCGTGATGGATACCGCCAGCGAGGGCGGCGCCTGGGGCATGGCGGTGCTGGCATGTTTTATGGCAGAGAAGGCATCGGAGGAGACTTTGCCGGAATACCTGTCCCATAAGATCTTTGCGGGCCAGAGCGGCACCACCATTGCGCCTAAGGCGGAAGATGTGGCCGGGTTCGACGCGTTTATCGAGAAGTATAAGGCCACTCTGCCTGCGGAAATGGCGGCCGTAGAGGGGCTGAACTGAGATAGACGCGGGGGCGCCGGGGCCGGTCCATGGGGGAAAACTCCTGTGTAATGCCGGCCCGCGGAGAGGAACCCAATTGAAATAGCAGGATACATGTTCACGGAGAGCATACCGCCCCTGCCAGGGCGCGGAGGTGTGTACCCGGAGGGGACATGTGGAATTATAAATAGGGGGATAAGTTAATGTTAGAGGATTTAAAGCAGAAAGTATATGAGGCAAATATGGATCTGCCCCGTTATGGCCTGGTGACATTCACCTGGGGTAATGTGAGCGCCATCGACAGGGAGAGCGGCTTGTTTGTCATTAAACCCAGCGGAGTGGAGTATGACAAGCTAGAACCCGAGGACATGGTGGTTATGGATTTAAACGGCAATAAAGTGGAGGGCAGGTACAATCCCTCCTCGGACACCGCCACTCATCTGGAACTGTACAAGGCATTCCCGGAGATCGGCGGCGTGGTACATACCCATTCTTCCTATGCTACCAGCTGGGCGCAGGCGGGAAGAGACATGCCCTGCTACGGCACCACCCATGCGGACTACATCTACGGTCCGGTGCCCTGTGTCAGATGCCTGACCAGAGAGGAGATTGAGGATGCCTACGAGGAGAACACAGGACATCTGATCGTGGAGGAATTTAAGCGGCTGAACAAGGATCCTATGGCAGTGCCCGCTGTGCTGTGCAAGAACCATGGTCCCTTCGCCTGGGGCAAGGATGCCAAGGACGCGGTTCACAATGCGGTGGTGCTTGAGGAGGTGGCCAAGATGGCCTACCGTGCGGAGACCATCAATGCCAGAATACAGCCCGCTCCCCAGGAACTGCAGGATAAGCACTACTACCGCAAGCACGGAGCAAACGCTTACTATGGGCAGAAGGAGCAGTAAAGTTCTGTAATGCACCTGTAACGTCGGTAACATATTCCTATGGACTTTGGGGAACGCCTGAAGTCCATTTTGGATTTAAGGGACATGTTCTTTCCTGATACGGACTTAGGCGGGATGCTCGCTGAAACCTGACAAGTGAAGCAAAAACCGCGCATCCATCATAGAATGACGCTGCCATAGGCACGGTATGCGGGAAAGGGGGAACTATGAAGTACGGGGCAAAGCTAAGGATATGCGGCCTGTTTCTGTTTTTTTTGTCACTTACAATATGTGCTTGCGGACGGGGGGAGTCCCCAGGCGACGTCCAGAACACGGAGGGAGATGTCCTGGTGCCTGTGGCGGAATTTCAGGATATGAAATTGCCCGTCCCGTTGGAGGCATTTCGGCTTTATACGTGCAATGATGAGTGGTTTTATGCTGTTGGTCTTCAATATGACAGTGAAAAACACAAAGGCTGCTGGTATATCTACCGGGGCCGGGCGGCGGATGAATTTGTAGCGGAGAAGTATGTGGCACGAGAGGGTTCTAATCTTCTGACTCTGCTGGCGGACAGGGAAGATTGCTGCTATTTGTACATGCAGGAGAAAAACGGAGACTTTTTCCTGGAAAAATATGACGCTGGCGGAGAATTATCCTGGCATACGGATTGCGAGACATCGGAACTGCTGCACAAGGGGGAACGTCTCACGGACGGAATTGTTACAGGGGACGGCAGAGTGATACTCTATGATTATGGCGCGGGCGGCAGCGCCTTTGTATTTGGGGCGGAGGGTGGTCTTCAGGGAATTTCCACGCCGGATCTGGACAGTCTGGAAGGAATCGTAGAAGGGCAGGAGGGCCGAATATACGGATACTGTATTACAGGGGAGGAACCGATCTTTGTAAACATAGAGGATTCGGAAGAGAGATTTGTCTGTCCGATGACGCCGCTACAGGCGTATGGGGGAGGCGAGGACGGAATCTATCTGCGTACCGGCGACGGGCTTTGGAAATATAGTCCGGAGGACGGGGAGATAGAGCGGCTGTGGCTGTGGGATGATGAATATGTGCAGATTGACGGCAGTCAGGTGTGCCGTATTTCCAGAGGAGAGAAAACCATAAACCTGACATGTCAAAGGCCGGCCAGAAAGGGGATGGACTGGAAGGGCGGGACAATCACCTTCGTCTCTGTGGGTTTTGAAAGCAGTCGGGATTATCCGGAGAAACAGCCAGTCACTATAAGCCGGTCCTTTTACCAGGCCAATGATGAATACAGTTCCCACCACATGGACGAACTGGTGCAACAGTATAACAGGCAGAGCAGGAAATACAAGGTAGTGATACTTTTGCCGGATGAAGATATGCTTTCCGATAACTCCCGGTTTGAACTTTTCGGGGCGCTGGAAATGCAGCTTGTGCGGGGCCAGGGACCAGATCTGATCGAAGTGCAGGGGCTGAATGTGGACAATCTGGCGGCCAAAGGGGCCCTGGAAGATTTGACTCGTTATTATGAGTCCAGTGATGTGGTCGGTTCCGAAGATATTCTGGAGTCTGTCAGGAAAGCCGGCATGGTGGCGGGGCGGGATACGGTGGTGATCCCGGCCTTTCATCTGCGGACATTGCGCTCTAGGGAGAAAGTGGATGCCGACGACTGGACGCCCCTGCGCTTTCTGGAGACGGTACAGGGGGACGGTGAACTTATATTTCCGGCGGCCAGTCAGAGGGATGCACTCTGGTACTGTATGGGGGTGAGCCTTGGAGGGCATTTCGTTGATTATGAGAAGAGGGAATGCTATTTTGACAGTGAAGAGTTTCGAACGGTTTTGGAGGCATGCGGCAGCTGGGAGGCGGAGCGATCGCATGCTCGAGCGGCGGGCAATTTGGAGGTGGGGGCGGAGCGGGCAGGGATGATAAGAAGAGAACAGAGGGGCTCGGAAGCGAAATGGCTGCTTAATCAGGTAGTGATCAATAATATGTTTGATCTGTTAGTATACAACCAAAAAGGCATATACTGGCCCGGATATCCCGGATGGAACGGGGCCGAAACCCAGCTTGGCATAATGGATGGATTTGTTATGAACAGTGCGTCAGAGAATAAGGAGGGCGCATGGGACTTTCTGGAGTTTCTGCTGTCCAAGGAACTGCAGGACAGTATAGACTGGGGATTTCCGGCGAGACAGGACAGCTTTGAGGACTACCTGGCCTCTTCCTATATGGCGAAAGAGGACAGTTCCCTGGAGTTTGGCTATTTTATAGAGACTCCCCAGCAGCCTGGACAGGAGGATTATGATATCATCCGGGAGATGACGGACCGTGCCGTGTACCGCCCAGCCGGATTCTACTTCAACGATAATCCCGTCCGGGTTATTCTGGAAAAGGAAACAGGAATGTACTTTGCGGGAGACGCTACTCTGGAGGAGACTGTGAGAAAGATCCAGAGCCGGGTGACACTGTATCTGAACGAAATGTGATATTGTGCCAAAGGGTAGAACCCTACTGGTGGTAAAAATATTATGTGCCCGAACACATTCAAGAAATTTTGCCGCTTTGTATAGACGGGAAACCTATTTTATGCTAGTATAAAAGACAGAAAAAGATTGTGCCGCCAGGGGGTGGCAGAAGGAGGAAGCAATGAACAATTTAGAGCTGAAAAAGCATGCTAATGACGTTCGCAAGGGCATTGTCACTGCGGTTCACAGTGCGAAGGCAGGACATCCCGGCGGATCGCTGTCGGCGGCAGACATGTTTACATTCCTGTATTTTGAGGAGATGAATATCGACCCGAAGAATCCGAAAAAGGAGGACAGGGATCGTTTCGTATTGTCTAAGGGCCATACGGCTCCCGGTCTGTACTCTGCCCTGGCCAACAGGGGCTACTTTCCGGTGGAGGATCTGACCACCCTCCGCAAGCTGGGATCCTACCTGCAGGGACATCCCTGTGTACACATTCCCGGTGTGGACATGTCCTCCGGATCTCTGGGACAGGGCATTTCCGCAGCAGTGGGCATGGCGCTGGGCGCAAAGCTGGATAACAGGGATTTCCGTGTATATACCGTGCTGGGAGACGGCGAGTTGGAAGAGGGCCAGGTGTGGGAGGCTTCCATGTTTGCCGGGCACCGCAAGCTGGACAATCTGTGCGTGATCGTGGACAACAATAATCTGCAGATCGACGGCCCTATTGACCAGGTCTGTTCCCCCTACCCCATTGACAAGAAATTCGAGGCGTTCAATTTCCATGTGATCAATATTGATGCCCATGATTTTGACCAGATCAGAGCCGCATTTAAGGAGGCTAAAGAGACCAAGGGTATGCCCACCTGTATCGTGATGCACAGCTTAAAGGGCAAGGGTGTCTCCTTCATGGAGAACAGTGTGGACTGGCACGGCAAGGCTCCGAGTGATGAGGAGTATGCGGTGGCTATGGCCGATCTGGACAAGATCGCGGCAGAATTAGAGAAGGAGGGTCAGGCGTAATGGCAGACACAATCAAGAAAATCGCAACTCGTGAAAGCTATGGCAATGCGCTTAAGGAGCTGGCCGAGGAGTTCCCCCAGCTGGTAGTGCTGGATGCCGATCTGGCAGCTGCCACCAAGACCGGGATTTTTAAGAAGGCTTATCCCGACAGACATATCGACTGCGGTATCGCAGAGTGCAACATGGTGGGCATTGCGGCAGGGCTGGCATCCGTGGGCAAGATTCCCTTTGTGAGTTCCTTTGCCATGTTTGCGGCAGGACGTGCCTATGAGCAGGTGCGCAACTCCGTGGGATATCCCCATTTGAATGTAAAGATAGGCGCAACCCACGCCGGCATCACCGTGGGCGAGGACGGTGCGACCCACCAGTGTAATGAGGATTTGGCGCTGATGCGGACCATTCCCGGCATGGTGGTAATGTGCCCCTCCGATGATGTGGAAGCCAAGGCGGCGGTGCGCGCGGCTTTGGAGTATGAAGGCCCTGTGTACATCCGGTTCGGCCGTGCCGCAGTGCCTGTGATCAATGACAAGCCAAATTATAAGTTTGAGATCGGCAAGGGCACCGTGGTGAGAGAAGGCAGCGATGTGACCATCGTGGCCACCGGCATCTGTGTGGATTCCGCCCTGGGGGCGGCGGAGAAGCTGGCAGCGGAAGGTATCAGCGCAGAGGTGGTGAATATCTGCACCATCAAGCCTCTGGATGAGGAGATCATTATTAACAGCGCCAAGAAGACCGGCAAGGTAGTGACCGTAGAGGAGCATTCCGTTATCGGAGGCTTGGGCAGCGCAGTATGTGACTGCCTGTGTGCGAATCTGCCTACTAGCGTGAAAAAGCTGGGTATGCAGGACGTGTTCGGCGAGTCCGGTTCCGCTGCGGCCCTGGTGGCAAAGTATGGCTTGGACGCAGAGGGCGTGTACAAGTCGGTTAAGGAATTTTTGTAAGACAGGATAAAAGGGAGCTGTTGCGGAAGCAACAGCTCTTTATCTGTGCGGGCAGATGGATTTTCAATTAACAATTTCTTAAGAAATTTTAAGAATTAATAGAGGATTATGATGCAATTTCATGCTATACTCAACTCATAAACGACAGAGAAAGAGGGTAGGATACGGAAAATGGGGGCATTGTATAACGAGAATGATGAGTTGGATTTTACATTCTTGCGGCAAAGCGCGAGGCAGCAGCCGAGAGGAGCGGCAGCGGGGCGGCGGATGGATGACAGTGAGAGGGATCAGATGGCAAATCTGATATCGGAGCGCAGGCAAGGGCGAACCGGCCAGGGCCAGGCGATTAGGGGCGGGCAGGGACAAGCTGCGCAGGGCAGAAGCAGGCAGGGACAAGCTGCGCAGGGCAGAAGCAGGCAGGGACAAACTGTGCAGGGCAGAAGCGGGCAGGGACAAACTGTGCAGGGCAGAAACGGGCAGGGACAAACTGCGCAGGGCAGAAGCAGGCAGGGACAAACTGCGCAGGGCAGAAACGGGCAGGGACAAACTGCGCAGGGCAGAAGCGGACAAGTACAGGCATATCAGGCTTCAGGCAGTCAAAGACGGACCAGCCAGGGCGGAAGCAGGCATAGCCAGCCAGCCCCAAGCGCTTCAAGGCAGGGACATACAAGACGTCCGCAGACCATGCAGGAGAAGCAAGGCCAAAGGCAGGCAGCGGCCCTTGCCAGAAAGAAGCGCCGTCTTCGCCGTCAGAAGCAGTTATTGGCGTTATCAATGTGTATTCTGCTGACAGGAACTGCTTTTGCCGTACTTCAGCTGCGACAGGGGGAAAAGGATCCCAAAGTAGAGACAGAGACCGGCGGCCAGACAATGCTCCCGGTGCAGGCGGAGGGGGCAAGCGAGGATTACGTATGGGGAACCGTCCAGGGCATTCCGGAGAGCCAGTACAATCAGCATCCGGACTGGACCGAGGATTTTCTGACTGTCAGTGAGTATTCCCGCCCCGGAGAAGCGCTGGAAGAGGTCAAAAACATATTTGTACATTACACAGCCAATTTGAATACCAGTGCAGCCCAAAACCGAAGTTATTTCGAGAATTTGAAAGACCGGCACGATGTTCCGGGTGCCAGCGCCCATTTTATCATCGGCATTGAAGGAGAGATCTTACAGATTGTGCCGCTGGACGAGATTGCCTATGCGGTACAGACTCGAAATCAGGATTCTATTTCCATCGAGTGCTGTTATAAATATGAGAACGGGCAATTCACACAGGAAACATACGACAGTTTGATTGCGTTGCTGGCATGGCTGGTAAATACATATGAATTGGAGCCGGACGATATCCTGCGGCACTACGACTGCGGCGGCAAGAAGTGCCCGCTGTACTATGTGGACCATGAAGACGCCTGGAGAATCCTGAAGCAGGATGTGGCAAAGCGCATGTCACTCACGCAGTGACATGCCAGAAAACAGTTGCTATACCGGGGGGAATTTGGTAAAATATTCAGTGAGGTAGCAGATGACTTCTGAAGTGGAGAGAAAGTTGAGGACATGCCTATGAATATTTTATCTCCTTCCATCTTGGCTGCGGATTTCTGGCAGCTGGGGCGGCAGATAGAGCAGGTGCGGCAAGCAGGCGCACAATATTTACATATAGACGTGATGGACGGCATTTTTGTGCCCTCCATCTCTTTTGGGATGCCGGTGATCACTTCCCTGCGGGAGCGGACCGACATTTTTTTTGATGTTCATATTATGATACAGGAACCGGAGCGGTACGCGGCGCAGTTTGTGTCCTGCGGTGCGGATATGGTAACTTTCCATCTGGAGGCCACAGATCATGTGCAGGAGACCATAGACGCTGTCCGGCAGGCCGGGGCCAAGGTGGGCGTCAGCATCAGGCCGGGTACGCCCGTGGAGGCGGCACTGCCCTGGCTGGAACAGGTGGACATGGTGTTGGTAATGACGGTGGAGCCGGGCTTTGGAGGCCAGAAATATATGGATATCTGCACGGAAAAAATCCGGCGTGTGAGGAGTGCCATTACGCAAATGGGCCTGGCGGTGGATGTGGAGATTGACGGCGGCGTGACGGCGGAAAACATTCATATTCCTCTGGAGGCAGGAGCCAACGTGATTGTGGCGGGATCGGCGGTGTTCCATGGGGATATTGAGAAGAACATTAGAGTATTGATGTCGCGGATGTAGTGACAGGAAAGCGCATTAACGCAATAGCACGGGCCTGGCCTGAGGTATGCGGGAAAGAGGGGAGTATGAATCGGAAAGTACTTTTTAATACAGGATGGCGTTTTGCCAAGACCGCATTGGGGGTGTCCTATGAACAAAAAGAGGTCTGGCAGGTGAACTTAAAGCCTGTGGCGCTGCCCCATGACTGGCTGATATGGCAGACGGATAAGCTGTACGAGGACGGCATCGGCTGGTATGTGAGGGACTGGCAGGTGGGGAAAAAGGCCGGAGAGCGGATCCATCTGCGCTTTGACGGAGTGTATATGGATTCCGCACTCTATGTCAATGATCAGTTGGTGGGGGAGTGGAAGTACGGATATTCCACTTTTGAATACGATGTGACGGATGCCCTGCGGGAGGGGGAAAACAGGCTGGTCCTGCGGGTGGTGCATCAGTCTCCCAACAGCCGCTGGTACAGCGGCGCAGGCATATACCGGAATGTGTGGCTGGTGACGGTGCCGGAGGTACATATAGCCACTGACGGCATCTATCTGTCCACCAGGAAGGCGGATCAGGGCTTTACGCTGCAGATAGAAACGGAACTGGTGGACGGACAGGGCGGCGCGCCGGATTTGGCGGAAGGAAAATATCAGCTTCGTTATACGTTGTCGGATGGTCCGCGGAAGGAAGCGGAAGATATCCCAAGGGATGAGGCGCAGGCAGAAGCAGATGGCGATTCTGAAGAAGGCGGACGCCAGACGGAGGGCGCGGCAGGGCAGATTTGGCAGCACCTTTTGGATTGCCGCCGGGAAGATGCCCTTGCGGACGACAGAGTGGTGCTGTCCCCGGACGGACGCAGGCTGGACCATGGCGCCCGGTTCGACAGCAGCTATGTTGTGGAGCATCCTCATCTGTGGGATGTGGAAGATCCCTGTCTGTATACCTTGCAGGTGGAACTGCTGGAGGGAGGCCGGGTCATTCAGAGAGAGAACCTGAAAGTGGGCTTTTGCAGCAAGGAATTTACGCCTCAGGAAGGTTTTCTGTTAAATGGACGGAAGCTGCGTCTGAACGGTGTGTGCGAACATCATGATTTGGGGGCGCTGGGGGCCGCTTTCTCCGGGGAGGCCATGCGCAGGAAATTCCTGAAGCTGCGCAGCATGGGGGTAAATGCCCTGCGAACTTCCCACAATATGCCCGCGCCGGAGGTTATGGAATTGGCGGACGAACTGGGTTTCCTGGTGATTGCGGAAGCCTTTGACATGTGGGAAATGCCCAAGACCCAGTATGATTATGCCCGCTTTTTTGTGGACTGGGCGGGGACTGACGTGCGCAGCTGGGTGCGTCGGGACCGCAGCCATGTGAGCCTGCTGATGTGGAGTATCGGTAACGAGATATATGATACCCATGCCAGTGAACATGGACAGGAGATTACCCGCAGGCTGGTGGACTATGTGCGGGAACATGACCCCAGGGAGAATGCCCCATGTACCATCGGCAGCAATTTCATGCCCTGGGAGGGAGCGCAGAAGTGTGCGGACATCACCAAGATGGCAGGGTACAACTATGCGGAACGCTATTACGAGGAGCATCACAGGGAGCATCCCGACTGGGTGATCTACGGCAGCGAGACGGCTTCCGTGGTAAAGAGCCGGGGTATTTACCATTTTCCGCTGAAGCGTTCCATCCTGACGGACGAGGACGAACAATGTTCCTCTCTGGGCAACAGCGCCACCAGCTGGGGGGCTGCGAACGAGGAGTATTGCATTACCAGGGACAGGGATACGCCCTATTCCTGTGGGCAATTTCTGTGGACCGGCTTTGACTATATCGGAGAGCCTACTCCCTACCAGACCAAGAACAGCTACTTCGGACAGATAGACACGGCAGGGATACCCAAGGATGCCTACTATATTTACAAGGGGGAGTGGACCGATGGAAAAAAGGAGCCCTTTGTCCATATATTCCCCTACTGGGATTTCAACATGGGGCAACTCATAGATGTGCGTATCGCCAGCAATCAGCCCAGGGTGGAACTGTTCGAGAACGGCGTATCCTGCGGCGTATGTGAGATATCACATGAGGAAGGGACGGGAAGCGTACTGACGGGTGATTGGACGCTGCGGTACAAACCGGGCACGATCTGCGCAGTGGCCTATGACCAGGAGGGTCGGGAGGTGGCACGGGAGCGCCGCAGCACCAGCGGCGAGACTGCGGCGTTGGTGTTGAAAGCTGAGAAAATGCAGGGCAACCGCATATTGACCTGGCAGGGAAGTCCTGCCGGCGGATTGCAGGCCATTCCTACGGACTGCATGACTTTGACGGCCAACGGGGAGGATATGCTGTTTGTGGAGATCTCCGCAGTGGACGAAAACGGCTGCCAGGTGGAGAACGCCAGTGATTATGTGGAGGTAGAAGTTACCGGGCCGGGGCGCTTGGTGGGGCTGGACAATGGGGACAGCACAGACTATGATCCCTATAAAGGCACCATCCGCAAGCTGTTCAGCGGCAGACTGGTGGCAATGGTTGCAGCGGAAGACCGGCCGGGAGAAATCAAGGTGACAGTGAGGGATGCCCAAAAGAGCGTTCATCTGGGAGAACTGCCGGCCTGCACCAAAGAGGACAAGAGCAGTTATGTACAAAAGATTCGGCAAGCCGAGACGGCGGATATCCTACAGGAGGCAAGTCTGTCCATAACGGTGGTGCCTGGCGGGACTCGGGAAGGCTTGGCTTTGATGCCTCAAAACAGTTTTATGCCTCTGGCGCAGGTGCCCGTGGGATTTGTGCCTGTGCGTAAGCTGGAACTGGTTCAAGCCAAAGAAGATATGGGGAACCCGGAGAATCAACAGCATGTCTGGACGATCTTAGGTCCGAAGAAAAGGCAGGTTACCGTACAGGCCATCTGCCATCCTGCTTCCGCCACGGATCAGGAGATTATCTGGAGAGCGGTCAATGCCTCCGGAATTGAAACCAATGTGGCCAGCGTGGAGGCTCAGGGCGACAGGGCAGTGATTACGGCCTTGGGAGACGGGAAATTTAATGTACGCTGCATGGTGAAAAACGGCACGGACAAGGTGAAGTTGATCTCCCAAATGGAATTTGTCATTCAAGACATGGGTCCGGCAACCATAGATCCTTATTCCTTTGTGGTGGGCGGACTGTTCAACTGTCAGCAGGGCACGGTGCTCAGCGGCATCCAGAACGCTGCATCCACTGCCAGAGAGGGTTTCACCGCAGTGGGATATTCCGGTTTGGATTTTGGCGATTACGGATCCGATGAAATTACGGTATCTATTTTTGCCAATTCCAATGATCCCCAGTTCATCCAGTTCTGGGAGGGACTGCCGGGTGAGGAGGGGAGCGAACTGCTGTATGACGGTGTGTACCATAAACAGAGTCAGTGGCAGGTGTTCCAGCCTGAGACCTATAAGCTGAAGAAGCGCCTGCGGGGACAGACCACTCTCAGCATCTGCACCAAAGCATCCATGGAACTGGGCGGTTTTAACTTTACCAGAATAAATAAAGCCTTTGCCCGGCTTTATGTGGTGGAGAACAGACAGATTTACGGAGACAGCTTCACCGTGACGAAAGAAGCCATAGAGGGTATCGGAAACAATGTGTCCCTGGAATATGCGGATATGGATTTCGGCGAGCAGGGTGTCAGCAGGATCACAATCTGCGGCCGCACACCTTTGGCGAACAATACGATCCATGTGCGGTTCGTCGGGGAGGAGAGTGTAAACCAGATTGTGGAATTTCCCCATGAGGAAGAGTATAGGGAGCATAGCTTCGACTTGCAGCCGGTAAAAGGGGTGCAAAAAGTGGTGTTTGTGTTCCTGCCTGGATGTGACTTTGATTTTAAGTGGTTCCGGTTTGAATGACGCCCGCCTCAATGCGTATTAGCGCCGCCGGAATAAGGAAAGGTTATTATCTCATTCCTTGTCTATGGGGAAGAAAATTTTAGTAAGCGCATCCAGCAGGCATTCCACAGCGGCGCCACCCAGGAAAATGATCCAGGTAATGTGCCATGCATGGGAGGAAAAGCTGATAACAAAATAGAAAATCACAATCAGCAGCCACATCAGACCTTCCAAACTGCCCTTGATCTGCTTGAAGCGCTTACGGCGCTGTTTTCTGCTCTCGGAATTGGAGACGGCTTGTCTGGCGGCATAATCAGCCAGTTCTGCAGGAGGCTGAATCTGGTGGGCATACACCAGCAGCGAGACAGGCACAATGCAGATCAGCAGGGCGAGGCCAATTCCCAGCAGGTTTAGGTTTTGACCATGTATATAGATGAATTTTACATTGTACCAGTACAGTAGAAAAGAGATCACCAGCACAGCCCCCGACAGCAGGAAAAGCCCTACGGACACGGCGGTAAGAGCGGCTTTTTTATCCTGAGCTTCCCGTGCCCACTGCAGATAGTAAGCCCGGGAATAGTCGTCGTCCGTGCCCATCTCCGCAAAAAGCTGCTGTACATCCCCAATGGAACTGATGAGCAGTTGAAATGCTTCGTCCTCGCCATATCCCCGCCGGATCAGATCGTTATATTTTTCCAGGGCATTGGCGATCAGTTCCTCCTTCAGTTCCAATGTGCGGCGGTTCACCGGCGCGCTCTCAAACAGTTGATCCATATATTTTCTGATTCGCAGATTATCCATAATACCGGGCGCATGTATGCGCCCCCTCCTTTGCTCTATTTTATTCAAACTGAGGTAAATCGTCAGGAATTTTCTCCGCACTGATCAAGTTCCAACAGTTTATCAATCATCACTTTGGCCTCGTTCCACTCTCGAAGCCCCTGCTCATAGGCTTTGCGTCCTTTTGGGGTGATGGAATAGTAGCGGCGGCGTGCCCCTGCTTTCTCGTCTCCCCAATAGGCGGTAATGTAGCCTGCCTGCTCCAGTCTGCGAAAGGCAGTATACAGGGTGGCCTCTTTCAGTTCATAGCGGTTATCCGTCTTGCGCAGAATATCCTTATTGATCTGGTAGCCATAGCTGTCATGCTCCATTAGGCTGGCCAGTATAATGGTCTCCGTGTGCCCGCGGATGATATCGGAGGTGATTGACATGAGTTTGGCCTTTCTTTTGGTGTGCAGACAGATTCCGACTTCAAGCAGTTTGCCAGGTGAAATAGGAATGTGACGGCACAGGGATATTTTCTAGAATACGTTTAGATTATAGAACAAGATACTTCGCCTGTCAAGGTATATAATTGCACAGACAGAGAATGAATCTCAGGATGACTGATCTCCTATCCGGAACAGGGATTTCCGTCTCTGTCCGCCAATAGCCTCCTCGCTTTTATACAGTTTAAAGGCCGATATAATAAACATTTTATATTTTGCCTATTAAGTTTTGCGTTTAATGTGACGAAGCCAATAATGGAACTTTATACTTTAAAATAGCAAAAATGAGGTAACCATGAGAAAAAATAAGTTTAATTTCCCCATTTGTTTCACTTTTCTCCTGCTGGCAGGCTTGACTGCCTGTGGGCAAACCCCGGCGGAAACGGAGCAGATATTGCCAATGCAGACGGAAGCGCCCTCCGCAACAGCCGAGCCGGCCGAACCCTTTACGGAGGAGCAGCTGCGTCAGGCCATTTCTGAATTGAAGGAAGACGAGGCATCCCTGGCCCGGAAGCAGGAGTACTATGAACGGCTGTTGGCCATGGATGTATTTGGGGAAGGCGACTATGTGGAACTGGCCCGGATCTATGGAAGCAGGGGGAACTGGGAGGAACAGCGCCGCATGCTGTCCAAGGTTCTTCGGCTCTATCCTTCCGTGGAATACGCGGAGCAGCTCAGCGCAGTGACCGTGTATCGGGACGATACGGAGGAGGAGATGGCGGCTCTGGCGGACCGGATCAGGGAGGCGTTGGAGCAGCAGGATGTTCCGGCACTCAGAGCCCTGGCATTGTCGGAGGAATGGCATCGTCTGCTGCAGGAGGGCATGGAGGCCATTGAAACCCGCACCCATTATCAGGCAGGGGAGGATATCCTGCAGATTGCCGCCGGCGGCCAGGCTGTGGAGATCACCTGGTGCGGCGGGCAGGGACGTTTCCTGTTTTACCGGGCAGACGCTGCGGAGGCAGCACTGGGTACCGCGTCTCTGGCGGACGGGGCATATGCCGGAGAAGTGAAAACGGCATATTACGACGGAGAGGGCAATGTGACCAAATCGGTTCAGGGAACTTTGTCCGACGGCGTGTGTGTGGGAAAGCTGACGGTTGTCTATCAAGGCGTGGAGTATGTTGGCACGTTTCATGAGGATGGTTCCACTGCCGAGGAACAGTTGAAGGAGGCGGCGGACCAGGGCGGCGTGATTTATGCCTACGGCCAGGGCGGCAGAACCTATCTGTATCAGGAGAATGCAGATCCTGCGGATTTCCGGCTTGGCCCGGCATTTTTCGGCCTCCCGGAATATGCGGAATGGAGGTAACGGGATGAGGAAATCAGGAAATTCAGCGGTTAAAAAGCGTTTGGCGCGCTTGGTGTCGATTGCGCTGTCAATGATACTGGCGGCGGCATTATTGCTGCCGGATACAGTAAATATCGGCAAAGTGCAGGCCCAGGGTAATGCGGCCGAGATTGCCAATGTGGTCATCTTTGTCAGGTATCAGGACGATAACCGGGATATATTCAATGCCACTAACGGCCAGGACAGTTCCAGCATTTACTATCGTTCCAACTGGCAGGAGATCAAGAAGATGTATGATTTGTCTCCGGACTCTTTCAGCAATTACATTACGGCGGTGACGGAGGGCAAAGTACACGTGACCAATTATTTCCCTCAGGAACTGCCGGGCGGTCAGGGAGTGAAGCCTCTGGTACTTCCCAGAAGCAGCAGCAAGGATGGGGGTATAGTGCAGGAGATACTGGACGCCATGGCGGACGGGAGAATTTCCACTGACACACTTCAGGGCAAGCTTGATAACAGGCAGAGTGGAATAGTGGATAACCTGACCATTATCATACAGGGAAACGCAGTGGAGGGTGGGGAGACGGCCATCCGCAAACAATATGCAGGCCCGGGCAATTTGAAGGGACTCCGTGTTCTGGACTATAACATGATTCCCTCCGACAAGCTTGTTTCGGAGGATGCGGGTATACATGTGCTGATGCAGCAGGGCGTGATTGCCCATGAATTTCTGCATTCTTTAGGACTGCCGGATCTTTACAGGCAGAATGGTATCGGAGATCCGGTGGGTTGGTGGGATCTAATGGCATCCGTCAGCTGCTATCCGCAATATCCCTTGTCCTATCTGCGGGCCAGGCAGGGCTGGATTCCCATGGGAAACATTACTCAAAGCGGTACATACACGCTGACGGCGGCATCGGAAACCGGGGGTGACAAAGTGTTTGTGCTGCGGACGCCGCTTTCGGATACGGAACTGATCTGTCTGGAATATAGGAGGAAGAGCAGTGATCCCAATCAGTTTGAGTACTCTCTTCCCTCCAGCGGTCTTTTGATGTATCGTGTGGACAATAAGGTAGATAATCTCACAAATATTGCAGGCGAAAACTACATCTATGTATATCGACCGGGGGTAACGCATCCCGAGGCGGGCACAGACGTTAATGCCCTCCGGCAGGCGGCCCTGGATGTATCTGCGGGGGAGACCTCCTATGGAAGTACGGATCTGGGGGCCGATTTTACCCAGAATACTTTATACTATTCCGACGGAACCAACAGCGGCATAAGGCTCAGTGATCTGAAGCTGTCCGCAGACCAGCGTCAGCTGACCTTTACTGTTACTTTTGCGGACTACAGCGATGCCGGAGTGTGGGATAAGCTGGAAGGGAGCATCAGCGGTCAGTTCAGTGAGGAGCCGGACGTGTGTGTGGATCCCGCGACAGGGACGCTCTATACGGCATATACGGAAGCGGTTCCGGGCAGCTACAACGCCACGCAGGTGCGTGTGATGCGCTGGAACGGTGCGGCATGGCAGCAGGTAGGGCAGACAATTGGCAACGCCCGAATGCCTGCGTTGGCCGTCTGTGGGGGAGAGGTGTATCTCTCCTATTGTAAGGGAACTTGGGATGAAATTGTCTATTGTAAGCTTGGCGGCAGCGCCTGGTCACAGGCGGCCTCCTACGGGGTGCAGAATCCCAGAAGTATGCAGTTTGTTGTGGATGGCAATGAAATCTACGGAGCTTTTCAAGAGCCCTATGGTAACAGCATACGTATGGTAATATATGACATAAAGGGGCGCAGGACAGTAACAGACAGTTTGACCACCTCAATGGATTTCAGCAATCCGGTTTTAGTGAAATCCGGCAACAGCTTTTACATGGCCTGTGCTGAATTTCCTACCGGATCGAGTCAGATAAGAGAGTTTAATACGGCAAAGGGCAGCTGGAGCACCGCATATACCATCTCCGGCACAAGTACCAATACTCATGAACTCGTGAAAATGGGGCAAAAGATATACGCTTTTGCAGGATGTACAGGGCAGGGCGCCTATATGGCGATGTTTGACGGAAACAGTTGGAGCAGCAGTCCGGTGGTCTCCATGAACCAATTCAATGCGGTTTCCATGGATGTGGCTCTGGGACAGGTGTATCTGGCATTCTACGATACCGCCACCAGAAAGACCCAGCTGCTGCGAGGTACAGGCACAGTCCTTGAGCAGTACAGCGACAAGCTGGGAACAGGCTTGGATTTCTTGAAGATATGTGCCTATGGGGACACTATCTATGCGGCTGTCAGGGCAGAAAATACAGGTACTATGCTGGTGCGCAGAAAAGTAGTGTCAGAGGGCGGTGTGACACCTCCGGAGCCTCAGAATCCCAGGATGCTGATCTTGACACCCCCTGCGGGATATGAGGATGATACCATCTATGTGGACGGGATTGAGTACACGGCCCAGAGGACGGGGAACGGCTGGCAGGTGGAACTGCCGGACACCTTCGGCAGGACGGCGGTGATGTATAGTTACAACAGCAATAATATTCCTGTGGGCATGTATGTGTGGAAATTGGAGTGGCAGGGGGAGACTTGTAGGGCGGTGCCTCTGCCGGGGCTGCAGGATCTGCTTAGTTATCATGGTTTTTCCATACGGGTGCAGAGTCCGGCAGGTATCCGATTCAAGTCGGGAATAGACGAGGGCCTGAAGCGGCGGCTTATCACGGAAGGCGTGGACGGATGTATATTGAAGGAGTACGGAACTTTGTTTATCACCAATGAGAACCGGGAGAAATATCCCTTTATAAAGGGTGGCACAAAGGTGGGTGGCGGAAGAGCTTACTGGACGGAAAACGGGAAGGTAAATGACAAGGTGTTCGAGACCGTGTCGGGGAGGAACCGATTTACCTCCGTTCTGATCAATCTGGCCCCCAATATGTATGCAAAGGACATTTCTTTCCGGGCTTACGTGGTGCTGGACTGCGGCGGACAGGAAATCATTGTATACGGCCCGCCGGTATACAGGAGCGTATACACAGTGGCAAAACAAGTGCAGGCCAGAGGAGAATTTAAGGTTGGAAGCAGCGGTTACAGGTATGTGCAGGGAATCATAGACTCAGTGGAAGGCAGGTGACGGAATATGAAAGCGGTTTATTTTGTGGCGACAGCGCTGGTAGGAGTAGTGATGTTTGGGGCAGGGCTTCTGGTCAGACCCGCACTTGGTCCCTGGGAGCGGCAGGAGGCGACAGCAGTGCCGGAGGAGGAAGTAAAAGTCCAGCAGACAGAGCTATCCATGGAAGAACTTTTGGCTCAGGGGTATCTGTCTGCGGAGGCGCTGAAAGTCAGAGTCGATGACGGAGAAGTGCAGTGGTATGACGGTGTGATGTGGCATACGGTGGCGTCAGTGGAAGAGATGACAAAGGAAGACAAATTTTACGGGGCCCAGGAGGCATTTCAGGAGTTTGAAGAGCAGCTGAAGCAGCAGGAGGCTGACAGGGCGGAAGCGGAAAATGTTTCCGGTCAGGAAGTGCCGTTGACCATCGGGGAGAAGGAGGAGCCGAAGCCCACGGAAAAGCCCAAGCCCACCAGGCCCGCTGTGACGGAGCCGGCGCCTGCTCCCGTAGTGGTTCCTGTTATTACCCCTGTTCCTACTCCTGCACCGGAGAACAATGGCGGAGGCGGCAGTCAGCCTTCTGCTCCCGCTCCTGATTCGGGTAGCAATGGTTCGGATGGCGGCAATTCCGGCGGAGGTGACAGCGGTTCCGGCAGCGGTGACGGAGGAAACAGCGGCTCCGGCAGCGGAGATAGTGGAAGCAGCGGTTCCGGCGGTGACACAGGAAGCGGAGACTCTGGCAGCGGTGACCAGGGTGGCAGCGATTCCGGCGGAAGTGAGACCGGGGACGGCGAGAACATGGAATGGACGGATGACTATCTGTAATGGGGGTCAGTTTCTTACAAACTGGATGTCAGGCAGCATAGGAAAGTCAGGCACTTACCCGTCCCAAAGGTGCTGTTTATAATTCATAATTAGGCAAAAGTTCAAGATAATTCAATTTCCTCATAGTGTTCTTTAAGAATCTTTTGAAGAATGTTCATAAGAGCATTGCGCAGAAAATGTGGCCAGAAAGCCCCCCTCAAAATTGAGGGGGGGGAATTGATTAGGCGGAGCCTACTTTTATATTTCTTTTAAGGCATTTCACCAGATCCTACTTCGCCTACATAGACCCAGTCGCCAACCCACTCTCCGGTTGTGGTGTTGTATAAGCACTTCCAGACTTCGTTGCCTCTGCGCTCATATACCCATGACAGGACATCTGCATAAGGGGAAACTGTCTCTGAACTGGGCGGGGTTGCGGCACTTGCCTGCAGGGCAAAAACAGGTGAAGCGAACATAAGTGACATACTACATGCAACAGTAACCAATGCTATTTTATGGATTTTGAATTTTTTCATTGTATTCCTCCTTGTTGGAATAAATCTTAATTTGGGGATAAAGTTCCAGAGAATCAACGATTTCGTTAATTCCCAAGCTGGGGAGATAAATGGTATAAGTGCTGTCATCATTCTGAATCGCAAAGATATCATCATCACGAGGAGTGGTATAGCGATCCGATTCAGTGATTCCCTGTTCAAAAGTACTATTCTCAAGTATAAACAAATAAGAACCTATGTATATGCTGCCAACAATCAACAGCATTGCGGCAGAAAGCAGATGACTACGCTTTTGCTCCCTGTTCTGTATCATATGAAGCCGACGTAACAGATTGCTTTTCTTCTTGAGAGCCATTCCCATATACTGGGCAGAAACATCATCTCGCTCCGGGTCGCCTCCCATATAGTGTAACATACTGGATAAATAACGGATTGTGGATTCTTCCCCTTCTGAAACGATAGAATTATCAACCCGCATCTCTAACAGAATGCCAATTTGTTTGCTCAATAAGTGCGTGAAAGGATTCCACCAATAGATTGCACTCAGACAATTAACAGCAAATTTCAGCCATAAGTCATGATGTACATAATGGTATACCTCATGCCGTAAAGCAAACATGACATCTTCATCGGAGGAGTCAATATCCGCTGGCAACAGGATTAGAGCATTGCGAAGTCCCGTGATCATTGGAACATTGACAAACTTGGTCGTGCGCATTCGAATCCTTTTGCGCTGATTCTCCGTACATAAATCCATTAAAATGGATGCATAAGGTTCTTGCTTAGTGATATCCTTGCTGTTCCCACGAATCAGCATTCTCACCTTCCAGTGGCTATAGAACAGAGTGATCAAGCGGCGAATGCTTTCTACAAGCCATACCAAGCGGAAAATATCCCAGACAGATATTCGAAGCCATGGAAAAACATTATATCGATGCCGAATTGCAAATAACACTTCAGACAGAGCCTTTGGAAGAATCACTGTCTTGGTGAAAGGCAACTCCAGGGGAAGCAGAAGCCGTATCAAAGTAATGATACAAAATATAGCGGTTAATCTAAAACCAAGTTTTGCCAAAATATTCTCATTACGGAAGAGTAATGAGATTACGACCAGTAGTAGATTGCTTACAAGAAAAGTCATCAGCACGGATGAAAAACTAAAATGAATCATAGCCTACACCCTATTTCTTTTGTTTCTTGAGATCAGACAGCAGCTTCTCCAGATCCTTGATGTCCTGAGTCCTTTCGCCTTCGGTCTCGCTCATGTTGAACATACCTGCCAGAGCAGCCGGCACACTGATGATAGTGCGAAAACTCTTGTAATCCTGTAGGAATTTTTTGGTGAGGACATCCTTGGATTTTGCGGTAGGGCCGAAGGTTCTACTCAATACATTGCCACTGTGAGTTACACCTTGTACCTCTACCAATTCGTTGGCCAGCAGTTTACGAAGAACAGCTTGTACGGTACTCTGGGTCAACTCAGCGCCTGAATTAACAATCTCAGTGGAAGTCAGAGCTCGGTCGGACTCATGAAGGATTTTGAGCACTTCAAGTTCTCTTGGATTAAGTTTCATAAAAAATCTCTCCTTTCTTGGCGTCTTAAATCAATACTATTATAATTCAATGCGCAAAAATGTGCAAGATGCGACAATTATTTTTTTGAAAAATTTTCCTCATATCTCAGAATGTATCAGAACTGTTATCATATTTCCCGGGAAGACTTATGAAATGTACTTCTTTGATGTGGTTTGAAAGGCAAATATATTGGATACTCATGGGAAATAATACCGAGAGAGGCAAATAAGTCTCATAGTAATCCCCATCTTTGTATATATGCGTATAGAAAAGCAGCGCCTGGCAGGGCGCTGCTTTTCTAACATTTCTTCTAAGGCATCTCACCGGATCCTACCTCGCCTACATAGATCCAATCGCCAACCCACTCGCCAGTAGTAGTGTTATATAAGCACTTCCAGACTTCGTTGCCTCTACGCTCATATACCCATGACAGGACATCTGCCTGAGGGGAAATTGTCCCTGAACTAGGCGGTACGGCGGCACTTGCCTGCATGGCAAAAACGGGTGATGCAAACATAAGTGACATACTACATGCAACAGTGATAAATGCTATTTTACGGATTTTGAATCGTTTCATTGTATTCCTCCTTGTTGGAATAAACTTTAATTTTGGGGTAAAGTTCCAGAGAATCAACGACTTCATTAATTCCCAAGCTGGGGAGATAAATAGTATAGGTGTTGTCGTCATTCTGAATCGCAAAGATATCATCATCACGAGGAGTGGTGTAGCGATCCGATTCAGTGATTTTCTGTTCAAAAGTACTATTCTCAAGTATAAACAAATAAGAACCTATGTATATGCTAGAAATAATCAACAACATTAAAACAGAAAGTATATGACTACGTTTTTGTTCCCTGTTCTGTATCATGTGAAGCCGCCGTAACAGATTACTTTTCTTTTTGAGAGCCATTCCCATATACTGGGCGGAAACATCATCTCGCTCCGGATCGCCACCCATATAGCGCAACATACTGGATAAATAGCCGATAGTAGATTCTTCTCCCTCTGAAACGATAGAATCATCAACCCGCATCTCCAACAGGATGCCAATCTGTTTTCTCAACAAGTGTGTGAAGGGATTCCACCAATAGATTGCAACCAGACAATTGACAGCAAACTTCAGCCATAAATCATGATGCACATAATGGTATACCTCATGCCGCAGAGCAAACATGACGTCTTCATTGGAAGAGTCAATATCAGCTGGCAACAGGATAAGAGCATTACGGAGGCCTGTAATCATTGGAACATTAACAAATTTGGTTGTGCGCATTCGTATTCTCTTGCGCTGTTTTTCCGTGCATAAACCCATTAGAATAGAGACATAAGGTTCTTCGTCAGTGACATCCCTGCTATTTCCTCGAACCAGAACGTTCGCCTTCCGGTGGCTGTAAAATAGGATGGTTAAACGACGGATGCTTTCCACAAGCCACACCAAACGGAAAATGTCCCAGACAGATATCCGAAGCCATGAGCATACATTGTATCGATGCCGAAATATAAATAATACATCAGATAGAACCTTTGGAAGAATCACTGTTTTCGCAAAAGGCAGTTCCAATGGAAGAACAAGCCGTATCAAAGTAATAATACAAAATATAGCCGTCAACCTAAAACCAATCTTTGCCAACACATCCTCATTGCGGAAGAGCAATGAAATCAGAACCAGCAACAAATTGCTTACAAGAACAGTCATCAGCACGGAAGATAGACTAAAATGAATCATAGTGTACACCCTTATTTCTTCTGTTTCTTGAGATCAGACAGTAGTTTCTCCAAATTTTGGATGTCCTGATTTCTCTCGTCTTCGGTCTCGCTCATGCTGAACATGCCGGCCAAGGCCGCCGGTACACTGATGATGGTACGGAAGCACTTGAAATCCTGCAGGAATTTGTCAGTGAGCATATCCCTGGACTTGGCGGTAGGGCAGAAGGTTCTGCTCAGCACATTGCCGCTATAAGTTATGCCCTGCACTTCAATCAATTCGTTGGTCAGCAGTTTACGAAGCACAGCCTGTACAGTACTCTGGGTCAACTCAGTACCGGAATTTACGATCTCGGTAGAGGTCAGAGCGCGGTCGGACTCATGTAGGATTTTGAGCACTTCGAGTTCTCTTGCATTAAGTTTCATAAAAAATCTCTCCTTTCTTGGCACCATAAATCAACACTATTATAATTCAGTGGGCAAAAATACGCAAGATGTGACAATTATTTTTTTGAAAAAAATTTCTTTTGCCCCAGAATGTATCAAAATTGTTATCATAAATCTTGTATTTTTTGTGAAATAGATGGATCAGAATCTCATTCTTTAGCCAGCAGTATCCTCAAGGAAACTATAATTAACGATTTCAGGGCATGGAGGAAGTTTCGTCTGGGAATACTATATCGCAGGCGAAACTGGCCGTCACAATGAGGGGAAAACGGAAAAAGCTAAAGAATATCTTTATTAATATGGAGAAATTGCAATTCAGAAAAAACTATGCTATAATTTGGAAAATATAGGCGGATAAGGTATATGGCCTTAAAATAATGAAGGAGAACAACTATGCTGAACAATAAATCAATTTTAATCACCGGCGGGACCGGCAGCTTTGGCAAAGCCTTTACCAGATATGTGCTGGAAAATTATGAGCCAAAGAAGATTATTATCTACTCCCGGGATGAATTTAAACAATTCATCATGCAGAACGAGTTCAAGGAGTACGCCTCCAAGCTTCGGTTCTTTATAGGGGATGTGCGGGACAAGGAGCGGCTGACCAGGGCCTTTGAGGGTGTGGATTATGTGATACACGCGGCGGCGCTGAAGCAGGTGCCCGCCTGTGAGTATAATCCCGCGGAGGCCATCAAGACCAATATAGGCGGCGCCCAAAATGTGATTGACGCGGCGCTGGACACGGGCGTAAAGAAGGTGGTGGCGCTGTCCACGGACAAGGCGGTGAATCCTGTGAACCTGTACGGCGGTACCAAACTGGTGTCGGACAAACTGTTCATTGCCGCCAATGCCTATGCCGGAGTCAAGGATGTATGCTTTTCCATTGTGCGCTATGGCAATGTGGCGGGCAGCCGGGGGTCAGTGATTCCCTTTTTCCATAATATACTGAAAAACGGCGGCTCTGAACTGCCCATCACGGATTACCGCATGACCCGCTTCTGGATCAGCCTGCGTCAGGGTGTGGAACTGGTGATCAAGGCCCTGGAAGAGGCCAGAGGAGGCGAGACTTTCATCTCCAAGATTCCTTCCTTTAAGATAACAGATCTTGCCCAGGCCATGCTGCCCGGCTGCCGGATGCCGGAGGTGGGCATCCGGGAGGGCGAAAAACTGCATGAGATTATGGTGACAGTGGAAGACTCTCCCCACACCTATGAGTATGACAAACATTTTATCGTCTATCCCCAGATGGTGTGGAGCGACAGACAGAAAGTGCAGCCCACGGGTATAAAGGTGGCGGAGGGCTTCTCCTACAGTTCAGGCAACAATACCCAGTGGCTGAGCGTGGAGGAGATCCAGGAACTGCTTGGCACCGTGGAACTGGAAAAGTAGTCTGCGAAGAATCAGTCAAGAGGAACATGTAAAGCTCTAAACAGAGAGGGATAGGGCCGTCCGGGCGCTCACTGCTGCGGGCATGGATGTATCATGCTATGCAGCAGCAGCGGCGTACACACGATCAGGCAGTAAATATAGCGCAGGGCGGCCATAGGTCCCAGGAAACAGGTGCCCAGATACATCAGGGGCAACATTCCCCATATCAGTACGCCGTAGCGCTTTTGGTATATGCTCCAAAGCAGAGCCAGAACCAAAAGCCATACATAAGGGGCATTACGGAAGAGGTAGCCCAGGATAGGAAGGCTGCGGTAGTTCAAATGGTAGAGCAGATAATTGTAATATCCTGTTACCAACGGGAAATAGTCATGCTTCAATATTTCATGCTCCGTCTCTATCAGCGTATGATAGACGGCGATATCTGCCGAGACATATATTCCCTGATTCAGGGGATACCAATAGCCCAAGGTATTGGTGATGATGCTCTCCAGATATTCATCGGGAAACTGCAGCCCGATTTTAGCCCAGAGCTTGAAGAAATTCAGCTTATTGCTGCGGAGCAGGCGCTCGTTGGCATTGTTTTTAACCGAATCGGCCAGATAGGGATTGTAGCCGGGAATATCTTCCTCCTGAATATACATACAAACTTCCTCATACAGAGCGGGATCCAGTTCCGCCCTCCGATAGCTGGCAACCCTGGCCATGCACTGGAGGGGTACACACATCATCTCGCGCTGGGTATCGGGGCTGTAGGCGTGGGCGTATGCAATTAGTCCCCGGTTGCAGAGGGAGTGGAGCAGCAGGATTGCCGCAAGGGTTATCAAAAAAATTGCTTTGGATTTCAGCGTTTTCAGGTACAAAAGCATGATAATTCCCGAGACAGCCACGGCATAAATGGCGTTGTTGCGCAGCAGACCCAGCAGGACCCCTGCCAGGATCATGCCAACATAGCTGTACCAGGCGAACTTTTCTCTGTCCACTATCAGACGGAACAGAAAAATAGCGTAATACAGGAAGAAAGCCGCGCATAACACATCCTTGGTGGCGGAGATGGCAAAAGCGGGATGCATGGGGAACAGCGCAAACCAGAGGAGTACGCCTGCGCGGACACAGCGGGGAACTCCCTTTTTATAAAAATAAAACAGCAGGTACGCGAACGCGCTGGAAAGAATCAGCATCTGAAGCAGAGTGTAAAGCTGATAGCCCGCGGACACATTGCCTATTCTCTCTCCGAACTGGTAGGCTTTGCCCATCAGCAGAGTGTGCAGCAGGGGATGGTGCGTAGAGTAGCTGTTGTTGCATACTTCGCGCAGCTGATATTTGGCGTCAAACACAAAATTTCCCGGCCACTGGCTGAGAAAAATCGGTATATAGGAGAGCATGAGAATGCCCCATGCCAGTAGAAAATATACCCAGCGTCGGCGTTCTATGAAAGCGTAAAAGCGGCCTGCAGGCTGAACCTGCTGCTTCCCGACGTACCATGCCTGCACTCGGCCGGGCAATTGAAGCAATTCCGCGCATACGGGAGTGGTGCAGGCGCTGATGCCCATTATCAGGAAAAGCTGTAAGATCCCCTCTGAGACGGAACGGAATATATCGTTGGCATAATGGGCATATCCGCCATAGACAACAGCCATTCCCAGCAGGATGCCTCCTATGGAGGACATAATCCTTAGGCGCATGTCTTTCAGAAGGAAAAAACGGTGGAGCAGCCAGACGGTAACGGCAAACAGCAACACAGAGGAAAGGTTATAGCCAAAATATTTGCCGCCAAAGTAAACGGCTCCCTCCCCGTTTAATGAAATGACCCTGGCAAGGGAGAGTGTACACAAATAGGAGAGAACGATGATAAGCACTCGTCTTGGCCAAGGGGATTTTATTCTGTGAAATTGCATGATGATTTCCTCCGATGCATAAAATATAAGTTAATATAACATCTTTTTCCGTCTCCGTCAATAAAGGCCGGAAGGTATAGTAAGAGGATTCACATTTATGGAAAAAATCAGTGGGACAATAAAGAAGAACCTGTGTTGGATATACCCTCTGGTACTGCTGCTCTATCCGCTGCGGCATGTCCGTGTGGGCGCAGAGTGGTGGGACACAGGATACAACTATGGCAATTTTACCTATATGGATCATATGGATCCCATGTGGCTGCTCAGCACCTATCTGGGCAATGCCCTGGGGCATCTGTTTACGCTGCTGCCCGGCGGCGGCGCCATGCTGGGACTGAATATCTATACAGGACTGATTGTGAGTTTGCTGGCGCTGGGCGGATACTTTTTCTTCACCCGAAGAGTGGGTATTCCAAAAACATTGACCTTCTGGGGGGAGATGCTGGCCGTCAGCTTCTGCTGGTGCCCTACGGCGCTGCTGTATAACTACCTGACCTATCTGCTGATGGGAGCAGGAGTTATACTGCTTTATCAGGCGCTGTCAGGTGACTTTGCAAAGACATGCAGATATTTCGTGGGTGCAGGCATTTGCCTGGGACTGAATGTGCTGGTGCGCTTTCCCAACCTGGCGGAGACGGCGCTGATCCTGGCGGTGTGGGCCATGGCGGTGATCCGCCGCCAGAAGCTGGGGCAGACAGTAAAGCAGACCCTGCAATGTCTGGCCGGCTACCTGCTGGGCTTGGGAGGAGGCGTGGCCGTAATCGCGCTGCGGTACGGACTGGGGACCTATGTCCAGGGGATTGTCCGGCTGCTGTCCATGCCTTCGGAGGCATCCGAGTACACGATCTATTCCATGGTGACGCAGCAGCTGCGCAACTATTTGCAGAACTGCATCTGGCTGGGCTATCTGGTTCTGATTATGGCATTGGGCGTATTGGTTTACGTGTCGCTCCCCCAAAAGGCTAAGTGGATCAAATACGCGGGGTATGTGCTCTGCGTATTCTGGGGCTTCTATGAACTGATTACGCGCGACGAGGTCACCCTGAAATCCGGCGTCAAGCTGAGCTTTTTTTTCCTGATATTGGGACTGGCCGTATATGATTTCCGTAAATGGAAATGGATCAAGCATATTGGTTATGTGGCCTGTGTATTCTGCGGCTTTTACTACCTGATGCTGCAGAATATGTTTAACCTGAAATACAGCACCAAACTCAGCGCTTTCCAGTGGGGGGCTTTCCTGTTGACCGCCACCCTGGCGGTGGGTCTTGTCACGATCCTGCGCAAAAAGAGTGGGGAGAAGGAGAAGCTGCTGTGCGGGCTGGGTATATTGGTGATCCTGATCACCCCCCTGGGCAGCAACAACCATTTGTATTCCGCCATAAACAACCTGTTTTTGGTGGCCCCTTTTACTTTGTGGATGCTGGTGCGCTTCCTGGGATGGCTTCCAGGCCCTCCGGCAGAGGAACGTCCCATCAGTTATTTCCCGGTGAAGGTAATGATAGTATGTATGTTGTTTATGATTACGGTGCAGGGTACGTTGTTCGGCATTGGCTATGTGTTTTCCGAGAGCGACGGGGGGGAGAACCTACATACGCCCATTGCCGGCAATGAGGTGCTGAAGGGGATGCTGACTTCCCCGGACAGGGCGGAGGCTATCGGCAGTCTGTCGGCCTATGTGCGGCAGGAGGGACTGGAGGGACAGGAGGTTATTCTCTATGGACAGATACCTTCCATGTCCTATTACCTGCAAATGCCCTTTGCCATCTCGGCCTGGCCGGATCTGCCCTCCTACAATTACAGCGTCATGAGTGCGGATCTGGAGCGGCTGGCGGGAGACATCGCAGACGGGCAGAGGCAGAAGCCCGTGCTTTTGCTGGAAAAGCGACCGGGCGCTTATCTTGCGGGGGGCTTGGAGGCTTTGGAAGAACTGGGCTTAAATGAGCACCAGATTGCGGAGATCACAGAAAATCCCAAACTACAGCTGCTGGCGGATTGGATAGGGCATTACAAGTATGAACTCTGCTTTGAAAATGATAAATTCCTGCTGTTTTTGGCGCCATAGAGCCGGCAGGCAGATTATAAAAATGCCCTGTGCTTAAGGGTCGCCCGGGGGGAGCGACGGGCTGAGCGGGCGGATGGGGATTGAAATGAACAATCGTATGCGTCACACAGATGAAAGAAATTCGAATAGAGATAAGAGGGAGCGCTTTTGGGAAATCTTGGCCTGGGGCCTGCTGGCGGCAGTGCTGCTCCTGCTGCTGTCGCTGAATGTATTTTGGGGGGATCACTGGATCGACTCGGATATGGCGGCGGAGATGATTTTTTCCCGGCTGCTGGCCCAGGAAGGAAAATGGATCGCCACGGAGAACTGGTATTATTCCACGGAGTTTCGGGTATTGTATACACAGCTGATCATGACGCCCCTGTTCCATGTGCTGAGTGACTGGCATGTGATCCGGGTGCTCACCAATATGATTACCTACCTGTTTATGCTGGGAGCCTATTTCTACTGCATGAAACCCTTTAAAATTCGCAGAAGCACCGTGATCTTCTCTTCGGTGATCCTGCTGCTGCCCTTCTCGGAGACTTTTCTGACCCATATGCAGATGGGCAATACTTATATGTGGCATGTGATCCTGATTCTGCTGGCCTATGGCATGTTCCTGCGGCTCAGTCAGCCCTGGGAGGGAAGAAAGGCGGGCAGGTTTCTCACCGGCGTTCTGTATATGGCTCTTTGCATGGTCTGCGGCTTGTCGGGGGTGCGGTACATGCTGGCATTGCAGGCGCCACTGTGCGTTGCGGTGGGAATTTATATTCTGAAAAGCGGCGAGTTTGCACTGCTGAGAAGAGAGTTTTCCCTGGAGCATCCCTGGCGGCAGATATGCCGGGTGCTCTCCGGGGAAAGGCTGTCCTATCTGCGCTGCAGCCTGTTGGGGCTGTTAGGGGCAGGTGTGGGCTATCTGGTCAATGTGGCGGTGCTGGGGCGGAAGTTCCGGTTCCAGATGTACGATGTCACCAATTTCATCAAAGTATTTCAGGGCGTGTTGCTGGAGAGGACACAGGATACGGTGGGGAATCTGCTGCAGCTCTTCGGGTATATTGAAGAAAAAGGCTTTCTGTCTGTCAGGGGGCTGATCTCCATGCTGGCTTTTTGCTTTCTGGCGGGAATTGTGTTTTTAACCCTGCGGTGCGGCAGATTGCTGGCCGCAGACTCGCCGGAGCAGTATACCCGGCTGGCCCACAGCCGCCTGACTCTGTATTTTTTCGTTACGGCATTTGTGCTGAACACCTTTGTTTTCCTTTTCACCACCAGCACCATTGTGGCAAGGTACTATATCACTGTGTTTATGTTTGTACTGCCTTTGCTGTGTATTTATTATGAATATGAGAAGCTGCCGCTGGACCGGCTGTTGTTGGCGCTGCTGCTCTGCGGCGCGCTGGGACTCACCACGGCAAAATGTGTTTATTCCTATATAGATAAGGATAAAAATGAGGACAAAAGGCCCGCCGCCGCCTATCTGGAAGAGCAGGGGTATACCTTTGGCTATGCCAGCTACTGGAACGGCAATATCATAACGGAGTTGACAAACGGTCGGGTGGAGGTAGCCAATATCCATGAGATAGACAAGATGGACATGTTCACCTGGTCCAGTCCCATGAGATATTATCAGGAGGGATACCACGACGGTAAGACTTTTATTCTGCTGACCGCCCAGGAGGCGGAGGAATATGCCCGGGTGCCGGTGATTGCGGCGGGGGAAGCAGTCTATGCGCAACAGGGCTATGTGGTGCTGCACTATGATTCGGTGGAAGCGCTTTGGCGCGCAGTGGAAGTCATGCCCTAAAAGGAGGTGCTCAATGAAGGAAGTTTTAACGTCACGATTGTTTGCAAAGCGGATTCTGTATACTGTATGCTTTATTGTTTTAAATGCTGTGGACTTTGTATGCAGCACCCAGAATGGAGATATCAGCAGGACGGCGGCCAATGCCACAGGACTGGCGCTGCTGTTTATTATTGCCAGCCAGTATCCGGTCAGGGATCTGCTTACCCCGTTAAACTATATATGGTCGGGCCTGTGCATGGCGGTAATTGCGGCGGCTGTGGCATCAGGGCGTGACAGCATTATGCATATGTATGTATGGGCTTTTGTCATGGCGGTTATCAATGTCTGGTGGATTTTTATTTACGGGAAGTATCTGGCTGTCAGATTCTGGCGTGAGAGAAAACAGGCGCAAGACTGGTGGCGCAGGCCGGGCCTGACAGGCTGGATGTGGATCCTCATGACGGCGCTGATGACTTTCTCCCGCAGCGGCAGAGTATGGCCGATCTGGTTCCTGGCCATGTTCGGCATGTTTTACGTGACGCAATACAGTGAAAAAGACAGGAATGCGCTGATGGACGGCATGGTGGACGGCACGATCATCTCCTTTTTTATGCTGCAGATATTTGCCTACGGTTTCAGACCCTATGATGTGGTGCGTTATATCGGCGCGTTCAGCAACAGTAACATCACCGCCCTGCACTATCTGCTGGTTTATAGCATGGTGCTCTTTAAACTGCACCTGCTGCATCAGCGGGAGGCAAAAAAGGGCTGGAAGCTATTCTATTTCGTGGGCGCCTGCGGGCTGCTGGGTTTTATGTTCCTGACCATGGGGCGTACCGCCTGGGTGACGGCTTTTCTGGTCACCGTGTTGTATGGCGTTTTTATAGTCCGTCAGATATGGCGGAAAAAGTGGAGTGCGGTACTGGGGCGTTTTCTGGCGCTGGGCATGACGGCGGTGATACTGTTTCCGGCAGTGTTCGCCACAGTCCGCTGGCTTCCCGCAGTGCTGCACCATCCCGTCTGGTTTCTGGATGAGTACAGCGTGGATAAGGTACACTCCTTTGACCCGCCGGATTCCTGGAAATATATTGAGATAGATGAATTTCTGGAAACTGTGCTGGGGCGGATATGGAGGACATTTCAGATCAGCAGGGCCAGGGATCCATTCCTGCTGGTGGCGCAGGCTGCGGAGGAAGAGCAGGAGATCATAGAGCTTGTGGGTCCTGAGGGTATGGACAGGGCATTAAATATCCGCTTCAGTATTTACAAGACTTTTTTGGAGAATCTGAACCTGTTCGGACATAGCCCGCAGGAAGGACATTATCATATTGAGGACAGCGACTATATGGTATGGCATGCCCATAATTTATGGCTGCAGGTGGCATATTATTACGGAATCCCCACAGGTATTTTGTTCCTTGCCATGACAGCGCTGCTGCTGAAAAAGCATTATCGGAATATGAAAACACATACGGATAACAGTTACGCAGTCATTCCCTTTTTCCTCTGTGTACTGTTTTTCTGCTATGGAACCATGGAAATGGTATGGAATATCGGGCAGATGGTGCTGGTTTCGTTTTTTGTGATCCAGCATCCGCAGATCGTCAGATCTGCCGATGAACAATGCATAGAATCTGCGGTGGAAGCGCCCGCTGCGACGGGCGGACGGGAGTCGGCATGAAGTGGAAAGAAAAAATAAAACGCAATAGATGGCAGTTGGCGGTGCTGGTTTTGGTGCTGCTGGTGCAGTGCAATTATATCAGCGAGAAACAGGGCTACCATATGGATGAACTGCTGACTTTTGAACTTGCCAACGCGGAGTACAATCCCTGGATTGTACCCACCCAGCCGGTGGGGCGCCTGGCAAAGTTCATGCAGCAGGAGATCTATGGGGACAGTATGGGAGAAACCCTGCAAAACATTAAGAACACCGTGGCGGACGTGCTGCGCAACAGAGGAAACAGCAAGCTGCTCAGCTATCAGGCGGATGTCTATGAGGAACCAGTGTGGATCACCAGAGATCAGTTTCACGAATATATCACGGTGGGAGATAGGGATGCCTTCAATTATCTGTCCGTGTATTTTAATGTAAAGGACGACAACCACCCTCCTCTGTACTTTATGCTGGTGCACACCCTGTCCTCTGTCTTCCGGGGCAGGATATCCCCCTGGATGGGCTGTGTGTTCAATCTGGCGGCGGTTCTGGGCTGCTGCGTGATCATGTTTGCTCTGGGCCGTCTGCTGGCCGCCTGCCGCTTTGTGGAGGAGAGGACAGGGGAGCTTTGGGGGCTGTGCGGCGCCCTGCTGTACGGGTGCTCCCCCGGGGCCATAGCCACCACGCTGTTTATCCGTATGTATGGTATTTTGACTTTCCTGTGCATGCTCACCCTGTATCTGCATCTGCAAAAATGGCTGGGGCCGCGGAACCGGACAGGAAAAGATTTCGCGAAAAACAACAAGCTGCTGATCCTGGTGACGGCCATGGGTTTCTGGACCCAGTATTTCTTTCTGTTTTACTGTCTGCTGCTGGCGCTGGTGACGGCAGTCACCCTGTTTCGCGGCGGCAGGAAAAAAGAGACCTTCTGTTATATCCGAAGCATGGTTATCGCCGCCGTGGTGGGGGTGGGCATCTATCCCTTCGGGGTAAAGCATATCCTCACCAGCGGCCGGGGCGTGGAGGCCATCGGTAATCTGTTAAGCGGACTGACGGGATATGGGGAGCGGCTGTTTTCTTTCGGACGCATTCTGCTGCTGCGCGTCTTGGGACAGAAGCCCCTGGGCTTGGCGGCAATAGGGCTGCTGGTAATGATCGGCGTGATTCTGCTGATCAGGCGCAAGACCCGGGAGAGCCGGAGCGTCAGGGCGGCGGAACAGGACAAAAAGGACCGGAGAAAACTGTGGTGGATGCTGGCCTTTCCCCCTGTGGGCTACTTTCTGCTGGCCGCGAAAATGTCCCCCTACATGGTGGACCGCTACATCATGCCGGTGTTCCCTTTTGCCGCCATGGCTTTTGCGGGACTTCTGGTATATCTGCTGGGCCGCTTGAAGACGGAGGGCATAAGCGTTCCGCTGTATGCCATACTGCTGCTGTCCTGCCTCAATGTTTTCACCTATGACGGGGAGTACCTGTACACAGGTTACAGCTTTCAATTGGAGTTGACGCGGGAGCGCGCCGATCTGCCCTGCATCTGCGTCTATGAAGGCTATAGTTTCTACGATAACCTGCAGGAATTTGCGCTCTATGACCGCACACTGCTGGTCAAGCCATCCGAACTGACGGACAGACAGGACATAGCGCAGCTGCCGGAGGCAATGGTCATCTATAAACACAACGTGGATATTGACACACAACAGGAGGTCGGCGAGATACTGTCCGGCTACGGCCTGAACCCCCATACCTTCCTGATGCGGGAAACCGTCTACGGGGACACAATTGTATATTGCGTGAACGAGTCCCTTAACTAGAGATGGTTATCTGTCTGAGGCGTCCCTCGCCGGTAACCACAAAATGCATCCCCAGGCGCGGATCCCCATAAAAGGTTGACAGAACCCCCCAGATAGGGGATAATCAATAGAGATAATGGAAAAGGAGAAAGGTGCAATCCTATGGATAAAATTGCAGTACTGATCCCGTGCTATAACGAGGAAAAGACCATTGAAAAGGTGGTTACGGATGTGAAAAACGCCCTGCCCGAAGCTTCCGTATATGTGTATGACAACAACTCCACCGACCGCACGGCCCAGATCGCCCGGGAGGCGGGAGCCGTCATACGCCAGGAGTACGCGCAAGGCAAGGGAAATGTGATCCGGCGCATGTTCCGTGAGATCGATGCCCAGTGCTATCTGATGGTGGACGGCGATGATACCTATCCTCTGGAATGTGCCAGAAAGATGGTGAACCAGGTGCTGGAACGCCATGCGGATATGGTGGTGGGCGACCGTCTTTCCTCCACCTATTTCACCGAGAATAAACGTCCCTTTCACAATTTTGGAAACAGCTTGATGCGCACCTGTATCAACAGCCTGTTCCGGGCTGATATCAAGGACATTATGACCGGCTACAGGGCCTTCTCCTATGAATTTGTGAAGACCTTTCCGGTGTTTTCCAAAGGGTTTGAGATAGAAACCGAGATGACTATTCACGCCGTCAACTATAATATGCAGGTGGAAAACGTGATTGTGGAATACCGGGACCGCCCCGAAGGAAGCGTGTCCAAACTCAACACGTTCAGGGACGGTATGCGTGTGATCCGAAAAATGATGCAGCTGTACAAAAACTATAAACCGCTGAAATGCTTCGGACTGATCGCGCTGCTGTTTGTGACGGCAGCGGCAATCCTGTTTGCTCCCATACTGCTGGAATATCTGGAGAGCGGGCTGGTTCCCAGATTTCCCACACTGATCGTATGCGGTTTCCTGGTCATGGCGGCAATGCAGGCCTTTTTTTCCGGCATGGTGCTGGACGTGCAGGTGGCGAAGGACCGCAGGGATTTTGAGTATCATCTGAACAAAATCTGCTCGGAAAAACATATGAAATGTGAAGAAGAATTCCATGACAAGCCCGAAGAGGTTGACAGGAAATGAAGAAATGGCAGATAAGGGGGGGAGCCGCTGCGTCTCTGCTGGCAGTTATGGCGGCGGCAGGATGCCTGGCGGCTCCCGTATACTATTTGAATGATGACACAACCATACGGTACATTCTCTCCGGGGCCTGTACGGGTATCCCGGACAGCCACGCGGTGCAGATGGGATATCCGCTGACGTGGCTGTTGGCGGCCCTGTATAGACTCGCCGGCAAGCTGCGGATATTTGTGCCCTGGTTTGATCTGTTTATGGCAGGATGCATTCTGCTGGCGGGTATGGGCATACTGATGGGCTGCCGGGAAATAGCGGGAGAGAAGAAGACTTTCTGGCGCCTTGTACTGATACTCACGGGAACCGCATTTTTTATGGGTATGTTTTTGCCCAATTATCTCTATATGCATTACACCATTGTGGCCGCCATGCTGGCGGGCAGCGCGCTGTTCTTATGGGGATCCGGACACGGGCGGGGGCTGCCGCTGTGCCTGCTGGGATTGTGCTATCTGGTGAGGACGGAGGTTTTCCTTTTGGCAATGCCGTTTCTGCTGGTGGCGGCGCTGGACGGACTGCTTCGGGAGGCCGGGAGCCGGGAGAAAGGCCGGGGATGGATGGAAAGGCTTCGGCCCGCCCTTAAACGGCAGTGGCGTCCCCTGCTGGTTCTGGCGCTTATGGCGGCGGTATTCTGGGGAATTAACCGCGTGGGCTATGGGAGCCAGGACTGGCAGAAGTATTGGCAGTACTTTGACAATCGGGTAAAGCTGTATGACTATACGGATTTCCCGTCCACCGACCGGTACGGGGAATACTATGAGCAGCTGGGGCTGGACTGGGGACAATATCAGGTATTGTTCCACTATGACACCATACTGGATCAGAGTATAGACGAACAGGTTCTGGAGCAGGTGGAGAGCGGCATCAACGGTTTGAAGGAGAATGTGCCCACCGGACAGCGGGTCAGGCAGTGTCTAAGGGAATATTATCTTCATATGCGGTATGACGGCACAACTTACGGTCTGCTCTGGGCGGGCTGCTGTGGGCTGCTGCTGATCCTGCTGACTGCTTACAGGAGATGGGACAAACTTCTGCTGCTGGCGGCGCTGGAACTGGGGCGCAGTATGATTTGGCTCTTTTTGATTGCCAGAGGGAGATTCCCGGAACGGATCTGGATCACCCTATATCTGATAGAAACCGGCCTGCTTTTAGGGATGCTGCTGCGGGAATGTGTGGACTGTGACGGAATGCAGGCTGTGGGAGGGAAAAAGTGGTTCCCGGTCACAGCCATGATCCTGTGCCTGGCTCTGGCAGGCAGTGTGGTTCCTATGCAGCTGCGGCATACGGCCCAAAGAGTGGCGCGGCAGCAGGTAAAACAGGATCAGTGGAATCTGCTGGCGGACAGCCTGGACCAACAATATCTCTATCTGATGGACGTATATTCGGCGGTGGCTTATGCCGGTGAGGTGTATGGGAGAGACGACGGGCATATCCTGCTTCTGGGAGGCTGGCTGGCCCAGAGTCCTCTGGTGCGGCAGCGGCTGGCCGCCTACGGCGCCGGGGACGGCGCCCAGGCTCTGCGGCATGAGCAGGTGCGCCTGCTGGTGGAGGGCAGCAGGGATGTGGCCTGGCTGGAGGAATATCTTAGGCAGCGGCTGGGAGCAGTGAAACTACAGGCGCAGGAATCCATTGCCTGCGGAGAGAACCTTGAGTTTGTGGTATACCGGCTGGTGGAACAGGATGCCTGAGCCGGCCGGATATTGATATGCGGAACTCAACTAGGAGGGTATTTAAGAGCCTATGAAAAAGATGCCGGAAATGGTAGAAAAAGTATGCACAAAAGCCGTATATGGGATGATGTTGTTGATCAGCCTTGTGCTGGGGTATTGGGCCGTCCGTTATACCCACGGCTATCCGCCGGATCTCAGCGAGGGGCAGGTTATCATCGAGCCGGATTCTGTGGGAAAGAATCTGCTGATTTTCTGCGCTGCGCTGGCGGCGGCCTGGCTGCTGCAGTGGGCGGTGCTGCGGGGAGAGGAGCCCGTAAAGAGAAGACGTGTACGAAGGATTGCCATTGCCGTGACGCTGCTGATGGGAATCCTGCTTACTCTGTGGGTATCTGTCTGCCATATCACGCCGGTGTGGGATCAGATGCAGGTGTATCTGGACGCCATGGATTTCAAGGCAGGAAATTTCAAGGATATGACAGGGTATATCTATATGTGTCCCCATCAGTATGGATTGACCTTCCTGTATGAGATATTTCTGGCATTCGGCGGGGGCTACAGGCTACTGCAGTATATCAATGTGCTGATGATCATGTGTACTGTCTGGTGTTCCTACGCTCTGGTGGATGAGTTGTTTGAGGACGTGAAGGCTTCCTTGTATGTGATTATAGGAAATATGCTGTTTTTCCCTATGTGGATCTATGTCAACTATGTGTATGGGGAAATGCTTTCCATAGGCTTTAGTATGTTGGGGATCTGGCTTCTGGTGCGGGGGTGTCACAGGGAAAAGAATATATGTATTCTTCTGTCGCTGTTGTCCCTGAGTGTGGCTGTGCTGGCCCGGAGCAATGTGCTGGTGGTGCTGATTGCGGTGTGCATTGCCATGCTGGTTCACAGTCTGCGGCAGCGCAGTCTAAAGATGCTGGTGGTGGCGGCGCTGACGTTGGCGGTGCCTTTGGGCGCCATAGGAGCCATGCGTTTGAGTTATGAATGGAGATCCGGAATCAAGATCGAGGGAGGCATCCCGGCCAGCATGTATGTGGCCATGGGTATGCAGCGTACCTCCGGCGGCGCAGGCGTTTATAACGGATATAATAATTCCGTATTCCGGGGAGAGGCAAACAGTGACGAGAAGAAGGCCAACGAGATAGCTTTATCCTATATCCGGGGACGGATACAGGAGTTTATGGCAGATAAGACCATGGCCAAGGATTTTTATAAGGACAAGATTCAGGCGCAATGGAATGAACCTACTTTTTGCAGCCTGGTGATGACTGCGACCTTTGAGCAGGAGCCTACGGGCATAGTAGAAGAACTATATTATGGCAGCTGGCAGCAGCGTTATAGAGATTATATGAACCGCTATCTGACAGTACTGTACCTGGGAGTGATCCTGTACTGCGCCTGGGGGCTGATGCGTAAGAGCGATATTCTGCAGTGCCTGATGTTGATTGGTGTCATTGGAGGCTTCCTGTTTAGTATTCTGTGGGAGGCCAAGTCACGGTATGTGCTGCCTTATATCATCCTGCTGATCCCTTACATGGCCCTGGGAATATCCGCCGCCCAGGACTGTCTGAGCAAGGCTGTGAGCAGGCTGAAACATTTTAAGGGGCGCCAGTAGGGAATATGCGGAACTCTAAACAGCATATTCCCGGATGGTACACTGAACAATATAGGGACGCCGAAGCGGCCATATATTGTTCACCGATGTGTGTAGCAGTAGGGAATATGCGGAACTCTAAACAGCATATTCCCGGATGGTACACTGAACAATATAGGGACGCCGAAGCGGCCATATATTGTTCACCGATGTGTGTAGCAGTAGGGAATATGCGGAACTCTAAATAGGAGGCAGGATAGAATGAGCGAGTATAGGGATCCGTCCATGACGGTATATCTGCGGCCCATGACCTATGAGGATACGGAGTTGATCGTATCCTGGCGGAACCAGGAGTCTGTGCGCAGGAACTTTATATATCAGGAACTTTTTACCAGAGAGAGTCATGAACATTGGATCCATACCATGGTGGAAACCGGCAGGGTGGTGCAAATGATGATCTGTGAGTCGGAGGGAGACAGACCGGTGGGATCCGTCTATCTGCGTGATATCGACCGTCGTCATAACAAGGCGGAGTACGGCATCTTCATCGGCGGAGAAGGCTGCAGGGGGAAGGGCTATGGAACCATGGCCGCCCGGCTGATGATCCGGTATGCCTTTGAGGAGATGAGACTTCACCGACTGTTTCTGAGGGCCTTTGCAGACAATGCCCAGGCCATCCGCAGCTACGAGAAGGCGGGCTTTGAGAGAGAGGCTTATCTGCGGGAGGACGTTTGTATCGACGGACATTACCGGGATATTGTGCTGATGGGAATCCTGCGGAACTGTTAAGAGTGAACTTTGCATATGCCCCAGGATTAATCTTTTTATGCAAAGCGTAAGAATAAGGAAAGTTGAATATGGAGAACGCAAAAAAAACAGTCAGCTTTGTGATCCCCTGTTACCGTTCCGAGCATACGCTGGAAAATGTGGTAGCGGAGATTCATAAAACGCTGAAGGATATGGAACAATATGACTATGAAATCATCCTGGTCAACGACTGTTCACCGGACGGGACCTGGGCGGTTATCCGCAGAATCTGTCAGGAGAACAACCGGATCAGAGGGATTAATTTTGCCAAGAATTTCGGCCAGCACGCGGCCTTGATGGCAGGTCTGCGGCAATCGTCGGGGGACTATGTGGTATGTCTGGACGACGACGGGCAGACTCCGGCGGACGAGGTGGGCAAGCTGCTGGGAAAGTTGGAGGAGGGCTATGACACCGTCTATGCCAGCTACGCCCACAAGCAGCATTCCCTGTTTCGCAATCTGGGCAGCAAAGTGAATGAACTGATGACCCGCATCATGTTGGAAAAGCCCAGGCAACTGTATATTTCCAGCTATTTTGCGGTGCGCAGGTTCGTGGTGGAGGATATGGTGCGCTACGAGAATTCCTATCCCTACGTTATCGGCCTGGTGCTGCGGGCCACCAAGAATATCACCAATGTGGAAGTGAGCCACCGGGAACGGCAGGAGGGCAGTTCCGGGTACAACCTGAAAAAACTGCTGGGCCTGTGGTTCAACGGGTTTACCGCATTTTCCGTGAAGCCGCTGCGCATCGCCACCTGTATCGGCTGTCTGAGCGCGGCAGTGGGTTTTCTATATGGGCTCTATACGATCATCAAACGAATGGTCAATCCCCAGGTGCCCATGGGTTTTAGTTCCACCATGGCGGCCATTGTGTTTTTCGGGGGGATGATCATGATTATGCTGGGCCTGATTGGGGAGTACATCGGCCGAATCTATATCAGTCTGAACAATTCACCCCAGTACGTGATCCGGGAGCGGATCAATGCACAGGAGGCAGGTGAAAAAGCCTATGAGTAAGCAAAGTGTCTTTAAGAGGCTGTGGAACTGGTGGAACCGGGAGCGTCGGATTCTGACGCTGAAGGCAGGTTTGATGGCGCTGCTGCCGCTTTTATGCTGCATTGCAGCCTGCGCCGCCCAGGGCGGAGGTCTTTCCCGGGTCTATCTGCCCTCCTCGGAGTGGAACGACGAACTCTTTTACTATAAACAGGTGGAGGGAATCCTGTCCCACGGATATCCTCAGGGGTATTTCGGATTTAACGAAAGCCATGCGCTGAAACTTTCCTTCGCGGCCTGGAGCCCGGTGCTGGTGTGGCCCTGGCTGCTGCATGGCCTGCTCTTTGGCTGGAATCTGATGTCTCCGGTCTATAGTAATATCTTATTGTTGACCCTGGCTCTGCTGCTGTTTGTGCTGTTGGTTAAGCCCAGTTGGAAACAGCTTGGGCTGACGGCGCTTTTGTTTTGCTGCTTCTGGCCCTACACTCGCTACATGCTCTGCGGTATGCCGGAGATCATTTGCTTTTCCATGCTGATCGTCTATTGGGGACTGCTTGTAAATACGGTGGAAAAGGAAACCGGCAGCAAGGTGGCCCTGCTGTTTTTGATGGGGGGAGTCATGACCCTGATGCGCCCCTACCTGATCCTGTTTATGCTGGCTCCGGCTTATCTGTGGATTCGCAGGCGGGGGGGGATAGGCATTGCGGGTTCCTTGGCGGTTCTGGGGGTGACGGCAGGCGGTTATGTATTGATCAAGCACTATCTGGGGGCGGAGTACTTTACCCCCCTGTTTAAGACCGAGTGGCTGGACCCTTTTTTGCAGGGGCGTATCCTTGGGGGGGTAAAGGGGATTCTGGCTAAGCTATATTATGAGGGGCGGACTTTCTTCGCCCTCACCTTACAAGGGCTTAAGAGCGGTCTGGCGGAGGGGGCATTTTTTGCCCTTTATCTTGCAATATTGTTGATACTGTTGTGGCAGTGTCTGACGGATTTACTGAAAAAAAGAAAGAAGCAGGCGCTGCTTAACGGATATCTTGCATTTTGCTTTTTCAGCATGTGGATGGCCCTGCTGTTAATGTACAAAATGAAGGAGGGGAGCAAGCATCTGCTGACCTTTATGGCTGTGGGAATTTTGGTGATTGCCATGCTGGAGACCCGGTTCTACAAAAAAGCCATGGTCATGGCTGCGCTGTGTGTCTATCTGTTCTGGTACAGGGGGGATCAGCCCGGAGATTATCAGGTTTATTTTGCGTCTCAGGAGAGAGTGGAACAGATGGCCCACTGGCAGGAGGTCTTTGAGAGGGAATTGGCGCTGCGGGAGGAAAATACGCCCAATTTTGACAATGTGGTGATATGGACCTTTAACGATATGCTGGCGGGTTCCGAGAACGGAGAAACAGTGCTCACAGACTGGCAGGTACTGTATGCGCTGCCGGAGGGGTGGGGAATCAGCTGCTGCTACAGGGAGTATGTGGAAGAACACCTGGAGGAACTGCAAAGTCTCTATCTGGCCATCCCCGAGGGCGGGCAGCTGCAAGAAAGCTGCGAGGCGCTGGGAATGGAACAGGTAGGCCGGGACGGAAGGGTGTGCGTCTATCGGACCAGATAGCCCCAAAGCCTGGATGTGCAGCATTCAAATGCATTAATATGGATGCTGCCTGCGCTTTGCAGGAAATAGGTAAACTTGAGGTGGAAACTGGATGAAGCGAAAAACGGCAAAGTGGACGATTATCATAGCCATACTGTTATCTGGCGCCACAGCGTTATTTATGATTATCGTGGAACCTCAGATAAAAAGGACGACGCAAGAGGGAGAAGGCACACATAGTGTAAAAGTCATTATGGCTGACCTGCGCTATGAACGCCGGATTAAGCTGATTAGGGAGGAACTGGACACCTTAGAGGAAGGCCGGTTCACGGCGTTGTTTTTGTCCATGTATCCGATCCGTTCATATGATATGTATGATCTTTCCTACTGGCGGGGGCTGGAAACTTTCAAGGCGGAGATGGTCATGGAGAATGGGCGGGAACTGGCGGGAACGCTGGAATATCTGCAGGAACTGGACATTATGCCGGACACCGTGCTCTTTGGTCTGGACCCGGAATGCCTGGAAGAGGAATATCCGCTGGAGGATTCACTGCTGAAGTTGATCCGGCAGACCCCCGAGACCGGCTATGAGATTTTGTTTGTGAATCCGGTGATGGCATATTGGGTGGGAAAAGAGGATGCACAGTGGCAGGCGGTTATAGATCGCTATGAGAAAGCGGCAAAGCTGCTGGGACAGGAGGAAAACGTGAAACTGTTTTTTGCCTGTGATCGGGAGTGGCTGGTATGCAATGACGGTAACTACGCGGAGGATAAGATGCCCACGGAGGCTGTGGCCAAGACGCTTCTGGCCTACTACACCAGGGAAGAGTATCTGCTGACGGAGGAGAACAGGAAGCAGCGCATGGATGCTGCCAGAGAATTGATTGCGGATTGGCGGTCAAATGACAGGACCATGGCCGGGCTGGGGGACCGGACGCTGGTGTTCATGGGAGACAGCACTTTTGGAAATTTCAGCGACTCCACGGCAGTCACCGGAGTGGTGGAGAATTTTGCGGACGCCGAGGTTATAAACTGTGGATATGGGGGAATGGCGGCGGCGTATGGAGATCCGGAATGTCCCGCTATGGGAGATCTGTTGAAGGCAATAGAACGGGGGGACGGCAGCGGCATAGCCGGAACGGGAGACGGCCCTCCGGCGGTGGCTGCGGCTGCGCAGATACGGAAGCTTGCGGATTCAGGGGAAGAGACGGTAATTTTTCTGGATTTTGGGATTAATGACTATATCAAAGGCTTCCCGGTTGATGGGGAGAACCCTTATGACTGCAGTGCCTATGCGGGAGCCATGCGCAGCGGGATAGAGAAACTGCAGACTATATTTCCCAAGGGCCAGCTGGTTCTTGTAACGCCCAATTTTATCAAATACAGCAATTTTGGGACAAATCCGGTGGGGGAAGAGGCGTCTGTGTTCACGGATTACGTGGATGCCCTGCGGGAGCTGGCGAAGGAATATGCTCTTCCGGTGTTGGATATTTATACGGAACTGGGGATTGACAGAGATAATTATACCGATTATCTCCAGGATGAAATCCATCTCAATGAGACCGGGAGATTTAACATGGGTATGGGGGTATTGGGATTGCTGCAGGAATTGTCCTTCTAGAGGTATGATAGGAGAAAATAATGCCCCGCCGCTTAATGAGCAGGGGGCATGCGCCCCTGGCTCATGCGGCGGGGGCTTATTTTTTGTAGTAATCTATGAGCTTTTCCACAATATAAATTACATCGTTCACATCCTGATTTGTCAGGGAATAGTATAAAGGCAGGCTCATGACCTCCTGGTAGTAGCGCTCCGCCTGGGGGCACAGGCCCTTTTCGTAGCCAAGGCTTTCATAGTGAGAGTGCCAGTATACCGGCAGGTAGTGAACCTGAGAGTGGATGCCCTCCGCCCCCAGCGCGTCAAAGAACTCTCTGCGGCTGCAGCGCAGCATATCGCTGCGAAGTCGCAGGATATACAGATGCCGGGTGGTATCGGACTGAGGGATCTCCCGCTGTATCTGCAGCTGAGGAATCCGGGAGAAGGCGGCGTCATATCTGGCCACAATCTCTTTGCGGCGTCTGGAGAACTGCTCCAGCTTGTTTAACTGGCTTAGCAGCAGCGCAGCCTGGATCTCCGTCAGACGGTAGTTAAAGCCATACCCCACTTGTTCATTGTACCAGGGATCGTCCGTGGGATGCTCCATTTGGTCTCGGTCACGGGTGATGCCGTGGGCGTGGAGCAGAACCAGTTTATCATAGAGTTCTTTGCTGTTGGTGGTTACTGCCCCGCCCTCGCCGGCGGTCACGGTCTTGACCGGGTGGAAGCTGAAAGTGGTCATATCCGCCAGACTGCCGATGGGCTGGCCTTTATAGAGAGTGCCTATGGAGTGGGCGGCATCCTCTATCAGCGTCAGGTGATACTCCCGGCATATGGCGCGGATTTCATCTAACTCCACCGCCTGGCCGGTAAAATCTACCGCCACCACCGCCTTGGTCCGGGGAGAGATGCAGGCCCGTATGGAGGCGGGATCGATGTTGTAGGTAGCGGGGTTGATATCCGCGAATACGGGTCTTGCGCCGCAGTACAGGACGCAGTTGGCGCTGGCGGCAAAGGTGATGGGGGTGGTGATCACCTCATCCCCCGGTCCGATACCGGCAGCTAAAGCTGCAATATGCAGCGCCGCGGTGCCGTTACTGACTGCTACACAATATTTGGCCCCGGTGACGGCGCAGAGCTTTTCTTCCAGCTGCGTGACGCGGGGGCCGCAGGTCAGATAATCGCTTTTCAGAGTGTCTGTCACTGCCTGAATATCCTGATCGTCGATAAATTGCCTCCCATAGCTGAGGGGGGTAGTGCGGACGGGTGTACCGCCGCAAATTGCCGGTATTTCCATTGGGCTACCTACTTTCTTATTTAGAGTTCCGCATACCCCCTGCATGCACACAAGTCCGGTGATCAAAATCAAGCCGCCAAGGCGTCCTGATTTTGATCAGTGTACATTCCGTGGGTATGCTGTTTTAAAGTTAGAGTTCCGCATACCCCCTACATGCACACAAGTCCGGTGATCAAAATCAAGCCGTCAGGGCGTCCCAATTTTGATCAGTGTACATTCCGTGGGTATGCTGTCTGGGGGTAAAGCTGTGTCAGGGAGCGTCATAGTCGATAACCACCGACTTGTGACCGTACCACTTGGCCAGCGCCTGGTTGCTGCCTTGGTCGGAATAGGGGCCATAGTCCCCCACATAAACTGTCAAAGGCTGGTTCTGATAGGGCATCAGTACAAGATCGGAGGCTTCTGAATTTTCCAGAAACTGCACACGGTTATGGTACTCCTGATCATAGGCGGCGGCAGTCCCGGAGACGATATCCCGCAGGGCCTGGACACTGGAAGAGAACTTTATAGTATTATCATTGAACCCAATAAAAATCTGCAAAATAATCCCCAGAACCAATAGCTGGCAATACACAGGATACAGGCCGTGCAGCTGCTCCCATAAATCTCTGTGTTTATTATATACCCATCCTGCCAAATATAAAAGAGAAATATAGGAGGTGAGGATAAATCCGTAATAGATCACATTCAGCACTCTGCCGGGCCCGGTATTGGACTGGGCGAAAAAGGTGGGGCAGGACAGGGTGCAGAAGATGCCGTACAAAAAGGCGGTTACCAGAAAGGGGTGAGGGAAACGGAAATGTATCTTCCCAATAGCGGGCATCACAAAAAGCAGCAATAGCATTGCGCCCGATAACCACCATCCGTTTAGCCAGGCGGACAGATAGGCGGTGCCCTGCCGCAGACTGAACAATATGGTCTTTACTGCGGAAAAACCGCTGGTGGTTGCCTGCCTGACAGCATTGCCGGGTGCGATGGCGCTGACGGCAAAGCAGGCGATTTGGAACAGGGCGGCGCAGGTCAGCGCCAGGCGTCCCGGGTGTTTCCTCAACCAGCACCAGACGGTGAGGAGCAGGAGAACCAGCATAGTCCAGAGGAGTGTCAGATAGTTGCTCCCTCCAATCAGAAATTCCAGAAAAAAGATACCGGCCAGGACGGTTTTTCTGCGAGTAAAGATATATTTGCAGAGCAGACCGAAAAGCAACATGGTGATCCCGTAAAAACCGGAATAGTATACACTGCCGTTGTACCAGTAAAATGCCTCCTTTGGCGAAACCGCCCACTGCAGAGAGAGAATCATCAGAACGGACCACAGGCCCAGCTGTTCGTAGCGCTCCAGAGGGAGTATGTATCTGCGGATCTGGCAAAGCAGGTACCAGTATCCGACAAGCAAAAGTCCGATGACCAGAAAGGGGGTCAGAAAATACAGTTTTTCTGAGAAGACCGTGGGCTGCAGGCGCATCAGGAACAATGCGGCATATGTACCCTGCCAGGTCTGGTAATCATGGGCAACTCCCTGTAAGGCGCTGCCTATGATCTGGGGAATGGAATGGGTGTTCTGCCAGACCAGATGGGCATCTACGCCATAGAGAATATCATCGCCGGTAGGATGGTTGTACCGGCTGACGTAGAGCAGAGGGAGCAGGGAAAACACCAGTACAATGAGACAAAATACAGCCAGTGATTTCCGGGAGGGCGCGCAAATTCTTTCAAATGGTTTTTTCATGAATTTTTCTGTTATCCTTTGCGTTTTGAATTCTTTTATAAAAAGCATCCAGTCCCTGAGACGCATAGGGCAGCAGGAGCAGGAAATAGGGGAAGATATAGCGGGAGTTGGCCTCCCATACCATGTGGAACAAAAAGCCTCCCAACACTGCAATCATTCCCACATAGAAAGGCAATTCGGCGGCATACCCCCCCTGCTTGGGGCGGCGCCTCAGAACCAGCAGACAGATCAGGGAACCACCGTAGACCAGCAGCTGGTAGATGTTGCAGTAGTGGATGAAGGGGGCGGCCAGTTTTCCGGTGTACACAGCTTCCACAATTTCCCTGCGGGCATCCCCGTGGGCCAGAGTTGCCTGCCTGCAGAAATAGCTGCCGTCCGTCCACTGTGACAGGAACTTTCCCTCATAGAAGCGGAGAGCATAGCCGGGGTCTGTGCGAAAAGCGAAGAGAGATGACTGGATGGCTTCCCTGCTCTTTTGGGCGGTGACGGCCGTATCCAGATGACTCCCCTCATAGGTGTTGAAGTTGAAACCGTTATACCAGCCGTTTCCACGGCTGGATACTTGCATTCCCATGGCCACATAGGATATGGCGGGTACACCGGAACTGAGTACATTGCCCGCCCGGTGTTCATAGACCCTCTGAATGGCAGGGAGGACGGCGGCAGAGGAAAGAGACAGGAGCAGAGCGTATAAGAGCAGGCAGCGTTTATGGGTTCGAAGAAACTCCCAGAGGACAACGATAACCACCGCGATGATCACAATCAAAGTATTCTTGCGCAGGGCGACACCCAGAACCAGCAACACCAGGCTGCCTGCCAGAACAAGCCGCTTTTGCGAGGCGGCCGGATCCTGCGCCGGAAAATATTTCAGCAGCAAGTAGAGTCCGCCGCTGAGAAAGGCAAAAGACGGAATTTCCCCGTAAACGAAGGAGGTATAGAAGAGCAGAGGGGCGTTCAGCATAGCCAGAAACAGATAACAGCCCGCCGCCCTGTCGTTGTTATGGGAGAGCAGGTAAGTAATTTTGTACTGAAAATAGACAATGGCACAAGCCATTCCCACATTAACGCACTGCAGAATATAGTGGGCCGCAAAAGGGATCGGCAACAGATTCCACAGCCGAATAATAATTTCGTAAAAGGCCACCAGTCCCACCTGCTGGGGATAGTAGGACAGATAGGAATCCGTGGGATGGATGACTCCCGTATAGCCGGAAGCCAGCGCCTGAGCGATGGTGTATACACTGGCGGAATCGGCGGCGGGGATACTTCTGCCGCAGAACACCAGAAACATTCCCCAGAGACATATCCAGCCCATGGTGACAGCCAGGAGAAAGGATCTTCTTCCGCCCGTGGGACGGCAGAACCTCAGCGCCAGGAACAATAGTAAAAGCAGTACTGCCAGGCCCGCCAGATGGAGTAATATAGGTTCACGGTGGGCGATGGACTCCTGGATGGTCATGTCCTCCGCATAGTATCCCCACAACAGACTGCACAGGGTGAGTATGCCCACCAGCAGCAGGGAGAGAAAACGCACGGTTTCAAATCCGGCTTTATATATCAAATGACCGATTTTTTGCATACTTCTCATAGGCACCTCTCTATAAAAATCCTGTTAGGCAATTGCGAAACTCCCTTTCCGGGAACAGGGGATGGGCAATATATACAAAATAAGGGCGACTGGCCACTGCATCGGAGCCCGTTTTTGTATATATTGACCAGCCACGTCACTTGCGGAGAACGTTTCGCAATCGCCTAAAAATCCTGTATGTTCCCTGCGATACACAGGCTCGGTGCGCCTGCAGGAAACATGCCGTATATTGTCAAGCCATGGGGTATCCTTCTGCCGACGCAGGCTGGGGACACGGTTCTGGCTGAATACAAATGCTCAAATAATTTATCTTACGAATTTATTATAGTAGATCAGAACGAAATATTCAATGGATTTATTTTCTTGTTACTTTACAGATACTTGCATCTGGTCCTGCTCTATTGTATACTTACTTAAATATCAGGAAAGCCGGGTGCAAAAAAATGAATTCTGGAAAAAAGAGGAATTTATGCCATATTTTATGGAGAATATTGCCCTTTCTGGGGCTGGCGATATGGGGAGCGCTTTGCATAACCAATAATTTATGGTATGACGAGGGATACACGGCGGCGCTGATCTCCCGCCCTCTCGGGGAATTGATCCGGATTACCGCCCAGGATGTTCACGCTCCCTTTTACTATATTCTGCTGAAGGGTTTCTATACCCTGTGCGGCGGCGGAACCCACTTTTGGTCCCTGAAGCTGTTTTCCCTGCTTTTTATGGCGGCATATCTGTTTTTGGGAAAATATGGAGTGAAAAAAATTTTTGACGAGAAGACGGCAGTGTATTTTATGCTTTTTTCCCTGTTGATGCCCAGCATGTGCGTCCAGGCGGGCAATGCCCGGATGTATGCCATGGGGCTGTTCTTTTTTACCGCCACCGGCCTGTTGGCCTGGGGCATTCTACAGGAATCCACCGGAAAAAAATGGATTTTATTCTGTTTGTGCAGCGTTGGCAGCGTCTATAGCCATACGTTCACGATGCTTCAGACTTTTATCCTGTATCTGATTCTTCTGGGGGCATTACTGTGGCAGAAAAAATATGCCCTGATAAAATGGTATCTGGGGAGCGGGCTGGCAGTCGCGGCCTGCTATACGGTATGGCTGTCGGTGATCTACAGGCAGATGCAGACCCGAATAAGTTCCGCGGGAGGCAACGAAGAACTGTTTATCCCCAACATGTACACCCTGATGGACTATTGTAAGGAGTGGTTTTCGGCCATGGATACCCCCATCACTCTGGTGATCTATCTGGGCATGGCGCTCACCCTGTTTCTGGGCTACTATGCGGTGGACAGTATGAGAGACAGCGGGTGCTATGTTCCGGCCTGGGGCATGGCGATTCTGGGCCTGACCGCGCTGGCGGGCGGCCTGCTGTCCTACTATGTGACTCCCTGCTTTCTGGGACGTTATATCTTCTGCGGCTTTGGGGCGCTGGCCCTGTGGTATGCGGTGGGAATGAAGCGAATCGCCTCCCGCGGGAGCAGGACGGTGGTAATGCTGGTCTTTCTGTTATGTTTTGCGCTGCAGTACCGATCCGAACTGCGGCTGGAATATGACAAAGGGTTACAGGAATACCAGAGGTTTTATGAGGACAATGTGCAGGCGGATGATTTGATTATGGCCACGGATATTCATACGCTGTACCTGAATATCTATCACCCGGAGCGGCAGTATATGGCTTACGGGTATCTTCCGCCATTCTCTCCGTTTCGAAATACTACCGTATTCACCGAGTGGGAGCAGCTGGCGGACGTGACGGGGACAATCTGGCTCTATGCCTTTGCGGATCGGGATCTGCCCGGCTTTGGCCCCTATTACAACTGTGAACCGGCGTTCCAGTTTCATTATATGTATTATGATTTTGTGATTTACCGGCTGGTGCCCGCGGATAAGAATCAAATATGAAAATTTATATTGCAATTGCTATAGAGATATGTTATGATTTACCACGGAGCAATCGTATTACAAGGTGTGGTCAGCCTCCCTGACTTAATCACTTATAGGCAATTGCGAAACTCCCTTTCCGGGAACAGGGGATGGGCAATATATACAAAATAAGGGCGACTGGCCACTGCATCGGAGCCCGTTTTTGTATATATTGACCAGCCACGTCACTTGCGGAGAACGTTTCGCAATTACCTATTAATCACTTAAGAAGGGAGGTGGTGTGTATGGAAATGTTTTCATTTCAGGACTTAATCCTGTTTGGTACATTTTTAATTGCGCTGCTTGCCTACATAGATAGGGACGACAAGCAAAAATAAAAAAGCCTACCTTGTTACTTGGCGGTACAGGTAGGCTCATACACTTATCTGGAGGCTAACCACTACTTGTGGGCGGTTGCTCCTTTTATGTCCTTATCATAACATGCCGTGAATGGAATTGCAAGATCTTTCGCAAAATTGTTCTTATACTCACGAACGGTTAGATTTTCCTTACTGCCCGGCGCAGGGCGCCCAATTACGCGACATGTGCCAATAATACTGTTACATGCTTTTCCAATCTGGTAAAATATGCTATAATATCCCGAAACGCAATACTGTTAAAGAAGCGAGGGCTTTCGTCCATGAAAGAGCGGATCTACATCTGTCACACCTATTACCATGTGTATGTGACATTTTTAAAAGAATTAACCCGGCCGAAGGAGCAGCGGAGGCAGGCTACACTGGTACTCAGCAGCCTGTCCATAGACTTTGAACAGCTGAAAGACCGGGCATCCGCCACCGGGCTGTTTGAGGTCGTGGTGGAGTTTGATGAAAAGCGGGATACCGCTTTCCCGGAACTGGCGAAATACCGGCAGGACACGGGAAATCTGGTAAAAAATCTGATAAACAGGGTGAAATTCACCAGGAAGTTTGCCCATGCCCTGGCTCCCACCATCCCGGTGAATCTGAAAGAGTATGGGGATGTCTATGTGTATTGCGATTCGGATCCCATCGGTTATTATCTGAACGTATATAAGATTCCCTATCATGCCCTGGAGGACGGCCTGAACTGTCTGAAGAATTACGACGCGGCCCGGTATGACAACCGGGGGCACTTTGGACTGAAAGCTTTTCTGTCCGAGCGGTGCAATTTGATTTTTATCCAGAACGGATATGGGAAATACTGTTTGGATATGGAGGTCAATGATATTTCCTTGCTGAAATACCCCTACCGGAAATATATCCAGCAGCCCCGCCAGGCGCTGGTGGAGAAGCTGACCCAGGGGGACAAGGATATCATCCTCCAGGCTTTCGTGCGGGATATGGAGAGCCTGCGGGCCCAGCTGTTCAATCAGGAGGAAGAAGGCGCCCCGGGGCGGGACAAAATCCTGATCCTCACAGATCCTCTTTGCAGCCTGAATATCCGGGAGCGGATCTTCAGGGATATCATTGCCATGTATGAACCCGAAGGGAAGATTTTTTTAAAGCCACATCCCCGGGATGGGCTGGACTATCGTACATTGTTCGCGGAGTATCCCCAGTTTGACGCCACGGTGCCCATGGAGATGCTGAACTTTTTCCCGGGTATCCGGTTTAAAAAAGTGGTGGCAGTGTTGACGGAGGTTGGGGCTATCCAATTCGCGGACGAGAAAGTGCGGCTGGGAGAGGCTTTTATGGACAAGTATGAGGATCCGCTGATACACAGGCAGAATGAGCAGATATGAGAAAACACGGGCTGCCTTGAGACAGGTAACCGGACAGGAATGAGAGTGTAGATAAATGGGACATATTCTGAAAAAGCTGAATATTTTGTTGGACAAGACGCAGAAGTACACCATGGGGGGGCTTGTGGTGCTGATGGTGATCAGCGCGGGCCTGCAGACCCTGGGGGTGGGGATGATTCTGTCCGTGGTGCAGACCGTCATGGACAGCGAGGCATTTCACAAACCCGGCCTGCTCCACGAGGCGTACCTGCTGCTGGGGGGCGGATCGGAAAAACGCTTCTCAATGATGGTCATGCTGGGGCTGGTGCTGGTGTATATACTCAAGAATGTGTTCCTCTTTTTCGAGCAGAGGGCCACGCTGGCATTTGTCTACTCCAATCAGTTCCGCACCTCCGAGCGGATGATGCGCAACTATCTGCGCCGGAGTTATGAATTTTACCTGAACGCGGATACGGCGGTGATACAGCGGAATATCACGGCCAATGTGAACAATATGTACGCGCTGATTCTGGCGCTGCTGCAGCTGGTCTCCGACGGCATTGTGTTTTTGTTTCTGGTGTGCTTTCTGCTGGTTCAGGATGCTGTGATGACGATCCTCCTGGCCACGGTGATGATTCTGCTGCTGCTGGCCATTAAATGTGTGCTGAAGCCGGTGCTGCAAAGGGTGGCGGGCCAGCACCAGGATTGCTACAGCGGCCTGCTGAAATGGATTTCCCAGACGGTACAGGGGGTTAAGGAGATCAAGATTGCCTGCAAGGAGCAGTATTTTGTGGACGAGTACCTGACCTATGGCAACGGCTATGTCAGCGCCGCCCGGAAAAATGACCTGTACAGCCAGACCCCCAAGCTGCTGATTGAGACTGTGTGTGTGGCCTGCATGATCGGCTATGTCATTTATATGATGGCAAACGGCGTCAGCAGCGCGGACATGGTGACGACGCTGACGGCCTTCGCGGCGGCGGCCATAGCCCTGCTTCCCTGTGTCAACCGCATCAACAACCAGATGAACAAGATCGCGTTCTGCGAGCCCTTTTTGATGGCGGTGAGCGATGACCTGCGGGAGGAGATCAGCGGCGAAAATGTGGATATGAGCTACGCCACGGACACGGACGAAAAGCTGCCTGTGCGGGAGCGTATTGAGTTAAAGGGAATTGTCTATGCTTATCCGGGCACGGAGAAAAGGATTTTTGACCATGCGGATCTGACGTTTCCCATCGGCAAGAGCATAGGGATCGTGGGAACCTCCGGCGCGGGCAAGAGCACAGTGGTGGATATTCTGCTGGGCCTGCTTAAGGTGCGGCAGGGGCGGATCACGGCGGACGGCGCGGACGTGATGAACCACTACCGCGCCTGGCTGAAGAATGTGGGCTATATTCCGCAGATGATTTTTATGTTGGATGATACCATCCGCAGGAATGTGTGTTTTGGCATACCAAAGGAGCGGATTGACGAGGACAGGCTGTGGGAGGCTCTGCGGGAGGCCCAGTTGGATGAATTTGTCAAAACTCTGCCGGAGGGGCTGGAGACCAGTATCGGCGAGCGGGGCATCCGTCTGTCCGGCGGCCAGCGGCAGCGCATTGGCATCGCCAGAGCGTTGTACCATGACCCGGAGGTGTTGATTCTGGATGAGGCCACCTCCGCGCTGGACAATGACACCGAGGCGGCTATCATGGAGTCTATCAACCGTCTCCAGGGGCGCAAAACCCTGATTATCATTGCCCACAGACTTCAGACCATTGAGAAATGCGACCTGGTGTACCGGGTGCAGGACGGCAAAGCCGTGGTGGAGAGAGGGGGAGAACTCCTTTGAGACTGAGTGTGATTGTGCCGGTTTACAATATGGCGGCGGAAGGCAGGCTGCGGTTCTGTCTGGACAGTCTGATAAACCAGACCATATCCGACTATGAGATCCTTGCGGTGGATGACGCGTCCACGGATAATTCGCTGGAAATTCTGCGGGAGTATGCCGGAACATATCCGGAGAAGGTGCGGGTGCTGGCCCATGAGGTGAACAGGCGCCAGGGCGGCGCCAAGAACACAGGGCTTAAGGCCGCCACGGGGGAGTGGATCGGTTTTATCGACAGCGACGACTGGGTGACGCCGGACTATTACGAAAAGCTGCTGAAGAGGGCGGAGGAGACCGGAGCGGATATGGTGGGCTGCGACTACAATCTGGTAAATTCCCACACCTTTGAGGTGGGGCAGGTGGTGCGGAACAATTCCGCGGAGCAGACCGGGGCGCTGGATCGGGAGAGGCATGGAAAGCTGATTATGCGCTCCGGCAGCATGGTTATCAAGATCTATAAGAGGCAGGTGATTGTGGACAATCACCTGGATTTTCCCGAGGGAATTTTCTACGAGGACAACTGCGCCGGGCCGGTGTGGTCCCTGTATTTTACCCGTTTTGAGCGGGTGGAGGAACCGCTGTACTACTATTACCAACACCAGACCTCCACCGTGCATCATGTGTCTGAGGAGAAGTGCCGGGATCGGATGCGGGCGGCGCAGCTGATGCTCCGGCAGTGCCGGGAGCGGGGATTTTTGGAGGAGTACTACCCGGAGATCCAGTACCGGTTTACGGAACTGTACTATGCAGTGACGTTATTTTCCTATATGCTGGGTTGTCCTCACAGGAAGCTTTCCTTCGTGAAAGAACTGGGCCGGGGCATCAGAGAGGCTTTTCCCGATTTTCAGGACAATACCTATTACCGACAGTACACGGACCCGGAGGAACAGCGGATGATTGCCCTGCAGATGCGGTCGGACGCGCGTTTTTTCTATTATTATGGGCTTAAATTGTGGGTCAGGCGGTGGAGAAAGAGACTGGGGCGATAGAACTGCCAGTGACTGGCCCGCCGCCAGAAGGTGTCCGGTAATGTTGTGTCCATGACAGGACATGGGGAGAGAAAGGGGCATTAGATATGCGTAAAATTGCGATTATAACGGCCAGGGGCGGCAGTAAGCGGATTCCCCGGAAAAATATCAGGGAGTTCTGCGGCAAGCCCATACTGGCTTATTCCATAGAGGCGGCCAGGGAGTCCGGCCTGTTCGACACGGTGATGGTGTCTACGGAGGACAGGGAGATCGCCGGGATTGCGAGGCAGTATGGGGCGGAGGTTCCCTTTTACCGCAGCGAACGGACGGCAGGGGACTTTGCCACCACCAACGATGTGCTGCTGGAAGTGCTGGAGGAGTACGGGAAGCGGGGAGCGCATTATGACCTGGGCTGCTGCATTTATCCCACGGCTCCCTTTGTGACGGCGGACAAACTCAAATGTGCCATGGAGAGGCTGGAGGGCAGCGATGCGGATACTTTGATCCCGGTGGTCAACTTTTCCTATCCGCCCCAGCGGGCCATGATCGTGAAGGAAGGGCGTCTGGTGTTTGAATATCCCCAATACCTGGACAGCAGATCCCAGGATCTGGAGCCTCACTACCACGATGTGGGGCAGTTTTACCTGTTCTACACGGAGGCTTTTCGGAAGAACAAAAAGCTGATGGTGGGCAATATCCTGCCCTATGTGGTGTCGGAGATGGAGGTGCAGGACATAGATAACCAGACGGATTGGGAGATCGCGGAGATAAAATACCGCTTTATGAAGGAGCAGATGTCATGACGGCAGGCAGCGGTAAAAAAGGATCCCGCAAGAGAAAATTCATCTGCCTGTGGCTGCTTCTTTTTCTGTTTGTGACCAGTCAGTATATTGGCTGGAAATTGGCAGAGGAGGGAAATATCCGGTGGAACTTGGGAGGGACACTGCTTTTGCTGGCGGCGGGTCTGTTGGTCAGCGCGGCGGCGGGCCTGGGCATTCTGGCGCTGGAAGGGCTGGTGATGCGCCAAAGCCTTGGAAGAGAGAAAAAGGCGCTGACAGGCATCAGGGAACTGCCGGGGCCGTCTCGCTGTTTTGGCCTGGCGCTGGCAACCATGCTGCTGTGCTGGCTGCCGGGATACCTGGCCTATTACCCGGGAATCTGTGCCTATGATATAACCATTCAGATGGGCCAGGTGGTCAGCGGATCCTACGGAACCCATCATCCCCTGGCCCACACCCTGCTGGTGGGGCTGTTCGCAAAACTGGGAAACGGGCTGGGGGATGTGAACACGGGCATTGCCCTCTATACAGCTTTTCAGCTGCTGTGTCTGGCGCTTACCTTTGGCGCCGGGATTGCGTGGCTGAGATCCCTCAGAGTGGGGACCGTATGGATTGCGCTGACCTGGATTTGGTGTTGTCTGTTTCCCTTCCATATATATATGAGCGTCACCGTGACCAAGGACGTGTTTTTTACCATGTTTTTCCTGCTGCAGATGATATGCTTCTGCCAGCTGATTCATCAGGGGGAGAACCGCCTGGGCTGGGGGCGGTGGGATGTGGGGTATCTGCTGTCCGCCCTGGGCATGGTGCTGTTTCGCAACAACGGCAGATATGCGCTGCTGGCGGTGGCATTTTTTCTGGCTGTGGGATGTATCCGGCGTCATGGCCGCCGCAGGCTGGCGCTGCGTCTGCTCACAGGGACCCTGGCGGGTATTCTGGCAGGCAGTTTGGGACTTTCCCTGCTGGCCAGAGGGACGGGAGCCCAGCAGGGAGATAAGCGGGAGATGCTGAGCATCCCCATCCAGCAGCTGGCCCGCACCATGATCTATCACGGGGGCGCGGGTGTGCTGCCGGAGGATGACGCCACCATGGAGGAGCGGGATCGGCAGCTGATAGACGATTTCCTCCTGGACCAGGCTTACCGGGAGTACAGGCCGGATATTGCTGACCCGGTGAAGAGACATACCTACACCTATGTGGTCCGATACCGCACCAGAGAATTTTTGGATACTTACCTGCGGCTGCTGGCCCGGTATCCGGGGGATTATGTGAATGCAGCATTTGCCGTAAATATGGGATATTATTATATAGGAGATGAGAGTCACGCCCACATCAACGAGAACGGCCTTGAGCGGGGGCTGGGCTATATCCAGACCCGGTGGGTGGAGCACGAGTTGGCGGACTTTGGTATCTACAAGGACTCCAAATGGGAGGGACTGCATGAGGCCATGGAGCGCTACGCGGACGAGAACATGTATCTGCGCGCCCCGGTGCTGCGGATGATCATGGTTCCGGGCGTATATCTGTGGATATGGCTGTCTCTGGCGGCGTTTCTGTGGATACGCAAAAAATATATGCTGATGCTGCCGGTGAGCCTGATCGCCGGATATTATGTGACACTGGTGCTGGGCCCCACGGTGCAGCTGCGGTATCTGTATCCCGTCATGACGGCAGTGCCCTTTGTGCTTTTGTTTGTGAAAGCGGAGTGTGCTGGCAGGGCGGATGCGGAACTTAAACTACATAACGCCAGAATTTACCGTACTGCACTGGTTAAACGTATATGGCTGGCGTTATGTAGTCAGGTTACTCGGCAATTTTAACGGTTAAGCAGTATAAATAGGAGTATAGAATGGGTAAAAAGATTGCGGTTCTATCCAATGTAAATATGAATTATGTGATCCGCCTGCTGAAGAAAGATCACCAGGTCTACGAGGCGGAAGGCTATGGCAACGAACTGGGCATACTGATGAACGAGCAGTCCTCCTATCATGCCTTTGCCCCGGAGATCACGTTCCTACTTATGGATTTGATGGAACTGCTGGGGCATGAGTTGTATTTACCCAAGGTTCGGGAGGACCAATTATGTATAGACGCGCCCCGGCTGCACGACTGGTTCGAGCAGATGGAGCGATGCATTCTGCCGGGACGGCTGTATTATCTGTCCGATGCCTGGCTATGGGGGCCGGAGATTGGCGCGCTGCCTGAGAGTTCTCTGAGACAACAGCTGGAAGAGCAGTGGCTGCGGGGCCTTGTATGGCTGCGGCAGCGCCATGAGAATGTCCGAATTTTTCCTTACAGGCAGATTATCGGCGGCCTGGGGGAGGAGAACAGCTTTTCTCTGAAGACCTGGTATCTGGGCAAGATCCTGCACACCGTCGATGCACAGAAGAGACTGGCGGAGGAGATCGGCTATCTGGTGGAGACGGAGGCAGGAGTGCCAAAAAAGGTGCTGCTGGTAGATCTGGACAACACTCTGTGGGGAGGTCTGGCGGGAGAGCGGGAGCACACGCCGCTGGAGTTGTCGGAGGATCATCAGGGGCTGGCCTACAAGAACGCCCAAAGAGTGCTGCGGCTGATGACACAGTCCGGTGTGGTGCTGGGCATTGTTTCCAAAAACAATGAAGAGGATGCCCTGGCGGTGATCCGCGAGCATCCTCACATGGTGCTGCGGGAGGAGGATTTTGCCGTCCGGCGGATTAACTGGCGGCAAAAACACGAGAATATCCGGGAGATTGCGGACAGTTTGAATCTGGGGCTGGACGCTATGGTATTCTGGGATGACAGTCCTGAGGAGCGGGAATTGGTAAAGCAGATGCTGCCTCAGGTGGAGGTGCCTTCTTTTCCCGACAATCCCATAGAACTGGCCCCGGCGCTGACGGAGATCTATAAGAAGTATTTCCGAAAGCCCCGGTTGACGGCGGAGGATCGGGAGAAGACAAGGCAGTACGCGGAAAATGAACAGAGAAACCGCCTGGAGGAACAGGTGGGAGATTTCGGGGAGTATCTGCGCCGGCTCCGGATCCGGGCGGAGACCGTGGACCCGGCGGCGCATATGGAACGGCTGGTACAGCTGGTGAATAAGACCAACCAGTTTAATCTGACCACCTTGCGCTACAGCCAGGAGGAAATGCAAAATATAGTGGCTAATTCTTCCAAAAAGGTGTATCTTTATAGAGTAGAGGATTGCTTTGGCGATTATGGGCTTGTGTCTGCCGCCATTGTGGACCTGGCGGGGGAGACGCCTTTTATCGAGGAATGGGTGCTGAGCTGCCGGGTTATGGGCAAGCAGGTGGAGGACGCGCTGCTGGGGTATATGGAGGCGGACCTTCAGGCTGCGGGGTATGGGCAGCTGCGGGGCCGGTATGTGCCCACTGCGAAAAACAAGCCTGTGGAGCAGTTATATGACCGGCTGGGATACCAGTTGGTTTCCCAGGACAGCGGCGGGGAAAAGGAGTATTGTCTGCGGCTGGCGGACAGGCCCGCCAGGGCGGAGCATGTGGCATGGATAGAGATACCGGATAAAAACGCAGAATAAAGCGGCGGACAGCGCAAGGGAATGCTGAAGGGCGGCAGAACCTACAGCGGTGTAAGGTCTGCGGAAGCGGACAGATGGGAGTTGACATGAAAGAGAAAATTATCGCTCTGATTACGGAGATTTTACAGGTGCCGGAGGGCACGGTGACGGAGACCACTCTTATGGAGGATCTGGAGGTATGGGATTCCGTGGCCCAGGTCATGATTATCGGGGAATTGGAGTCCAGGCTGGGCATCTCGGTCCCGCTGGAGGAGGCCATGGAGATGACGGGGGTTGCGGATATTCTGGCCATATCCGCGGAGGGGTAAACATGAGTGTGACACTGCGTAAAATCCGGGAATCGGATCTGGAGACCATCATGAACTGGCGCATGGACCCCGAGATCACCCGTTATATGAACACAGATCCCCGGCTGACCCTGGAGGGGCAGAAAAAATGGTTCGCCGCTGTACAGGACAACCCGGATGTGTATTACCGGATGATTTTGGTGGACGGCCAGGAGGCGGGGGTTATCAACCTGACCGGGCTTTCCCGGGAGGACGGGGTGCTGGGCTGGGCCTATTATGTGGGTGAAAAGAAACTGAGGAGTCTGAAGACGGCTCTGAGCCTGGAGATGAGTCTGTATGACTATATCTTTGACACGCTGCGAAAAGAGGCGCTGATCAGCGATGTATTTTCCCTGAATAAAGGCGTGATCCAGCTGCATCTGCTGTGCGGTTGTGAGATTTTGGAGGAGAAGAAGGCGCATATCCGCAAGAACGATACATTTTATGATGTGACCTTTATGCGGATGACCAGAGAGCGCTGGCAGCAGGTGCGGACAGGGAAAAAATATGAGCGTATCGCTTTTGAGGAATAATTATGCAGGGAAGAGGTATGTTTGGATGTTGCACATCCAAATACGTATTAATGCAATATCGCAGGTGAGCCTGCGATATGCGGGGAAGAGGTAAGTATGGACAGAGAAATCCGAATCGGCAGCAAAATAATCAGCCAGGACTCCCCCACCTTTATTGTGGCGGAGATGTCCGGCAACCATAACATGGATTTCGACCGTGCGGTGGAGATTCTGAAAGCCGCCAGGGAGGCGGGGGCGGACGCGGTCAAGATCCAGACCTACACAGCGGATACCATCACGCTGGACTGTGATGATCCCTGTTTCCAGATCACCCAGGGGACGCTGTGGGACGGGATCACCCTGCACAAGCTGTACCAGACGGCCTATACGCCCTGGGAGTGGCAGCCCCGGCTCAAAAAAATGGCGGAGGAGATGGGGCTGCTTCTTTTTTCCTCGCCCTTTGATTTTTCCAGCGTGGATTTTCTGGAGGAGATGGATGTACCGGCCTACAAGATAGCGTCCTTTGAGATCACGGATATTCCCTTGATCCGCAAGGTGGCCCGGCTGGGCAAGCCGGTGATCCTGGCCACAGGTATCGCCCGTCTGGCCGACATAGAATTGGCGGTGCAAACCTGCCGGGAGGAGGGAAATGAACAGGTGATCCTTCTGAAATGCTGTTCCGCTTATCCCACTCCCTATGAGGATGTAAATCTGCGCACCATCCCCAATCTGGCGGAGACTTTTCAATGCCTGGCGGGGCTGTCAGACCATACCATGGGCACGGCGGTGGCCACCGGGGCGGTGGCGCTGGGGGCTAAGATGGTGGAAAAGCATATGACCCTCTGCCGCAGCGACGGCGGGCCGGACGCCGCGTTTTCCATGGAACCCCAGGAATTTAAGGAGATGGTAGACAATATCCGCATTCTGGAAAAGGCGTTGGGGAAGGTGACCTACGACTTATCGGACAAACAGGCAAGAGAGAGGGAACACAGCCGTTCCCTGTTCGTGGCGCAGGATATGAAGGCCGGAGATGTATTTACCCCGGAAAATCTGCGTTCCGTCAGGCCGGCGGACGGACTGCACACAAAATATTATGAGCAGCTGCTGGGCCGGCGGATCACCAGAGATGCCAAGAAGGGAACCCCCATGGCCTGGAGCCTTGTGGAGGAATAAGGTGGACTACACCCTTTAGAGCCGTCGCGCAGCGACTTATAATAGCAGAACAGGTGAAGTCGTGAAGGCGCAAGAGAGCATCTTTCATGAGATCCCTTACGAATGAAAGATGTCTCTCCTGAGAATGCGCCGAAGGGACTACACCCTTTAGAGCCGTCGCGCAGCGACTTATAATAGCAGAACAGGTGAAGTCGTGAAGGCGCAAGAGAGCATCTTTCATGAGATCCCTTACGAATGAAAGATGTCTCTCCTGAGAATGCGCCGAAGGGACTACACCCTTTAGAGCCGTCGCGCAGCGACTTATAATAGGAGGAATGGCTGATGGAGGCAGGAGAAAAGGCGGATATCGTGTTCCGTGCCGACGGCAATGCCGATATCGGGGCAGGTCATCTGATGCGCTGTCTGACCATTGCGGAGCAGATAGGGGAGCGGGGGCATGTGGTTTTCTGGTGCGCGGATGAAGAGTCGGCGGCGCTGGTGCAGGCCAGGGGCTTTGAGGCGCAGGCGCTGGGGACGGATTACCGCGCTATGTCTTCAGAACTGCCCCGGCTGGAACAGTTATTGCATGGTGGAAACCATAATGCCCTTCACAGTGTGAAACATATGTACACCCCATCGGTAATCCTGGTGGACAGCTATTTTGTCACAGCGGAATATTTACAGGCCCTGAGAGCTTACGGCAAGGTATATCTGCTGGAGGATGTGCCGGGGCGTATCTGGCCCGTGGACGGAGTGATCAATTATAATGCCTTTGCCGACAGGCGCTCCTATGAGGAGGCTTACAGACAGGGCAGGGAAAATATTTCCGGATCGGGTGGGGGGCAGGGTACAAAATTATTTATAGGGGCCTCCTATGTTCCCCTCCGCTCCCGGTTTGTGGGACGTGACTACCATGTGCGGGAGCAGGTGAAAGAACTTCTGGTGACTACCGGAGGGGGAGATCGGGAGAACATAGCAGGGAAAATTCTGGAGAGAATAAAGGATATGGAATGCCGGATTCATGTGGTGTCCGGCCCCTGCAATCCCCATGGGGCATGGCTTGAAGGCTACGCGCAGACGCATCCCCGGGTGACGGTTCACCGGCAGGTGGACGATATGGCGAAGTTGATGCTGCAATGTGATCTGGCGGTTACGGCGGGAGGAACCACCGTGTACGAATTATGTGCTTTGGGTGTGCCCTTTGTATGCTTTTCTTATGCGGAGAATCAGGAGGCGCTGACGGAGTATGCCGGCAGACAGAAGATCGGCTTATGCGCGGGGAAATATCATGGGGACAGCGCAGGCACACTGGACAATATAGGGAATCTGGTGCGGCGGGCGGCAGAGGATTGGCAGCTGCGCAGGCAGTTGTCCCAAAGGGCTAAAGGGCTGGTGGATGGTCTTGGCGCCAAGCGGCTGGCGGAGGGGATGCTGGTGCAGGAAGAAAGACGTTATGCAGAGAACATTTCGCGTTTGCCCAAATAAAAGTGGATTTGAAAGGAACGGGAGCGGCTTGAAAGCGGAGAAGCAGGGGAACAGGAGAAAACAGAAGACGGTATATGGGATCTGCGGCATTTTGCTGATACTGGCGCTGCTTCCCCTGCTGCTGCGCTCGAACCGCCAGACGGACATCCAGGCGGAGGTGCTTTTTCTGGGGGACAGCCTTATAGGGCAATACAGGGATGAGACCTCCATACCGTGGCTGGTGTCCCGGCAGACGGGTATGACTGTGTTCAACGGTGATTTCGGCGGCACCACCATGAGCCAGCAGAACCGGGAGGGCCAGGACGCCTTTTACTGGAACGGGCTTTCCTTCTCCCAGCTGGCAAAGGCGGCTGCGGCCCAGGATTTCGGGGGACAGCAGACCATCCGCACCAAGGACTATGTCACTATGCATTTTGGGGATATTGTGGACGAACTGGACAGGCTGGACTTTTCCTCGGTGCGGACGCTGGTGGTCAGCTACGGGATGAACGACTATACCACAGGCAGCCCTATCCGCAACCCGGACAATCCGGAGGATACCTATACCATGGAGGGAGCCATGCGCGCAGGGATACGTTTTCTGCGGCAGAGTTATCCGTCACTGCGGATTATCTTCGTGAGCCCAACCTACTGCTGGTTTTTGAATAGTGAAGAGGGAGCCCGCAGCAACTGTGAGAACCGTGATTTTGGCGGCGGGTATCTGGAGGAGTACGTGGAGGCCCAGCGCGGGGTGGCTCAGGAGTGCGGCGTGGAATTTCTGGATCTGTACCACGAGTACTATCCCCATGAAAATGAGGCGGACTGGAATCTTTATACCGAGGATGGTGTACATCCCAACGAGGCCGGACGGCAGAAGATGGCGGAGACTCTGGCCGCGTACTTACAGAACTTATAAACAGCATATTGCCGGAGAATGCACGGAGTTATGCCGGGACGCCTACGAGGCCTGGGATGGAAAACGGACCCTGTGTACTCTCCGGGAATATGCGGAACTCATAACAGGAGAACGGACCAATTGAAAAATCCTACGGAGACTTGGAACAACATATGGAAACACTGCAAAAGGGAGTGGAAGCTGGCTTTTCTCAGCACATTTCTCGTGGGCCTGTTGTGCCATATGCCCATTATGCTGCGGGATATCCCCAATCACGACGGGCTGGCAAGCATGTATTTTGATCAGAATATGATAACCTCCGGCAGATGGTTTCTGACCGTGGCTTGCGGGGTTTCTTCCTACTACACACTGCCTTGGCTCATCGGTCTGCTGGCTATGCTGTACCTGGGCATTGCCAGTGCGCTGCTGGTGGAGTTTTTGGAGGTGAGACAGGGCTGGGCAGCGGCAGTGATCGGCGGCCTGCTGGCAGTGTTTCCTTCCCTGGCCTCCACTTTTGCCTATGTGTTCACCATGGACGGTTATATGCTGGCAGTGCTGCTGGCGGTGCTGGCGGTGCTGCTTACCAAAAGATACCGGCTGGGCTTTCTGCCGGGCGCGCTGTGTCTGGCATGCAGTCTGGGCATATACCAGTCCTACCTGCCTTTTGCGGTACTGCTCTGTCTGTATGGCATCTATATGCTGGGCGTGTCGGAGGGCGCTGTCCGGGAAAAGGCCAAGAAGGGTCTTGCCTATGTGTGGATGGGAGGGCTGGGAGTTGCCTCCTATTATGTGATTTTGCAGATCCTGCTGCGGATCCAGGGAAAAGAACTGGCCTCCTACCAAGGCATCAGCGGCATGGGCAGCGTACCCCGGAGGGGGCTGGCGGAAACGGTCATGCAGATGTACAGAGATTTTCTGGCCTTTACTCTGAAGGGCAATGTATTTATGAACAATCCCTTTGCCTGGGGAGCCATGATCCTGCTTGGCATCTGCGTCCTGGCGGTGCTGTTTTCCCTGTGCGGACAAAAAAAGTGGTGGAAAAGTCCATGGTTTTTCGCTATAATAGCCGTAACTGTCGTGGGTCTGCCCATCGCCATGAACCTGATTATAGTCATTTCGCCGGATGTGACTTACCATTTGCTTATGCGCTATCAGTGGGTGCTGCTGCCTATATGTATGGTGGCGGCCGTCAGCCGTCACAGTCGGCACCGGCCCTGGGCAGCATGGCTGGCGCTTATATGCGGTCTGGTGCTGGCGTTTAACTATGGGGTGATGGATCAGATTGCCTACTCCAATCTGGAGAAAAAGTATGAGAAAACCTACGCCTACTGCATCCGGCTTCTGGACCGGATTGAGCAGACGGAGGGGTACTATCAGGGGATTCCCATCGCCATGATCGGCGTGGTGGGGGACCAGCCCTACCCGGTGACGGACCTGACCGGGGAGGTGACGGCGGGCATGATCGGCATGGGCGGCGACAGTCTGCTGTACACCGGGGCCAACTACCAGGCGTTTATCCAAAATTACCTGGGCGCGACACTGAACGTTCTGCCCCCGGAGGCCATGGAGGAGATGTATTACAGTGAAGCCTACCGGGAGATGGAGAGCTTTCCCGGTGCGGATTCCATTCGGATCATTGACGGTGTTATGTATATCAAGACGGAGAATAGGGAATAAGGACAGAAGAGTACGGGCGCAACTTGTGGTATACAGGTAGAGAAATGATTGATAATAACAGGAGAAAACAATGTTTGACCATAGAAAGGAATGAGGAGTTGAGGAAAGGGCAATATCTGGCTATATGGATGATCGCGGCATGTATGGGAATAGCGTATCTGTTATTGTGCTTTAATCATAATGTGTGGGCTGATGAAGCGTATACCCTTGCGATGATAAAAAATGATTATGCAGGGATTATCGGAAAAACAGCGGTAGACGTGCATCCTCCGCTTTACTATTTTATTGCTAAAACTGCTGCTTTACTTTTTCCGACTCATGAATATCGGCTGTTGGTGCAGAAGATTGTCTCTATAATTCCTGTAGCGCTTACTTTGGGCATAGGGGGTTCATGGCTTTATGCAAAAGGATTTGGCATGAAAGCGGCAGCCATTTTCCAGATTATGCTTGGAATGTTTCCCTGTACTATGGAATATGCCGTGCAGCTTAGAATGTATTCATGGGCGCTTCTATTCATAACGGTCTGCGGTCTGGCGGCTTACGATGCCTATGTGATGAGTAGAAAAAGGGACTGGATACTGTTTGCGCTGATGGGAGTGGCCGCATCTTATACACATAATTATGCCTTTATATCTGCGAGTGTGATTTGCGGTCTGCTTTTTCTATGTATTGTTTTGAAAAACAGGAAGAGGCTATTACCATGGGCGATCAGTTCTATGTCCATGGTGCTTGTCTATCTGCCGTGGTTTAGGATTTTTCTGCGGCAGGCAGGCGGCACAATGAATAGAACCGATTATTGGATTGAGCCAATCACGTGGGAAACCGTCTGGGGGTATTTCACATGGGCCTTTGAAAATGATGTAAAACATACCGCGATACTGATTTTGTGTATTTTGGTGGTGGCAGGCATTGTAAATGTGGTTCTTATCGCAAAAAAACATAGAACGGAAGACGTTTTCGCACTCCTGTGCTGGTCGGTCCCATTTTTCACGGCATTGGGGGGAGTGATTATTTCCCTGATAAAGAATCCGATATATTATAACAGATACGCCTTTCCGGCAATGGGACTATTGTGTGTCTTTTTGGCCATTTCGCTGAGGGGGACACAGAACCCCTTTTTTGTGTCTATGATGTTGTTTCTTGCCTGTTATGGTGTGGGAAGCTACAGGGAGGCATATCATCAGGAATATAATTCGAGTTATGTCAGGCAGACGGAAGCATTTTTCGAGGAATATCTTGGCGAAGGGGATGTGGTGCTGTATAATTGGGAGATCAATACTCTGGTTTATAGATGCCACTTTGAGGAAGATCAGCTATTCTACATGTTGGATTTTGACCTGGGAGGGGAGTATGATAATATATGGTTTCTTGATACATATGGGAATATAACATTTCCGCAATATGTGTTGGAGGCATACAACCTTACATCTGAGTATGTGGGACATTTGGGTGTTGAAATGAATGAATTTGATGTTTACCGAATTTACAGGACCGGGGTGGAAAATGAAGAGGGATAGAATGATTTGTTGTGTGGTAGGTACATTCATGGTAATTGCGGTCATTCTTACAGTGCCTGTGGGGATTTTCCGTATAAGACAGGTATCCCACAACGGCAGTGAGGCTCTGGAAAAAACAGTGGATTTGACGGAAGAAATAGTAGTGAAACAGTCCTTTGTTCCTCAGGCCGATTATATTAAAGCGATCTCCGTAGATATAGATCGTAAAAACGGAGAGGTATCGGAAGGTGTAATGCACTTTATTTTGCGAAACATGGGAAACAAAGTAATTGTGAGCCGCGAATACTCTCTGACAACAGTGCCGGACGGAGGCTTTTTCGAGATTCCTGTAAATCGTGCCGTCAAGGCAGGGGAAACATATACCTGGGAGGTGTATATGACGGATCTGGGGGACTGCGCGCCATGCCTGTACTGTACTGCCAAGGGGATCGTCTCTCCGGTAGAGAATCGTAAAATGTTTATCCTGGACGAGGAAAGTGAAAGCACGGCGGTGACAATGTATATCTATGGACGTAGACAGGGTAAGGTGGCAAATCTTACATATGTGTCTTTTATTCTGTGGGCGGGAATATCCCTGGTTGCTTTTGTAAAAAAGAGAGAAAAGTAAAAATGAAAGGCGGGACAAAAGATGGCTTTATTGTCTATTGTACTTCCCTCATACAATGAAGAACAGAATATTGCCCATACGGCCCTGACACTGTCGGAACTGCTTACACAGGAGCAGATAGAGTATGAACTTATCTTTGTCAGCGATGGGTCACGGGACGGCACATATCAGGAAATCCTGAAGGCGGCCCGGCAGAATCCCTGTGTCAAAGGGGCGGAGTTCTCCCGGAATTTTGGCAAGGAGGCCAGCATTTTCGCGGGTTTGCAGCTGGCCACAGGGGATGCGGTCATAGTCATGGACTGCGATTTGCAGCATCCTCCCCAGGTGATTCCCCAGATGTGGAAGCTGTGGAACGAGGGCTATGAGGTGGTGGAGGGAATCAAGACCAGCCGGGGCAGGGAGGGTTTCCTGCACAAATGCTTTGCCGGCGCGTTCTACAAGATTATGAGCGGACTCATCAAGATGGATATGAACGCCTCCTCGGACTACAAGCTGCTGGACCGCAAGGTGGTAGATGTGCTTCTCGGCTTGCCGGAAAAAAATACTTTTTTCCGGGCGCTGACCTTCTGGGCAGGCTTCAAGACTGTCAGTGTGGAGTACGAGGTACAGGAGCGGATCTATGGGGAAAGCAAATGGTCTTTTTTCAGCCTTATGCGCTATGCGATTACCAACGCCACTTCCTTCAGCACATTGCCCCTGCAGCTGGTGACGGTGCTGGGGCTGGTGGCCATCCTGTTCAGCCTGGGGCTGGCAGTGCAGACTTTGGTAAAATACCTGACGGGCACGGCGGTGGAGGGCTTTACCACGGTGATTCTGCTGATCCTGATCATCGGCGGTTTCATTATGTTGAGTCTGGGGATCATAGGCCATTATATCGCCCGGATCTACGAGGAAGTCAAGGGACGTCCCCGGTATATTATCAGCCAGGTGACAGATAATGTGTATGGGAATGTGACGGGCAGCTGGAAGCGGTAGCGGGGTAGGGAAGTTTGGAGGTAAAACTTCCAAATACGCGTTAACGCAGTATCGCAGGCAAAGCCAGCGATATGCATGTAGAGGAAAGATTGATGAAAAAGAGAATTGTAAGTATAGAACTGCTGCGCATCCTTGCCATGATGATGGTGGTGATGCTGCACTATTTGTCCAAGGGGGAACTGCTGACTCCCCTCACGGAGGAATTTGGCACAGGGGCCTACGTCACATGGCTTCTGGAGGCATTTTCCATTGTGGCGGTGAATGTCTACATGCTGATCAGCGGCTATTTTCTGGTGGAGTCGGGTTTTAAGGTGGGACGGTTGGCGGAATTGGTCTGCCAGGTGTTGTTTTACAGCCTTTTGATTCCGCCGATATTGATGGCGCTGGGGCTATTAAAGCCGCTGGGGCTATTAAAGCCGGAGCAGCTGACGGTGTACCGGCTGCTGCAATACCTGTTTCCGAATCAGATGTCACATTACTGGTTCATCACAGCCTACGTGATTATGTACCTGCTCTCGCCGGTGCTGGCCGCAGGGGCCAGGCAGCTTAGCCAGAGACAGCTGAGAAATATGATTTTCCTGCTCCTTCTCTTTTTCTCCGTCAGCAAATCCGTGCTGCCGGTAAAGCTGGAGATAGACAGTGAGGGCTATGACGGTCTGTGGTTCGTCTGTGTGTTCCTAGTGGCGGCATACATGCGTCTGTATGGAATCCCCTTCCTGCAAAAAGGAAAGCGGGCGGCAATGTGCTATCTGGGCAGCTGTGTACTGATCTACGGGCTGACCCTGGGGGTGCGGCTGGTATATCTGAGGACCGGGCGGCTGGGTAATTTTATCCACGCGCCCTATGAATACAATCATATATTGAACCTGTTTGCGGCAATTTCCCTGTTTTATGCATTTTCCGGTTGGAAGCTGTCAGGGGAAACGCTGATTGGCAAGGTGATTCTGCGGGTGGCCCCCTATACTCTGGGAGTGTATCTGCTGCACGAACATATTGAACTGCGCATGCTCTGGCCCCAATGGCTGGGCGCCACCCTGCAGTGCAGTTCCTGGGCGCTGGTGCCGCGGGCGTTTGGCAGTGTGCTGCTGGTATTCACAGTGGGCATCCTGGTGGATATGGTCAGGGGAGCACTGTTCACTAAAGCTAAAAAACTGTTTCGCCGGCTGCGGAACTCAAATTAAAAACAGCATATCTCGGGAAATCGCACTGAACAACATAGGGACGCCCAAGC